>JBOGWS010000075.1:0-9286 GCA_050693895.1 Actinomycetota bacterium | reverse complement strand
GCCCAAAATCCTGTTGCTGGTGTTAACTGGTGTTACTTTTGTGACTCGTTGACCGCCTGAGCCGGGCAGAAGGGAAGTTGGTGGCCACCAGGACCCGCCGAAAGGCACCGAGCAGGTCCCGCAGTTCGTCGCGTTCACGCGGCCGCTCGCGCGCGTCCTCGTCCCGACGGGCCCCCGCCAAGAAGCGGGCCTCCAGGCGTCCGAATCCGGTCGTCTCCTTCCTGAGGTGGTCCTACATCGGCATCGTTAACGCACCCGTCGAGGTGTGGGCGATCGTCGTCATGTTCGGAGCGGTTCTCGGAGGCCTCGGCATCTACAGCGGCGGAGCCGGCCCCATCGGGAGGGGACTCGATTACCTCGGCCGCCTCTTCGCCGGGGATGTCGCGGTGGTGGCGCCGCCGGTGCTCTTCGCGGCCGGCGTCATGATGCTGGTCCCCACTTTGCGGCTTCAGATTGGCCGGATCATGAGCGGGTGCGCGCTCGGGCTGTTCGCCCTCGCGGGGATGTTTCACCTCGCCGGCGGAAACAAACCCATCTACGCCTCGCTCGAGAAGCTGTCCGGCATCGGCGGCATCTTCGGGGCGATGGCGGCGAACCCCTTGTCCGGTCTCATCGGAGTGTGGGCGACGTGGGTGGTTCTCGGCCTGCTGCTGGTCGCCAGCCTCCTCATCATCACCAAGACTCCGGTCAGCCGCGTGATCGAGTGGACCGGGCTCGCGATCGCGCACGTCGGGGCGTTCCTCAAGGGTCTGCTGGCGGGCCAGGACGATGAGTTCGATGACGAAGACGACCACCACGACGACGTGGACGAGGATGTCTACTACGAGGACGACGAGGAGGTTGAACCCGCCGCCGCCCGGCCCGGCAAGAAGAGGGCTGCACGCGAAGACGCCGAGCGTCCACCCTCGAACCTGAAGGCCGGCAGGCCGACGCAAATGGCGCTCGTCGTCGGGGACTCGAGCAACTACAAGCTGCCGTCTTTGGACCTACTCTCGAAGGGCGGTGAACGCGAGGTCTCCGTTCGCGGGATCGAGGAGATGAGCCGCACCCTAGAGGCGACGATGGAGCAGTTCAGCGTCGACGCGTCGGTCACCGGTCACACGGCGGGGCCGACGGTGACCCGCTTCGAGATCGAGTTGGGGGCGGGCGTCAAGGTAAATCGTGTCCTATCGCTGTCGAACGAGATCAAGTACGCGCTCGCCTCCGGCGAGCTTCGCTTCCTGGCCCCCATCCCGGGACGGAGCGCGATCGGTATCGAGGTCCCGAACAGGAGCCGCCAACTCGTGACGCTCGGCGACGTTCTGAGCTCCCCGGAGGCCCTCGCCGACAAGCACCCCATGGCCGTATCGCTTGGTATGGACATCTCCGGCGAAGCCGTGATGGCGAATCTCACGGAGATGCCTCACGTTCTGATCGCGGGCGCTACGAACTCGGGTAAGTCGTCGTGCATCAACTCGATCATCACCTCGGTGCTCACCCGCGCCCGGCCCGATCAAGTGCGAATGCTTCTGATCGATCCGAAGCGCGTGGAGCTCACCAACTTCGCCGGCGTTCCACATCTGCTGAGCCCGGTGGTCACCATTCCCAAGAAGGCCGCGGCCTCGCTCAACTGGGTCGTTAAGGAAATGGAGATGCGCTACGAGACCTTGGCGTCCAACGGGATGCGGAACCTCGAGTTCTACAACGACGCCGTTGCGCGCCGCGCGGTGGTCAAGCGAGACGAACTCGAACCGGATCCCGAACCGCTCCCTTACATCCTCGTGGTCGTCGACGAGTTGTCAGACCTCATGATGGTCGCCCCGCGCGACGTGGAGAGCGCGATCTGCCGTATCGCTCAGATGGCGCGCGCCGTCGGCATTCACCTCGTGCTCGCAACACAGCGACCGTCGGTCGACGTCGTCACCGGACTCATAAAGGCCAACATTCCGTCTCGGCTGGCGTTCAGTGTCGCGAGCCAGCAGGACTCGCGTGTCGTTCTCGACCAGGGAGGCGCGGACAAACTCGTCGGTCACGGTGACATGCTCTTTCTTCACGCGAACTCATCGAAACCGCGGCGGATCCAGGGGGCATGGGTCAACGAGAAGGAGGTCGCCGCCGTCGTCGGGCACACCCGTCGCCAGAGTCAGCCGACCTACGTCGACGGCGTGACGGAACAGGACATTGCGCTCGGCTCGTCTTCGGGCGGCCTCGGAGGCGGCAGCGGTGACGACGACGACCTGCTTCGAGAGGCGATGGACCTCGTCGTCCGCAGCGGCCTGGGATCGACGTCCATGCTGCAGCGCAAGCTAAAGGTCGGCTTCGCCCGGGCCGGGCGTCTGATGGACCTCCTGGAGCAGAGGGGTGTCGTGGGGCCCTCGCAAGGGTCGAAGCCTCGGGACGTCCTGATGACCGCCGAGGAACTCGACGAGGGTCAGCAGCCGGAAGAGGCGTAGCCAGGATCACCTTGGTGAGCTTGAGTCCCAAGCGGTAACCAACTGACCCCGAACAACTAAGTCCAAGCGTGTGATTCCGCGCGGGCAGTTTCTCTGAGAGTCTGTAGTCGGTCGCCACCTATAATGGTCGTCATCTCGTGGCAGATGTGGTGACCGTGCCACGAACTCGTCTAGTGCAGGAAGTGGAGATTCGTGTCCGAGAACTCTATGGGCGCGTACCTGAGGGACGCTCGGCGTCGCCGCCGGGTGAGCATCGACAGGGCAGCCGAACAGACTCGAATACGTCCGGACTACCTGATGAGGATGGAGTCCGACGAATTCGACTTTCTCGCGCCCGCATACGTGCGTGGATTCCTCCGAACCTACGCTCGCTTTCTGAGGGTCAACGAGGAACCCCTCATCGAGGAATTCGACCGAAAATACGGGCGTGGCAAGACCGACACCTCGACGATCACGGCACTGAACGACCGGGCGCGGTCCGTCCCTCGCCAGCGGCGTCCGCTCAACAGCTGGACGGTCGCGGCGTTGCTGGCTGCATTCGCTCTCGTCACCCTCGCGGTCGTCGGCGTCATCAATACGCCCGAGGAGAATCCGACCAGCAATGAAGTCGCGGACGATGAACAGCCTGACGCAACCGAGCCCGTGGAGACACCCGACGAAGAATCCACCGATGAGGAGCCGACTACACCTCCTTCCGAACCCAAGGAGCCCGAGGACGAAGAGACGACGCTGGCGCTCGAGGATGGACTGCAGGTCCAGCTCGTCGCGAAGCGCGCGCGCTGCTGGATCGAGGTCACCTCGGACGGAGAGATCGTCACACCTGCTGGCATCACGTTGGAGGTCGGCGATCGATCCGAGACTTTTACCGCGGACGAAAGCATGGAGATCGTGCTCGGTTACGCGGAAGGTGTCGACCTGATCGTCAACGGACGCAACATCGGTGCTCCGGGTGGACCCGACGCGGTGGTCGTGTCCCTCCCCGAAGACGTTCAAGACCTTTTCTAGTAGAGAAGCGGACCTATGGCCAATGTTTCGATCGTGACGCTGGGCTGCCCGAAAAACGCGGTCGATTCCGAGGGCCTGGGCGGACTTCTCGCGGCCCGGGGGCACAAGGTCTCGGAAGGCGTCGAGGGCGCCGAGGTAGTCCTGGTCAACACCTGCGGCTTCATCGATCCCGCCCGGCGGGAGACGATCGAGGAGGCGCTCGAGCTGGCTGAGCTCAAGGAGACTGCCGGCCTCAAGGGCCTCATTCTCACGGGTTGCCTGGTGGCGCGGTCGGCGGACGAGCTGGACGAGTCGCTCCCCGAGGTGGACGCTTTCGTGGACTTCGCGGCCTACCCGCGCATCTCGGACATCGTCGAGGGGGTTGCTGCGGGGACGCTCGAGGAGCGAGTTCACGGTGAGCCCGGCACGCGCTTCGATCCCGCCTGGTGGGATGCGACGATCGCGGCCGGTCCCAAACTCCGTTTCGGCCGCGCTCCGTGGTCGTACCTGAAGATCGCCGAGGGCTGCGACCGGGGCTGCACCTTTTGCGCGATCCCCCTCATGCGCGGGAAGTTCAGATCGCGCGACTTCGCAACCATCGAGACCGAGGCTCGTCAACTCGCCGAGAGCGGCGTCACCGAGTTGTCGCTCGTCAGCCAGGACTCTGTCATGTGGGGGCGGGATTCTGGTGAGGGCAACATGGCCGCGTTGCTTCGCAGACTCGAGGGTATCGACGGTTTGAAAAGAATTCGGCTGATGTATCTGCATCCGCAGGGTGTCACCGATGAGCTCATCGATTCCATCCTCGAGTCCGAGGTGATCGTCAGCTACTTCGACCTTTCCCTTCAGCACGTCGCCGAGCCGGTGCTAAAGGGCATGGGTAGGTGGGGCGGCCGCGAGCGTTTCGATTCGATCGTGTCCCGCATCAGGAACGCCGATCCACTGGCGGGAATTCGCTCAACCTTCATCATGGGCTTCCCGGGCGAGACCGAGGATCACGCACGCGCGGTCGCGTCGTTCGTGGCGGACACGGATCTCGACTGGGTCGGGGTGTTCACCTTCAGCCAAGAGGAAGGTACGCGCAGCTATGACATGCCGGAGCAGATCGACGCAGCGGTGGCCAGGGAGCGCACCGAGCGAGTGCAGGGCATCGCCGACCTGACGATGGAGCGCAGGGCGCGCGCGCTCGTAGGTCACCGCTTCGAGGTGCTGGTCGAGCGGTTCGACCTCGAGGAGTCTGCGTGGGTGGGGCGGTCCAAGCGAGAGGCCCCCGAGATCGACGGCGAGATCACGGTTGAGACCGATGTCAACCTCCACGTCGGCGACTACATCGTCGTGCACATCACCGATTCTGTTGGGGCCGATTTGATCGGCAAGCACGAGGCCTGAGGGGTCACGTCCGCCGGACGATCGCCGACACCGCGCCGAAGAAGGGTTCCGTAAGGCTCTCGTTGCCTTCGACGGTGACCTTGCGTTTGGACTCAGCGGCGCCCATCATTCCCATCAAGAAGCGCCACGCCGTTGCCTGGTCGACCGACAGGCGCGCCGTCGCCTCCCGGGTCAGTCCCTCGTAGAGCTTCCAGCCGTCTGAGTCTCGACGAACCGCCCAGCTGAACCCGGCGCGGCCCGTGACGTCGATCGCAACGGTGGTGCCCTCCGGCGCTTCCAACCCCTCGTAGGCGCGCGGGACTCCGTGCATCGCGGTACCGAGGATCGGTGCGACGAAGCTCGGCCCGTTCAGTCCCGGTTTGTCGATGGCGTCTCGGATCTGCTGGTGGTGCACCCAGCGTTCGGTGAACTCGCGCGCACCGACCAGCCACCAGGGCGCGGGATCCGATCCGGCCCACGAAACCACTTCGCCCGGAGCGGATGGGTCGGCGGCCTCGAGGAACTCGGCGACCGCCCGGCCGCTGAACTCGAGTAACTCGGCAACGAGCCTGGTGCTCAGGAACCCTCCGGCCTGCACCCAGCGGTCGTTGTGGACGTCGAGCTGGTCCACGAAGTGATCCCAGTCCTGGGCCGCGTCGTTCTGGTTCTGCGGTCCCGCCGAGCCGACCCCGCGGCTCTCGTTCCTTTGCGCGTCACGGTTGCGCGAGAGAAAGGAGAGGTCGTCGCCGAGCAGGTGCACGGCGAGGTCACCGACAGTCCATCCGTCGCAGACGGTGGACTTGTTCCAATCCTCTTCGGACAGCGAACGGAGCAGCCGGACGAACTCCGCCCGCTCCTGCTCCATTACCTGGCGGACGTCCACTCTGGTCGCTGGTCGCAGCATGACTGCACATCCTAGAGCCCGATTCGTTCCTCCGGCGAGTACCCTCTTGCGATGGCAAAGGATCGTGTTTGAGGGCAGAGGTCATCGGCGTTGGAACCGAGTTGCTGCTCGGGCAGATCGCCAACACCAACGCGAAGCGCATCTCGACGGCGCTGGCGACCATAGGGGTCGACGTCCTTTGGCACACGGCGGTGGGGGACAACCTGGGGCGCATCGAGGCCGCCGTCCGGGCGGCAATGGACAGGTCCGACGCGGTCATCATCACGGGTGGGCTGGGCCCCACATCGGATGACATCACCGCAGAGGGCGTCGCGGCGGCGACGGGGCGCTCACTCATGAGGAACGAAAGGCTTGCGTCTCTCATCCGCGGCTTCTTCGAGTCACGTGGGCGCGACATGCCGGAGACGAATCTGAAGCAGGCGGATCTGCCCGTGGGAGCGACCCCGATCGAGGCCGAGGGAACCGCGCCCGGCTTCTACGTCGACCACGATGATGCCGTGATCTTCTGTCTCCCCGGGGTTCCGTGGGAGATGGATGCGATGCTCGCCAAGACAGTGCTGCCGGTGCTGCGCGAGCGTTCGGGGGACGCCGTGACCGTCAGCCGCCATGTACTGACCGTCGGGGTCGGTGAGTCCGCGGTCGCTCACGCCATCGCGGACATCGTCGACGTCCAGACGAATCCCACGATCGCCTTTCTCGCCGGAGGAGGCATCGCCCGCGTGCGACTGACTGCGAAGGCAGCCGACGAGGCGCAGGCCGAGGCGCTCATTCAGCCGGTAGAGGCGGCGATCAGAGAGCGTCTCGGCGAAACTGCTCTCGAGCCGGGCGAGGACTCCGTCGTCGGCGTCTTCTCGTCACTTGCTCGGGGCCACAATCTGACGGTGGCCGCCGCGGAATCCTTAACGGGGGGACTGCTCGGCGCCAGTCTCACGGAGGCCGAGGGCGCGAGTGACTTCTTCCTCGGCTCACTGGTGTGCTACTCGCCGGAGGCCAAACGCGCCGTTGCCGGAGTCGACCCCGCCATACTCGAGCAGCACGGGGCGGTGAGCGCCGAGTGCGCCGCAGCCTTGGCGGAAGGTGCAGCGCTGAGGTTCGAGGCGGACGTTGGGGTTTCCACCACCGGTGTTGCCGGCCCCACAGAGCAGGAGGGCAAGGCACCCGGCACGATCTTCGTGGGAGCACACGTGCGCGGACGAACCGAGGCGCGCCGCGTGCAGGGTTATGGGAACCGGTCGAACATGCGCGTCATCGCGCTGAACTCGGCTCTTGATCTCGCTCGCCGGATGATCGTCGACTCGTCCAAACCGTGAGCTCCGAGCGACTCAGACTCTTCGTCGCGGCCGACCTCCCACCGGACCTTCTTGAGGCACTCGACGAATCTTTGGCTGCGCTGCGCTCGAGGCCCGAGGTCGAGTCGGCGCGCTGGACGGTGCCGGCCAACCAGCATGTCACCCTCAAGTTTCTGAGGTGGGTAGAGGCCGAAGCGGTCGAACGCATCGCAACGACGCTCGCCACGATTGCCGCGTCACACAAGCCCGCGACCATCACCCTCACCCAATTGGGGGTCTTCCCCTCGGAGCGAAGAGCAAGAGTTCTGTGGGCGGGTCTCGACGATCCCGCGGGTCTCCTGACCGCGCTGGCGTCGGACCTCGATCGTGTCCTGGTGCCGTTGGGCTTCGAGCCCGAGTCGAGAGCGTTTACCCCACACCTGACCCTCGCTCGGTTCAAACCGCCCGCATCCATCTCGGGGGTACTGTCCGAACTGCCAAGGTTGGCCGAGCCCTTCTTCGAGGTGAACCACCTCGCTCTCTACCGTAGCCATCTCCACCCAAGGGGGGCCAGGTATGAGATCTTGCGATCGCTGACACTGGGGCATTAGTCGCCTCGGGTAAACGGCCGTCGCCCACCGGGCGGCTCACAAGAGTATTCCGGCCCACGGTAGTTAGCTGTATCTAAATCAGAAATTAGGTCTACTTGACCAGATAGATCATTGCGACTAACTTCAGCTTCGTGGTGACAATGCGTGCGTCGCGAGCAGTGATGGCCTACTTGAAAGCCCTTTACCTTCTGGAGGAGGAGGCGACCTCTGGCCGCCACGGGCGGCCTGGCGTAGCCATGCGGGTGACCACCACTGCGATAGCCGAGCGTCTCGGTGTCTCCGCCCCCTCTGCGACCAACATGCTCAAGCGGCTCGCCGCCCGTGACCTGGCGATACACGAGCCCTACAAGGGGGCGTCCCTAACCGATAAAGGCCGCGAGATCGCGCTCGAGCTCGTGCGACACCACCGGCTGCTCGAGACCTACCTGGTCCAGGCCCTCGGGGTCCCCTGGGACGAGGCTCATTCGGAAGCGGAGCTTCTCGAGGGTGATCTGTCCGAGACGCTCGAGGAGCGCATCGCGGCCGCCCTTGGTAATCCACGAGTCGATCCGCACGGTCACCCGATTCCGACCAAGAACGGCGCAATGCCAAAGTCGTCTCGGCGATCCCTGTGGGACGTAGGCGACGGCGTGAGTGCCCGGGTCGAGCAGGTTCCCGACTCGCATCCCGAGGCCCTTCGCTACCTGGCAGAAGTAGGGGTTCTACCGGGATCGAAGGTCACGGTCGTGAGTCGCGGGCCGATTGGCGGCCCACTGTTCGTGCGCATCAACGCTGATGAGACCGCGCCAGCGGCGCTGTCCAAGGAGGTCGCGGAGGCGATATGGGTCCGATAGGAAGAAGCTTCCCCAGGCTCGAAACCTCGGGGCGTGTCGACCGGCGAAGATTTCTCCGACGACTGGGCGCCACCTCGGCGCTCGGAGGGGCGGCCCTTCTCGGGGGCCACGAGGCTTTGAACGGTTCGGGGATGCTGGCCCATGCCCGAGCTCAGGAAAGTGGAGGGGAACAGGGGGGCCATGGCAACGGGCACCTGGGCGGCACCGTGGGCGAGGTGGATAACGAGCGCAACGGGTTCGACCCGCACGAGATCCTTACCGACTTCGATCCGGGGGTGGTCTCCAGGGACGCCTCCGGACGCACGGTCCGCGAGTACGAGTTCGTCACCACCGACAAAGAGATCGAGGTCGCGCCTGGAGTGTTCTTTCCCGCGTGGACCTACAACGGGCGCGTGCCGGGACCGACCATCCGCGCTACCGAGGGCGACCGTATCCGGGTGAAGCTCGTTAACGCATCGGCGCACCCGCACACCATTCATTTCCACGGGTTCCATTCAGGAGCAATGGATGGCGTCCCCGGGGCCGGAGAGGCGATGCCGGGCGAGAGCTTCACCTACGACTTCATAGCGCAGCCGTTCGGCACACATCTCTATCACTGCCACTCGTTGCCGCTGGTGCAACACATCCACCGGGGCCTGTACGGCGCGTTCATCGTCGACCCCAAACAGGGCCGTCCCGACGCGCACGAGATGGTCATGGTGATGAACGGATTCGACACCAACTTCGATGCCGATAACGAGGTCTACGCCGTCAACACGATCGCGCACCACTTCATGCACGAACCGATACGCGTGGAAATCGGGCGGTTGACCCGGATGTATGTCGTCAACCTGACCGAGTTCGACTTGATCAACAGCCTTCACCTGCACGGCATGTTCTTCGACGT
>JBOGWS010000074.1:0-8934 GCA_050693895.1 Actinomycetota bacterium | reverse complement strand
GCGAAGATCCCCGTGCCCGAGCCGAGATCGAGAACCGGCCCGGGGGTTCCCTCGAGGTATCGGGCGAGGACAACGCGCAGCTCCGCGATCTGGTCGAGCGACAGGCTTCGTCCCTCGTCGTAGACCTGGGCCATTGACTCGTAGTTGGTGGGTGGCGGGTTCACCGCGGAGGTCCCTCGCACAGCCTGGCGATGGCGCCGACATCGTCTTGGTGCTCGAGGTTCCAGCAAATCTCTGCGACGCGGCGAGCGATCTCATCACCTACGCGCTCGGCAGCGAGGTCCAGGAACTTGGCTTCGATCTCGTCATCGCTCATGGGGCGACTCGGTGTCCCTTTGTTGTGCGAGATCGTTTTACTTAGTGCACGACCGTCGGCGATCTTGATGGTGACTGTTGCCGCATCCTTGGGCAGAGCCTCGTCGACGACGATGGACACCTTGTCTCTCATCGCAGCGACTGCTGGGTCGCTCACTCGATCATCGGTGAACTGGCGGACGCTGGCCGCACCATCGACGGCCGCCACCGCAGCGCAATGATAGATGCTGAACTTACCCTCGAGGCCCGTGCCCGGCTTCCTCTTCGCGGTGACCCACGAGACGTAATCGTTCACGGTTGCTTCGAGGGATACGATGTCCTCTGGGGAGACATCGTGTTCCCGTCTGAGATCGAGAACCGCTTCGATCGTGGGATGAGTGAGCGATCCACAAGCGTAGGGTTTGAAGCCGTCCTCGAGCAGGGTCCAGGACTCGTCGAGCCCGTCGATTGCAAGGTCCGGATCGGGATCGGGCGACAGCACGGAGAGAAACCCGTGCTTGGCCTCGAGGATCGAGCTCGAGCCGTCGAAGCCCCTTGCCGCAAGGAGCGCGGAAAGCAGGCCGTCCATCGCCGCCTTCCCTGGGTGCAGGGCCTTTCCCATGCTTCCGTAGACCCCCTTGAGTCCGGCCGCCTGAGTGCCGGCGGCGCCCAGGGCGCTCGCGGTTTGCTCGGGCCGTAAGCGCAGCACGTGGGCTGCTGCAGCGGCTGCTCCGAAGTGACCCACTGTGCCCGTGACGTGCCACCCCGCCTCGTAGTGAGCTGGTCCGGCCGCGAGCGCAATTCTGACTTCGGTTTCGAACCCGGCCACGAATGCGGTGATTGCTAGGGAGCCGTCGATGGTGTCCCGCTCCGATAGGCCAAGTACGACGGGCCACACCGGCGCGCTGCCGTGGACCGTCGTGCGCTCCGGGTTGAAGGTGTCGTCAAAGTCCAAGACGTGCGACATGTAGCCGTTAGTCAACACGGCGTGGAGCAGGCCGGCCCGACGACCACACCCGAGTACCGTTGCCTGGGGAGTCTCCGCGACATCGTCCGCGACGGCGAGGAAAACATCGACGGAGGGATCGGCCGAACCAGCAAGCGTCACGCCGAGCCAGTCCATCAGGCACCGCTTGGCCTGATGGACGACGGCTTCGGGTAGGCGCTCGACGCTGAGTCTGGTGATGAAGTCGGAGAGATCAGCGGTCGCGCCCAAGGCTCAGTTTTCGATCAGCAAGCCGACCTCGTCGAGCTTCTCTCGCACGAGCTCTTCCTGCTCGGCAAGGAACTCGGCCCACTCCTCGCCGAGTCTGAGATCGGTGACAACGCCGTTCGTCTCCGCAAACGACTTCCAGGACTCGGTCTCGACCAGCTCCTCGAAGACACCCTCGTAGTACTCGAGCGCATCCTCGGGAATCTCCGGGGGAGCCATGATTCCGCGAATCTGCGGTACCAGCTCGGTCGAGAAGCCCTCGTCCTCGGTGGTTGGGGCGTCCGGGTAGATCGGTGACGGTTCGGGGCTGATGGTGGCGATGATCTTGAGCTTGCCCGCTTCGACCTGCGCGGTGAAGTCCTGTGCGCTGCCAAACATCATGTCCGCATCACCGTTCAACATTGCGGCAATGCGTTGACCGACCTCTTCGAAGGATAGGAACTTCCAGCTCGTACCGGCCTCGGTTGCGAGCGCCTTGCCGTTGAGCGCGCCGACCTCGGTTGTCGACCCTCCGGCCTGGACCAGCTCGCCGGGCTGTTCCACCGCTGCGTCCACGAAGTCGCTCAGCGATTCGTACTCGGAGTCTGCCGTCACCGCCATTACCTCGGGTTCGATGATCAGGCCGGCAACGGCGGTCAAGTCGGTGACCTTGGTTTCGGCCCCCTCGATTGTGAGCGGTGTTGTGAGCCAGGTCGTCGTCATTGCCGAGATGGTGTTGCTTTCGCCGGCCTCGCCCAGCAGGTACGACATCGCCCCCGCTCCCTCTCCGGCCTCCTCGTTTCTTACGGGCCAGTTCTCGGAGATGATTTCCTCTTCTCTCAACATCGAGATGACGTCCCTGGCAAAGATGTCGCTTCCACCACCGGGCCCCGTGTGCACTAGGAATTCGACGTCGGAGGGCTCGGACGCGCCCCCTTCTCCATCGGATTCGCCGCCCGAGTCTCTCTCCAGGCCGCAGCCGGCTGCGAGTGCGAGCAACAGACTACAGACCAAAAATGCCGTACCTCGTCGGTGACGCATGCGGACCTCCTTCTGGTAGGCGTTCGTCCTGGCTTGTTCGTCTCTGTGGTTCATTCGATCGACACGTGCCTTTCAGTCACTCACTCATCAGCCTCCGTCGTGACGAGCTCCTTGCGCCACTGCGTGGGAATCAGCGCAGGGCCGATGGCCATCACGAGCGTTAGAACAAGAAACACGACACTCCACGGGCGCGTGATGAAGATCTGGGGATCGCCCTGCGAGATGATGAGCGACCTTCGAACCGCTTGCTCGAAGAGGGGGCCCAGCACGAATGCGAGAACCAGGGGAGCGGTCGGCAGATCGACCTTGCGCATGAAGTAGCCAAGTAGTCCCGCGGCAACCAGCAATCCGATATCGAACATCGAGTTATTGATGCTGTAAACACCCACGACAGAGATGATGACGATCGCCGGATACATGATGTAGTAGGGGATCCTCAGGATGCTTGCGAACACCGGCACCAATGGAAGGTTCAGCATCACCAAGATGACGTTCCCGATGTACATGCTGGCGATGATGGGCCACACGACGTCGGGGTTCTCCGTGAAGAAGAGGGGGCCCGGCTGCAATCCGTAGAGAAACAAAGCACCAAGCATGATTGCGGTGGTAGCCGATCCCGGAATCCCGAGAGTCAGCAGGGGAACGAAGGCGCCCGCGGTCGCCGAGTTGTTTGCCGCCTCGGGAGCAGCCACTCCGGCAATGGCGCCCTTTCCGAATTCATCGCGGTGCCGGGAGAATCGTTTGGCGACCGTATAGCTCACGAAGGACGCTACGGTCGAGCCAGCACCAGGAAGCACACCCAAAAAGAACCCGACGACCGACCCCTGTGCGATCGCGCCGGCGGAGTCTTTGAAGTCCTTCCTGCTCGGGAAGAGCTCCTTGAGTCGCGTTGGCACCTTGAAGAGCTTGTGGCCGGTTTGCTCCTCGACGTTCACCATTACCTCGCCGAGCGCGAAGAGTCCGATGCTCAGTGCGACAAACTCGACACCGTTGGCCAATTCGACCTGGCCCATCGTGAAACGAGTCGATCCCGAGAAGAGATCGAGCCCGATGGTCGATAGCAGAAACCCGAGCAGGCCGGAGATAACGGCTTTGATCTTCGATCGGCCTGCAAGCAGGACCACGAGACTCAGGCCGAGCAACATGAGGCTCGCGTACTCTGGCGGCCCGAAGACGATGGCGAGTTGAGCCACGAGGGGCGCCATGAAAGTGAGGGCGATCAGGCCGAAGGTTCCGGCGATAAAGGAGCCGATTGCCGCTATCCCAAGGGCGGGTCCGGCTCGTCCCTGCCGGGCCATCTGGTACCCGTCGAAGGTCGTCACGACCGAGGCGTCTTCGCCGGGGATGTTGAGCAAGATCGACGTGGTCGACCCTCCGTACTTAGCTCCGTAGTAGATCCCGGCCATCATGATGAGGCCCGTCGCAGGATCGAGGTTGATCGAGAGCGGCAGGAGTATCGCGATCGTGGCCGGAGGACCCAGACCGGGCAGGACGCCGACCAGCGTCCCCGCCGTGACGCCGAAGAACGCCCAGAACAGGTTCGTCGGAGTGATGGCGGTCGCAAAGCCATCCGCCAGCCCGGCTAATGCCTCTGACATGCTTTCCTCCCAGACTCGTTCATTCGGGCATCAGATCCCGAACACGCCCGTCGGAAGCGACACGCCAAGCAACACGGAAAAAACCAGGTACGCGAGCAGCGGGATGAGAATCACCGCCGCGATGCCGGCGAGGGTGCGCTTGCGTTCCAGGCCGAGGATGAGGACGGCCGCGAGAGCGAGCATCGACAACAGGAAACCGGCGATCGGAACAAGCAAGACCGACCCGGCGACCGCGAGCCATACGCTCAGCGAACGCATGAGTTGGGCGCGCGAGGGAGCCTCGAACTCCTCTGACTCCTTCCTTCCGATGAAGCTCGTCACCGCCAAGGCGACACCCGCCAGCCCCAGCGCGACCGCGAGCAGGGTGGGAAAGAATCCCGGTCCCGGTATCCCGTCGAGATAGAAGTCGAGCTGCAGGCTCTGCACGAGGACGAAGAGAGCGAGTGCTACCACGATCGCCCCGATGCCGATGTCGACCTGCTGCAAGCTGAACCTCTTCATCCCGGCTCCCATCGATCAACCCGCGAGCAGTTCGTGGAGTTTGCCCACGTGCTCGACCTCATCAAGTCGCCAGATGACGTCGGCTGCCTGCCGAGCTCGATCGCGATCGATTGCGAGTTCGGCGCACTCGAAGAACTTGGCCTCGAGTTGTTCGCGCGTCATCGGCTTGTTGGGGTGGCCCGTTGCAAAGGACTCGACCTTTTCAAGAACTCTTCCACCCTTGAGCTTGATGACGATGCGCGTGTCCATGTGCTGGAAGCCGCGCGCGTCGATCTCCTCGTCTACGACGTGGTGGCACCTCTTCATCAGCTCTTGAACCTCGGGGTCGAGCACCACCTCGTTCCGAAACTCCTCTATGCCGACCTTGCGACGCAGGATCGCGATGGCCAGGAAGAACGGGAAGGAGAACTTCGCCTCGAGCGATGTCTGGGGGAGCGGGTAGATCAGGGCGTTCGTGGTCGCAGAGTTCGTTCCCGCGATGGCCTCCTCGACGTCGTCCGGACGAACGTCGTGTTCAAGCACCAGATCCAGAACGGCGTCCTGGCCAGGGTGCGAAAGGGACCCCGAGGGATACGGCTTGATCGAAACGCCCGGGTCCTCGAAGAAGAAGGGCGAACCGAGCTTGCCCTCGATGCGTGAGGGCTCGTAGCCATCGCTCGAGGCCTCGTACATTCCTCGCTTTGCCTCGAGGATGGTGCGCGCCGCGGTGAAACCGTCGGCGGCCAAACGGGCGGCGAAGACACCGGCTTCAGCGGCCTTGCCGGCGTGCAACGGCTTGGTCATCGTTCCGAAGTTCTCGCGATATCCGCCAGACAGGGCGGCCGCTATGCCGAGGCAGAACAATGTCTGCTCCTGTGAGAGATCGAGGAGTTTCGCCGCTCCGGCGGCGGCGCCGATCGCCCCGAAGGTCCCGGTGGAGTGAAAGCCCTTCTGATAGTGGCGGGGATTGGACGCGTCCGATGTTCGGCAGGCCACCTCGACGCCGGCGACGTAGGCGATAAGGAGATCGCGGCCCGACGATCCGATCAGTTCCCCGACGGCGGAGACCGCGCCGAGCACCGGAGTCGTGGGGTGCGTCAGGAGTCCGTAGACACTGCCCGGGTTGGTCGAAAGCTGGGTGTCGTCGTAGTCCATCGCATGCATGGCAAGTCCATTGACCAACGCGGCGATCTCCGCGGACGAGCGCAGTGGAGTACCAAAAACGGCGGCCTCCTCCGCGCACCCGGCTCGTTGGGCGTAGCGCCGAACTATCTCGTGGCCCTCTTCGGCATGTCCACTCAAGGCGAGTCCGTAACCGTCGAAGATGTGTTCCACCGCGGTGCGTCTTACGCCCTTTGGGATGTCGTCGAAGTCGAGGCTGCGAGCGAAGTCTGCAACGTAGTGCGTGAGCGACATGGTCAGCCTTTCTCGGTGTTCTGTCCGGGGTCGATGGTCGTGCAGAGCTCGGCGACGGCGTCGCCTACCTCCTCGGTCGAAGCCGTTCCTCCCACGTCTGGCGTGTGGTACTTGGTTTCTGCGAGAGCCTGCTCGACGGCTGCATCGATGCGACGAGCGGACCGAAGGAGGCGGGGATCTTGATGCTTTGAGTGGAGCCACTCGAGCAGCATCTTGGCCGACAGGATCATGGCGTATGGGTTGGCTATCGATCGGCCGGCGATGTCGGGAGCCGAACCGTGGGTCGCCTGGGCCATCGCTCGGTGGTCGCCGGCGCTGAGAGCTCCGGCGAGTCCCAGACCTCCCACCAGGCCCGCTGTGAGGTCGGAAAGGATGTCGCCGAACATGTTCGTGCACAGGACGACGTCGAAGTCCTGAGGGCGCATGACGAGATGGAGAGCGGCGGTGTCGACTTGAAAGTCGTTCAACTCGACGTCGGGATAACTCCGTGCCACTCGCTCGACGACATCCATAAACAGGCCGTCGGTCAGCTTGAAGACGCTGCGCTTGTGGATGGCCGTAACCAGCAACTTCGAGTCTCGTTGGCGGGCGGCATCGAAGGCGGCATGCGCGATGCGCTCCGACTGACGCTTCGTGATCACGCGCAGACTGAACGCG
Organism: Actinomycetota bacterium; assembly: GCA_050693895.1. Taxonomy (GTDB): domain Bacteria; phylum Actinomycetota; class CADDZG01; order CADDZG01; family WHSQ01; genus WHSV01. The sequence continues at coordinate 2,256 of JBOGWS010000074.1, read as the reverse complement.
CTGTCGTCGGTCGGTTGGAATTCCCCGCTCCCCGCGATCATGTTGCGGTCGGGTTGAAATCCTTCGTTGTTCTCGCGGACCACCAGGATGTCGACATCGGAATGGAGGTGGGGGAGCGTAGGGCGCGAGAGAGCGGGTCGCAGGTTTGCGAAGAGGTCGAAGTGCTTGCGGATGATGGGGTGCGGGTTCACACACTCCGGGCGGCCCCTCGGGTAGGCCGCGTGCCCGATGGGACCGAGGATGAAGCCGTCCATGTCTGCGAGGCCGGTCAGGGTCTCGTCGGGCAGGGTGTGTCCGGTGTCCAGGTAGCTGGACCAGCCAACAGGAAAGTCGTGGAATTCGAGCTCGAGACCGGGCTCCCGGCTTACGGCGGACCGAAGGACTGCGACCGCCTGGGGGACGATCTCGGGACCGATGTCGTCCCCGAGCATTACTCCGATGTGAAATCTCGTCGGCGGTGCGGACAACTGATGCATCCCCCCGGGTTGTTCGCCTGTGTCTCAGCGGCGTGTCTCACATAGCGGAACACCGTTCTACTCTATGCAAGTTAGGACGAAATGCCCGTTGCGTCAAGAAACGTCCGACTTAGGGTAGCGATGCGATCGGGAGCGCTGCCCCGAGCCGCGCTCGAGGATCTAGACCGGTCGATCTCCGGTGAATCCGAGCCGGGCGGAGATGGAGCGCGCGGCTTCTACGGCCAGGGGAACGAACTCGAGAAGACGTTTGCGACCGACTCGGCTGCTGGGCCCCGTCACGCTCAGAGCGGCGATGACGGCTCCCGTGTGGTTCGCGATCGGCACCGCCACGGTCGAGATTCCCCTGATCCGCTCCTCGAACGAGAAGGCGTAACCGTTCTTCTTGACGCGCAGCAGCTCCTTGCGGAGCTTTTCGGGGTCGGTGATGGTGCGGTCGGTGGCCGCCTCGAGCTTGCCCGCCAGAATCCTCTCCTGCAGCTCTGCATCTGCGTGCGCGAGCATGACCTTGCCGGGGGCGCCCTGATAAATAGGGATTGGAACGCCAATCTCGCTATAGGTCCGGCGAAGCGGCTGACGGCTCTCGACCTGATCGAGCACAGTTCGGGTAAAGGGCCCGAGAGGGGTGTGCAGCCCAACGGTCTCGTCGCACTTATCACGAAGCTCCGTCATGACGACCTTCGCAACATCCTGCAGGTTGACGTTCGAGAACGCGATCTGGGCAAGGCGAAGTAAGTGGGGGCCGAGCGCATAGTTTCTGCTCCCGGGGATCTGTTGAACGAGCTCGTGCCGGCGCAGGGTGGCCAGAAGCCGGTGAACGGTGCTTCGGCTGAGTCCCGTGATGCGCGCGATCTCGGACACTCCCAGCTCGGGCCGGTGCGGAGTGAAGGCATCGAGGATGGCCACGGCGCGGTCGAAGGTCTGCACGGTCTTTTGTCCGCTGTTCTGCACAGTGGAATGCCTTCCCGTGTAGTAGTCGGTGCAGGGTGTGCATATCATACGAACGCGATTCACCATTTGTCCGTTTGGAGTCCAGACGAGGCGGTGTCGTGAGCACGAACGAGCAGACGGGTAACCGGTCACGGGTTGCGCTGGTGACCGGAGGCGGGCGCAACATCGGTCGTTCTATTGCGCTCGAGCTCGGCTCGTTCGGCTTCGATGTCGGCCTCCTGGTGCGTTCCGATCTCGCCGCGGCCGAGAAGGTCGCCGAGGACGTGCGGAACCTGGGGCGGCGATCTCTCGCTTTCTCCGGCGACGTTCGGGACGCTTCCGCCGTCGCAACGATGGCGGATCGCCTTCGCTCGGCCCTCGGGTCCCCGACCGTGCTTGTCCACGCTGCGGCGCTTCGCAAGGAGACATCCTTCCTCGAGATGTCCCACGATGAATGGCGAGAGGTCATCGACATCGTCGTCGACGGGGCGTTCGTGTGCAGTCAGGAGGTGCTTCCCGACATGATCGCTGCGGGCTGGGGCCGGATCGTGATGATCGGAGGATTGTCGGGGCAAACGGGGGCCGCGCAGAGAGCTCACGTCGTGACGGCGAAAGCTGCTTTACTCGGGCTGGCGAAGGCGCTCGCGCTGGAGTTCGCCGAGAGCAACATCACTGTGAACACTGTGTCTCCGGGCATGATCGACACAGTGCGATCCGGAGCAGAGCCGAAGCATCACGACGACCGGCGCATCCCGGTTGGTCGCCGGGGCAGGCCGGAAGAGGTTGCCGCAGCGGTTCGATTTCTCGTATCCGACGAAGCGGCCTTCATCACCGGACAGACGGTGAACGTGAA
>JBOGWS010000073.1:0-13785 GCA_050693895.1 Actinomycetota bacterium | reverse complement strand
CATCTCTCCGGCCCTGCCCACGCTCCTTGCGAAAGAGCTCCCGCGCGCGCCCATGCGCGCGAAAGTAGCGAGGGGGTGTGACGAGAAAGCGGGGCTAGGTTAGCGATCCATCCCCGGAGGATCCGGGATGAGATCCCGTTCCGCGAGTTGGGCGAGCTCCTCTACGTTGAGGTCGCGGAAGGTGACGACCTTCACCTGGGACACGAAGCGCGCCGGACGGTGCATGTCCCAGACCCAGGCGTCGGCCAACTCCACCTCGAACCAGACCTTGGCGCCGAGGTGACGGGTCTCTACGTTGACCTCGTTCGCCAGGTAGAAGCGCCGTTCGGTCTCCACGACGAACTTGAACATCGGGAGGACGTCCCGGTACTCCTTGTAAAGCTGGAGCTCCATCTCGGCCTCGTATTTCTCGAGGTCCTCGACGCTCATCTGGCGATCCTCTCCTCGTCGATTTTCGCTGCTAGCTCGTCTGGGTCCAATCCGAATTCTCGCGCCTGATGGGGACGGATTACACCATCCTCGCCGGGAAAGCCCACGACTCCAAAAAAGCTCTTTCGGTGGATTTCGCACGGGCCGCGCTCCTTCAGAGCGTTCCAGTGGGCCCTTGTTCCATAGCCGACATTCGTGCCGAATCCGTAGCCCGGGAAGCGCTTCGAATAGCGCCTCATCGCAGCGTCTCTCTCGACCTTGGCGATGATCGAAGCGGCAGCCACAGTCCTCGAGACGTAGTCCGCCTTCTTGACGCCGAGGTTCGGGTAGGGCAGCCGCTTGAGCTTGAAGCAGTCGAGCAACGCGTAGTCGGGGGTGTGTCCGAGCGTCTTCAATGCTCGGCGAAGCGCCTGGAGGTTGCACCGCTGGAGCCCGTCGCGGTCGATGCGGTCGTGGCGGACCCGGACCACCGACCACGCCACGGCCTCCTGCTTGATTTGCTCGGAGAGCCGCTCCCTCTGCAGCCGGGTGCAGAGCTTCGAATCCCTGATGCCCTCGATCGTGGTGTCGGGAGGAAGGATGACTGCGCCCGCCACGAGAGGGCCCGCAAGAGCTCCCCTGCCGACCTCGTCGGCCCCCGCCACGTGGGTAAAGCCGGCGTCGTAGAGACGCCGTTCCATCAGCCCCAGCGCGTCCGCGCTTGGAGCAGCGCCGACGGCCGTCGAAGCGGCGAACTCCGCTCCCCCGCCGATCATTAGAGCGTGCCGAAGTCCTCGGGCGGCCAGATGATGAGCCACGCCCTGCCCACGATCTCGTCCTCTTCCACCGGGCCGAAGACCCGCGAGTCCATCGAGTTGCTGCGGTTGTCACCCATCACGAACACCGTACCCGCCGGAACCCTGCAACCATCGTCACTCACCTCGAGTTGCATGGGCTTGCAGCTGGCGGTCGTGATCTTGGTGCTACCCGTGTCCTGGCCCCCCTTGATGTAGGGCTCGTCGACCTGCTCGCCGTTCACGACCAGCTTTCGAGAGTTGCCCTGATAGGTGATGACGTCGCCGCCGACGGCAACGACACGCTTGATGAAGTCCGTCTCCTCGCCTGTGGGCAGGCCGAGCAACTCCCTGAAGAAGTTGCGAACGTCCTCGCTCCACGGAAGGTCGGGTGCTTCGCCCGCGGTCTCCTGAGCAAAAACGATCACCTGGCCACGGTTCGGCTCTCCGATGCGGTAGCCGACCTTCTCAACGAGGACACGGTCGCCTCGCACCAGAGTTGGGTTCATCGAAGCCGAGGGAATGAAGAACGCCTGTACCAGGAAGATCTTGATGACGACGGCGATGGCGAAGGCGAGCACGATGAGCATGGGTAGCTCGGCCACCTGCCGAAGCAGGCCGTTCTTCTTGGCCTTCTTTGGAGGTTCCTTTTTGTCGGTCGCTTCCCTGCCTCGTGGCTCCTCGTCCGGAGGCCCGCCGCTCCGTGCTGGTTCCTCGGACGCGGTCCTCTGCTCGGCCCTAGGCCCTTGAGTCGCGGTGGCCGCGTCTCCCGTGGCCGCCCCGGACGACGTGTCGTGGGTCGTGGCGAGGGCACCGTTGTCATCGGCCGGTCCCGGCGTCCCCGACTCGCGCCTCAGGCGATCGGCGACAGACTTCTCCACCGGAGTCAGGTGGCTGTCCGCAGGCTGCCCCATGGCCTTGAGCCTCGCGATGACTTCCTGGGAGGTCAGGCCGAGCTCCCGCGCTACCTGTTGGACGGTTGACATAGAAGAGACAGAGTAGGGCGTTTTAGAGCGTTCCGAAATCGTCTGCGGGCCAAATCGACAAGAACGCGCGCCCGACGACCTCGTCGTCGGGCACCGGGCCGAAGTTTCTGGAGTCGTCCGAGCTGCCGCGGTTGTCGCCCATCACGAAGATCTGGCCCACGGGGATCTGCTGCGGCGGAAAGTCGCTCGTGACCACGCCCTCGGGAAGGTATTGCTCCTCTACGGGCTCGTCGTTGACGTACACGACTCCCTCCCGTCCCTCGATCGTGTCTCCTCCTACCGCCATCACTCGCTTGACGTAATCCTGCTCGCCCCCCGTCGGAAAGCCGAAGAGGCTCTTGAAGGCGTTGACCACGTCCTCGACGACCGAATCATCCTCGTGGGGCGACGGCGCCGCGGGATCGAGCGATCGCTCGAATACCACGACATCCCCCCTATCCGGCCCTCCGAAGCGGTAGCTGATCTTCTCGACGAGGATCCGCTCGCCCACCTCGAGCGTCGGGAGCATCGACCCCGACGGAATGTAGAAGGCTTGCAGAACGAAGGTCTTGATAAGCAGAGCGAGTGCAAAGGCCGCCACCACGAGAACGGGAAACTCGCGCCAGAAGGACCGGTGCTTGGTGGATGACTCGGGTTGGGGTGTAGGACGGGCGTCCTGTTGTTGGGACACCTGAGCCATTAGGCCTGGCGCTTCTCTTTGACTTTCGCCTTCTTGCCGATCCGGTCGCGCAGGTAGTAGAGCTTCGCCCTGCGGACGTCGCCCTGCGTCACCCGCTCGATCTTGGCGATCATCGGAGAGTGCACGGGAAAGGTCCGCTCGACGCCGACGCCGAACGACATCTTTCGCACCGTGAAGGTCGCGGAGAGCTTGCTTCCGCGTCGTCTAATCACGATGCCCTCGAAGATCTGCACGCGCTGGCGCTCGCCCTCGACAACGCGGACGTGCACCTTGACGGTGTCGCCGGGGCCGAAGTCCGGCTGGTCGTCTCGCAGATATGGCCGCTCGACGACATCGGTCGGATTCATAACGTGACTCCTCGTGGTTGTTCGTGCTGCGCGTATTTTCTTGCTTGGTAGCCCGGACGGGATTCGAACCCGTGCTCTCCGCCTTGAGAGGGCGGCGTCCTCGGCCAGACTAGACCACCGGGCCTTGCTCACTGCTGATGCGACTCATGCTGAATGCTGCTGGCTGGGGTGCCTGGATTCGAACCAGGACTAGCGGAACCAGAATCCGCCGGGCTGCCAGGTTACCCCACACCCCAATTGCGACCGTTCGGTGGTTTCGCAAACAGACGGTTGGCAAGGATATCAGGCTTGCTCATCCCACCCTGGCCCTGATCCGCTCGAGCGTCTTGGCGCGCCCCAGGATCTCGAGCGACTCGAACAGGGGCGGGCTCACCAGCGTCCCGGTAGCCGCCGCCCGAATCGGCTGGAACGCCTTCTTCGGCTTGAGCTCACGCTCGGCGGCGAGCTCACGCAACGCCTCCTCGATGGCCGCGGTCGTCCACTTCTCGAGGCCTTCGAGTCGTTGCGCCACCGCCGCGAGGTACTCACCCTGGCCCTCGAGAGCCTTCACGGCTTTGTCGTCAGGGTTCACGTCGGTGAAGAGGAACCGGACCATCGGAGGCGCCTCGGTCAGGCGCTTCATCCGTTCGACGAGCAGCGGAGTCACGGCCTCGAGCGTCCGGCGGCCATCGGTCGAGTCGGCCGGTATCCCCTCGGCGACGCAATAGGGAACCAGCAGTTCGGCCAACTCGGCGGGGGTCTTCGCGCGGATGTAGTGACCGTTCAGCCACTCGAGTTTGTCGACGTCGAAAGCGGCCGGATTCTTGCCTACGCGGTCGAGGGTGAACTTCCCGACGAGGTCTTCGACCGAGAAGATGTTCGTCCGATCGTCGAAGCTCCAACCGAGCAGCGCCAGGTAGTTGATCATCGCCTCCGGCAGGAAGCCCTGCTCGCGATAGGCGCTCACCGCCACGTCGCCCCAACGCTTGGACAGAGGCTTGCCGTCGGGCGACACGAGCAGAGGAAGGTGAGCGAAGGTCGGCACCTCAGTAACGCCCAGTGCCTCACGGATGAGCAACTGGCGCGCAGTAGACGCGACGAGGTCGTTGCCGCGAATGACGTGTGTGATGCCCATGTCGAGGTCGTCCACCGTCACCGCCAGCATGTAAGTCGGGCTTCCGTCGGCCCGCATGATGACGAAGTCGGGCGTGCGTCCAAGATCCGTCGACATCTCGCCGAGCACCTCGTCGTGAAAGGTGATCGTTCGATCGGCTGGAACGATGAAGCGGATCGAGGGCGCGTGACCCTCGTCTTTGCGAGTGTCTGCGATGGCCCGGTGGTCAGGGCGGCGGCCCTCGGCCTGCGCCTTTTTTCTCTCGGCGTCGACGTCCTCGGAACTTGCGTGGTCGTAGTACGCGAAGCCGCCCTCGACGAGCCTCTCGGCATACGAGCGATAGAGGTCGAAGCGCTCGCTCTGGCGATAGGGACCGTGGGACCCCCCGACATCGGGTCCCTCATCCCACTCCAGTCCCAGCCAGCGAAAGTCCTCCAGCACCGCCCGATAGTTCTCGTCGGTGGCGCGCTTGGCGTCCGTGTCGGCGATGCGGAGCACGAAGGTGCCGCCGTGATGGCGTGCGAAGAGCCAGTTGAACAGCGCGGTGCGGGCGTTGCCGACGTGAATAGAGCCGGACGGAGCGGGCTCGATGCGGGTACGAACTTCAGCCATGCCCGGAATGCTAAGCGCGCCGCCGGTCCCCCTACGGCTTGCCGTGCCCCTTGCCCGGACTCGGGGGGCCGCCTGCGGGTGAGCCGGGGTCCTTCGAGGGGGCCGAGCCCGTGTCCGTTTCGGTCGAACCCTTGTCCTTACCCGAGTGGTCGGGTTTGCCGTGGCCCTTGAGCCCCTTGTCCTTCTTGGTTCCGGTGGCATGCTCGCGCGTGGGCTTGGTCTTCTTGATCTTCTCTTGCGAGGCGCCCTCTGGCTCCTGCGCCTCCGTGGCGGCGGTGCAGGCGGCCTCGGCGTCGGCGACGGTGGCGTCCTTGTCCGTGGCGATCGAACGGACGAGCTCGCCGTGGGCCCGACCCTTCACGTCGCAGTGGGCCGCGACCCGAACGGCGGCGCCGTGGTTGTCGCGATCCGCACCATCGGAGACCTTGGCTTCGCCCTCGTCGTCACCCATCTCGCAGGTGTCGGGCTCGGGGTCGTCGCCCGAGCCGGTGTCACAGGCCTCGGTTTCGTCGCCCTCTGTGCCATCACCCTCGTCGTCGGAATCGCAGTCCCCGGAGTCGTCGCCCGGGTCGGCAGGGACTTCGTGGTCGACCTCCACTTCGCCTGTTTCGTCCGTGCACGACCCGGCCGGAACCTCGGGATCGGTCGAACTCGGAGCGGTGAGAGAGCCGGTAGGGACCTGACTGGGCGAGCCATACGCGAATCCCATGGCCGCAAGCAAGAGCAGAGCGATGCCGACGACACCCTTCAAGTGCTGGAACATCCTCCACCTCTCCCTGCGAACGACGAACTTCGGGTCTTTCCCAAAGCCCTATCGGCACAAGTCGGCGTTTTATTGAGAATGACCGGCCTTGCCGGCGTAGATCGAGCCCTTCTCTCCGCCGCCGTTCGAAGCGCGGTGGCGCCCACCAAGGAGGGCTACTCCACGAACTCGAGCCAGTCGTGGTACTTCTCGTCCTCGCCCTTCACGATCGCGAAGTAGTTCTGCTGAATCGTCGTCGTGATGGGGCCCGGGTCGCCGATCACGCGTCCGTCTATCTCTCGCACCGGGGTTACCTCGGCCGCCGTGCCGCTGCAGAACATCTCCTCGGCCAGATAGAGGTCCGCGCGGCTCAACTGTGCCTCCTTGACGGTCATGCCGAGATCGTTCGCGATGGTGATCACGGAATCGCGCGTGATGCCCTCGAGGGGGCCCGACGAGAGCGGGGGCGTAAATATCTCGCCGCCCTTGACGATGTAGATGTTCTCGCCGGTCGCTTCGGAGACGTAGCCCTGCGGGTTGAGCATGATCGCCTCATCGAAGCCGTGCTGGACGGCCTCGATCTTCGCGGCGACCGAGTTCACGTAAGCCCCCGTCACCTTGGCGGTGGGCGGGATGATGTTCGGGTCGTGTCGCCGCCAGGACGAGATCGTCATGCGGACGCCGCGGGCCATGCCCTCTTCCCCGAGATAGGATCCCCAGGGCCACACCGCGATGCTGACGTCGATCGGCGCGTCGAGGCAGTAGATCCCCATCTCGCCGTATCCGCGGATGGCGATCGGCCGAACGTAGCACGACCTGAGTTCGTTGACCTTGATCAATTCGGTGGTCGCGTCGACGAGCTCGTCCACCGAATAAGGGATCTCCATCTGGAAGATTCGGCCCGAGCGGTGAAGTCGCTCCATGTGGTCGCGGAGACGGAATACGGCCGGCCCCCGCGACGTCTCGTAGCAACGAATGCCCTCGAAGACTCCGGTTCCATAGTGGAGCGCGTGAGAGAGCACATGCACCGTGGCGTCTTTCCAATCGACCATCCGTCCGTTCATCCAGACCTTGTCGACCGGCTGCAACGGCATCGTTGCCCCCTTCTCTCTAGGTTTTCTCTAAATGCGCAGCTCGATTAGACGAGCGTCACGCGCTTGGATCTTGTCCGCAATGCTGCTTAATACATCTTCCGGCACCGGCGAGTCCACCGCCAGGCACATCAGAGCCTCGCCCCCCTCGCTCTGACGCGCCACTTGCATATTGGCGATATTTACCCCCGCCTCCCCCATCAGGCTCCCAACGATTCCGACGATTCCCGGCCGGTCCTCGTAACGCAGGAGCGCGAAGTAGGGCGAGAACTGCATGTCCAGCTCGTAGCTGTACACGCGCACCAATTTTTCGTTGTCGCGCTTTCCGACGAGCACGCCTGCGACCGAGACCGTTTCGTCCTGGCACTCGGCGTGCACCTCGATCAGGTTGACGAAGTCCTGTGACTCGGACGACCTGGCCTCCTCGACCGAGATGCCGCGCTCCTTAGCCAGTAGCGGAGCATTCACGAAGGTCACCGGCTCGTGCACGACCGAACTGAACGCGCCTTTCAGGCCGGACAGGGTCAGCGCCCTGGTGTCATAGTCGGCGATGCCCCCGTAGTACTCGAAGCGCAGGCGTTCGATTCCCTTTCCCGCCAGGGCCACTGCCATGCTCCCGAGCCTCTCGGCCAGGTGCAGATACGAGCGAACCGCTTCGGGGATGTCCGCGCCGACCTCGACGTTGACGGCATAGGGCACGAACTCTCCGCGCAACGCGAGCAGGACCTGCTCGGCGATCGCCAGCCCGGCTTTGTCCTGAGCCTCTGCGGTCGACGCGCCGAGATGGGGAGTCACGACCACGTTATCGAGTCCGAACAGAGGGTGCTCGGTAACGGGCTCGATGGTGAACACGTCGACGGCGGCACCTGCGACGCGCCCGTCCTTCAGAGCCTCGATGAGTGCATCCTCGTTGATGATCCCGCCGCGGGCGGTGTTGACCACCCGGAGACCGGGGCGGGCCCCCGCGAACTCGTCCCTCCCTACGATCCCAACCGTCTCGGAGGTCTTGGGAAGGTGGACGGTCAGGAAATCGGCTCGAGCGCAGATCTCCGTGACGTTGTCGAGAAGCTCGACGCCCATCTGCGCAGCCCGGCTCGCCGACACGTACGGGTCGTATGCAAGAATTCGCATGCCGAAGGCGCTCGCTCGTTGCGCAACGAGTGTTCCCACGCGACCGAGGCCGACTACGCCGAGGGTCTTGCCGTGGAGCTCGACTCCCTGGTAGCGCTCGCGCGCCCACTCACCCCCGACGAGCGACGAATGTGCCTGAGGGATATTACGCGCCTGCGCGAGAAGCAGGGCCATGGTGTGCTCCGCGGCGGACAGAATGTTCGACTGGGGCGCGTTGACGACGAGCACTCCGTTTCGTGTGGCGGCCTCGACGTCGACGTTGTCCAGTCCGATTCCAGCTCGCCCAATGACCTTGAGGTTGGACCCCGCCTCGATGACCCGCGCGTCAACAGTCGTGGCGGAGCGAATGATGATGGCGTCGTAGTCGCCGATGGTTGCGACGAGCTCGTCGGTGGTCCGTTCCGTCTTGACGTCGATCTCGAGGTGCTCGCGCAGCCGCTCGAGTCCCGCTGCTGACAGCTTCTCGGTGACCAGAACCCTCATGGACGCAGGATACAGGGGGGCGAAAAGTGCAGCTCCTGCTCTGCCGGCGTCAGGTGAGACGCTCGAGCACGAAGTCCAGGCAACCCGTCAGAGCGGCCACGTCTCCGGGATCGACCGCGGGGTAGACGGCGACACGAATCTGGTTGCGGCCGAGCTTTCGATAGGGCTCGGTGTCGACGATGCCATTTGCTCTCAGCGCACTCGTGACGTGGGTTGCGTCGACGGTGGCATCGAAGTCGACCGTGACCACGACGGGACTCCGCTGCTCGATACGCTCGACGAATGGGTTGGCGAGCGGACAGGCCTCGGCCCAGTCATAGAGCGTCGACGAGGACTGCGCGCAGCGCGCGGCCGCCCATTCGAGGCCTCCGTTCGCGTTGATCCAGTCAACCTGGTCTGCGGCGAGAAGGATGGTCGCGAGGGCTGGTGTGTTGTATGTCTGGTCCTTGCGCGAGTTGTCGAGCGCGATGTTGAGATCGATCGACGCAGGGATGTAGCGCTCGGACGCCGCGAGCGTTTCGATTCGTTCGATCGCGGCGGCGGACGCGAGCGCCAGCCATAGACCACCATCCGAGGCGAGCCCTTTTTGCGGGGCGAAGTAGTAGAAGTCGAACTCGGCTGGGTCGACGCGCATGCCGGCAGCCGCGGAGGTCGCGTCAACCGCCACCAGACCGCGCCGGGTCACTCGCCGAACGGGCATCGCCACGCCGGTCGAGGTCTCGTTTTGAGTCAGAGCATAGAGATCCGCGACCTCGGACGGTACCTGCACGGGATGGGTTCCCGGCTCGGACGAAACGATCTCCGGCTCGCTCAGATGGTCGGCGTTCGCAACGGCGTCCGCAAACTTCCCCGAGAACTCTCCGAAGACGTAATGCTGGCTCCGTCGCTCTATCAGGCCGAACGCGATCGCATCCCAGAGCACGGTCGTGCCGCCGTTGCCCAGCAGGACCTCGTACCCGTCGGGGAGCGAGAACAATTGGGCCAGGCCCCCCCGGAGCCGCGCTACCACGGACTTCACGGGAGCCTGTCGGTGACTCGTGCCCATGTAGTCGATCGCCCGCTCGTTCAGGGCGGCTATCGCCTCGGGCCGGACCTTGGAGGGACCCGCGCCGAAGCGGCCGTCGGCCGGCTTGAGGTGCTCGGGGATCTCGATGTCCGTAGGTTTCACGCTCCTGAGGATGCCCCATGGAGCGCGCCGCCCGGGACATGGTCTCCCTCAGCCTCCCTGCACCACGTCCGCGAACCTGATGAGGTCGAGCATCCCGAATTTCCCCGCCGCCGGAGCGATCGGCTTGACCGGCTTCCAAGGTACCGAGTGATTGACGTAGGACGACTCGTCTTTGTCGAGGATGCCCAGCATCACCTCGGCGACGATTCGGCCCCCGACCGGGCCGAGTCGCTTTCCGCTGGTGGGGGCGAGCCCGGATTCCTTCAGTACGTAGAACCACAAAGGCGCCTCGTCGCTCCAACCCGGGTCGGTCAGGCCGAGGGCCGAGTTGTCCAGTGGTGTCTCGCCCATGGCAGTCGCGACCGCCTGGCCGGAGGGAACACCTAGACGTTTGCCTCTGAGCAGGTTTCGCGTCGCAAGTGACCGCCGTTCGGGGGCTTGCTCGAATTCCTTCTGCCCGACGACCTGCGCGGGAAGCTTCAACAACGGCGCCGCAAGCCTGGGGTCGATCTTGCGCGAGGCCTGCGGCTCGGGGCGACTTGGGAACTTGAAGAACAACGGCCACTTGATCTGCCAGTCGGCCGGCAGAATTCGGCCCCCACCGAGGTGTGACAGCGGCTGGTTCGCCTTGCCGAAGATGCTCGCAAAGATGATGTCGTTGAGCGCGTAGTCTCTGCGAACCATCGAGTGTCCGAACCGATAGGCGGCAACGGCAAACTCGATGGGTATGAACGGGTTGTTGGTCGGCTGGTACAGGACATTCGTGATCGTCGTGCCACTCGAGTTCTCCACCAGGAGCGAGTTCACGACGGCCTGACCACAGACCTTCGGCAGGAAATCGTGAACAACGATCCACTGGTAATGCCAGCGCACCAGACGTTGCGCCGTCTCGAACCGCGACTCCCCAGGCAGCTTGTGCTTGGTGAAGTTCGCTTTCTTCGCTCGCAGGTGTTCGACGACCGCGTTGTGAAAGTGAAGAAACGCGACCTGCATTTGAGATACGAGGATGTTCTCGTCGTTGCGAGGGTCACCGATCAGCGCGGTCTCCTGGTTGTTGCGAGGGAGATCGAGCTCCTTGGTCGCCTTCGTCTTTGCGGTGAGAAGCAGGTCGGGGTCATTCCGGTTGTAGAGATGGGGCGACGCGTTGTGCCCGAACCCGTACACGGAATCGAGATCAAAACGCGGCGTCCGGAAATTGTGCAACGAGTCCGGGTCGACCTTCTTGGTGATGCTCGAGACAGGATCGAAGGTCAGGTCGTGGTCTATGAACTGGCCGAGATAGGTGAAGCCTGCGGGAATCGCCTTGTTGTCCCCCGCCGGTTTGTCGTTGTCCTCCATCGGGCCACCGGGCTTACCGAGGTTCTCGAGCAAGCCGTCCGGCGGGGAGAACCCAATTAGGGTTCCGAACAGGCGCCCGAATCTACCCTCGGGAAGGCTCGAGTGGGGACTGTCCGGGATCGCACGACTGACTTCGGCACCATGGCGCGGCATCGCAATTCCTCCTCGTGTCCGGCCCGGGCACAAACAATAGGTAGGAGCGTGACGCCGCCACAAGCCCCTTGCACCCTCTCTTTGTGAACTGTTGACGGGAGAGTTCGTGGCATCCGGCACAATCGTCGACAATGGCACCGAGCCCGGCACGTGAAGGAGGGAGCACAAATCAGCTCCGATCGACTTGCCCAGCGGATGAACGAGATCACGGAATCACCAACCATGGCGATCGATGCCAAGGCAAAGGCCCTCAAGGCGGCAGGCGAGAACGTCATCGGCTTCGGCGCGGGCGAGCCGGACTTCCCGACCCCCGAGCGAATCGTCGAGGCGGCGGCGAAGGCGACTCACAACTCCGCCTACCATCGCTACACCCCCTCAGGAGGACTTCCCGAGTTGCGTTCGGCGATCGCGGCGAAGACCAAGCGCGACTCTGCCTACGACGTCGAGGCTCAACAGGTGGTGGTCTCCAACGGCGGAAAGCAAGCCCTCTTCAACGCGTGCATGGCGATCGTCGATCGGGGTGAGGAGGTCATCCTACCGGCCCCCTACTGGGTCAGCTATCCCGACATGATTCGTATAGCCGGCGGAACGATGGTGGCGGTCGAGACGACCGAGGCGACGGGTTTCCGCGCCACCCTCGACCAGCTCGAGAAAGCGCGATCGACCAAGACCAAGGCCCTCATATTCAACTCCCCGTCGAACCCCACGGGTTCGGTATACCCCCCGGACGAGGTCGAGGCCATCGCCCGCTGGTGCCACGACCACGGCATCTGGATCATCACCGACGAAATCTACGAGCATCTCGTCTACGGCGCCCATTCGTTCTCCTCGATGCCCGCGTTGGTTGCCGAGGTCGCAGACCGTTGCATCGTCGTAAACGGTGTGGCCAAGGCCTATGCGATGACGGGATGGCGCGTGGGTTGGTCAATCGCACCGATGGACGTGACCAAGAAGATGATCTCGCTGCAGAGCCACACCACATCGAACGTCTCGAACGTCTCACAGGTTGCTGCTCTCGCTGCCGTCTCCGGAGATCTCGAAGCAGCCAGGGCGATGCGGGCTGCGTTCGACCGTCGCAGGCAGACGATCGTCAAGCTGCTGAACGACATCGAGGGCGTCGACTGTTACGAGCCGGAGGGCGCGTTCTATGCCTTTCCGTCCGTCAAGGGACTGTTCGGCCGAACGATCGCTGGGGTGACGATTGAGTCGTCGCTCGATCTCGCGGATGTCGTGCTGGGCGAGGCGAAGGTCGCGTTCGTGCCCGGCGAGGGCTTCGGAGCGCCCGGCTACGCGCGCTTCTCGTACGCGCTGGGAGACGACGACTTGGAAGAGGGAATCGGCCGGCTCGCGCAGCTGCTCGCGTCCACGTGAGGTCCGCTTCTCTCAAGTCGGCGGCTCCTGCCGTCGGTGTCGGCCTGGCTGCGGGAATCCTTAGTGGGCTGCTCGGAGTGGGCGGGGGAATCATCATGGTGCCCCTTCTGGTCGCGCTCGTTCATCTGAGCCAGCACCAAGCTCACGCCACGTCGCTCGCCGCCATCGTGCCCATCGGGGCCGTCGGTGCGCTTACGTTCGCCCTCGTCGGCGAGATCGACTTCAAGATCGCGGGACTCCTCGCGCTGGGGGCCCTGGCAGGTGCACCGGTCGGCGCTCGCATCATGTCGCGGATCGCTGAGCGCCCTCTGAAGATCATGTTCGGCGTGTTGATGACGGCGGTCGGAATCCAGATGTTGGTGGTGTGAGGTGGACGTCAGTGCGTGGGTCGTTCTGGGGGTCGTTGCGTTCGGCATCCTTACCGGAGCGTTGTCCGCGCTGTTCGGAGTCGGCGGGGGCCTCGTCATGGTGCCGTTCATGGTGCTTGCTCTGGGGAGCGACCAGCATCTCGCCGAGGGGACGTCCCTGCTCGTCATCGTTCCCACCGCGATCGTGGGAGTGATCGCCCACACGCGGCGGGGTTACGTGTCCTTCAAGCACGCGGCGTTTCTGGCGGCGGGCGGCGTCGTTGGGTCCTTCCTGGGAGCGACTCTCGCTCTCCAACTGGAGGAGAGCGTCCTGCGGGTCATCCTCGGCGTATTCCTTGCGCTCACGGGTGCGAGCATGATCGTCCAGACCCTGAGGGGGCGGAGCCTAATGGGTCACTAGACTCGCCCGCCCGGGAGGGCGGGATTTCGGGCCTTTCGCTCGGCGAGGCGTGGCGGAGCTCCGCCGAAGCCCAGATTGTTCTAGCTGTTTGGGAAGTTCAGGCTCACTCCCGCCGAGGGCGCGTCCGGCCATCGACTCGTCACGACCTTGGTGCGCGTGAAGAAGCGGATGCCGTCTTCTCCGTAGACGTGGAGATCGCCGTATAGCGAGTTCTTCCATCCACCGAACGAGTGGAACGCGACCGGGACGGGGATCGGCACGTTCACTCCGACCATGCCGACCTCGATCTCGTTCTGGAAGCCGCGCGCCGCTCCCCCGTCGCGCGTGAACACCGCGGTTCCATTCGCGTGCGGGTTCGAGTTGATCAGCTCGACCGCCTCGGCCAGGGTGTCGACGCGCGCGACCAGGAGCACCGGTCCGAAGATCTCGTCGCGGTAAATCGACATCTCGGGCGTCACCCGGTCGAACAAACTGGGGCCGAGATAGAAGCCCTGCGAGGGAACCTCGTGTGCGCGTCCGTCGACCACGAGCTCGGCCCCCTCTTGAACACCCGCATCGAGATACGACTCGACCTTGCTCCGGTGCTCGCCGGTGATGAGCGGTCCCATCTCTGACGACTCC
>JBOGWS010000072.1:0-20436 GCA_050693895.1 Actinomycetota bacterium | reverse complement strand
AAGGGGGGGAGCTGCTCAGGCAGCTGACGCTCGACCCGAGCAAGGACTATCAAGCCCGAGGCAGATCGTGAAGGTGTCCACTATGCTCCGCGACATCTGTCCACGATGCCCCGCGACATGACAGGGTACGCCCGGAGGGATTCGAACCCCCGACCTTCCGGTCCGTAGCCGGACGCTCTAATCCACTGAGCTACGGGCGCAAAGGGATGCCACCAAACTCTAACCGACGGTCGTTATTGGTCATTCTGGGAGTTAACAGGAGCGGAGGCGCGGGGATTTGAACCCCGGAACCGGTTGCCCGGTTAACGCATTAGCAGTGCGCTCCCTTCGGCCGCTCGGGCACGCCTCCGCCGGGCATCATAGCCTCAGGGAGATTGGGTCTCCTCGAGGAACTGCTCGCCCACCCCCAAGACCTCCCGCTGGATATCGAACTCGCTCCCCAAACTCTTGAAGCTCACGTAGTCGACCGCCGACGGCAGCCCGTCACGGAAGTAGATGACCTGCGCCTCGTAGGGAAGGTCCGCCTCGATCGTGAACGACCCGAGGCCCGTTGCCCCGGTCGAGCCGACCACGAGCTGAATCGAGCCCTCTTCGATGCGCAGGTCGCGCTCGTGGGTGTGCCCCGAGATCACGAGCGGCACCTGACCGTACGAGTCCTCGGCTAGCCGTTCGTCGTGCACCGCCAAGACGTCGGGCGTAAGCTCCTCGACCGCCTCTGCGACCAACTCTGCTTCCTCCTCTCGGGCCGTGTTGCCCTCTTCGGTCGTGATCTCATTCGAAGCGGTGAAGGTCGGATCGGCCCACCCGAGCACGTCCAGCCCTCCGACCGTCGTTGTCTCCCGATCGAGCAGAAGGACCTCCTCGATTCGCCCCACCTCGGCACGGTTGGCCGTCGAATCATGGTTGCCAGGGATGAATACGTAGGGCACAGGGAAACCGTCGATCAGCTCTCCGATTCGGCCCTCGACGGGATTACCGAACGAGGTCAGGTCACCGGTATCGATGACGGCCGAGACGCCGAACTGCTGTGCGAGCTGGCGAGTGACCTCTACACCCAAGGGGTTCGAGTGAATGTCGCTCACGTGAAGGATCGCCTTGGTGCCACCAGCCGGATCGTCCAGTGGCTCGGCGAGCAGAGCCACCAAGTCGGAGATGCGTTGCGACGCCACCTCAAACCGGTCCCGTAGGTTGTCGAGAGAACCGAGGCTCCGGTTGACCGCCTCGAGCATGTCGGGAGCCCGTGCCAGCGTCCCCGTGAACTTTGGCTCCTCCCATCCCTCCGGATCGAACGTCACGAGGGCGAGGCCAAACAGACTCGACACCGCCACGAAGCCACCCGTTGCGGCCGTGAGTATGTACTTCCATTTTCGGTAAGGAATGAGAGCACCCGTGATTGCGCCGATGATGGTTCCTGCAACGACCAACAGCACACCCGTTCGACGGAGGGTCCCTGCGAGATCCCTCTGGATGCGGGCCCGAAGCACTTCCCGGCCCTCGCCCGTGGAGACGGCAACACCCAGACGCGGAAGGTCGAGCTGAACGAGCTCGATGGCGAATGTCACGGGCGTAGCGTGCGTGTTCGCAGATATCTGGCCAAGGGGCGGAATAAGGACGGCGGTGTTCCCTCCCCCCAATCGGGCGGAAGTCCGAACGCGCGCCGGACCCAGGTCTTGGGCCGGCAGCGGGACGAAGCGGAGGAGGAGGAGCGCGGTGAACCCTCCCATCGTGAACACGAAGAGGTAACGGAGCACCCTGCGTCCTCTGGTTCCGATAGGAGGTATTTGTGTAAGTTTCTTGACCCGAAACGACCGGTTCCTCATAGAATGTCGACCCTAAGTGGTCGGTACCGACCACTCTCTCATCGGACTCCGGGAGGCAAACTCAAGTGAAGGTAAGAGCCGCTGTGCTCGCCGTGGTGGTTGGGGGCTCGCTCGTCCAGTTCGCACCGTCGGCGTCGGCGCTGCCCCCCAATGCGAGGGTGCAGGGGTACAAGTCGGGCCTGAACTTCCCAGTCGACATGGCCCACAGGCCCGGCACCAAGAAGATCTACTTCACCGAGAAGAACACCGGAAAAATCCGCGTGTTGAAGGGGCGCAAGCTCAAGCGTCGCGCGTGTGCGACTCTGAACGTCAACTCGACCGGCGAACGTGGCCTGCTGGGCATAGCGCTCCATCCCAAGTTCAAGCAAAACCGCTACCTCTACGTCTACTTCACGAAGGCCAGTCCACTGCAGCACGAGGTAAAGCGCTTCACGGTTCGTAGGGGGCGCTGTCGGAATCCAAAGGTCATCGTGAGCGGAATCAGCGCCGCCTCGAACGGTTACCACAACGGAGGTCAAATCGAATTCGCCGGGGGCAAGTTGTACGTCTCTACAGGTGAGCAGCATCGTCCATCTCTTGCTCAGAACCGCAGGAACCGGCTGGGTAAGATCCTTCGGTACAACCCGAACGGTTCGGTTTCGGACGGTAACCCCTTCAACAACGCGGTATGGAGCTACGGACACCGAAATCCCTTCGGCTTAGCTCACAAGCCGGGAACGACAAAGATCTACTCCACCGAGAACGGCCCGAATTGCGACGATGAGTTCAACGTCATCAAGAAGGGCCGCAACTACGGGTGGGGCAACGGCTACCAGTGCGGAACAAGGGGAGTTGGCCCCAACCCGAAGGGTCCAGAGGTGCGCTGGAGCAACATTATCGTCCCCACCGATCCAACTTTCTACAAGGGCAAGATGAAGGCCCTGAACGGGGACGTCTACACAGGTGATTTCGGGGGGCGCATTCGCAGGATGGTCATGAACAAGAGGGGCACGCGCGTTCGCAGGCAGCGCGTCATCCTCAGCGGCCAGGAGGGGATCACCGACGTCATGAAGGGCCCCAAAGGGTGGCTTTACTTCGCAACTACGAACGCGATAAAGCGAATCGTTCGAAGATAGAAGCGGACGGCTGGACGGCGCTGGACTCGACTACGCTCGCGCAATGGAGCGAGCACCAACCCCGTCCCCAGCCGATCGCAACCGGCGTACCCTGGCACGCGGGGCTCTGGTCTTCAGGTGGGTTTCGCTGGCGTGGATGACGGTCCTTGCGCTTGCCGAGATGGACAACCTGCAGCGCCCCCTTCTCGCCTGGGTTTCGATCGGCGTAACGGCGGCCTGGACGCTATGGCTCTCGCTGAGCGACTCGCCGCCGACGACCGCTGTGCTCGGACTCGATCTCGCTCTTTGCACCTACCTGGTGCTTATCTCGGGACTCGTGGTTCCCGACGGATGGATCGTTTCCAACCGGCCGTTCTTCGCGGCCGCCTACCCGGCCAACGCTGTGCTTCTGTGGGCCATCGTGCACAGAACGTTCGCCGGGATCGCGGCCGCCGCAGTCCTCGGCTGTGCCCTCGCCCTGTCACGTCCGCTGAACGGAATTCCATTTGGGGAGCTGACCAGGCCCGAATGGCAAGCGCTGAGTGGAGCCATCGTCCTCTACCTCGTGGGTGGAGCAGCCGTGGGCTTGGTGGCGCGCGTACTGGCCGAGTCGGGTGAAGCGCTCGCGCGCGCAACCAACGAGTTGCTCGCCGAACGGGAGCGAGCAGCGCGCCTGGCAGAACGGGAGTCCTTGGCGCGCGAGATCCACGACTCGGTTCTGCAGGCTCTCGCTCTAGTGCACAAGAAGGGGCGCGAGCTCGCCCAATCCCCGGCCGTGCCTCCAGCCGAGGTCGCTCACCTTGCCGAAATCGCGGGCCGGCAGGAGATCGGGCTGCGGAGTTTGATCCTTCGCCAGCCGCAGGACGTGGCGACGGGACGTTCATCCTTGCGAGAGGCACTCGAATCGCAGGCGCGGACAATCCACAGGCCCCCCGTAACCGTCAGCGCAGTGGGGGCCTTGGTCCTGGACTCACATGTCGTAACGGAACTTGCCGCCGCAACGCGCCAGGCCCTCGAGAACGTGGTTCGCCATGCCGAAGCCACCCGAGTGACGGTCTTCGCTGAGGAAGACAACGGGTTCGCGCTGGTCTCGGTAACGGACAACGGGCGCGGCTTCGACTACGACGAGGTCCGGTTCGAGGCAGAGGGCAAGGTCGGAATGCTCAAGAGCATGAAGGGCCGAGTCGTTGACCTGGGCGGAAGCATGAAGGTCGTCAGCGCGCCAACCGGTGGAACCGAAATCGAGTTCCGCGTACCACTCGACAGAACCTCGCAAACGTATTGGACGGAGCACTAGCGATGACCGACCAACCGATAAAGGTGCTCGTGGTGGACGACCACCCGCTCTGGCGTGACGGCATTAAGAGCGACCTGGAACGATCCGGGATGGCGGAGGTCGTTGCGGAGGCCTCCGACGGGGGCGAGGCAGTCGAACTCACGCTTGAGTTGATGCCCGACGTAGTGTTGATGGATCTTCAACTGCCCAATCTCTCCGGAGCTGAGGCTACGCGCCTGATCGTGGACGAAGCGCCACACGTGAAGGTGCTCGTGCTATCGGCCTCGGCCGAGGAGGCCGACGTGCTCGAGGCCGTGAAGTCCGGCGCGTCCGGTTACCTGTTGAAGAGTTCCACTTCCCAGGAGGTGCGCGAGGCGATCGAACGAGTCGTCACCGGAGACGCGGTGTTTACCCCATCGCTCGCTGGATTGGTTCTTGGCGAGTTCAGGCGCATCGCGCGCGACGACCCAGGGGAGCCCGGGCTAAGCGTGCGCGAGAACGAGGTACTCAAGCTCGTCGCCAAGGGTTACAGCTACAAGGAGATCGGCGAGAAGCTCTTTATCTCGACCAAGACCGTTCAGAACCACGTGCAGAACATCTTGACCAAGCTCCAGCTAAAGCGGCGCTACGAGCTGATGCGGTATGCGATTCAAAAGGGGCTCGACCGACTCCCCGAATAGCTTCCGCAACTACCCAGAGCCATCTGGGTACTAGCGACCCACATCCAAGCCAAAGTGAGCCTGCAATCTCAGCGTTCGCGCGCCCAGCATGAGGGCAACGTCACAGCTCATGCCCTAGGAGGCGCGATGAACACAGGTCTCTACGCCGTCAAACCGTGGTTCGTCTCCCAGTTGCGCCGCACCGAAGACGCCCTCGTAGCTCGTCGAGTGCAGCCCGACACGCTGACATACGCAGCAATCGTCGCAAGCGCTGGAGCCGCTGGAACGATCGTCGCAGGTGCACTGCTTGAGGCCCCGGCTCTGTGGATTCTGGTGACACCTCTCGGGCTGACACGGCTCGCGCTGAACGCACTCGACGGTTCCATCGCAAGACGCACCGGTAAGACCTCAGACTTCGGCGGCGCCCTCAACGAGGTGTGCGACCGTGTCAGCGACATTGCACTGATCGCTTCGACCTTGGCAGTCGCGCCCTCCGAACTGGTCCTCGCCGCCATGACCCTCACGCTTCTGGTCTCCGTCGCGGGCATGAGCGGTGTTAGCGCCTCTGGGGCCCGAAGCTATGCCGGTCCCATGGGCAAGGCAGACCGGGTGGCGGTGATCTCGCTGGCCGGACTCCTCGCCGCACTCACCGCTTCCGCGTTGGCGTTCCAGATCGGCCTCCTGGTGTTGTGCGCGGGGTGCGCGGCGACCTTCGTGGCCCGGATGAGGGAGGTTCGGCGCGGATGTTCGTGACCGGAGATCTGTTCGTCACGGCTGCGGAACGACTCTCGTTAGCCCTGGCTGGAGGCCTTGGACTAGTTCTGGTTGCAGAGCGCAACAACCTTCGTCGGCTCACCAGCCGTTCGCTGTTTCTTCGCTGGAGAACGTGGGCCATCACCGCTCCGCTGTACGGAGCTGCAGCGATGGGTCCGAAGATCTTCGCGTTGCTCTTCATCAGTGCAATCGCCGCTCAGGGCATGAGGGAATACGCAGCGCTCACCAGGCTCCCGCGTCACTATCGTCTCTCTCTGTACGTCGCCGGATTGCTAAGTGCGCCGGTGCTTCTGTGGTCTATCACCGTCTGGCGCGCGATGCCTCCCGTTCTGCTTCTAGTGGCGACGGTTCCGGCCTTGCTGAGACAGGACGTTCGCTGGGGAGTGCGCGATCTCGCCTACGCGGGGCTGGGTTTCGCCTACATTCCCTGGTTGCTCGGGTATTTCTTTCTGATTCGAGAGCATGTGGAAGGTGGGCCGGGAATTCTCGTCGCCCTCGGAACATCGGTCGCGGTCAGCGATGTGTGCGCCTTCTGTCTCGGCAAGGCTTTCGGTCGCCACAAACTGGCTACAGCTCTCAGTCCCAACAAGACTTGGGAGGGAACCGCCGGGAACCTCATAGGAGCCTTCGCCGGTTTCGCCCTGATGTCGTTCGCGCTCCCCACCGGGCTCAATCCCTTGTTCGCATGGTGTCTGCCGTTCGTCGTCGCCGCCGGCTGTGTCTGGGGAGATCTCGTCGAGTCGCTCATCAAACGTCAGTTCGGTGTGAAGGACGCGGGCACGTGCCTTCCCGGTTTCGGGGGCGTTCTCGATCGCATCGATTCGCTGCTCGTAGTTCTTCCACTCGCCTACACCCTGCTGACGCTCACCGTCTAAGGAGGCTCATCAATGAACGCAACAGCAATCGGGCGGCGCCGAACCTTGCTCGTCTGGTCACGCGATCTTGCCGAATCGCCGACGGCGCTCCGACTGTGCTTCATGTGGGGCTTCCTCGAAGGTTTCCTCTGGCCCATCATCCCGGAGTTCGTTCTCGTCCCCCTTGCGTTCGTCGCGCCACGACGAAGCGTGGTCCTTGTCGGTAGCACGCTGGCCGGTTCCGTGTGCGGAGGGATGCTCGCCTACGTTCTCTCGCTCACGGTCGCCGGGCCCTGGATGCTCGAAAGGGCATGGCTCGTCACCGATCCGATGCGCGCTGCCGCCACATCGTGGCTGGAGCAGTCCGGCCCCCTGGGTCTTCTGCACCAGCCGCTCAGCGGAGTGCCCTACAAGGTCTTCGGCCTCCAGGCAGGGGCGCACATGGACCCGGTTTCCTTCGCCGTGGTGAGCTCCGTGGTCCGCGGGGGTCGTATGGCCGTCGTTGCTCTCATCGCAGCGGGGCTCGGGCGGATCCTTGGCCGTTTCGACCGAGCGCTCGAGATCGTGCTGCCCACTCTCACGGCTCTCTACTTCATCGTGTTCGCCCTTGGGCTGTTCATCGCTCTGCTCGTGTGGTCAGACTTCAGCCTTGGCTAGAGGTAGGTGCCTCCGTGCGCGTCGGGTTGCTGTTCACCCGATTGTCGACCGGGGGGGAGGCCGGGCCGCCGCATCTCGTCGAGACGAGCCCTTGTCTCCATCTGCTGTGCGAACAGCATGGCCTGGATTCCATGGAACAGACCCTCGAGCCACCCGACGAGCTGCGCGTGCGCGATCCTCAGCTCGGCGTCACTCGGCACATCGTTGTCGTCGAAAGGAAGATGCAGGCGCTCGAGCTCCTCTCGCAGCTCATCCGACAGCACCCCAGAGAGTTCCTTGACGGAGGTCTCGTATACCTCGCGCAGGCGGGTTCGGCTGGCGTCATCCAGAGGGGCCTGCCGCACTTCATCCAACAGCTGGCGCACCATCGCACCGATGCGCATCACCTTGGCAGGCGACTCGACCCTCTCACTCTGCTCCTCGCCCTCGGTTTCGGCGGCGTCTGGCGGATGGTCGCCCGGCATGACGATCGTGGGTTCCTGAGGCGCTTCGAATCGTTGGGACATGTCACTCCCTTGTCGCAAACGCTGACTTGCCGCCAATGTTAGTTGCTGCGCACCTGAGGACTGTCGAATCATCCTCATCTCCTATAACGTCGTGGGAAGTTTCACCAAGAATCGAAGGGTGGATGGACAACCGGGCGCCAGAGCCGCATGTAGCTACCGCCAAGATAATTCCGCCGGTTCGGGGCGCACCCGTTCTCGATCGTCCGCGCCTGGAGAACCTCCTGGGTGAGGTGACGAGTCGGAGACTTACGACCGTCATCGCCGATGCAGGCTTCGGGAAGTCCACGCTCTTGGGATCGTGGTCGAGTGCCATCACGCCGGCCTGGTACACGGTCACTCCCGAGGATCGAAGCCTTCCGAGCTTTGCCCTCGGAATCCTCGCGGCGCTCCGGTTGCGCGTTCCCGACCTCCCCGGGGAGATTGCGGCCGGCATGATCGGCTCGAGGGGCCCCGACTCGGCGAGCGATGAGGCGGGCCGGGCCCGGGCCTTCGCCGCGGTTCTGTCGGAAATGCTCTATCACCAACTGAAGCGGGATCTCGTCCTGATCATCGACGACTTTCACGAGCTCGGCCCGAGCAGTCCCTCATCGCGCGTGATCGACGAGCTCTGCCGTCAGGCCCCCTCGACTCTTCACCTGGTGCTCGCCGGCCGGTCCGAACTGCCCTTTCAGATAGAGCGGCTGCGGGGGCAGGGGCAGGTGCTCGAGGTCACGGGGGCCAAGCTCACGTTCACGCTCGATGAGATCGAGGTATTGCTCCGGACCTCTATGGAGGACGCGGCCGAACAACTCGCCCCGGACCTTCAGCGCGTTACCGGTGGATGGCCGGCCGCCGTGCGGCTCACGCTGGAGTCCCTCAAGACGAGTCCGATCGAGGAACGCGCCGGGCGCCTCGCACGAGTGACGGGAAAAGGCGGGCCGCTCTATGCCTACCTGGCTCGAGAGGTCTTCGAAAGCGAGTCCCCAGAGGTCCGCAAGCTGGTGCGCGAGATGGCTGTGCTCGACCGCTTTACGGCCGGCGTTTGCGAGGACCTCGGTATTCCGAATGCAGCAGAGCTGTTGACCGCACTCGCGCGGCGAGGGCTCTTCGTCGAGCCGTCGGGACACGAGGAATGGTTCACCCTCAATGCTCCTCTCGGTCAGTTCGCGCGCGAACAACTGCCGCTGGGTGACGACGAGCGCCGATGGGTTCACCGCACTGCGGCTCGCTGGTTCGAGAGTCACGGATACATCGAAGAGGCAGTCAAGTCGCTCGAGGCAATGGATGACCACAAAGGTTTGGGTCGTCTCCTCGAACAACATGGATCAACTCTGTTGGCTCATGGTGCGGTCGACTCTCTGATCCGAGCGATCGAACGAGTACCACCCACGCTGCGCGGCCTTCGCACTTACCAGCTCAAGGGTGAGGCCCTGCAGGTGCGGGGAGACTGGGTCGGGGCCCTTGCCTGTTACGAGCACGTTGCCCGCGATTCCGAGCATCTTGAACCCGACATCGCCTGGCGAATGGTTCTTATCCACTACCTGAGCTCGGAGCCGGATCAGGCTATGGCAACGTTCGAACGCGCGCGCATCGACGGATCGGATCCGCGCAATGAGGCATTGTTGCTTGCATGGACCGCAACGGTTCACTGGATGCGGGGCGAAGCAAAGATGTGTCGTGAAAAGGCCGAGCAAGCCATGACGCTCTCGAGAGGGGTTGGTGACTCCGAGGCGCTTGCGGTGACTCACACCATCCTTGCGTTGCTCGCCGCCATGGAGGGCGACCGACGTGCCAACGACGCGCACTACATTCAGGCTCTCGAACATGCAGAGCGCACGCGCGACGTCCTCTTGATTGCGCGCGTAAGGACCAACCGCGCGTCGCATCACATGGAGGAAAGCTCCTATCCGGAAGCTCTCGATGAGTTGGATATCGCGATTCGGCTCGCCGACCTTGCGGGGTTCGTAATAATCCAGGCCCTCGCTCTCGCCAACCGGGGCGAGGTGAAGTTCTACATAGGCAAACTTGACGAAGCCATTGCGGACAACGAGGCCGCAAAATCCCTCTATCAACGCGCTAACTCGAGGCGCGTGTCGTATCCGCTCTGCACACTCGCCGACATTCACAGAGAGCGCGGTGAGAACGCATTGGCGCGCGCTGCGTACGAGGAGGCCATCGCTCAATCGGACGAACCGAAGGACCTTCAGGCACTGGTGCCGTCGCTGTCGGGCCTGGCGCGACTTCTCGCCACCGAGGATCCGGAACGCGCAACCGAACTCGCAGGGCGAGCTCTGGCCCTAGCCGTAGGGCTCGAACGAGTGCCTGCGATGCTGGCTGCAGGATGGGTAGCTGCGGCGAGGGGCAATCAGGAAGCCGCACACGAGCAGGCCGTCGAAGCCGCACAGGAAGCGCGTACACGCCGCGATCGCGCGGGGCTTGCCGAGGCGCTCGAGCTGCGCGCAATGACCTGTGGAGACGATGTCGATGGCGCACGGCTTCTTGACCAGGCGCGCACGGTGTGGCGAGAGATCGGCAATCCACTCGGTGAGGCACGGGTCGAACTTGCTATCGCCAACCTGCGCGGCGAGCCACACACGAGTCCCCAAGCCGAGCGAGCGGAAAGCTTCCTGCGCGAATGCGGAGTCAGGCCGGGGACGGTGAACTCAGCAGGCCTACTGCACTCATTGCACAACCAGACCGTTGGAACCGTCGAGATCCACACGTTGGGCGGCTTCAGAGTGGTGCGCGACGGATCTCCCGTTCCTCGCACGGCGTGGCAATCGAAGAAGGCCCGCGATCTGCTCAAGATCCTGGTCGGGAAGCGAGGGCGCTCCGTAACGCGCGAGTACCTGATGGAGACCCTGTGGCCCGACGAAGAGCCTCGAAAGGTCGCCAATCGCTTCTCGGTCGCGCTCGCCACTCTGCGTGCTGTTCTCGATCCGGACAAACGTTTCGACCCGGGGCATTTCGTCGCAGCCGACCAGAACGATGCTCGCATCGACCTCGACCACCTCAGCGTCGACGTCGAAGCTTTTTTCGCGCAGATGGGCGCCGGTCTGGAGTCCCAGCGCGCAGGTGATGAATCCGCGGCGATGGATCACCTGACGCGGGCCGAGTCCCTCTACTCCGGCGACTTCCTCGAGGAGGACCCCTACGAGGACTGGTCGGTGGCCGTACGGGAAGAAGCTCGCGATAGCTACGTAAAGGTTGCTCGTGAGCTCGCCGAGCGGGCCGTCAACCGGGGAGACGATGAGGCCGCCGTTCGCTATCTGCTCCGTATCCTGGAGCGCGACGCGTTCGACGAGCAGGCCTATCTGGAACTCGTCGGGACGCTGAGTGCGGCCGGCAGGCATGGAGAAGCGCGTAGGTGGTATGGGGTGTATTCCCGACAAATGGAGGAAATCGGCATCGAAGCTGCGCCGTTCCCGGCACTTCTCGAAAAAATTTCGAGGCTTTAACTGCACCCTAAGACCACCGAAAGAGCCGTGGCCATCATGGGGCCATGAAGAACTTCGCAGCTAGTAGCCGGCCACACACCGACGAAGGTTGGGGTGCTGTGGAGACTCCACTTGCCCGCGCAGCGCAGATGAGTTCCCCCCGCGAGTCCGCGCTCACGGGCTCACTCGACATCGACGCTCTTCTCCTGGCGCGTGTTCGAGGGTTTGGACGAGTGGAAGCGAAGCGGAGGCGGCGCGAAGGCAATCACCTCACGCTGTGGGAGTGAGGTGGGTGCGCACCAGTTCTAGGGCGAAGGCTGGGCCACTTGCGAGCCCCGGTACCCGCGAGCCGGGGCTCGCTTCCCACACCTATTTCCGCGGTCCGTCCGAGGTCGCCCCGCATCTCTAGCCGTCGGCGTCGGGCTCGTGCGCCGAGCTCGGCTCACTCCTAACCGTGCTGCGGAGCAGGAAGATCGCCGCGGCCAGCAACAGCACAGATCCGGTCAGGAGTCCGATCTCGAACATCGCGTCGGCGAACTCGGGGGTCCCGAGTAGATCCTTCGCCTCGGCGCTGATCACGATGAGACGCCGGATCGCGGCGACGATGCCGACGATCAGGAACGGCTCGGCGACCAGCACCTTCTCGTCGATCACGGCCCGTACCGTGTGAATCAACTCGGTGATGATGAATACGAGCAGCAGGCCGTCGAGAAACTCAAGGATTAGGTCGGTCAGCTTTCCGCCATCGAACAATCTCACGGCGAAGTCGTAAACCACGTAGCCGAACAGCATCACACCGGCAATCGCCAACGCGACGGCGACCGCGACGTAGAAGATGTCCTCCACGTAGCCGAAGGCGCCTTCGGTTCGCTCGCGGATCCGGTTGTCTTTCTGCTCGTCCACGACCGCAACCTATATGTTTCTAGAGCCGCTGCCGTCAAAAGGGGGAAGGTTGCGCTTGAGCAGGAGCAACCCGCTGCACAAGTTGGACCGCACGCTCGGGGATGGCCTCGAGTGGACGCTTCGGCGTCATCACCGGCGGAGACTGGCCAGGGTCGGGTGGGGCGACGCGTTCGAGCCGGGTCCGGAACCATGGGCGACCGGACGCACACCCCTTAGGAAGGGAAACGCTCTCCGGGTTCTCATCGACGGTGAAGAGACCTTCAAGGCGATCACCGAGGCCATCCGTTCGGCGCGCTCGTTCGTACATATCGGCGCCTGGCACATGGAGCACGACTTCTCACTGAGCGAGGATTCCGACGTGACGCTCGAAGACCTGCTCATCGAGGCGGGGAAGAGGGTGGATGTGCGAATTCTCCTCTGGGGAGGTGCGCCGTTGCCTCCGCCTTTCCGGCCTCGTCGCGGCGAGGCTAAGGAACTGGCGGCTCGATTCTCCCGACACTCCGGCGTGCAACTCGCGATCGACTCCAAAGAGCGACTCCTTCATTGCCACCACGAAAAGATCATGGTGATAGACGGTGACCTCGCCTTCGTCGGCGGTCTCGATTTCACCACTCTCGGAGCGAGTCGCCTCGACAGCTCGCATCACCCACCCCGCAAGCCCATGGGCTGGCACGATGCAGCGTTCGAGATTCGCGGCCCACTGGTGGCAGATGTCGCCGGACACTTCGCAACTCGGTGGCACGACGTAACCGGGAAGTCGCTTGATGGCGGCTCGGCTCCTCAGGCCGCGGGCGATGTCGAGGCTCAACTAGTGCGGACGGTGCCTGAAAAGATCTACGACGCTCTGCCCGAGGGAGACTTCAGTTTGCTGGCGTCCTACATAAAGGCGTTGCGCGACGCGCGGAAGTTCATCTACTTAGAGAACCAGTTTCTGTGGTCGTCTGAGATCGTGAAGATCCTCGCGGACAAGCTCAGAGATCCTCCCTCGGACGACTTCCGAGTGCTCGTTCTTCTGCCGTCCAAACCCTCGACCGGCAAGGACGACACCCTCGGGCAGTTAGCGGTGCTCGCCGAAGCCGATGGAGACGGAGAACGGTTCCTGGCTTGC
Organism: Actinomycetota bacterium; assembly: GCA_050693895.1. Taxonomy (GTDB): domain Bacteria; phylum Actinomycetota; class CADDZG01; order CADDZG01; family WHSQ01; genus WHSV01. The sequence goes on along the minus strand of JBOGWS010000072.1, from coordinate 7,369 downwards.
ACACTCTACGTTCGCGACGACAGCGAAACCTGTCCCGTCTACATTCACGCCAAGATCGGCATCGTTGATGACGAATGGCTCACCATTGGTTCCGGAAATCTGAACAACCATTCCCTGTTCAACGATTCCGAGGTGAACGTGGTCACCTGCAATCCAGATTTGGCATTGAACACACGGTTGCGCCTATGGGCCGAGCACCTCGAGCTTCCTCGCGACCAGTTGGATGGGGGCCCGGCCGAGGTCATGGACAAGCTGTGGCAACCGATCGCGCTCGAACAGCTCCAACGACGCGAGGCAGGCGAGCCGATGACGCACCGAGTCACCCGCCTTCCTCATGTTTCGAAACGATCGAAGAGGTTGCTGGGCCCGCTGCAGACGTTCCTGGTGGACGGCTGACTTTGGTCGCAACCTCGACGCTCTAGCTCGTTACGTCAGCGCTCTGCGAACTCGTTCGCCCAGTTGCAGCAGGCGTTCGACCGGCTCTCGGCTGAAGACGAATCGCACGTATCGTGGCGCAACCGTGTCCCCCCAGACCGTCATCGGTGTTGCTGCGACCTTTTGTTCAAGCAGTTTCCTGGACGCTTCCGGTGGCGGAATGCCCATGGCTTCAGTGTCAAGCAGCAGAGACCACCCCCCGGAGGCGCTGATCGCTGGCAGACCATCGAACTCCCCCATCACGGTGTCCCGGCGTCTCTGGAACTCTTGGACCGCTCTGGTCAGATCGTCCGGTGACGATCTCAAGGCCTCGATGGCTCCGGCCTGAGCGAACCCACTCGCCACCAGTCCGTTGTAGATGTGGGCAATGCCCACGGCATCGGCGGTCTCGGGGTCGGCCACGACCCAGCCAACTCGCCAACCGATCATCCGATACTCGATCGAAACCGATCCGATCGTGATGGTGCGGCCGCGCATCCCGGGAAGAGAAGCCGGATGAAGCAGAGGCCGGCCGTCGAACAGGATGCTCTCCATGAAACCCCAGTAGATGAGGTGAAGTGACCTCTCGACGACAAGGTCTGCAATCGCGTTCCATTCCTCCTGCGTAAACACCATGCCGGACGGGAACGTCGCGTTTTGAAGAAAGAGTGCTCTCGTGTTGTCTGTAACGGCCGCTCTCAGACTGCCGAGGTCGAGTCGCCACTCACCGTCGACCGGCCTGCACTCGGCGAAACGAGGGATACCACCCGCCAGCCGCACCCGGTTGATCATCCCCGCGTAGGTGGGGTCGGTAAGGATGACCTCGTCGCCTGGATCCGTAGTCGCAAGGAGAACATCCATGAGACCATTCCCGTCCGCGGTGGTAATGACGATCTCAGAGAGGGGGTCGTAGCGCAAGCCGCTCCGAGCCTCGACGTGATCGGCGACCGCCTCCTTGAGATCGGGGCGCCCGCTGAACGGGAGCCAGCTGTTGTACTCGCGCTGCCCGACCGCCTTGCGCGTCGCGTCCACGACCCCCGACGGCGGCGGCATGTCGGTGTCGAGGTTCTCCATCCGAAGGACGTCGGGATCGAGGCCCGCGGCGGCAGCAACCTTGTCGATGCCGAATCCAGGAACGTCGGCGAGTCTGCGAGCGCGCAATGGGACCTCTTTCATTGGCGGCGTGTCCTTCAGGCTCGCACCGCCCCATCCGACTGGCAAGCGTCCTCATGCTCTCGAGGGCTATGACCGACGGGTTTGGAGTCGCATTGGGAAGTGGTCCCCGCCTTTCCACCGACTACCAACCCCTCAGTCCATGCGAAGTGTCGCAAGTTGGGGTTCTCGAAGGTCGTCGAGGACGATTTATCAGTTCACGGATCAGACCGGTTCGATGCAACCATTGGCGGCTTCACCTTCGCTCATAAGGTGTCCCTGTGAGCGGACGCGCGCCTATCCGCTGGGGGAATCTACTCCTAGGAGCCAGAGGATCCTTCCGAAGCCGGATTCTTCGACTCCGCGGGCTCATACTGAAATCCACACGTCAGTAGTTGCGAGTACGGGATTTGCAACCTAGCCGATGCCTCGGTTTCGACTTCGAGGCTGGCGGGATGAAGATCGAACACAACTCCTTGGAGATCGCCGGTGTTAATGGCATCCCCAGATTCTAGTATCCGCCCAATGTAGCGCCCCGCTGCCACCTCACGTGCTACGTCGCGTCCTCCCAATCCGATGAGGAGTGCAATCGCCGTGCCGGCAGTGAAGAGGAGGGCGGCGATAGCAAGGGTGAGAATCGTTGTGTCAACTCCGAGTTGGTTGAGAGCGAGAACGACCGCCGCACCCATTAAGGAGTACTGAACGACGTGGCGAATCTGAGTGTGGCGTCCGCCACTTGCGCGACTCAGGGACCGACTTACCGCAATGGCGACCAGAGACGACAGCGCGTAGCCACCGATGAGGATCAATCCGGCCACAAGGACTCGAGGCAGGTAGGAGAGGATCTGGCCAGGCAAGGGGGCAAGTCTTTCGGGACTGATGGCACCGACCCCGATCACGATGCCCAATCCGGTTAGGAACCAGAAGATAAAGGACGCGAACGGCTTCGCGATCTGCCTTACCTCCGCGGGCCTCGACTCGGAATCGAGAGAGCGGCGCGTCGACCATCCCGCAAAAGCTCCCAGCAGGACGCCGCCGCCGATTGCTGCGGCGGCGAATATCCACCTCTCATCGATCATCTTCATCCTCCTCGAGCAGCACAGTCATTGTCAGCCATCCCACTCCGAATATGTCACCCATGAGACTCAGGGTCTCCTCTCGAAGGCTGGCCTCGCGCACCTTGGTGCGGATTCGTTGCTTTGTCTCGGTTGTAGGCGTCAAGGCCCGCTGTAGCTGTCTGAGCGCGTTCGGATCGAGTTCGGTCATTCCATCGATCGCTCCCGAGCACCGGTTACAGCGCTGGATGTGACGCTCGATCCAATGCCCGCGACCGCTCTCTGCCCATTTCAATAGCCAGCGGCGAGTGGGATGAAACAGTCTCATTGTCGCCACTCCTCCATTGCAGCTGCGAGCTTACGGCGAGCCCTGAAAAGCCGGGTTCTGACGGTTGGCAAGGGCAGACCGAGAATGCCGCAGAGTTCCTCGTAACTCAGTCCCTCGAGGTCACGCAGCACCACGAGGGCTCTGGTGGTCTCATCGAGCTCTCCGAGTTTGTTCCAGAGTTGTTCGATGGCGAGGTTGTCCTGCACTGTCTTCTCGATCGAGTTGGGCACCGGCGCGTCAGGCAGGTCGTTGGGGTCATGCGCCTCCTCGCGTGCGGCGCGCATAAGACTCACGGCTGTGTTGTGAGTAATTGTCAGAACCCATCGGCGCAGGCTAGAGTCTCCGCGGAAGGCGGGCAGCGCGCGCCATACCTTGATGAGTGTCTCCTGGACGACGTCCTCCGCGAGCGCTGAATCTCTTACTAAAGACAGGGCCAACCGATAGATCGAATCGATGTGCTCTTCGACAAGGTGGGTGACATCCTCCTCGCTTGCCTGGCCTTGTTCGGAGGACGAACTGCTTGACGCTCCAGCGACATTCCGGGCCGCATAGATAACCCCTTTGAGCGTGCCGGGAGGGGCGTCGAAAATGGATCCCAGCAGCCGCCCTGGAGGATCGGCGCCGTCGCTTGTGGCCTTCATCACGATGGGGACGCTCAGGGCGCTCAAAAGTCGCGTCCGTCGCAAAACCCCTTTAGATTTCCCGCGACTATTTCACGCCCGGTGCGTCCCCATAGGACCGAAATGGTTCGGTCCGAGCAACGAGAGATCCAGGGGCTTCGAGAAGTGGCCGGCTCGTTCGCTCGAATGTGATTCTCCATTGAAAGGAGATGGTACGAGGTGGATCAGTTCACTGACGGATTGGGAGATGCATGGGCATCCATTGCCACGTTTCTCCCAAAACTATTCGGTTTCGTCCTCATCCTTGTCATCGGGTACTTCATCGCGAAGATCATCGCTCGAGTCATCGACAAGGTGTTGGAGAGAGTCGGCTTCGATAGGGCCGTGCAGCGTGGCGGCGTTGGGAGGGCGCTCGAGAAATCAAGGTATGACGCATCATCGTTGCTGGGCAAAGTGGTCTTCTATGCGTTGATGCTGTTCGTCCTACAACTTGCGTTCGGAGTGTTCGGACCTAACCCTGTAAGTACCCTCATTCAGGGCGTTATCGCCTACCTTCCGAATGTGTTCGTAGCGATTGTGATCATCGTTGTAGGTGCTGCGATCGCAGCAGCGGTGAAGGAGATTATCGAGGCTTCCCTGGGCGGCCTCTCCTACGGCCGTGGCCTGGCACTAGGAGCGAGCGTGGCAGTCTTGGTGATCACAGGCTTTGCCGCTCTGGATCAGCTCAACATTGCCGAGAACATCGTGAACGGACTTTTCTATGCCCTCCTTGCCATCGTCGTCGGTGTTGCCGTCGTTGCAATCGGCGGGGGAGGCATAAGGACGATGAGCAACTACTGGGAGCGCACGGCAAACCGCGCAGACTCAGAGGCGGGCTCCATCCGGCATGAAGCACAGGGTGCCCAGGACCGCATCCAAGAACGCGCTCAAGAGCGAGTGCAGCAGGCTCGCGCCGGCGAGACGAGCGAGAGCCGTCGCTAGTCGATAGCCACGCAACGGGTGTGAGTGGACTTTGGTCCGCTCACACCCGTTTTGTCCGCTGTGCGGAAGAGATGGGATTCTCGAAGCTCGGAGAGGTCGATTTTCAGTTCAAGGATCAGACCTTCGGTGCAACCATTGGCGGCTTCACCTTCGCTCATGAGATGTCCCTGCGATTACGAAGGCTCCTCCTCAACTCGTTAGGAATGGGCCTCGGCGACCACTAGTCACTTCGAGGATCGCGGATCATCGAAGATGGGGTGTTCACCCGATGCGGGTCGCCCCCTCCCTTCGGAATGCTGGATGCACAGACATCACTTGCCAAGGAGTTGGCCGAGGCTCATGACATCTCCTGGCCGGTCCCGAGTGAAGGGAGAGATCATGCAGGCGAGCCTTGAGGTCGGACGCGCGTCGAGGGTGAACGTAAACGGAGTCGACCTCTATTACGAAGAGCACGTGAAGGGGTACCCGTTCTCTGCATCCATGGGACCTCGAGCTCGGCCCTCGTGTGGGAAGACGCCGCGAAGGAGCTGTCCAACCGAGGCAGGTGCGTCGTCTACGACCGGAGAGGCTGCTTCCGGAGCGAACGGCCCGAACCTTATGAGACTACCGATGTGACCGACCACGCAGATGACGCGGCAGCACTTCTCGATGCCTTGTCGGCAACGCCGGCGGTGGTGATCGGTCGCAGCTACGGTGGGGAAACAGCGCTTGATCTTGCCCGTCGCTTTCCCGAAAAGGTGAAGGCTTTGGCCCTGTTGGAACCCGCGATTCTCACGATTGATCCAGGGGGGAAGGCATGGCTAGATTCACTGCGACAGAAGGTATTGCAAGCAGGAGCGAACGACGCCTCCTCGGTCGCAGAAGTCTTCCTGCGAGAGGTGGTGGGGGATGAGGTATGGGAATCGTTTCCTCGGGAGCTCAAGGACATGTTCATCGGCAACGGCCCCGCGATCCTGGCAGAGCTCCGAGGCCAAGAGCTCGAGCTCAGCATGGAGGAGCTAGCCGAGATCGATCAATCAACGCTGATCGTCTCAGCGAAAGGATCCCCCGAAGACTTCCGGCGCGCCGATAGCATCCCCGCCGAAAACCTCCCGAACTGCGAGGAGGTCCGAGTTGAAGGCGGCCACTTCATCAGTCCCGCCAACCCCGCCGTTCTGGCCTTCGTCGATCGCTTCGTTACCCTGGCTGCTTCTTAGGCACAGGTGCTGCATATCTCGGAGGAGCAGCGTTTTAGTTCACTCACCTGAGCGCAATGAGGGTGACACTGACCGCCGCGCAGACGACCCCAAGCAATTGTTGTTGAACCATTCGCTCAGCGAGGAAAACGCGAGCGAGAGCGACCGTCGCCGCCGGGTACAGAGAGGTTATGACGGCCACGAGAGAAAGAAGGCCGGTCCGAGTAGCGAGAAGGAAGAGGAGATCTGCTCCCAGATTGATAACGCCGAGCAGGATCAGGCTGTGAGCGATTCTCGCAGAGGGTCGGACCGAGACGCCTGCAACCGCAGCCAGCAATGCGACGAACGCAACCATGGAGACCCGCGTCCCTACCAGGGGCCACAGTCCAGACTCTCCGGGTGTCCGCTCCAGAAGTATGAAGAACAGACCGAAGCCTGTACCTGCGCCCAACGCCTCGACAATGCCGCGGCCGCCAGCCCGCATTGAGGCAAGCGGCGCCGTTTCCGGTGCTGCAGCAGCGGAATCGGGTTCGGGGGAACTCGAGATCAGGACCACCGCGACGAGGCCCAGGACGACACCGATCAACGCCATCGAGCCTGGACGCTCTCCTACCGCAAGTGCAAAGGACAGCGGTATCGCTGCGGCAAGGACCGCTGTGATCGGAGCAACAACACCCATGCGACCGATGGCCAGCCCGCGATAGAGAAGCGCGGCACCGGCCATTCCGGCTACGCCCGCGACAGTTCCCCACTGGACTGCTCGCCATGAGAATGAGCCGTCCCAGAAAGGAAGAGCGAAGATGAGAATGGCGCTACTGACCAGCTGGGACAGGAGGATCACCGTGAAGACGTGAGTTTTCTTCGTTAGAACGCCGCCGGTGAAATCAGAAACGCCGTAGGCGAGCGCAGACCCCAGGGCGAGGACGATCTCCATGCGCTCGACTCTAGGCGGTGCCCAAGTGCGAAGTGTCTGAGAAGAATCCTGCGACCACTGGTGCGACCACGTCGGCGGGTGCGCCGTGGTCCTGGTTCCCCAGAACCGTGTACTTCCCGTTCGGTAGGAGCTCCGCGATCCGAGCGGCTGCGTCCCGAAAGAAATCCGGGCTCGCCCCACCAGCGATCACAAGTGTCGGAATGCTGATGGCCCTGACGAGGCCTTTCGGGATCGTGCCACCCCGGTTGATGTCTCCCATGACCTCGAAGTCGTAGGGGATCGTCGGGGCAACCGCGAGCATCTTCGGATCGTTGCTCATCCCCTCGACCATCTCCGACGGCATACCCGAGGCCGAAAGGAACAGCTTGATCGCGTCTGCGCGACGATCCTGCGCGATGGCTGCCCGCACGTTCTCGGCGAGTTCCCGTGCATCTCGCTTGCTCTCCTCATCGTCGGAGCCGTATGGCGGCTCGTGCAGCACGAGCCGGTTGATGGGTGACCCGCTGGCCGCCGCCTGAAGAATGGCCGTATACCGACGCCGCACCCCCGGCCTCGGCAATCAGTGCGCCGAGATCTTCGACCTCCCGCTCAACGGACGTTTCCGGCGCTCTGGCGCACTTTCTTGTATTCACTTGTCGATCTTGGCGCCGGCCGTTCGTAGCATGGGTGAACGGCGGGATCGACCCGCCCCCAGCCACGGAGGAATCCAC
>JBOGWS010000071.1:0-3038 GCA_050693895.1 Actinomycetota bacterium | reverse complement strand
ACGGCATGGTCTTTACGACCGCCCCCGAGTAGCGCTCCCCGACCTCGGGCATCTTCGGGTTCGCAAGCTCCTCGATCATCTCGATCGCCTTGTCGGCCGCGGCCTGGTCGGCAGCCCCGATGAAGATGGTGCCGTCCTGCTGGATGTCGATCTCGGCGCCCGATTGTTCGACGATCTGATTGATGTGCTTGCCCTTGGGCCCGATGACCTCACCGATCTTGTCGGTGGGCACCTTGATTGCCTCGATGCGCGGCGCCCGAGGCTGAAGCTCCTCACGAGGCGAGCTCAGGGTCTCGTTCATCTTCGAGATGATGTGCAGTCGTGCATCGCGCGCCTGAAGCAGAGCGGAGCGCAGCACGTCCGCCGGGATCCCCTGAATCTTCGTATCCAACTGCAACGCGGTGACGACGTCCTCGGTGCCAGCCACCTTGAAGTCCATGTCCCCCGCGGCGTCCTCGTCGCCGAGGATGTCCGTCAGAGGAACGAACTTGTCGCCCTCGTTCACCAGACCCATGGCCACGCCGCCGACGTGCTTTCCGCCGCGCACCGGCACCCCCGCGTCCATCAGCGAGAGCGACGAGCCGCAGACGCTGGCCATCGAGGTCGAACCGTTGGACGACAGGATCTCGCTTACGACTCGAATCGCGTAGGGGAAGTCCTCGCGAGCCGGAATGACCGGCAGGATCGCCTTCTCGGCCAGAGCACCGTGTCCGATCTCGCGTCGCTTCGGCCCCCGCATGAACCCCGCCTCACCGGTGGAGTACGGGGGGAAGTTGTAGTTGTGCATGTAGCGCTTGGTCTCCTGAAGGCTGAGGTCGTCGACCATCTGCTCCATGCGTCCCATGCCGAGCGTCGTGATGCTCAACGCCTGCGTCTCGCCCCGGGTGAACAGACCCGAGCCGTGCACGCGCGGGATGACGCCGGTCTGCGACCAGATGGGACGGACCTCGTCGGTCCGCCGGCCGTCCAGCCGGACGTTTTCATCGATGATGCGCTGTCGCTGGATCTTCTTTGCGAGCGCGCCCACCGCGTTGGCGACCATCTTCTCTGCAATATCGTCGGACTCGTCGGCAAGCTTTTCGATGAGCTCGGCTCTCATCTCCGCGATCCGCCTGCGTCGCTCCGGCTTCGCCTGGATCGCCACAGCCTCGCGCAGCGCCGCCTCGCCCTCGGCCCGAACGCGCTCCATGATCTCGTCGGTGTAGTCGACGAACAGCGGGTAGTCGGGCTTGTCGCCGTCGATCGACCCCTTGGACACGCCGGCCATGCTGACCAGCTCGTTCTGCAGATCGATCACCTCGGCGATGTAGGGTTTTGCCGCTTCGATCCCGTCGGCCAGCACCTCTTCGTCGGGGGCCTTGGCACCACCCTCGATGAGCTCGAACATGTTGTCCGAGCCACCGGCCTCGATCATCATGATGTCGACCTCGCCGCTCGACGGATTCATCCGCCCCGCGATTACGAGCTCGATCGTCGCTTCCTCTTCTTCCTCGTGGGTGGGGTGCGGCACCCACTGCCCGCCGATGTGGCTAACGCGCACCGCGCCGATGGGTCCCTGGAAGGGGGCATCGGAGATCGCGAGCGCGGCCGACGCAGCATTCAGGGCGAGGATGTCCGTCGGGTTCGAGTTGTCAACCGACAGCGTGGTGACCACGATGTGAACCTCGTGGCGAAATCCATCCGGGAAGGCCGGACGGAGGGGGCGGTCGATGAGTCGGGCCAGCAGCGTCGCCTTCTCGCCGGCGCGGCCCTCCCGGCGGAAGAAACCACCGGGGATCTTGCCAGCGGCGTACATCTTCTCTTCGATGTCGACCGTGAGCGGGAAGAAGTCCCCGTCACCTCGAGGCGACGACGTGGCTGCGGTGGCGAGAATGGTCGTCTCGCCGAGTTGTCCCATGACGGCGCCCGCGGCTTGCCCCGCGAGTCGTCCCGTCTCGAAGCGGAAGAGCTTTCCGCCGATCTTTCTTTCTACGAATTTCGGGTCCGGTTGCATTCGGATTTCCCTCCTGTTGTCCTGTGCGATCGCCTAGCGACCGCCGGAATCGTGAGCGAGCGCGTGCTCGCCGCTGAGTTACAGGAGAGGTGCCAGCCATGGCCGATTGTCAGTGGACAGTTCATCTGTTGGTACGGATGTCCAAGAGATGAACTCACAACTGAGAACCGACCGGTCTGCGCTCGTGAGAGCGCCTGGAAGCCGGCCCTCTCCTTTACTTACTTACGGAGTTGTGCCGGCGATGTCTCCTTCCATCTGCGCGATCGCCGAAACGATCGCTGGTCGTCAACTGCGAGACCCTCGAGAACTATCGGCGTAGTCCGAGCTTCGTGATGATGGCCCGATAACGCTCGATGTCCTCGCGCTCGAGGTAGCCGAGCAGCCTGCGACGACGCCCCACCATGCGGAGGAGGCCGCGCCGGGAGTGATGGTCTTTTACGTGGGTCTTGAGGTGTTCGGTAAGCTCGGAGATCCTCGTCGAGAGCAGGGCGATCTGCACCTCCGGCGAGCCGGTGTCGCCCTGCGAGCGGGCGTGTTCGGAGATGATCTCGTTTTTCTGTTCGTTGAGCAAAGCCATGCGCGTGTTCAGTTCCTTACGTCTCGGCGCGATTGTCGAGACAATCGCTAGCTAAAATGATGGTGTCGCTCGCCGGGAACACGCCTAGCGAACGGGCCTCATCCTAGCAGGTCAAACGATCCGACCGTCATCACGCTCGAACGGGCGTTCGAGCATGCTCGAGCAACCACTTCCTCCACGCATCGAGCCCCTCGCCCGTTCGGCCGCTCACCAGAGCGTGCTCGACGTCCGGATGCACGCTGTCGAGGTTCACCAGAAATCGGTCGAGGTCGAAGTCGAGGTGCGGCAGCAGGTCGATCTTGTAGATGAGGATGAACTCGCACGAGTGGAACATGAGCGGATGTCAGGCCATCACGGCGCGCGTGTGGTCCACGTCCTTCGCGATCTGCTCGACGAGCGCGTCGACGGATTCGAACTTGAGCTCGTCCCGCAGACGCTCGTGCAGCTCGACCCGCAGGCGCTGGTCGT
>JBOGWS010000070.1:0-3107 GCA_050693895.1 Actinomycetota bacterium | reverse complement strand
GGCCGGTACTACGCGCTGTGCGGTGTCGAGGTGCTGCCCGCTGCGCTGGTCGCCGCACCCGAGGGCTACTGCCGCGCCTGCCACGCCGTCACCGTCCCCACCCAGCGGCGGAGGTGACCCGCCTTGCCTTCCCGGCCCTACCCGTGGCGTGACGTCGACGGAATCCACATTCCGGTGGGATGCCGGGTCGAACAGATCGCTGTCGACAAGTTGCACGGGGCGCAACCGTCCCGGCTGCATAAGCAAGGTGAAGCCGTCGGCCGGGGCACCTACCGGGTGCACGTCCACTTCGATGGTGACGACCAGGCGATCAGTGTTCGACCGCACCTGCTGCGGCGCATCCCCGGGGACGCCCCCTAGAAGCTCCGGCCCGGCCGTCGGTTGAGCGCCCCCCTCAGAGGCTCCCGGCGGCCGGGCCGGTCCCAACGATCGGAAAGGGATCGGAAAGGTTCGTGATGACGCTGGCACCCGTGACCGGCATGGTAGCCGCCGGTGGCTCCGCACCAGCCTGGGCGCTGGGTCCATCCCCCACCAAGAAAAAACGGGCAGAATGGTCGGCCGGTCCTTGGTTATTCTCGTCAGGGGACTAGTGCGGGGTGCTGCTGCGGTGGCTGTTCACCGACGAGACGACTTGCAGCGCGCCGTGGCGCCCCAAGTTGGAGGGGCAGCGATGAACCTGAGTGTGCGTGGGCTGAAGGAGGGCGGGAGGCGTCGCGGGCGTGGGGCGAGCGAGTCAGCGAAAGAAGCGGCGGCGGGAGCGTGTCCGTGCTAGCGGACGCGAGCCCACGTATCGAGCGTTGCGGCGGGCCGACAGGGCCGAGCGTTTCGGAAGGAACGTTGGCTCAGACCTTAGTGACTACGAGGGCGTCGCTCGGCGCGGTGAGGACTCGCTGGCGGCTGCGCTAATATCTCGCCACAACCAACGTATGGAACGAGTCGGAGCGATTCAGCCCGAGTTGATTAGGCGTACTCGGGTCTTGGTGAATCAGCTCTTTTTGATCGACCGCGGACTTCGCAAGCTAGGTGCCGATCCCAATCGGGTCCCCGTGGATTCCAGTGGCGGATGGGTAAACCAGTTAGCGTGGGGCGTTGATAGCATGATAGCGGCTACCCGTCTGTTGCTCGCAGGTCAGTTTGTAGGGGCTGCCCAAATCGGTCGGTCCCAACTTGAACGCTGGGCAATGAATCTAGAGTACACCGCGCAGTTGCCCCGCGTGGGAGGCGAATCGACGTCATCATTCTACAACCGCCTGTGGGGAACACTGGACTCGACAGGCGGAAGACTTGTTCCCCTGGACCAGAGAAGCGATTCCGGTGAGCGTATTTCCATCACGGGCAGGCGAATTTTACCAGGGGCGTTATATGGCGAAGTGTCCGAATTGCTGCACGGGCGAGGTTCGGGTGTAGCAGTCGCTAATCTTGAGGCTTGCGAGTTGCTACGGTCGCCGGACCGAGGGCCATCCCTTGAAGCAGGGCATCAGGTTCTCGACATGCTTGAATTGTGCATTGAGCGGATCCGAGCGTGCATCGTCTGGTCCCTGGCGGTGGCAGGAGAAGGCCGCAACGCCGAGGAATTTTTTTCGATGGCCGAGGAAGTGGCTACTCCGGCCGGTAGCAGGCCGTATCCCCAGTGGAGCCTATGGCCTTTAGTTCCGAGATCGGGGCTATCCCCTCAAGTTGTCGCCGACCTTCGCCTTAGCCGCGCGATTGTAGAAAAGATCCATAACGGAGAGAGGCCAGCGGGCCGATTATATCGCGATGACGAAATGTCGGAACTCTTCTTTCTGGAACGCCGTTCACGTTCGGCAGAGGTGGCACTCTCGTCGTTGGAAAATGAGGCGGAGCTACTCGGGAAGCCGCTAAACACCCTACAGTTGCCGGAGGTTGAGTTCGTACTCACAGCTGAGGTGCTCGGCCTCGTTGCGGTCTGGGACTCACGACCATCGGTAGTCAGTGCGGCATCCGTTGCGTCTTCGGCATTGCGATCTGCCTACTGGCTATGGCTCGAAGACGATGATCGTGCAATGGGTATTCTGCGAGTCGTACTCGAAGCTACTGCACGATTAAGGACCTGGACTAGGAACCCTGCGAAAGCTGAAAAAATCGAAGGTCGAGTATCAACCACGCCTCGTGATTGGCTCGATGCTGCAGGTTGGCCGCGTCTACAAGCGCTGAACCTGGCACTCGGTGAGCTGGCGCACACCCGAGCCAACTCACGCTGGGGTGGTGCCCGAGATTTGCTGGTACATCTGCAGCCAACCGATGATAGTTTGGAGCCGGACCCCCGCCGTGGGCGTAGTTCCGCTTTGGCCGCTGTTTCGGCGCTCTCGGCCAGGACTGCACTCGAAGCGGTGGCAGTACTTTCTGGCGAGTTGAAGGACCATCTCCAAACGCTCATGGATGTGACGGGAACGTTCAACGAAGTGGTCGACAGCCAACTAGAGAAGTGGCTAGATCGAAATTGGGCTTCACGTTCATTCGACCTGGGGCAAAGCGCCTTTACTGGGCCTGCCACGTGGACGAAGCCGTCCTCATGATCTTCGGCTTATCGTTCCGCAAACCCCGCGCACGCGAGACTCACCGGGGGAACATGACTTGGCCAGCGCAAGCAAAAAACGCGGCAGCGCCGAGGAGGCCACTGTTTATATCGAGTGGCTGCGGCAGCGGGTGCTCAACCACGTCGGTCGGCGGAACGCCGAAGGTGAGGACCTGGCGAGGGCAGCACAGGGTGTCGGGTGCGGCAATGCCAGCTTCTGGAGAACATCAACCCGGCCGGCAGCAGGGCACTGAAGGCATGCCTGCCGCCGCCGGCACAGGCTCACACGCCGTCGACCGGATCACTCTGCGGCACCTGCTGATGTCCGGCCTCGACGACACGGTGCATTTCGGCAAGACCTTCACCCATTACGAGCGGCACGGCGGCAAAGTCACCGCATTCTTCGACGACGGCAGTTGCGCTACCGGTGATCTGCTCGTCGGTGCGGACGGCGCCGGCTCGGCGGTGCGCCGGCAATTCCTCCCGCACGCCAAGCGGGTGCCGACTGAGGCCATCGGTACCGCACTGCGGTTCCCATTGACCGAGCAGATCCCGGCCCTGCACCGTTACG
>JBOGWS010000069.1:0-48570 GCA_050693895.1 Actinomycetota bacterium | reverse complement strand
GGGCATAGCCTCGACCCTTCGCATCATTCAAACGGACCATTCTCGCTTTGCTTCGATTGTGCCACTTGATGGCGGCCACCAAGTCCGAGAATGATTGATCCCAAGGAGTAGTCACGTCCTCCCGGTTGGCGGCGCTAGCTGGTCGATCCGCCTACCGTTGGCCGAGACGTCGATGAGGGCTGCGAGTCGCCGCCGGCGCGTCGCCTCCTGCTTGGCACTTATGACCCACCACGTTGCAGTTCCGCGGTAACCGGAGGGTTGTGATTCCCAGAAGGCCCAGGCCCTTTCATTCGCGCGGAACTCCCTTTGGTACTCGTTGCCGAGCTTCGCGTTGGCCCGCTCGTAGGAGTAGATCTTCGAGCGCTCCTCGGAGCGCTTCTCGAACGCAGCGCGTCCGGCTGGGTGCATCAACCCCTGTTTGATCAGCTCTTCTACCTTCTTGAGGTTGACGGCACTCCAGGTGCTCCGGGTTCGGCGGGGCGTGAAACGGATGGAGTAACTCGTCGCGTCAATTTTCCTCCTCACGCCGTCGATCCAGCCGAAGCACAGTGCCTGGTCCACCGACTCGGACCAGGTCATGGAGGGGAGGCCAGAGGCCTTCTTGTGGAATCCGAGGAGCACCTCGTCCTTGCCCGCATGGTTCTCTTCGAGCCAGGCTCGCCACTCGGCGGGAGTGGCGAAGAAGATCGGCTTCATGAGTGCTGTGGAGTTAGTTCCCCGATGAGGTGCTGGACGCGCGCCTTGATCTCGTCTCTGATCCCGCGCACCTCTTCGATCGGGCGTCCGGCGGGATCGGCGAGCTCCCAATCCTCGTAGCGCTTGCCGGGGTAGAGGGGACAAGCGTCCCCGCACCCCATGGTTACGATGACGTCGGCAGCGCGAAGGATCTCATCCGTCCAGGGCTTGGGGAACTCTTGACTTATGTCGATCCCCATCTCAGACATGGCTTCGACGGCTGCGGGGTTGATGTCACTTGCGGGGTCCGAGCCGCCCGAGAAGACCTCGACGCGCGTTCCGGCGAGATGCTGCATCCATCCGGCGGCCATCTGAGAGCGGCCGGCGTTGTGAACACAAAGAAAGACGACGCTCGGAGCATCCGAAGTCAAGTGACCCTCCACCTTGGCAAGCGCACGGAGTCTCTCACGCGAGAAGCGCTCGACGAACAGCGGTACGAACGCTTGGATCCGCGCTCGGCCGTGCTGAGCGCAAGACTCCGCGACGAATCGCTCGATCGTTTCTGCTCCGAAGATCCCGTCAAACTCGCGGTGCAGCCGTTGGGCCGCATGACTGATGAGATGCCGGGTCTCGGGAGCGACGTCGTTTAGGTAACTCGTTGTTTCAACCACGGCCTCTTTCCTTTCAGGTAACGGGGGCAACGAGCGGAGCAAGTTCGTGGACCCGACGAGCGATTCGATCGGCGGCAAGTCGGAAGGACTTCCCGTCTCCGCCCTTTGCTGGATCGGCAATGGACCAGTGAACGAAGGGCTTCAGCGCGCCTTCGGTCAGGGCCTCGTGAGCTTGATCACAGACGGTTATGACAAATGCGGATTCAAGCTCGTGCGGCTCGAGCGCGCGCGGACTTGCATCCTCGAGATCGATATCGAACCGCCGAGCGACGCGCACCGCCTCTGGATGCACACGCGCCGCTGGCTGCGTGCCGGCAGACTGAGCAGGCACCACGTGAACCTTGTTCCACATCGCCGCAGCAAGCTGCGACCGTGCAGAGTTCGCCGTGCAGACGAAAAGGACGCTGATCGTCTGAAGAAGAGCCGGTCGGGTTAGCTCAGTTAGCGAGCGCGCCCGGAGTCGCACATAGCGACGTCTTCGGTCTCCGTGGGATTCGAGGCGTTCGATCAGCCCCGCGCCCTCGAGGACCCCTATGTGGTGAGCGATCAGATTCGAGGCCAGGCCAAGCAACTCGGCCAGCTCCGATGGAGACCGGTCGGAGATCCTGAGCTCGTCGACGATCGCCAACCTGTGGGGGTCGGCCAGCGCGGCGTGAGCTCTGGCCCGCTCCTCCAGGCTGGCGTATAATACCTCAGTGACCATTGACTCAATATCTACTGAGCCAATAGCGGTAGTCAAGTACTAGGCTGGTTTCGTGGCCCTGATGATGGCCGAGTGCATCCCGTTGTTGACCTCGTGCGTCGAGTCGACCGCGATCTCGGCGAAGCCTGCGGCCTCGAGCCCCTCCCTGTACTCGGAGAACGACAGCGCTCCGGCGATGCATCCGACGTAGCTGCCCCGTTCGGCTCGGTCGGCGGGCGCCAGCTCGTCGCTCGCGACGACGTCGGTGATTCCGATTCGGCCGCCAGGCTTAAGAACTCGGAACATCTCGCCGAACACCGACGGCTTGTCCTCCGAGAGGTTGATCACGCAGTTGGAGATCACCACATCGATGGTCTCGGCGGGCAGAGGCACCGCTTCGATGTATCCCCTCAAGAACTCGACGTTGTCGACGCTCGCTTCCTCCTTGTTGCGGCGAGCGAGGGCCAGCATCTCGTCGGTCATATCCAGCCCGTAGGCCTTTCCGGAGGGACCAACTCGTTGCGCGGACAGGAGGACGTCGATGCCGCCACCCGAACCAAGATCGAGAACCACCTCTCCTTGGTTCAGATCGGCGACGGCCATCGGGTTGCCGCACCCCAGGCTCGCGAGCACTGCGGCCTCCGGCAACGAGTCGCGTTCGCCGATCTCGTACAGCTCGGAACCGAAAGATGCTGCGTTAGGTCCGCAGCAGTCGCCATCGCTTCCACAGCAACCCGTGCTCTCCTCGGCGTGAGCGCCGGTTTCGGTGACCACGCTGACGGCCTGCGCGTAGCGCTCCCTTACCTGCTCTCGCAGTTCGCTCACGATGCGACCTCCCTCTGTCCGACGGCGTCGCCCAGGCGCCGCAACGCTCCTTCGTTGATCGAGTAGAAAGCCCACGTTCCCCGTTGCGCGCGGGTCAACAACCCGGCCGTAACGAGTTTCTTGAGGTGGTGGCTCAGGGTGGGTTGAGAGAGATCGAAGCTCGAGTTGATGTCGCACAGACAGACGGGCTCGGGGCTCCCGGCCAGAAGGTTCAAGATCCTCACGCGCGTCGGATCGGCCAGAGCCTTGAAAAGAGCGGCCGTCGCGCCGGCCTCCTCGCGGGAGAGCCCCTCTCCCATCAGCGGAGCGCAGCAGCCCGCAGAGAGATCTCGCTCGTCGGTCAGAGTGGTCATCGCCCTCTCCTACATAGATGGTCGTCGATGTAGAGGAGCTTACGCAAATACATCGATGTTTGTCAATGTAGTCGCCGAGTCCGAGGGCGAATCGGGGTCCCTAGGGTCGAATTGGGGGGTCTTCCTGATGTCTTGGGGGGTCGATAGGCCCAGAATGAGGTCGTCCCACTCAGATCGCATTCGACAAAGGAGTCAGCCATGCCCGTTATCGAGAGAGCAAGAGGCGTCTTCCGCCGTACACCGCTGGGCGTTCGATGGGCTGCCGTAACCGGTGTTGCGCTACTCGGGCTGGCCGCCTGCAGCTCGTCCGAGCCGGCGGGTGACGTCACAAGAGGAGCGTCGTCTGATGGCGACGCGATTCAGGTCGCGATGGTCGAGGATCAGGCCTTCGATCCCGGCACCCTGAACCTGACGGCCGGTGAGGAGGTCACGGTCGAGGTGACCAACGACGATTCCACGGCCCACGACTTCGCCATCGAATCTCTCGACCTGAACACCGGAACGGTCGAGGCAAACGAGGTCGCCACGGCAACCTTCACGGTGCCCGACGAGGGGGTCGAGTTCGTCTGCACGTTTCATCCCGACATGACGGGACGCATTGAAGTGAAGTAGTTGGCGTCGCTAGATCTTCCGCCAGTCCGTCGTAGCGCCGTACGTCCCGTCCGGGTACGACTCGATTTCGTAGTCGCCGAACAGCATCGGCTCGAGCAAGCGCAGGCACAAGAAGATGCGGAAGTAGAGATCACGGATCTCTCGTTCGGCGTGCTGGTCGGTGCGCATCTCGATCATGTGTCGCCAGGCCCGAACGTTCGCCGACAGGACCATGGTCGTCTCGGCCTCATTGGGAAGGACCGAGCGAGCACTCTGCTGGACGCGCTTACGCATGTCGGTGCGAGCCTCGGCGACCAACCTGGGATCGCCCTGCAATTGAAGCTCGACCAATTCTTCGGCGACCTCCTCGTACTCGCGCGCGAGGAAGTCGATGCGCTGTTCGAAGCGCTCGTGCAGCGTCGGCACGTCCTGGTACTCGGGTCGCTCGACGAAGCGGAGCACCTTGCCGGAAACGAAGCGCTGGCTGAGTTGCGAAAACGCCGTCCCGGCTCGGTGACGAACGACCTCATGGGTGATCGCGCGAGAGACCCCGTAAACGAAAAACGAGAAAACCGCGTGCTCGAAGACCGAGCCGTGGCCCGACGACGACAGGTTGTCGAAGTAGCGCTGGGCGTTTTCGTTGTAGGTGCGCTTCGGTCCAAAGCTCGAGTAGCAGGTCTGGCCCGCCGTCTTCAGCAACAGCGACCCGGAGGGTAGCGATGTCGGGTCGTCGAGGTAGGCGTCGAAGTTCAACTCTCGGCCGTAGCCCTCGAGGAACGGACGCAGGCCTTCGATCTCGACGTTGGGCTTTGAGATGAGGACGACACCCGGGTGTCTGAGATAGGGGGTGCCGCTCTCCGTGTGAGCGACCTCGCTCTGCAGTGTTGGGAACGCGCTGTCGCTCGAGCCGCCGAGCTTCTCGTAGATGGTTTGGGTGTCCATCGCCTCAAGGTACCGCCTCGCGACGAAGCCCGAGGTGATCTGGGGCCGCGGCGGAGTTGTCCTTCTCCGACCTACTCGACTTGCTTGACGCAGACAGGCGTGCGATCGGGTGGCCCTTGCTCTGGGATGATTTGACGGGGTTTCAGCCCACCCTTAGCCTGCCGCACCGGAGCCCCGAGAGGGCTGCTTAGTTCCTGGTGTCGGCCTAGTACTCCACTTCGACGTCGGCGACTGCCTTGGGAATCGCACCGATGACGCTCTGGAGCTGCATCAACTTCATCATGTTGCCGGAGACCTTGAGCTTCCCCTGCATGAAGGCCTGCTGGGCGTTGACCTCGCCTCTTTGCAGCCCTGCAGCGGTGTCGTAGTTCTGAGTGACGGTCGCCTCGGCACCTTCGACTTCGCCGAGCGAGACGTTCGCCGCCCCGTTGTCGAGGACGAAGTAGTACTTGACGTCTCCACCGTCGACATCGGTGACGACCTGCTGAAGCTTGGCCGACTGACCACTAGCCGCCGACTTGAAATCGTCTGAAGAGTTGAGCGCAGTTGACATCGTTTCGGCCCATTGTTGGGATAGGAACTTCACAGCCACGGTGGTACCTCCTAGGCGTCTTGGCGAATCGTCCGGTTCTCGGCGTGAGGTGGGGCCCTGTAAAGGTTCGCTGGCCGCGAAACATACCCTGTTACCAATGCAGCGCACCAACGACCCCTCCGACCCGCGTCCCGCGGCGACGCTCGTAATTCTCAGGGACTCAGCCCACGGCCCTCAGGTTCTGCTCACCGTCCGGCCAAAATCGATGCGGTTCATGGGCGGAGCCATCGTCTTCCCAGGAGGGTCGGTCGCTCCGGAAGATTGCGACGTCCGCTGGGAACGAGCGTCCCCCCTGAGCCAGGCCGACGCGCTCTCCGCTCTCGGCGGCACCGATCCGGCGTCTGCTCTGGGCGCCCATGTCGCGGCGTTACGAGAGGCCTATGAGGAGGTTGGTTTTCCTCCCGGCCGCGGATCCATCGAGCAGCTCGAGCGTGACCTAACCGAAGAGCCCGGGCGTTGGCTCGAGCGCTGCCTGGAGCTTGGCGTGACGCTTGCGACCGATGAGCTCGTGCCGGCGGGACGGTGGGTTACACCTCTGGGGTCACCGCTGCGGTTCGACGCCCGCTTCTTCGTCGTGCGCGCACCCGCGGGTTGGGAGCCGGATCCCGACCCCTCGGAGGTCGACGGGGCTCGTTGGGCGACCCCCGAGGAGGCTCTAACCGAACTCGCAACCGAGAACGCGATCATGGCTCCGCCGACGATCGAGATGTTGCAGCGACTCGACGGCCGCCCCGACGTCGCCATCATCCTGTCCTCTCTTCGCAACGTCGAGTGGCAGGACCAGGGGGAGATCCTGCGGGCACGCCTGTCTCCACATGTGGCAGTCGTTCTGGCTCCGAATCCGGGGTTCATGACCGGCCCCGGAACCAACACGTACGTCGTGGGCTCGGGCCCCACCATCGTCATCGATCCTGCCGTTGCCGAGGAGGCCTATCTCGAGTCGGTTCTCGAGATCGCTGGAGAGGTTGCTGCGATAGCGATCACGCACCGGCACTCCGACCACATCGGTGGGGTGGCCGCCCTCGTCGAACGCACGAGCGCTCCGGTTCGCGCCTTTGGCAGCGCTCCCGTCGATGGGATCGAAGTCCAGCCACTTGCCGAGGGTGACGAGATCTCCGCCGGCGGCGCGGCTCTACGAGCACTGCACACGCCGGGTCACGCTTCCGACCACGTCAGTTTCGAGCTCGTAGGTACCAAGAGTCTTTTCGCCGGTGACAACATCCTGGGTGAGGGCACGGCGGTCATCGCACCGCCGGACGGGAGCATGCGGGACTACCTCTTCAGCCTCTACCGGCTGCGCGGCCTGGACCTCGAGCGGATCTATACGGGGCACTTCAGGGCTCTCGACGGTGGAACGGCCGTCATCGATGAGTATCTAGCGCACCGCGCCGAAAGACGCAGGTCTGTCCTGGAAGCGCTCGATTCTCCTCGGACCTCCGACGAGATTGTCGCGCGCGTCTACACCGACACGCCAAAGCACCTCCATGCCATCGCACGTTTTCAGGTAGAGGCGATGCTCGAGCTTCTCGAGGAGGAGGGATTCGTCGAAACCGTTGGCCAAGTATGGAGACGAAACGACTTTGACGGTCAAACGTAGAGATGTGAGCAGGTGGCCCACTAGAGTGGAACAAGGTTGAACACGCAGCGAAGATGGAACTCAGTGATCTCCAGAGATCGGCGTGGCGTCAAACGGGGAAGTTGGGGGTGGGCCCTCAACGTTGCCGAGCTCATCGCTTGGGGCACCGTTGCGCTTCTCGCAGTCATCGTCGTGATCTCGGATCTTCCAGGCGATGTCCGATTGAGAGGGCTGGTTGCAACCGCCGCTCTCGCCGGTTGGATATGGGCGTTGTTCACCTTCGTCATCGAACGAGCGCGCGTTGATCGCTGGATAGGAGTTCTCTCCGGTTTGGTGACGCTTGGCTTTGGCGCCGCCATCTTCGGGATTCTCCGGACCCACGTACCTTCGATTCAACTTGCCCTGGTCGCTGCAATCGTAGCGACCGCGATGCTGAGCAATCCCATTGCCGGGCTCGCCATCGGAGTCGCAGGCAGCGTCGCGTACTGGGTCGTCGCAGGGCTGACTGGTGGGCTGCCGGAACTCGCCACCGGTCTGCTGAACACGGGCGTGTTTCTGCTCTCAGGATCGATCGCGGGTCTGCTTGCGCGCGAGGTACGCAAGCAGTTCCACGGTCAACAGGAGGAACACAGGCTTGCCACCGCGGTTCGTTACCGGCTGCTCGCCGTCGTCGATGCGGTCGACGAGGGGATCGTCTTTCGTGATCGACAAGGCGCCGTGCGTGTCATCAATCGCAGAGCCGGAGCGCTGTTCGGCGTGGACCCGGATGATTTTCTCGGCCTCCCGGGAGCCGAGCTGCTGAGAACCATCGCGCGCCGGACGGAAGACCCCGAAGGTTTCATGGAGACATTCCAGGAGTTGAGAGACGATCCCGAGGGTGAGCTCCGCTCGACGATCGACCAGATCATGCCGGAGCGGCGTCAACTTCGCCTGTACTCGGGACCCACGTTCGATGAGGGCGGCGCGCTCGTCGGGCGCATCGATGTTTACACCGACATCACCGAAGCGTCCCAACGAGCGGCAGAGATCGAGCGGCTCTACGACGAGGCGCGCAAAACTGCCGAGAGCTACCAACGCAGTCTGCTACCCGAAGGTACGCCCAACCTTCCGAGAGTCAGCCTGGTTGCGCGTTACATTCCGGCGGCCGGGAACCGTGCGGTGTGCGGCGACTTCTACGATTTCATTCCAATGGCTGACGGCAGGATGGGGATCACGCTCGGAGATGTCTGCGGTATCGGTCCCGCGGCTGCTAACGGTTCCGCACTCGCTCGCTACACGCTGCGCACGTTCTTGAGCGAGAACCCAGAGCCGTCGGCTTTGTTCGAGCGTATGAACTCCCACATCTCGCGCCAGATCAACATCGATCGATTTATCAGAATGCTCTTCGGGGTTCTCGACCCCGAGCGAGCAACGTTCGACTACGTCAACGCCGGTCACGTACCACCGGTCGTGTACCGGGCTCGATCGGGCGAGGTCGAGTGGCTCGACGAGGGCGGCGTCGCGATGGGCGTTGACGACGATGCCGAGTACAAGGCGGGACACATCGAGCTCGAGCCCGGCGACATGCTTGTGCTCTACACGGACGGCGTAACGGAGGCACCGCGCGCTTCGAAACCCTTCGGTCAGGCTCGTTTCGTAGATTTGGTGCAGCTCTACGGCGTGGGGACCCCGGGTGAGTTGGTGCAAGCGCTCAGGCGCGGGGTGGATGCCTGGGTGGGCGAAGGGGATCTTCGGGACGACCTAGCACTGCTTGTGCTGCAGGTGGTTCCCGACGCGACGCTCGAGGAGCCGGAACGAGAGATCGTCCTCGCCAATGAGTCCGCTCGGCTGGGCGAGATCCGCCGCTTCGTGATGGGGTTCCTCGCCGAGATTCGGGCCCCCGTCGAGATCAGCCAGGACATACTGCTCGCCGTGGGGGAGGCGGCGGCGAACGCGGCCCGACATGGGCGCCGCGAGCAGGGGCGAAGTGAGGTTCGGGTCGGCGTGAAGCTCGACGCCACCAATGTGGTCGTGACCATCGCGGACGACGGGAGCGGTTTCGACATGGACGAGGTCAAGAGTCGCGAGCAGGACCGCTTCGCGGCCGGGGGCCGGGGTCTGTTCCTCATCCAGGAGCTGATGGACTCGGTCACGTTCGAGACCTCCGCGCAGGGTACGAAGGTCGTGATTCGCCACAACGTCTTCCCTCCCGGGACTCCCATGAGCCCCGGTGTGGCGCGGGCGCTCCACCCCTCCTCGCGAAAGCGCGATACTTGACCGTCCGGTCAATTGAAGAAGCAGGCGGAGGTTGATCCCGATGACACGTGAGGCCGTGATCGTAGAGGCGGTAAGGACGCCCCTTGGCAAGCGCAACGGCAAGTTGAGCGGCTGGCACCCGGTCGACCTGCTTGCGGAGGTGTTGAACGAGGCGGTCGCTCGCTCGAACATCGATGCCAGTCTCGTCGACGACGTGATCTGTGGCTGCGTGAGCCAGGTGGGGGAACAATCGCTCAACATTGGACGCAACGCCTGGCTGGCCGCCGGCCTGCCCGAGGAGGTTCCCGCAACCACGGTCGACCGCCAGTGCGGCTCGAGCCAGCAGGCTGCTCACTTTGCCGCGCAGGGGATCATCGCCGGTGCCTACGACATCGCGATCGCGTGCGGAGTCGAGTCGATGAGCCGGGTTCCGATGGGCTCGAGCGCGCAGGCCCCCGGTTTCCCCTTCCCCGACAGCCTCATGGGTCGCTATGAGGGCGGGCTCGTCCCGCAGGGCACCTCGGCGGAGCTCATCTCCGAGCGGTGGGGCATCAATCGCGAGGATGCAGACGGCTTCGGGGCGCGCAGCCACGAGCGGGCGCTGAGGGCTACCGAGGCAGGTGCTTTCAAGGACGAGATTCATCCCATCAAGGTCGAAGATGAGCTCTTCGAGATCGACGAGGGGATGCGCCCCCCCGATCTCGCCAAGATGGCCACGCTGCAGACGGCCTTCAAAGAAGACGGAATCGTGACGGCCGGGAACTCGTCGCAGATTACCGACGGAGCCTCGGCCGTTCTCATCACCACACCCGAAAAGGCCGAGGAGCTTGGACTTCGGCCCCGGGCTCGATTCGTGAGCTTCGCCGTTGTGGGCACCGACCCCGTGACGATGTTGACCGGACCGATCCCCTCCACCCAGAAGCTCTTGGCTCAGACCGACCTGAGCATCGAGGATATCGACGTGGTCGAGATCAACGAGGCCTTCGCTAGCGTGGTGCTCGCATGGAAGAAAGAACTCGGGATCGATGACGCCTGGTTCGACGAGCACGTCAACGTCCACGGTGGAGCGATCGCATTGGGTCACCCACTAGGAGCCTCGGGGACGAGATTGATGGCGACCGGACTCAACGCCCTCGAGCAACGCGAGGGCCGCTACCTGTTGCAGACCATGTGCGAGGGCGGGGGCCTGGCGAACGCGACGCTGTTGGAGCGGCTGACGTAAGTCGAGACCAAAGGCGAAACCGGCATCGACGGGCGAATTGGTGCCGTGGTCCGTTCGGAAAATGGTCGTCGACCTGACGCCCCAGCTTTCGCTGTGCGAAAACCTTCGTTGGACGGTCTTGGTTTGCCCGCCCTACACCGGGCGCAGAGGCGGCTTGCCGCCCTCCCTGACCAGATTCATCGGCTCCATGCAGTGGGTCGGGGCTTTGTCCTTGGCCGCCTTCTCCACCTTCAGCTCCAGGCCGCAGTTCCCGCAGACGTACTTCAGCCCGTACTCGCTGACGTCTGTGATCTCGGGCTCTGGAGGGATGTCGCCCATGGTCTGGACGTAGCGGGTTCCGAAGACCAGGATCCCGATGAACATCAGGACACCGGTGATCGAGCGGTAGTAACCGAAGATCTGACCCAGGACGAACATCGCCACGAGGGCGAGTACGAGGACGACGATGCGGGCTCTGCTCACGGACTGGGCGCTCCTGCCGGTGGGATCTCATCCACAGCTCTATCCACAGCTGGGGAAAACAACATCCTTGTAGTTTTGGTTTGGGCGGCCGTTCAGTGCCACTGCGTGGCCACTACGAACGCTGCCAGGATCAGCCCGAGTCCGACGAAGAGCCAGGGCCCGTCCCCTTGGAAGGCCACGTAGAACGCCAGGATCAGACCGACCCCGACGCCCATGAGTCCGAAGAAGAGCCACCCGACCCACGGAGGTGAGGTCTTGGGCTTCGGCTTGGGCGGCGGCTGGTGCTGGAATTGCTTGCGCTTCGACTTGCTCTTCGGCATAGGAGTGAATAGTAGCCGAGGGAATATCCTGCTTTTCGCATGACGGTTCTGAGAACGCTAGGCAAATTCCTGATCTCTGTGGGCGTCGGAGTTCTGCTCTTTGTCGCGTGGACGCTGTGGGGCACCGGCCTCTCGACCAATCGGGCTCAAGCGAGCCTCGAGTCGGACTTCGGCCGTCAGGGACCCATCGGCGCGCGCGAGCTGTCGCGCGGCGGGGTCCAGAGCGTCGAGGTCGATGACTCTTTCGAGCCCGGCGCCGGCGAAGCGGTGTTTCGCATCGTGATCCCGAATATCGACGTGCGCGCGATGGTCGTCGAAGGGGTCGAGACCGAGCATCTGAGAAAGGGACCCGGGCACTATCCGGACTGCCGGCGGGGATTCGACAAGCCGCTTTGTACGACCCACGAGGAGATTTGGCCGGGTGAAGTGGGCCGCATGATCATCTCGGGTCACAGGACGACCTACGGGGGCCCTTTCTACGACATCGACCGGCTCAATCAAGGTGATGAGATCCAACTGGAAACGAAATGGGGCGACTTCACCTACGAGGTTACGACAAGCGAAATCGTCCCCCCGAACGCTCAGGACATCGCGACACCGATCAGTGACAAGCCCGAGCTCGTTCTCACGACCTGCAACCCGCGTTTCTCGGCCGCGGAGCGGCTAATCGTCTTCGCCGAGCTGGCGGAAGCATCGCTATGAGCGTGACTGGATCGGGCAACGGGCCGCACTTCAAGCGACGCCGCTCGTGGAAGTCGCGTCTGTTGGAGCTGCTGCTGTGGGCGGCCATTGCGATCGCAACCGCCGTCATCCTCGTCGTGCTTTCCGAGCAGCTCCTCCCCAGCAATTTCTGATCCGTTTCGAGGGCTCGTTCAAGGAAATGGCATAAGGGAGCACCGTAGATCGAAGGAGGGTGTGATGACGAAGGATCACGGACCGAGCGTCAAGGACGACGAGCAGTACGAGGCGCTGCGCAAGCAGGGAGAATCGAAGGAGAAAGCCGCCCGGATCGCCAACGCCTCCAGCAACGAAGGTCGATCCCAAGTCGGCGAACGCGGTGGTGAGTCCGGAAGCTATGAGGACTGGAACGTGGACGAGCTCCGGGATCGCGCCGCCGAGATCGGCATAGAGGGTCGTTCCGGCATGGATAAGAAGGAGCTCATCAGAGCACTTCGCAACCACTGAAGCAGGACGTAGCGCCCTGGGCCGCGCTGTGAGCCGCTACGCTCGCAAGATGCGGCTGCTATTAATCGATAACTTCGACTCGTTCGTCTACAACCTGGCCCAGGCGTTTGGATCGCTGGGGGCCGAGCCCGTCGTGTTTCGCAACAACATCTCCATCGAGGTACTTGCGTCGACGTCCCCCGACGCGGTCGTGATCTCACCCGGGCCGGGAGCACCCTCGGATGCAGGCGTATCGACGGACGCCATTCGCCACTTTGCAGGGCGCCTACCGGTTTTCGGTGTGTGTCTCGGTCACCAATGCATCGCCGAGGTCTACGGCGGCACCGTCGTGCGATCCGATGTGGGTCCCGTTCACGGCAAGACGTCGTACATCGCGCATGAGGGGGCCGGGGTGTTTGCCGGCCTTCCAAAGCCGATGGAGGCGACGCGCTACCACTCTCTCTGTGTGAGGGAGTCGGACCTGCCGGACGTACTCGCGATCACGGCCCGAGCGGACGACGGAACAATCATGGGACTTCGACACAAGGATCTTCCGGTCGAAGGCGTGCAGTTCCATCCCGAGTCGGTCCTTAGTCCCGAAGGTATGCAACTCCTGGGCAACGTCCTGCGACAGGTGGGCTAGGAGGCCAAGGCGTCGGCGGCCGCTCGTAGCGCGGTCGCGTAGTCGATGCGTCCGTCGCCCGCGTTCTGCTTGTAGCCGCCGTAGATCGCATGTCCGGCCTCCAGCCAGAAGCAGTCCACCACCGCGAAGCCGGCCCCCTTCAACCATTGGAGCTGATCGGCGAGGCGGGAGGGCTTATCCATTGGGTCCGGTACCCAGTAGATGTTCCACTCGGTGCTGCGGAAGTGATCGAAGAGCTCGTTCTCGCCCCGCGCCTCTGCTTGGAGTCGTGCGCTCTCGTCCCACGAAGCCGCGAATAGTTCGAGCGCCTGAGGACTTGCCGGCTCGACGAGATCGGCAATCACGAGAGCGGATCGCGCCGAGGTGCGCTCGCCGATGGCCTCGAACAGCCGCTTCTTTCCCGGCCCATCCAGATGGTGGATGACCAGCGACGAAACGACCGCGTCGGCACCATCGAGATGGAAGACCCAGTCCTCGGCCGCGAGATCCATCGAGTCCACCCGAACTCGGTCTCCATGCGAGGCCAGTCTTCCGGCCGCAGCCGCCCGCATGGACTCGGAGCCGTCGAGTGCCGTTATCCGGGCGTTTGGAAACAGTCCGGCGATGGTCTGGGCGAGGAGTCCCTCGCCGGTACCGAGTTCGACGACTTCGAAGGCATCGTTCGGCTCGAACGGGAGCAGGGTTGCGAGCGTGGCCAGCTGACGATGGCGGGAGGGCACGGCCACCGCCGCCAGTCGCCGATAGATGGCCGAGTCGTCCTCGTTCCAAACGGGTGAATCGGTCACGGGACTCCCTTTCCAGTTGCGCCTTCGTTTGCGGAGGGTTCATATTCGCTGAATAGAACCCAACAACCAGTGGATACCACCGTGGATGGACGGACGTGCTCGAATCGAAGGTCTCAGCGCGCTGCAACCCGCACGGGAACATCGACCCAGTGAGACCCCTGCGAGAACCTCACCGTCGCCGCATCCGCACCGGCGTTGGCGGGCATCCGCAACGAGCCTCCAGGTGACGTGAGGCGAACCGATTTCAGCACCGAGCCGCCGGACAGCACGTCTACCCGCACGGCCCGCGCCTTTGACACCGAGAACGAGACCGGAATCGTCCGGCCCACAGTCGCGCCCGCCACCGGTTGTCCGATTTCGATCCAGGGTGCAATGTCGGCGAAGTCGGCTCGCTCGAGATAGAGATCGAGCTGCTCTCCGCCGGGTCTCACGGCCCGTGCGGGGACGCCGTTGCGAAGGAGAACGACCTGCTTCCCCGCCTCGAGGGCGGCAACTGTGTAGACGAGCTGCGCGGTGCGCTCGTACACGACCCGGTCGGACGCATCCCAGAAGGCTTCGCTGAGACCGAACACGAGTGCCTCGCCGTCACGGTTGGAGGATTCCCCTCCGCGTTCGTAGCCGATGTCCGTCGCCCACCTATTTTCAAGAGCACCCTCCGACCCCTGGGTCAGCAGCTCGACGAAGCGCCGTTGAGGATCGCCGTCCGGCAACAACCGGTACTCCGGTGCGAGCACCTCCCCGTCAAAGAAGTAGACGGCGACGACCGACGATGAGCGCCGCTGCGTGCTCGATGATGTGCCTTCGTGCGGCGTGCACGCGGCTGTAGCGACAAGCGCACCGACGATTGCTAGCAGACGCCGGGGCGCAGAGGCTTCCGATAGAACCTCGGGCCATCCTTTTGCTTTGCGAAGTAAATCAACTCCGGCTTGTTGTCGGTCCGGTTACCGCCTCTCTTGACGGTGTCACGAGAGTTGTCGGTGTAGCTGGTGATGACTCGACCGCAGGGATCGAGATCAATCTGGAAGAAGTCCAAGAGGTCGCGCGTACCGGATGCACATCCTGTCCCCGACGTACACACGTTGCCCTCATGGATCTTCTTACGCACCGCGGTGATCTCGGTGAACCTTCGCGTCGCCTTGGTCGCATTCGTCGAGTAGGCGAGATAGACCTTCCACCTGGGAGGCAGCTTGCCTTTACGGGCGACGTTCTCCGGGCTCGGTCCTCGCGTCTCGGTCCCGTAATACCCGACTGCAACACGACCACTACCTCCCGCGACCACCCACGGGAACGTCGTAGTCATCGGCTTGCGATTGAGCCGAACCGGCTTCGAGAAGCTCTTGCCCTTGTTGCGGCTGACTGCGATGTATGAGTTCGTGCGACCCTGTCGTGCCCGGCCCTTAGCATGTCGTCGCTCGGACCATACGGCGTAGACGTTGCCGGCACGATCGATGTCCACTGCAACGAACGAATCGAAGCTGTCGCCTTTGGTCGTGGTCACTTTGGAGCGCTTGAGGCCACCGAGTCCCAGGCGGTTGCGCGTTACGACGATGTCGTCCCTGTTCCTTTTCTGGCCGATCGTGTTGTAGGAGGTGTAGACGAGTCCGTTGCGCTCGTCTACCGCGATCTCCCCCGGCCACTGATACTCGTCGCGGGGGCGCGATACGGTGATGGTGTCCACCGGTACCGGCGTATTGCCGGCCTTCAACTCCAAGCGACTCAGGATGGTTGCACGCGTTCCGATCTCGCCCGTGGTCATGAACGCGAACGGCTTCGAGCGGTACGTCTCGATCCACTGGCGGTCCACGAGCGCGCTCTGCTGACCGACTGGATTGACGGCAAAGGTCTCGCCTTTGTCGTCGGAGTAGGTCGCAGTCGTATTCACGAGCGTCAGACCGGACCCCCACAACCGTCCACGATGGTCCGGCGCGATGTCGGCGTCTCCGCCTCCGGCGACGTCGTCGTACGAACCGAGGAACTTCCATGTCCGGCCCCCGTTATCCGAGCGCCAGATGATGTCGCCGCCGCTGTCGTTGTTCTCTTCAATGCGAACGCCACCGAGGCCCGTGGGGGCGACGATATAGAGGGTTCCGTCGCGGGCTGCACGAATGCTGGGTTCCGCTGCACTCTGGCCCGTCGAGTTGGCCGACACCTTCACCGGCGTCCCGAGGCGAACCCTTGACGAGGCCGCGCCCGTGGTCGACATCTGCGATGTTCCCGCAAGCACGACCGTCGCGGACAGCACGACAAGCTTGGCGGTCGTCCGAACGCTCATTGTTCGTCCCTCCTAGCGACCGCCGGAACGGTCGTCCCCTCTAGTTGGCGTCCTAGCTACAGATCCCCTTCTTGGACGAACAGCGTAACGCTGTCGCCGGGTTCGACCGTCTCCCCGGGTTCGGGATCCTGGGAGCAAACCGTGCCGGGCTCCTGGGGGCACGGCTCGGGTGTGGCCTCCTGAGTCACGTCGAGATCGAACTCGCTCTCGAGGAAGGCCTCGGCGTCGTCGGCGTCATCGCCCTGGACGTCAGGCATCTCGAACTCGGGACCCTCCGAGACGAGAATTTGGACTGTGTCGCCCTCCTCCAATTCGGTTCCTTGCTCCGGGTCCTGAGCGATGACGATGCCCTCGTCCTCGTCGCTCGGCTCGGTCACCACCTCGGGGGTCAGGCCGGCATCAGTGATCGCGCCGACGGCCTCGTCCTCGGTCAGACCCACGACCCCGGGAACCTCAATCAACGCGACACCTGAGGAGATGACGATGTTGACCGCCTCGCCCTCGTTGAGGAGCTCGCCAGACCCCGGATTCTGCTCGAACACGGTGCCCTCGGCGGCCTCCGAGCTGCGGGTTCTCACCCGACCGAGCTCGAGGCCGACGTCCTCGAGGGCGGCCTCCGCCTGGTCCTGACTCAGGGATAGCAGGTTCGGCACCGTTACCTCGCCGGGACCGCTGGACACGACGATGGTGACCTCGTCACCCTCCTCGGCCGTTTCGCCCCCCTCGGGGGTCTGCCTGAAGACCTCGCCCTCGTCTACCTCCGCGTTGGAACGATTTCTCGGGTTGACCTCCAGCCCCGCGTCCTCCAACTCCTGGGTGGCTCGGTCCTCGGTGAGACCCACCACGTCGGGAACCTCGACCTCGGGCGCTCCGGCCAGGAGGTTCGACAACAGGAAGGCACCCAGAGCAAGAAGCCCGAGCACCAGCAGCGTGATCAGGACGTACTTTCCGGCGTTGCTCTTCTCGTCTTCGTCGGGGTAGTCGTCGTAGACCTCGGTCTCGGACAAGACCTGGGTGCCCGTCCCTGCACCCATGACGCTGGTCGCTGCAAGGAACGGCGTTGCGGCGACGCGTTGACCCGCGAGGAAACGATCGAGGTCCTCCGCCATTTCGTTCGCGTCCGCGTATCGATTGTCGGGGTTCTTGGACATCGCCTTCATTACGATCGCGTCCAATGCCTCGGGAACGTCCGAGTTCACTTCGGAAGCGCGTTCCGGATTCTCGCGAACATGCTTGTAAGCGATCGACAAGGGTGTGTCGCCTGAGAAGGGCGTGTCCCCCGTCAAGGTTTCGTGCAGAACACAGCCGAGCGAGTAGACGTCACTTCTTGCGTCCACCGGATTTCCTTGTGCTTGTTCGGGCGAGAGATAGGCGGCCGTCCCGATGACCATCCCCGTTTGCGTCATCGTGGCCTCGGCATCTCCGCCGAGAGCCCGGGCGATGCCGAAGTCCGTCACCTTGGTCTGGCCGTTGTTGGTGATCATGATGTTGTGAGGTTTTATGTCGCGGTGCACCAACCCCGCATCGTGGGCCCGGCCCAGGCCGTTGGCCGTGTCTCGAGCGATCTCGGCGGCGCGTTCGGGCATGAGCGCGCCGTCTTCATCCAGGACCTCGGAGAGCGACCGGCCCTCGATGAGCTCCATGACGATGAAGTAGCGGTTGTCCTCGTCGCCGTAGTCGTAGAGAGCCACGATGTTGGGGTGATTGAGGCCGGCCGCGTTCTGAGCCTCTCGTCTGAAGCGTTCGACGAACGAGCGGTCGCTCGACAGGCGCTCGCTCAGCACCTTTAAGGCCACCTCGCGCCCGAGCAGTTCGTCGCGGGCACGATAGACGCGAGCCATGCCTCCCGTGCCGAGAAGGCCGACGACGCGGTACCGGTTCCCGTAGAGCTCGTCAGTCGAGGTGCTCAATCGTCATCCTTGGGTGGTTTCGGCGGCTTGTCTTTGTCGGGGCCCTTCCCAGGAGGCGGCCCTCCCTTGTCCTCTTCGCTCTCTTCATCGGCCTCTTCTGAGTCCTGCGGACCCGTGC
Source organism: Actinomycetota bacterium (assembly GCA_050693895.1). Taxonomy (GTDB): domain Bacteria; phylum Actinomycetota; class CADDZG01; order CADDZG01; family WHSQ01; genus WHSV01. The sequence goes on along the minus strand of JBOGWS010000069.1, from coordinate 30,532 downwards.
TAACGGTCAGGGTAACGGTGCCGCCCTCTGTAACAGTGGAACCGGGGGCCGGGACCGCTCCAGCTACGACGTCCGGAGTGGGGTAATCGTTGCTAGGCGCTTGATCGCTTTCGACGACCAAGCCGAGCTCGTTGGTCAGCTCATCGCTCACCTCGTCGAAGGGTCTTCCCAGGATGTCGTCGGGAATGACCACCGTCACCGACTCCTCCTCAGCCGGCTGACCGGCCGCCCCACCCCTGTCACGCTGTCGTTCAGCGCGTTGTGGTTCGTCGTCACCCGCCGCCAGACGGAACACCAGCAGGGCGATGGCGATGACGACAAGGGCGGCGAACGACAGAAGTACGGTTCGACCGACTCTCTGCGCATCCCATTCACCGGTCGAGGGGAGCCTGGCCGTTCTCTGGTTCGTTTCACCCAGAACGGCAGTCGACCCACCGATTGCCGCTCCCGCACTCGCTCCGACGAGGCCACGCCCCGAGCTGGAGTCGAGATCGTGCCGAAGTGCATCCGCCATTGCCTGCGCGTCGGGGAAGCGATCGCGCGCGTCCTTGCTGGTGGCCTGCCGAACGATTTCGTCGAGACCGGGAGAGATGTCTGGATAGACGGCGCTCGGGGGTGGAAGTTCGTCGGACATGTGCCTCATCGCGATCGCGACGGGTGAGTCTCCCGTGAACGGGACGGTTCCGGCGAGCATCTCGTAGAGCACGATTCCGGTCGAGTACTGGTCGGTTGCCGGTCCGATGGTTCCGCCCGAGGCCTGTTCGGGGGAAAGATAGTGAGCGGTTCCCAGCACCGATCCGGTCGCCGTGAGAGTTGCATCCCCAACCGCGCGGGCGATTCCAAAATCCGTCACTTTCACCTTCTCTTGCGGATTGGTCGAACCCGACGTTCGCTCCCTGTTGGTGACGATGATGTTCGCCGGTTTGATGTCGCGGTGGATGACACCGGCCGAATGAGCGTGCTGCAGCGCATCGAGGGTTCCCGCTGCGATCAGTGCAGCGCGCTCCTGACTGAAGGGGCTCTCGAAACGCATCAACTGCGAGAGGTCCTTGCCGTCGATAAACTCCATGACGAAGAAATAGTGGTTGTCTTCTTCGCCGTAGTCGTAGACGCCGGCGATGTTGGGGTGTGACAGCGCGGCCACGGCGCGAGCCTCGCGCCGGAAGCGTTCGACGAATCGTGGGTCACCTGCCAGATCGTCGCGAAGCATCTTCACCGCAACCGTGCGACCGAGTCTCTCGTCCGTCGCCTTGTGGACGGCCCCCATCCCACCGGCGGCGATGGCCTCGACGAGGACGTAGCGTCCCGCAAGCTTGGTTTCGTTCACCAGCCGCGGATGCTCTTATCGGCTTCGATCAGGGCTCGAGCGATCGGCGCCGCAACCTGCCCACCCGTTGCCTCCGAACCGAGCGATCCGCCGTTCTCGACGATGACCGCAACGGCGATCTGAGGATCGTCACCGCTGGGTCCGGCGAAGCAGATGAACCACGCGTGGGGATTGGCGCCCTCGGTGGTCTGCGCCGTTCCGGTCTTCCCGGCCACCACCACGCCGGGAATCTGCGCGGCCGTGCCGGTTCCGCCCTCGACGACGTTACGCATCATTCCACCCAGCGTGTTCGCCGTCGTGGTTGAGATCGCACGACCCATCGTCTCGGGGCTGAACCGCTCGACGATCCCCTCAGGGTCGATGATCTCCTCGGCGAGCCGCGGACGGGGTACCTCCCCATCGTTCGCGATCGTGCCCACCACCAACAGCATTTGCAACGGAGTCGACACCACGTCGCCCTGTCCGATTGCGCTCAGAGAACGACGGGGAAGGTTGTCATCGTCCGCTTCGAGGAACGTGCTTGCCTCCGTGCGGAGGTCGAAGGGAATCGCGGAGTTGAACCCGAAGCTCTCCGACACATCGGCAAGCTCGTCGGGAATCTCCTGCCCGAGTTGCGCGAAAGTCGTATTGCACGACACCGTTAGAGCTTGCTCCAAGCTGATCTGTCCACCGCCCGCACAGGTACCTCCGGAGAAGTTGTTGATGGGAGAGGTGGTCTGGGGAGGCACGAATCCTGCGGGGTCGTCGAAGGTCGAGCTAGGAGTGAATCGACCAGATTCGAGCGCGGCCGCGGTGGTTACGACCTTGAAGGTCGAGCCCGGTGGATAGCCGCGCTGTGTCGCAATGTTGATCAACGGAGACGTGGACGATTTCGGATTGAGTGCGGCACGGCCCTGTCTCTGGACATCGGAGTCGTGCGACGCAAGTGGATTCGGATCGAAGCTGGGATTGTTCCACATAGCGAGGATCTTGCCGTTGGTTGGATCCATCGCCACGACGGAGCCACCCTGGTCACCAAGTTGTTCGCGTGCGATTCGCTGCATCTCCGAGTTGATCGTGACGCGCACGTTGTCGCCCTGTTCGCCAGAACCGAACAGGCTGTCTTGGATGTCCTGCATCGAAATGACGCTCGATTCGCCAAGCAACTCGTCGTTATAGGCGCTCTCGATGCCGGAGGTACCGAACAAGATGGAATAGAAACCGGTGGTGTGGCCGAAGAGGTCGCCCTCCGGGTAACGCCGCTCGTAACGAAGTCGACCACCGGTGTCCACGCTCCGCGCGATCGTCACGGTGTCTTCCGTGATGATCTCCCCGCGCTTGATCGAGTACTCCTGAAGCAGCCGGCGCGAGTTGGCAGGATTGGACGCGATCTCCTCGGCGGCGAAGATCTGGAGCCGGTTGAGCTGTGCGAACACAACCAGCAGCATCACGACGGTTGCGATTCCCACGCGGGTGATCTGTCTCTCCATCTATCTTCCCCCGATAAGGATCTCGCCGGTCCGAGCCGGGTCGGGTTCTGATGCGTTCTGGTCGCTGATGCGGATCACGATCGCCCACAGGATGAAGTTGGCGAGCATGCTCGAGCCACCGAACGACATGAAGGGAAGGGTGATACCGGTCAGCGGCAGCGTGCTCGTTACGCCACCCAGAATGATGAAGGTCTGAATCGCAAAGATGGCCGTCAACCCGCATGCGAGCAGTTGCCCGAAGTCATTCCTGCAACCGAGAGCCACGCGGAAACCTCGCGCGATGAGCAATACGAAGGTGACGATGACGGCCGCGGTTCCCATCAGTCCCAGTTCCTCGCCGATCACCGCAAAGATGAAGTCTGTTTGAGCCTCGGGGATGATGTCCGGCCGCCCCTGCCCCCAACCGGTTCCGAAGAGGCCACCTGTAGCGAACGCGAACAGGGATTGGGCGAGTTGGAACGAGTCACCCGTGATGGAATCGGGATTGAACGGGTCGAGCCAGGTCTGCACGCGCAACTGGACATGACTGAACATCGAGTAGCCGAGCGCCGCGCCGGCTCCGAACAGGATCATCCCGAACAGCACGTACACGATGCGCGCCGTGGCAACGTAGATCATGACGAGAAAGATCGAGAAGAAGAGCAGGCTGGATCCGAGGTCCCGCAGATAGAACATCGTCAGCAACGACACTCCCCACATCAGGAGCAATGGGCCGAAATGCTTCGGATCGGGGAAATGGAAGGGCCCGACCTTGCGGCTCGCGATCGCCAGCAGCTCCTTCCGCTCCGCCAGGTACGCGGCGAAGAAGACGACCAGGCAGATCTTTGCGAGCTCTCCGGGTTGGAAGCTGTATGAGCCGAATCGGAGCCACAGACGAGCCCCGTTGATTGTCGCTCCCAACGGTGAGAGCGGTAGCAACAGCAAAACGATTCCCGCGAAGCCAAGGATGTACTTGAAGCGCGCGAGCACCCTGTAGTCCCTGAGGAAGATCAGGGTCGCGGCGAAGAACAGCAATCCCACGGCAGTCCACACGACTTGGGCTGGACCGTAGCCACTTGGCTCAGGATCCAGCCGGTAGACGGCGGCGAGTCCGATGAGGTTGAGTCCTGCAATCAAAGGAAGAACGAGAGGGTCGGATAGGCGCGCGACCTTGCGCACGAGGATGTGCGCGCCGATGTAGCCGACGGCGACGGTGGCAATGAGTGGCGCCGCGATCCTTAGTCGGTCGTCGATGTTGCGGGACAAGGCCACGAGTGCCATGGCGCCGCTACCCACAACGAGGGCGACTATTAGGAGAGTTAGTTCGCTATTCCGGCGAACGGGTGATCGCACCGCCATCTTCAGTCCTTAGCGTTGTCGTTCGTGTTGTTGCGGTCGCGTTGTCGAGTGGGCTCGCGCCGAGGCTCATCGGCTTCGACCTGTTCCTCAAGATTCGTTATCTGCGTCCGGGCGTCTTCCAGGGAATCCTTCTTGATTCCGTCGGCTACGTTCGCGCTCAGGAAATCGGGGAGCTCCGTGGCTCTGATGTCCGATACTTCGATCTCCTCTCTCAGGCTGAGCCCCGCTATCTCTTCGGGAATGCCCTCGTACACCGTGACGAAGCCATCCTCATTCACGCCGACGTACCAGGAGTTGCTTAGCAGGTAGCGGACTCCGAGGAAGGCGCCGATAACGAGCAACACAACGATGAGGAGAGCCACGACCAGCTTCCGGGGCCAGGTGCGCTCCGGACGCTCGTCGTGGTCCTCGTCTCGAGTCGTATCGACTCGTTCTTCGCGACTCTGATCGCCCTGGGGAGGAGCCGCGATTGCGCCTCCACCCGCCCGGGTCATCTCGCTACTCGATGGCGCGGTCGTGGGGTTGGGCACCGAGCCCGGGCTCTCGGCGGTGTCGGCTCGTTTCGACGTGGCGGTTGCTTTGGCGCCTACCGACTCGGCACCGGTGATGTCGACGATCACGACCGTGATGTTGTCCTCACCGCCTGCTTCATTTGCCGCATCGACCAGGCGTTCGGCCGCGACCTGCGGGTCGGACTCCTCGCCAAGAATCGACGCGATGGTGTCGGAGTCGATCATCGAGGACAGACCGTCCGAACAGATGAGAATCCGGTCGCCCTCCTGAAGGTCGACGGTCATCAAGTCGACTTCCACGTTGGAGTCGACACCGAGAGCGCGCGTCACGATGCTGCGCTGCGGATGTTTCTCAGCCTCTTCCGCCGAGAGCCTGCCCTCCTTGACCATTCGCCCAACTAGCGTGTGGTCCTCGGTCACCTGGGTCAGCTTGCCCTCCCGCATCAGGTAGGCGCGCGAGTCGCCGACGTGCGCGATGTGGGCCGCGGACGAGTCGAGCATCAATAACGTGCAGGTTGTTCCCATGCCCCTGAGAGTTGAATCGCTTTGTGCCTTCTCCCAGATGCGCGAGTTCGCTCCGTGCACGAGCCGGGCCAGGGAGTTCATGTCCTGGGCATTGGCCGATGACGACTCTTGTTTGATCGTGTCGACGGCAGTCGACGATGCGATGTCACCGGCTACGTGACCGCCCATTCCGTCGGCAACGACGAAAAGCGGCTCGTGTACCAGGAAAGAGTCCTCGTTTACCTCGCGCCGTCGCCCGACGTCCGTTTTCGTTCCAATGCGGTAGTTCACCTTCGGTGGTTCACTTTCGCATCTCCAGCACCGTCTTTCCGATCTTGACCCGGTCGCCCCGAGAGAGCTCCACGGGTGACGTGATCCTTCGGCGGTTCAGATAAGTTCCGTTCGTAGAGCCGAGATCTTCGACGAAGTAGGAATCACCGTTCGCGTAGAACCGAGCGTGAACCTGAGAAACGTAGGTGTCGTCGACCACGATGTGGCATTTCTCCGCCCTCCCGATGGTTAGTTCTTCGCCGAGCTCGTAACTCTTGCCCTTGAGAGGCCCCTCTATCACCGCCAGCTTGCGAGGAGCTTTCTTGGAACGCTTCGATGGAGGCCGTGGTGCGGGGGCCGATGCTCGGGAGCCGCGCCCCGTGCGAGCCGCCGAAGGTCGCAACTCGAGATACACGACCTTCACCGCACGCGCCACGAAGATGTAGAGCACGATCAGGAAAACGTATTTCAGGAGATTGAGGACCAGCTCCGGCATTAGTTCCCCTCTGCCCGGAATTCGAGTTCGCTCGTGCCGAACGAGATCCGGTCGCCACTCTTGAGCGCATGCTCCTTGGCCAACTTGCCGTTGACGACCGAGCCGTTGGTGGATCCTAGGTCCACGATCGTCCAATCGTCGCCGTTTTGGCGGAGCTCCGCGTGACGCCGGCTGACGTTCGAATCGCTGATGACCACGTCGTTCGTCGACAGGCGTCCGATGGTGATGGGAGTGCGTGTGAGCGAGATCCGCTCGCGTGGCTTACCGGAGTCGTCGAGAACTAGAAGCTCGGCCCCCTTTTTGCGCTCGATACCCATCTTGTCGGCTGTATGGGTGCTGATGGCCCTCGTCGAGTCGGCGTCCTCAGGCGACTTCGGTTCGCGTGTCGACACCTGCGGGGCCATACGGTCGGGATCGGCTGCGAGCGCGGCCTCGACCCTGAACTCTCCCTTTCCCAGCCTCTCCTCACTGACGAAGGCGATCTTGGGAAGTCCCATGAGGTTGAAGCGACGCTCCTTGGCCTTGTCGATGACGAGCTCGGAAAACTCCAGTCTCAGTCCCTCGGCCATGGGCTCGAAACGCGCGAAGTCGTCGGGGCCGATGAACACCTGGAAGTCGTTGGGGGCGTAGGTTCGGTTGACCGACACCGTGCGGTTCTCCTCCATCTCGCGCAGAATCCGCCGGCCCACTTCGACCGGCTGCAGCCCGGAACGGAAGACCTTCGTGAAGAAGCCCTCCATCAAGCCCTCGAGCCGCTTTTCGAGATCCCTGGCAACACCCATGCGAACCAGGATTATCCCCCCGATGGCCGACCCCACTCGTTCTGCGGTCCCGAGCGCTTTTCATCCCCCTCCACCCGTCGCAAGTATTCTGTTGAACCCACTCGGGCGAGTGGTGGAACGGCAGACACGCAGGCTTCAGGTGCCTGTGCTCGCAAGAGCGTGAGGGTTCAAATCCCTCCTCGCCCACTTAGGCGGCTGCGCCTCAGATCCCTGCGGGTCTTGGTTACCGAGCCCCAAAAGGTCCCTTTCCAACATGTCTGTTCATGGCTCGGGTTTGCTACTAGAGTAGTAGGCCGTCGTAGGGTCCCTCGGCCGGGTGCAGCGTTGTCGGTCGCGGGTCTGGCTCCGCGACAGTCATGTCAAAGAGCAACGGCGGGTCGAGGAGAATCGGGCCACCGAGGGTCCGCTAAACACAAGGGGGAGGACTGTTCATGCGATCGGTCAAACGGGGGAAGTTGGGTGCAATGGCCTTGTTGGTCGCGCTCGGCCTCCTCGCAGCTGCGTGTAGCGCCGAGGAGAGCGGTTCCGACTCGGGCGATACCGAGGAGGGTGGCGAGGCCACTGAAACGCTCGCTTTCGGAACCTCGGCCGATCCCGTCGTGCTCGACGGTGCGCTGGTGTCAGACGGTGAATCGCTCCGTGCGATCGACCAGATGTTCGAGGGTCTCGTGACGCTCGAGCCCGGCGGCACCGAGGTCGTTCCCGGCCTCGCCACGGACTGGGAGATCTCCGAGGATGGGCTCTCCTACACGTTCAACCTGCAGGAAGGCGTGACCTTCCACGACGGCGAGGAGTTCAACGCCGAGGCGGTCTGCTTCAACTTCGACCGTTGGTACAACTTCGAGGGGCCGCTGCAGAACCCAGCCGCGAGCTATTACTGGCAGACGGCGTTCGGTGGCTTCAGCGACGGAAAGACCGACTCTCTGTACGAAAGTTGTGAGGCAGAAGAGGAGCTGGTCGTCACGCTGAACCTCACCAAGCCTTCGGCGTCCGTCCTAGCGGCTCTGGCCTTGACGAACTTCACGATCGCCAGTCCAGCAGCGCTCGAGGAGTACAACGCCGACGAGGGCAAGGTCGACGCGGAGGGGATCTTCTCGCCGGCCGGTACTTACGCAACGGAGCACCCAACCGGAACGGGTCCGTTCCAGTTCGAGGAGTGGCAGCGTGGTGACCGTCTTGTCATGACTCGCTTCGACGATTACTGGGGCGAGGCTCCGGGCAACATCGAGACGCTGATCTTTCAGCCGATCGTCGACCCCGCCGCCCGCCTGCAGGCCCTTCAGTCTGGCGAGATCCAGGGTTTCGACCTGGTCGACCCACAGGACTATCCGACGATCGAGGACGACGACCAGCTTCAACTCCTGAACCGACCAGCGTTCAACGTCGCCTACGTCGGCTTCAACCAGGCGGTAGAGCCGCTCGATGACATCGCCGTTCGTCAGGCGATCGCTCACGCGATCAACCGCGAGGAGGTCGTCGAGGGCTTCTATGCCGGGCAGGGCGAGGTGGCGACACAGTTCATGCCGCCGGAGCTGTTCGGTTACTCGGACGAGGTAACCACCTACGAGTACGACCCCGAAGAGGCTCAGCGCCTGCTCGAGGAGGCCGGATACGACCTTCCGGTCCAGATCGACTTCGCGTATCCGACGGACGTCGAGCGTCCGTACATGCCGGACCCGCAGGCCAACTTCGAGGCGATGGTGGCCGATCTCGAGGACTGCTGCTTCGAAATCCAGCAGAAGTCGGCCGTCTGGAGCCCCGACTACCTCGACAACGTCGACAACGGTCGATACGGGCTCTACCTGCTGGGTTGGACGGGCGATTTCGGAGACCCGGACAACTTCATCGGGACCTTCTTCCAGACCCCGCAGCCCGCTTGGGGTTTCGAGAACGAGGAGATCTTCAGCGCTCTCAACGATGCCGAGGCCGAGACCGACGAGGAAACCAGGATCGGGTTGTACGAGGAGGCCAACAACCTCATCATGGACTTCCTGCCTGGGCTTCCGTACGTACATACCGAGCCCGGTCTGGCGTTCGCGGCGAACGTGACCGGTTACCAGCCGAGCCCGGTGAGCCTCGAGCCGTTCAGCACCGTGACGGTCGAAGGCGGTCAGTAGAGCCAGTCATCCGTTCTGAGGTAGTCGAAGCGGGGCACGATCAAGTGCCCCGCTTCACTTCCGCATCGCTCGGGTAGCCTTTTCTTCACATGCTCAAATACGCCCTGCGCCGCGTGTTGCTCACGATCCCCATCCTCCTGGGACTATCGATCATTGTCTTCGCGTTCGTCCGCGCGCTCCCGGGTGGGCCTCAGGACGCGCTTCTGGGAGAGAGAGGGACCGACGAGCAGGAGGAGCAGATCAGGGAGGAACTTGGGCTCGACGAACCTATCTACGTCCAGTACGGGCGCTACATGCGCAACCTCATCAGCGGTGACCTCGGGACGAGCACGCGCACCCGCCAGCCAATCACCGAGGAGCTCAAGCTTCGCTTCCCCGCGACGTTCGAACTGGCGATCGCAGCCATGCTGTTCGCCATCATCATCGGTGTCCCGCTCGGCTTCATCGCCGCAAAGCGCTACCAGGGTGTGCTCGACAATACGAGTTTGATCCTTTCGCTCATCGGCATCAGCTTCCCCGTGTTTTTTCTCGCCCTGCTCTTGAAGTACGTCTTCTCGATCAAGCTCGGCCTCTTACCGACCATCGGTCGTCTGGACATCACGCGCTCGCTGGCGCACCCGACCAACTTTTACGTTGTGGACTCGATCATTGCCGGCGATACGGCGGCGTTATGGGACTCGCTGAGGCATCTTGTCCTTCCGGCCATCGCTCTCGGGACCATCCCACTTGCGATCATCGCTCGCATTACCCGCGCGGCGGTCCTGGACGTCAGCAGCGAGGATTACGTTCGGACCGCACAGGCCAAGGGTCTCGACCCACGCATGGTCGACCGCAGACACGTCTTGAGGAACGCGCTGCTGCCCGTGATCACTATCGTGGGTCTGCAGACGGGTCTTCTGCTTACCGGAGCGGTGTTGACCGAGACTGTCTTCGCGTGGCCCGGCGTCGGAAGCTGGATGCTCGAAGCGATCAGGTACCGCGACTACGCGGTCCTACAGGGTGGCATCTTGTTCTTCGCGGTCCTGATCGTGGTCGTCAACCTGCTGGTCGACATCTCTTACGCGTTCCTCAATCCCAGGATCAGGTACCAATGAGCGTCGCTCAAGCCGAAGTCCAGGAACTCCATCTCGAGCGACCGTCGAGTCTTGGACGGGACGCGCTCGATCGGTTCGTGCACAACAAGGCCGCGATGGTTGGAGTGGTCGTCATTCTGATACTTGTGCTGATAGCGATCTTCGCTCCTTTGATCGCCCCGTACGGAACGGGTGAGCAGGTGGGTGCGCTTGACAGTTCCAACCCGGAGGGACCTAGTGCCGAACACTGGATGGGGCTGGACGAACAAGGACGAGACGAGTTCTCGCGCGTCGTCTACGGAGCGAGGCTGTCCCTTCTGGTAGGTCTCGTTTCCGTGGCCTTCGGGTTGAGCTTCGGGTTGATACTCGGTGCCCTCGCCGGCTATATCGGTGGGTGGGTCGAAACGGGCATCATGAGAGCGATGGACCTCATGTTGGCGATACCGGCCCTGTTACTCGCGATCGGCTTGATAACTCTTCTCGGCCGTGGACTCGTGCAGATCATGATCGCCGTCGGGATCACGACAATTCCAGTGTTTGCGCGCCTGCTGCGCGGTTCGATTCTCGCTCAACGTGAATCCGATTATGTCCTGGCCGCGCGCTCGCTCGGGGTTCCCGGCAGGCGTCTCTTGATGATTCACATTCTTCCAAACGCACTTGCTCCGTTGATCGTCCAAGCGACGTTGGCCATGGCCGTGGCGATCATCGACGTTGCGGGCCTGAGTTTTCTGGGTCTGGGTCCGGCCGAGCCCGGCCTTCCTGAGTGGGGCAAGATGCTTGCCGACAACGCCAGCCGCCTCGATCGCGCGACTCATCTCGTTTTCTTTCCGGGAGCGGCGATCGTCATCAGCGTTCTTGGATTGAACCTGATCGGGGACGGCCTGAGAGAATCCATCGATCCGAAATTGAGGTCATAGGGATGGCCCCGCTTCTCTCCGTTCGAGATCTAGCCGTGCAGTTCAAGACCCGCAAGTCGACCGTGCGCGCAGTCAACGGCATCTCGTTCGACCTCGAGGCGGGCGAAACCCTCGGCATCGTTGGAGAGTCCGGCTGCGGCAAGAGCGTGAGCTCGCTGGCGATGCTCGGGATTCTCCCCAGGGCGGGGCGAGTCACCGGTGGGGAGGTCATGTTCGAGGATGTCGATCTGCTGACCCTTCCCGACTCGCAGCTTCGGCAGATTCGGGGAAATGAGATCGCGATGATCTTCCAGGATCCGATGACCTCGCTGAATCCGGTCCTCACGGTTGGACGTCAGATCACCGAGGGGCTGCGCAAGCATCTCGAATTGAGCAGGGAAGACGCCACCAAGGAGGCCGTGTCGCTGCTCGAGCGCGTAGGGATACCCGCAGCGGCGGATCGGATCAAGGAATATCCCCACCAGTTCTCCGGGGGAATGAGGCAGAGAGTGATGATCGCCATGGCGATCTCATGCCGTCCCAAGGTTCTGATCGCGGACGAGCCAACGACTGCGTTGGACGTCACCATCCAGGCGCAGATTCTCGAGGTTCTCAAGCAACTCGTTGCCGAGGAGAACATGGCGCTCATACTCATCACGCACGACCTCGGCGTAGTGGCCGGAACCTGCGGGCGCACCAACGTCATGTACGCGGGACGCTTTGTCGAGAGCGCGTCCACTAACGAACTGTTCGAGCGGCCGCGCCATCCCTATACGCTAGGGCTCCTGAAATCGGTACCGCGACTCGACGCGGCGCGCAAGGAGAAGCTCGAGCCCATCGGCGGTACGCCGTTATCGATGACAAGTGAGATCGAGGGCTGCGCGTTCGCTCCTCGTTGCATTTATGCAACCGAGGAATCGAGGACGAGGACACCCGATCTCCGTCGAATCGACAGCGACGGGCACTTCGTCGCGTGCTGGAATCCCGTGCCTGATAAGGATCTTCCACAGGTCGAGGTGGTCGCCTCGCGCGGCGAGGAGGCGGCGGGATGACGAACACCGGCGGTCCGGCCGAGCCCGCCCCGCGCATCGGTGGAGGTGACCTTCTCGAGGTCGAGGATCTCAAGGTCTATTTCCCCATCAAGTCAGGCCTCGTAATCGATCGTCATGTCGGCGATGTCAAAGCGGTCGACGGTGTTTCGTTCGAGATCAGGAGAGGCGAGACTCTCGGGCTTGTCGGGGAGTCGGGTTGCGGGAAGACGACCGTGGGGCGCACGATTCTGCGTCTTTACGACCCGACCGAAGGACGAATCATCTTCGAGGGCGAGGACATCTCGTCGTTGTCCCAAGGCGATATGCGCAAGCTGCGGGGCCGCATGCAGATGGTCTTCCAGGACCCCTACTCGTCGCTCAATCCGCGACAGAACGTGGGCAACCTCATCGCCGAGCCCTTGAAGATTCACGGACTTGCCACCGGCGATATGGCTCGCGCTCGAGCCGAGGAGCTTCTCGACATCGTCGGCCTTCCGAAGTCATCGACCGCTCGTTACCCCCACGAATTCTCGGGCGGCCAGCGTCAGAGGATCGGACTGGCGCGAGCTCTTGCGCTGAACCCCGATCTAATTGTGGCGGACGAGCCCGTCTCTGCCCTCGATGTGTCGATTCAAGCTCAGATGGTCAACCTTCTCGAAGAGCTTCAAGAGGAGTTCGATCTCACCTATCTCTTCATTGCACACGACCTTGCAGTTGTGCGGCATATCTCGGACCGCATCGCGGTCATGTATCTCGGAAAGATCGTCGAGGTCGCAGGCGCCGACGAGCTTTACTCCTCACCGCGCCATCCCTATACGATGGCGCTGCTCTCTGCTGTCCCGATTCCCGATCCGAAGGTCGAGGCCTCGCGCGAGCGGATCCTCCTCAAGGGGGACCTCCCGTCGCCGGCGAACCCGCCGCAGGGTTGCCGCTTCCACACGCGCTGCCCCTTCCGCCAGCCCGAGCGGTGCGACACGGATGATCCCGATCTGCGCACGCTTGCCGACGGTCACGTGGCGGCCTGCCATTACGCCGAGGAGATCATGGCCGGGCGCATCAAGGCCCACGAGTCGGGCCGAGCCGAGGCCGCCTCCTAGCTTCGAAGGTTCAAAAATCAGACATGGGTATGGTCATCAATCATGGAGTTCAGACCACTTGGAATGACCGGTACTCAGGTGACCTCGCTGTGTCTCGGCACGATGACCTTCGGAAAGGAGACTCCGGAGGACGACGCACACGCCATCCTCGACCGCTACGTCGGTGCGGGCGGAAACTTCATCGACACGGCCGACGTGTATCAGGAGGGAGACTCCGAAGAGTTCATCGGGCACTGGCTCACCAAGCGCGAACGAGACGATCTCGTGATCGCAACGAAGGTGCGTTTTCCTATGGGAGGCGATCCCAACGAGGCCGGCCTCTCGAGGCGTTGGATCACGCAGGCAGTGGACAACAGTCTTCGTCGTCTCAATACCGACTACATCGACCTCTACCAGGCTCACTGCTGGGATCCGCTCACCCCGCTGGAGGAAACGCTCGCGGCGTTCGACGACCTCGTTCGTATGGGCAAGGTGCGCTACATCGGAGTCAGCAACTTCACCGGCTGGCAGCTCCAACGAGCTGCGTTGCTGGCTCAGGTGAATGGGCATGCTCCAATCGTCACACTTCAACCCCAGTACAATCTGCTGGCGCGCGAGATCGAATGGGAGCTCGTCGAGCTCTGTCTCGAGGAGGGCATCGGCATGCTGCCGTGGTCACCTCTCGGTGGTGGATGGCTGACCGGCAAGTACAAGCGAGACGAGCGTCCAAGCGGGGCCACACGTCTCGGCGATGATCCCGAGCGTGGCGTGGAGGCTTACGACAAGCGCAATGCCGAGCGTACTTGGGCCGTTCTGGAAGTCATTGACAAGATCGTGGCGAATCGTGGCGGGGCGGCTGGACCGCAGAACGACGGCGGAGCGAGCCACAGCCAGGTCGCTCTGAACTGGGTTGCGCATCGTCCCGGGGTGACCTCGACGATCTTGGGTGTGCGCACCACTGAGCAGCTCGAAGAAAATCTCGCGGCCGCCGGCTGGCGGCTGACCGATGACGAGGTTGGCGCGCTTGACGATGCGAGTGATCCAGGAAGGCCCGAGTACCCGTACGGATTCATCGACGAGATGACCGAGTCAAGGAGAATCTGAGATGGCAGTAAGTCGAGCTACCGCCAAATGGAGCGGCACCTTGTTCGAGGGCAAGGGCAGCGTAACGCCCGAGAGCGGCGTTTTCGGTGAGCTACCTCTGACGTGGGAGGGGCGGACCGATCGGCCCGAGGGCTCAACCTCGCCAGAGGAACTGATCGCGTCCGCCCACGCGGGCTGCTTCTCGATGGCCCTGTCGAACATCATTGCCAAGGAGGGGAGCGAGGCCGAGAGCCTGGTCGTAAAGGCCAATGTGACCTTCGAGGTCGGTGACGCGGGGCCGCGCATCAGCGCCGTCCACCTGGACGTCACAGGAACGGTGCCCGGCATCGACCAGGCAAAGTTCGAAGAACTCGTCGGCAAGGCAAAAGATGGATGTCCGGTCAGCAAGGCCCTCGCCGGCAACCTCGACATCAGCGCCGGAGCCACTTTGTCCTAGCTCTCTGGAGTCCCGGCTCGAGACACGAGACGGCCCCCGCCGGGTGGAAGCGGGGGCCGTCTCGCGCCTTGGGGGGCACTACTTGATGAAGGGTGCTTTCGAGGTCGTCGCGGAAAAGTCCTTCCCGATCGCAAAGATTTTTCGGAACAATCTTGTTCAGCTGGTCGGGCGAAGAACGCGAGCCTGTTCGAGAGCAAGCTCGTAGACTTCTTTCAGGGGCAGTCCCAGAGCCCGAGCGGCGGCGCGCGCGTCTTCGTACTCGGGGGCCCGGTTGGCGACGTGGCCCTGTCGAATTCCCAGCTTTACCCTGATCACCTGGCCCCCTATCTCCACTGTCACGAAATCGCGCTCGAGTATCTCCTTGGCCACGGGAACCATTCGGACGCCGAGAGTTGAGGTCTCCGCGAACAGCACGTCGAGCACCCCCCCTCTTCTTTCGGGGCTCACCAGAGCCGAGAGCGTCACCGCGCTCCGGTTCTTCTTCATTGTGATCGCTGTAGTCCACGCGTCCGAGGCGCCGGCTTCGAGCAGCCGTTCGCACGCGTGCGCGACGAGTTCGGGGCTCATGTCATCGAGGTTCGTCTCGATTACGAACGCATCGGGGGAACTCGGAGCGTCGAAATCCGTGGACGGGTCGGCCTTGCCCACCAGTAGCCGGACCACGTTCGGCAGATCGGTGTCTCGCTCTCCCGCTCCGTACCCGGCCGCCTCGAGGCGCATTGACTGAGGCGCACCGAAGGAATCGGCGAAGGTCACGAGCAACGCCGCGCCCGTCGGCGTTACCGTCTCGCCCGTTCCTCCCGCCTCTACCGGAACGTTCGCTCTTGCGAGAATCTCGCTCACCGCCGGTACGGGGACCGGAAGCAGGCCGTGCGCCCCTTCGACTGTGCCGCTGCCGAGGGGTAGGGGCGACACCGTCGTGTGCCGAGGATCGAGATGATCAAACGCCGCGCACGATCCCACGATGTCCACGATGGCGTCGAGCGCTCCCAGTTCGTGGAAATGGATCTCGTTTACGTCGACGCCGTGAACGCGGGCCTCGGCCCGGCCCAGAGTCCTGAACGTGGACAGGGCCAGACTCCGAACGCGCTCGGACAAACTCGAGGCCATCAACACCTCCTCGATGTCGGCCAACGAGCGATCGACGTCCCCCTCCTGGGTGTGAACCTCTGCCCGGGTTGCGCGCAGGCCCCCCTTGTCGGTGCCGTGGACGTTCAGCGACCATCCGGTCAGGCTTAGTTCGCCAACGGCTTCCTCGACGACCGAGCTGGGCACACCGGCGTCGAGCAGCGCCCCGAGGATCATGTCTCCCGCCGCTCCCGCAAAGCAGTCGAAGTAGCAAGTCCTCATTTGGCCTTCCCGTTGACTATTCGCAGCGCGCACATGGCGGCACCGAAGCCGTTGTCGATGTTGCACACGACCACACCCGCAGCGCATGAGTTCAGCATTCCCAACAACGCCGAGAGGCCGTCGAAGGAGGCGCCGTATCCGACGCTCGTGGGAACCGCAATGATCGGCGCTCCCGTGAGACCCCCGACAATGCTCGGGAGCGCACCCTCCATTCCTGCGACGACGACTACAGCGTCCGCCTCGGCGAGCGGGGCACGCGCAGCAAGGATTCGGTGTAGTCCGGCCACGCCCGCGTCGGCTACGCGCTCCACCTTGATGCCACAGGCTTCGGCGACGACCGCAGCCTCCTCTGCCACCGGTAGGTCGGATGTTCCGGCGGTGATCACCGCTACGAGTCCCCGAGGGGACTCGCCGATCTCCGAACGAAGCACGACGACGCGCGCAACCTCGTTATGAGCGAGCTCGGGAAAACGGGCCTGTAATGTCCCGATTGCATCCCTCGGGACACGCGTGGCGATGACCGGCCCCGTGGTCCCCGCAAGCATCCGTTCGGCGATCGCCACCGTTTGCTCGGGCGTCTTGTGCTCGGCATAGATGGTCTCGGGCAGCCCCTGACGAAGCTCACGATGGGTGTCGACCTGAGCGAATCCGAGATCGTCGATTGGAAGTTCGCGCAGAAGAGCCACCGCGTCATCGGGGGCCAGCCGACCTTCCTTCACGGCGAGGAGCAGGTCCTTCACCTCTTCGGCGCGCATATCGCCAGTGTAGGATGACCCACCGTGCCTGAACTCACTCTTGAAGAACTGACCCTTGCGACAGCCATCGTGGCTGGCGTCGCCCTCCTGTGCTTTCTGCTCGTGCTTTTCCTGATGATCAGACTGAGAAAAGTTCGGCGCGAGTACATGTTCCTCCGTGGAGAAAACAGTGACCACGACCTCCTCGCGACGGTTGGTAAGTCCGTCGGTAAAACACGCGAGATCGAACAGAAGATCGACACCGTGACCAATACCCAAGAGGATCTTGCATCGGTCGGACGTCTGGCGATGCAGCGGTTCGCCGTCGTCCGGTACGACGCGTTCGAAGATATGGGTGGCCAGCTGTCGTTTTCGGCTGCCCTTCTCGATGACTACGGTGACGGGATCGTTTTGACTTCGATCAACGGACGTACCGAGACCCGTACGTACGCGAAGTCCGTGCGCGGGATGAAGTCGCAGCACAATCTGTCGGACGAGGAGCGAGCGGCCATCGAGGCTGCGGTGTCGGGCAACGGCCGGGGGGCCGAGGAACCCTCGGCGTCTCGCGGCTAGCGGTTCACCGAGAGGTCACATGATCGATCTAAGACTCCTACGAGACAACCCTGCGTTCGTGCGCGCGTCGTACGACCGCAGGGGAGGTGTCGATGGGGTCGATCACATCCTCAAGCTGGACGCACGCCACCGTGAGCTGCTCGGCGAAGTCGAACTTCTGCGAGCGGAGCACAACAAGGCGAACAAGTCGATAGGTCAGACGCCACAGGAGGAGCGTGCCGCCGCCATCGCGAATGCGAAGGCGATCGGGGAGAAGGCGGAGGCGCTTACACCCGAGCTCGAGCGCGTGGCCGCAGAGCTGGATGAGTCCGCAGCTCACCTTCCGAACCTTCCCCACGAGAGTGTTCCCGACGGGTTGAGCGAGAAGGACAACGTCGTCGAACGAACCGTGGGCGAACGTCCGGAGTTCGACTTTGAGCCCAAGGATCACGTTGCTCTCGGCGAAGGCCTTGGCATCTTCGACTCTGACCGCGCGGCGAAGACATCCGGCAGTCGGTTCGTGTACCTGACGGGTCCCGGTGTGATGCTCGAACTCGCCCTCGTACGTTTCGCATTGGACTATTTGATGGAGCATAGGTTCAGTCCGGTGGTTCCACCCGTTCTCGTTCGGAGGCACGCGATGTACGGAACAGGATTCCTTCCCGCCGAGGAGCACGAGTTCTACCAAGTCGAACGCGACGGGCTCTTCTTGACCGGGACCTCTGAGGTGGCACTGGCGGCTATGCACTCGGACGAGATCTTGAATGCAGACGATCTCCCGATTCGCTACGCGGGCTACTCCCCCTGTTTCCGACGGGAGGCCGGAAGCTACGGAAAAGACACCAAGGGACTCATTCGGGTTCACCAGTTCGACAAGGTCGAGCAGTTCTCGTTCTGTCATCCCGACGATTCCTGGGACGAGTTCCAGGCGATCCGGGCTAACCAGGAGCGCATTCTCCAGAGCCTCGAGATCCCCTACCAAGTGCTCGTCATGTGCGCAGGGGACCTCGGTGCGTCGGCGGCGAAGAAGGTCGACAACGAGGCGTGGCTCCCGGGGGCCAAGCGTTATCTCGAACTGACGTCCGCGTCGAACACGACCGATTACCAGGCGAGGCGTCTTCAGATCCGATTCAAGGGCGGGACGCGCTCGGACGATTCGCAGACCAAGTCAGATGGCGGGACGAGGTTCGTCCACACAGTCAACGGAACCGCCTGCGCCGTAGGCCGGATGATCGTCGCCTTGCTGGAGAACTTTCAACGAGGTGATGGAAGCGTCGGCATCCCTGAAGCGCTCCAGCCCTACACGGGGTTCAAGGAGATCAAGCCCGGGTGAAATAGCTCGCGAACATTGCATCAAATCTGCCGGGAACCGACCGGGGCCGCATATTAGTCGGCTAGAGTTCCCGGCGGCTGAATGTGGGGACATCCGCGCGGCGATCGAGGAACTTCCCGTTCTGTCGCAGGGATGACCCGTATCGACAGGGGAGGGTTTGTGATGTCACGACGATTGGTCCGCATTGGCGCGGGCCTCGCAGCGGCGCTCGTCGCAGGGTCGCTGCTTGTGGCACCGGCGACTGCATCACCGAATGGACTCGTTATCTCGGAGTTTCGCTTCCGGGGGCCGGCGGGTGGAAACGACGAGTTCGTCGAGCTACTCAACACCTCCGAAGGTGACATCGACATCTCGGGATACGCGCTCCAGGGTTGTGCCAGCGCGTCGGGATCGCCGTCCAACCGAGCAGTCGTTCCAGGCGGGACGGTTCTCGAGGCCGATCAGCACTACCTCTTCACGAACTCGGCGGCAGGTGGTTACTCGGGCACCGTTGTAGGCGACCAGACCTATGGAACGGGAGTCTCCGACAACGCGGGGACGCGCATAATCAACTCCAGCGGTGCGGTTATCGACGCGGTGGCAAGCAGCTTCAGCGTCGCAGCGACGCAATGCCTCGAAGGCACCGGCGTCAACAACCCGCAGGGCAGCGGCACCGTTGCTGCGTTCCAGCGTCTCGAGGATGAGACCAAGGACACCGACAACAACGCGGCCGACTTCACCGGTCCGTCCGCCGGTGACCCCGAGAACAGGAGTGGGGGCGGCGGAGGCGAGGAGCCGACGGTCACGAAGATCCACGACATCCAGGGGCCGGGCGCCACCACTCCGCTGGCAAACCAAATCGTGACCGTCGAAGGCGTCGTCGTGGGCCACGACGACGAGGATGGCTTCAACTTCGAGCGGAACTTCCCCGAGGACCGAGGCATCTTCGTCCAAGAGGAAGCGGCCGACCAAGACGCCAACCCCAGTACCTCTGAGGGGATCTTCGTCGGATTCGTCGACAACGTGCTCGACTACCCGCTCGGCTCGGTCGTAAGTGTCGAGGGACAGGCGAAAGAGAAGTTCGGCTTGACGATGATTGCCGAGACCATCGACCAGGAGCCGGAGATCATCGGGACCGCTCCATTGCCCGATCCCGTCACCATCGACCCAGCGCTCGCCGAAGCACAAACTGAATCGAACAAGGCCTATTACGAGTCGCTCGAGAACATGAGGGTCCGGTTCGCCGAGGGAACGGCAAACTCGGGCGGGACCACCAAGTTCGGGGAGCTTTTCCTGACGCCCGGCACAGAGCGCAATCGTGTCTTCCGCTCGGAGAGCGAGCCCGCGTTGCTTGCAACCGATGCGGATGCCGGAGCGGGCGATCCTCAGAACCCCTACAAGGACGAGAACGGTTCGTTCACGGCTGTAGAGGGTGATCTCTTCGACACCGTTCAGAACGTGGTCGGACCTCTGGCGTTTTCGTTCAACCACTACAAGATCATGGTGCAGGCCGATGCAACTCCGACTTTGATCGACGGGCCCACGGCCTATCCCTTCACCGACGTTAGCGAGGCCGAAGACCACGGGCTGCGCGTCGCCGCGTTCAACGTCGAGAACTTCTTCGGCGTCGGCGAGATATCGGACCGCACGCCGGTGTCACCCGAGGAGTACCAGGACAAGCGAGACAGCATCGTCGATGCCATCGATCGTTTGCTGATGCGTCCCGACATCTTGGCGGTGCAAGAGGTCTCGACCGTCGAGATACTTCAGGACGTCGCGGACGAGCTGGGCGGATACACCGCCTATCTCGAGCCCGGCAACGACGAGCGAGGCATTGATGTCGGTTTCCTGATCTCGGACCGAGTCGATGTGAACACCGTCACGCAGGTGGGCAAGGAGGCGCCTGGGAGCTGCTCCGACGTCCCGGGTCGGTTGTTCGACCGGCCCCCACTCGTGGCCGACGTGACCGTGAACGACCTCGACTTCTCGATCTTCAGCAACCACTTCTCGTCCAAGTCGGCCCCAGACTCCTGCCGTGAGGCTCAGGCGAACTTCGTCGCGGACGAGGTAAGAGACATCGAGGAGGGGGGCGGAGACGCCATCGTGGCGGGCGACCTCAACGCGTTCGAGACCGAGGGTGCGCTGTCGATCCTCCAGACGCGCACATCGCTCGACAACCTCTGGAACCGTACTCCGAATCAGGAACGCTACAGCTACGCCTTCGACGGCAAGCTCCAGACGCTTGACCACATCCTCATCACGGATGGGCTCGAGGATGCGTTCGGGGCATTCCAGTACTCGCACTTCGACAACAACTACTTCGAGCGCGACTCAGTCGGTGATGGGCACAAGGTTTCCGACCACGACCCGCCCCTCGTTACGTTCGATCTGGACGCCTGCCCGAACGGAGATGACAGGGCCGCGGTGTTCGTGCGCAACGTGAACAGCAAGGTGTCCAACTACGACACGGGCAACGGATGCACCATCAACGATCTGATCGTCGAGGAGGACCACCCCGGTAAGAACGACCTCAAGAATCATGTCGACGAGGTCACCCAGGAGCTCTTCGATGCCGGGATCATCAACAAGAGCGAGCGGGACGACATTCGGAAGGCGGCCAATAAAGCCAAGCCCGCGTAGTACGCGCGACTAACTAGTAACTCCTAGCTGTATTCGGAGGGACGGCCATTTTCGGAGGCCGTCCCTCTTCCTTTTGGGTCCCTTCGGGTGATATGCCTTTCACACTTGCTCGAGATTCGAAGGAACGCTGCAACCTTCGGCTTCCACGAGGAGTCAATACACACATCGGGTTGCACGTTCACCCCCCGGTGACGAGCGGCGTCATTTTTGAGAGAAAGGCACTGCCTTGAGGATGGCTCTTCGTGGGCGCCGGATGGTCGGCACAGCGGTCTCACTTATGGTTGCTTCGGTTGGCCTTGGGGTAGCGCCGGCGTCGACGGCCGCGGCCGAGCCGACCATCGGGATTCGGGCGGCAAGAGAGATCATCGAGGTCAAGCGGCGGCCCAACAAGGCTGGGTGGTTCGATCCGGCCCTCCACATCTACGCCAGCGACGGGCCTTTCGAGTTGCATGTTTCACGTGAGGACTACAGCGATCCGATGAAGCTTGCGCGAATGCTGCCCGGTGGAGGTTCGCAGGAACTCAGCAGTGACCTTCTGCAGAGATTGAGGGGACTAAAGGATTTCGTGAAGCTACGAGTGACGAACTCCAAGGGGAAGGTCGTCCAGCAACGATCCATCAACTTCTGCCCTAACAACTGGAATCAGCAGCGCATCGACGACAGCGGTCCCGCAAACCAGACCTATCCCTATTTCTGCGGTGGCGGACCCTTTACCAAGGGAATGGTCTGGGGAATCGATCAGGGATGGGGGACGAACATCCTCGAGTACGGCGGGATGCGTCTCAGGGCTCCGGATGGTCTCTACACCGTCACGGCCTCGATTGCCGCCGACTTCGTCGAAGCCCTGGAAATCCCGGAAGAGCTCTCGCGCGCGGTAATGACGGTGAGGCTAAAGACCACCGAGCGCGGTGGAGGTGGGTGCCACCACTGCGGGCTTAAGAGGAAGGCCTTGGCCCGCCAGCAACGGTCCGCAGAAGTGCCCGTAATCGAGAATCCCGATCCCGGGATACTTCCCGATCTGGCGGCCTTGCCGGCGTTCGGCATGGGCGTGTCGAACAAGAAGAGGCAGTTCCTCAGGTTCGCCGCCACAGTTTGGGTGGACGGCGCCTCGGGGCTTCACGTCGAGGGATTCAGGCGTCAAAACGAGGATGTGATGGACGCAAACCAGTACTTTTACGAGGGCGGTGAGATCGTGGGCAAGTCCCCCGTGGGCGAATTCGAGTACGACGCGCGGAGGGGACACACGCACTGGCACTTCACCCAGTTTGCGGCCTACAGGTTGGTTTCTGCAGACGGTGGCAATGTCGTTAGGAGCACGAAGGAAGCGTTCTGCCTCGCGCCCACGGATCCGCTCGACCTGACGGTCGAGGGCGCAGAATTCAGGCCGGACGATATCGGTTTCGGGAGCAACTGCGGCGGCGCGTCGTCGCTGTGGGTGAAGGAAATTCTCCCGCTCGGTTGGGGGGACACCTATCACCAGTACCGCCCCGGCCAGAGCTTCAACATCACGAACCTGCCGAATGGCACCTACTTCATCGAGGTTGAGGCAAACCCAGCAGGCCTCCTCCATGATGCCAACCCGAGCAACGACGTCGAACGACGGAAGGTCATCATCAAGTCCAAGGCCGGCAAGCGCTACGTCAAGGTTCCGCCCTGGCACGGCATCGACACCGGCTGAACTCATTCGTCTTCATGCGACCACCCAGCTAGCCCGCGGCGCCTCCGAGGGTCTGGCCTATGCCGTGCCGAGGGCGTTTTTTTGGGACGCCGCGGCACGGCCTTACTCGGCGAGGATCTTCGCCTTCTGAGCCTCGAACTCTGCCTCCGTCAGGATTCCCGACGCCTTTAGTTCTCCCAACTCCTTGAGTTGATCGAGAGTGCTATCTGGGTTTGCGGCCGGTGCCGCAGCCTGCGGTTCGTCGTAATAGGCCTGCTGTGGCTCCTGCTGGGCCCAGCGGCTCGCCTGGCGACGCGAAACGCGGTTCGAGACGGCAGTCGCCGTCCCGGCGACCACGGCGGTGCGTGCGATACCACGGAGAAGTCCGGGCATATCAGGTCACTTCCTTCCCTTGCTCAATCATCGAACTAGGCCTCAGCTTGATCGAGCTCGTCGAGAGCGGCGATCATCGCGTTGACGGGGATTCTTCCGTTTGCAACAAGCTGGGCCCCACTGTTGCGGATGGCCGTGGCGAACGGTGCCGCCCACGTGTTCTCGTAGATGAGAAGAGCGGCAGAGCAACCAGGCTCGATGGCCGCCCCGGCCTCCTCGCGGTCTTCGTCGCCGAGCAGGCCAGACGACGCTCCCTCGAACACCGTCAGCTGAGGATCTCCATCGCGGGCCAGGTCGGTTATATCGAGGCCCACGATGGTTCCATCGTCCTCTTTGTGAACGAACGCGAGGTCGAGCACGCGGATGAGGCCGCGGTCGACAAGGTCCACGAGGTGCGGTAAAGCCTCACCGGTCGGCTGCTTCCCGGCCGGCCACTCGACGACGAGGTAGTCGATGGGACCAAGCTCGATCTCCGTAGTGCTCACAAGAGCCCCCTTTCGGACACACCCCCGGCGTCGGGGCTGCGGGACGAAGTTCGATGGTCCCAGTCCACGGGGCAATGCGCATCACCCTCCCGGGTGATTCGCGTTTGGCGACCAGGCATCACCCCCTGAGACCAATGACATTCCGACCCCCTCCTGGGGGGTTCGCGTGACAATGGTCACTTCGAGTGTCCCGAGGGGTGGAAGTAGGCTTCGGGCCTGGAGGGCTACGCTAATTGGCAAGCGGACGGTCTTGAAAACCGTTGAGGCTTGCGCCTCTTGTGGGTTCGAGTCCCACGCCCTCCGCTAAAGTCCCTGGTCAGAGCGTGTATAGCCCGGTTCTACACTAGTCATCGTCTGACGGCGGTTCGCGAGAGTGTGTGTCCTGTGTGTGTCCTGAGCGGCAGGCGGGAACTTTGCTCGGAGCGCCCCGAACGTTGAGGGCGGCGTCGGACACTACTCGCATGACCACCACGAATGAGCCCGCCTTCATGACGGTTGAGGAAGTCGCCGACCTCCTCCGGGTTCCCCCGGCGTCGATCTACCGTTGGCGCTACGAATCGCGTGGGCCGGTCGCCTACCGCATCGGGCGCTTTCTTCGCTTCGACCGCGCCGACGTGCTCGCCTGGATTGAAGGACGGCGGGATTCATGACGTTGCGAGTTGAGCGCAATCACCAGGGATTGCTAACCGTGTTCGGAGAGAACGGCGAGCCCGTTCATCGAGGCATCTGGCGGCTTCCCGCCGACCACGGCTTGTCCGTCGAAGATATGACGCGCCGGACTTACAGCGAGAGGATGACCGTCGCCATCGTGGCCGCGGGCTTGGTCTCAACCGATCACCGAGGGCGCATCCTCAACGGCGAGCACAAGCTCGCGCTTGCCGATGCGATAGAGCGAGCGGTTGCGCTCGGCATCGAGCTAGCGGCAACCGAACTCACCGAGAGCGACGTGCGTGCTCACTTCGACCGAGCGTTTCCTTACGGCGAGTTTTCGTGCTTCATTCGCAACGGACTCGACGCGTGGGAGCAAGAGCGCGCGAAGCGCCCGGCGATGCTCACCGATGACGAAGCCGCCGAACTGCTCGGGCTCGACGTGTCCGGCGTTCGAGGGCTCGTCAATGCCGGGCATATCACGATGACCCGTCGAAGCATTCGAGACTTCCTCGGCTCGCTCACAACTGCCTGAGTGACGTGATTTTGAGGCCGTTTTCTAGGCGGCGCGCTTTTATCCTCCGCAACGCTCCGGGCTTCGATCTCGCTCGCCGCTACCGGGCAGCGCCGAGAGTGAGCAATCGCTTAGAAGGGCGCTCAGAGGCCGAAAGTCAGGGCTCATGAGGAGCATGCCCGGACACGACGGGCGCGAGTACGTCAGGGGTTACGAGGCGGCGCGTTCTTACATCGAAATGCGGCTACGCGACGAGGACTCACCCGAGCTGGGCGAGATCGAGACGAGACTACGGACGCTCGATCTAGGCGACTCCCTCTATCTCGGCTCCGTTGCGGACGAGAGCTACCTTCGAGGGTTCAACGATTTCTTGTGGCTCACGAGACAGCACGCGCGTAACGTCTTGGACGACTTAGCCGAGCTACGACGGCTTAGGCTTCGTAGAAGCCGATGCGCTCAAGCTCAGGGTCGCGACCGAGAATAGCCTCGATTTCGCCGCTCTCGAATCCCGAGCGTATGAGCATCTTCACGAGGATACTCCCCGCCGAGAACGGCTCGCCGCCCGCGTCATATCCGAAAACCTCCGGCTCGGGCTCGAAGATCGTTCCCTTCGCAGCGTCGTTGGTCGGGTCAAACATTACGTCTCCCTTCCTCGCATGAACGGGGCTCGACCGTCGCGCATTCTCGGCGTCTTGTCTAGATGAAGTTGTTGACGTGCGTTTCCTGTCATGCGTGTTCTGTCGGCGCGTTCCGACGGCACGTTTCTGTCGGACATTCTCGCGGGAACGTCCCGATTGTTGCGCCTTGCGTGCTACTTGCTACGAGCAGAGAGCGACCTCCCCAAACTCAAAGGATGACCCTTGAACATTGCCGAAGCGTGCGTCGCAGGCGACTGCGTTGAAAAGACGATCTACCGCGCGATCAAGAGCGGGAAGATTCGCTCGACGCTCGTTAATGGCGCGCACGAGATCGACGCCGACTCGTTCCGCGAGTGGAACTCCGGGCGTCGGGTAACGCGCGAGCGCGCCGATCAAACGAAGGCCGCGTACGAGGCGATCGCCAGCGTGTACGCGCGCCGTCGCGCCGAGGCACTAGAGAACTTCGCCCGCTTGTCGGACGCGTACCTAGACGCCTACGAAGCCCTGGGCGATGAGCGCCCCGACGCGCGCGAGTTCGATAGCTCGTGCGAGGCCGTGCTACGCGCCGCCGCCGACAACTTCGCCGCCGTCAGAACGCTGGCCGAGGAAGCACGCGAGTCATATGCGGCTGCAAAAGAGGCAGCCAACGAGGCCAAGATCATCTTCGACGTTGAGCGGGCAGAGATCGACGCCGCTTACAACGAAGGACTCGAAGCTCTTAAGAACGACGCCGAGAAAGTCGGTGTGGACATTTTCTAGCGACACCGTTGTTCGCCGTGGCAAGCCCGGTTCGCCGGAGGTCAGCCTCACTGACAACGTGACAATCCCAATCAGAACGAATGGAGCATGAGAAACATGAATCCAGCACATGTAAGCAAGGCCGAACGCGCTCGCGCGATCATGGCCGAGACGAAAGCCGAGATCGCAGCGCAGGGCGGGCTCGAAAACCTCAGCGATCGCGACCGTGGGGTAGCTCTCCACAACATCGAAGTGGCGAAGCGACTGCAAGCGGAGCACGACGCCGAGCCGCGGGATACCCGAGGCCGTGACGCCTTCCTTGGCGGTCGCGAAGGCGAGATCAAGTCCGGCGACGGCGCTCGGGCGACCGGCGACTTCAGTCACGCGAAGCCCGACTCGAAAGATGCGTGGGCCGAGGCCGTCGAGAACGCTGGTGGTTTCAAGGCCCTCAGCGGCGGCGTCCAGGTCGAGGAGAAGGCTCTCATCGGAGCCGGAGACGGTACCGAGGAGTACTTCGATTCCGACATTGCTCGGATGCACGCTCCCGGCTCATTCGTCGCCGACGTGTGCGACTCCAAGAACATCAACGGCACGAGCAACTTCGCCTACCTCCGTCAGAACCTTCGAGAGAACAACGCGGCGATCGTCGCGCCGGGTGCAGCGAAGCCCGTTTCGAGGTTCGAAAGCGAGCGCGTCGAGGATTCGCTCGGCATCATCGCTCACTTGAGCGACCCGCAGCACCGTTACGACCTCCTGGACGCCGACTACCTCGGCTCGTTCTTGGAGGAGGAAATGGTGCTCGGGCTCAAGACGGCCACGGATGCCCACATCGTTTCGAGCATCACGGGCGACGCCGGAGTTACGGCGATCGCGTGGGCGACAGATCACCTTACGACCATTCGTAAGGGCAAAACCGCGCTCGCTCAGAAGTTCGTGAAGCCCTCGGCGCTCATCGTGAACCCGGATGACGCCGAAGCACTCGACCTCTCGACCGATGACAACGGGCGGTTTTACTTCGCCTCGGCTCCCGAGCAGGGCGATGCTTCCCCGGCTTGGAGTTGCCCGGTGATTCAGTCAACCGCCGTTGACGCCGGAACCGGGCTCATGGGCGACTTCAAGACCGTGCGCGTGTTCAACGACGGGCGAGTCCTGCTCGACTCCACCGAGAGCGGGATGCGTGACCTCGACCCCGCCGCGATCGGTGACGCCGAGGAAATGTTCGCTCACAACGAGGTTCGCCTGCGCGCCGAGACGCGCAAAAAGGCAGCTATCAGAAAGCCGTTCGCGCTGGTCGAACTCGACCTGACGGCGGCGTAAGTCCGTGAGTCGGGAACGGGGTTTCGCGGGGTGGTTCCCGCGACGGGGGTTTGCTCTTTCCCCCGATCGAGTTGGCCCCGTTCCTGGCTCACTAAGTCTGCGACGTGCGCGCGAGCAGTCATCACTCGACGGCGCACGTCGTAAGTCTGCGACGTGCGCGCGGGTTCTCTCATGGCCCGACGGCGCGCGTCGTGGCGGAGATCGGGCGCTTGAGTCTCGACCCCCCCTCAAGGCTCAAGCGCTTATCTCTGCGCTTCCCTAAGCGATTAGAAAAAGCGACGGGGCACCTATTGACCGATGACTTGCAACACTTCGACACGGGGGCGCTCAGGAGTTTTCCCATTCTAAAGGTGCAGGTACAGCGTTCGTGCATCGCGGGGAACGGAGGTTACGAGACGTGAAAGTTGGACTCGAAAAACTAGCTCGAATCCAAAAAGCGGCGCGTGAAGCTCGTGAACGCGAGCAGGCGCGCGAGGCGAAGGAACGACGGGAACGCTTCGAGGCGCGCGACGCCGAGTACCGCAAGTACGCCGACGTGCTCGACCGCAATAATCGCAACGTCGGCGCGTACAAACAGCGAGGAGCCGAGCGCACCACGAAGTAAACGACGACGGCCCCGCCCTGAGCGAAAGGGGGAGGCCGTCGAAGATCGAAGCCGCTGACCGTGGAGGGTGAGCGAATGAAGGTGCAACGTCTATGTCAAACATCGTATCGCACGAGGCGCAACGATCAGGGCGGCTAGACAGGTTCGACCTTGAGGAGCGCGCCCTCGGCGATTACCTCGAATACCCCGAATGTCGGCGCGAGATCGAAGCCACCATCAATGTCTTCGACCTTGAGTACCCCGGTCATCGCGAGGCGTTCATCGCTCTTAAGCGCGGTGCAGTAACCCCGTTCGATCTCGTCTGTGAACTCGTTGACCGCGGCAAGCTCGACAAGCTCGGCATTCACGTCGGCGGCGTCGTGGGTTGCATCCGTTCGGCGGCGAGCCCGACAGTCTCGACCGCGCTCGACGCGGCTCGCGCGCTGAGGGCGGCGTCCGAGGAATGAACGCGACCACTCAAACGGCTTTGCCAGTGTCCCCGAACGTTGAGGGACGTAGTGCAATTTCATCAAGTCAGATTGATTCGAGTTTTCGGAGGAACATCGTGGAGAAATTGCTTTCGCTTCAAGAGGTTGCCGAGGTTTTGAACGTTCCCGTCGGCACCCTCTACAAATGGCGCTATGAGGGCGTCGGCCCGAAGGGTTTTCGTGTCGGGCGCGGGATTCGTTACGAGCCAGCGGACGTGCGGGCATGGATTGCCGAGCGGCGCGAGGTATCGGCATGAGGCCCGAGAACAAACCCGAACCCGTGCTCTCTGAAGCCGAGGCCGAAAGGCTAGCGCGACTCGAACCGGACGTAGCGCAGCCGAGCGAGAACACGCGCGGAAAGAAAACCGTTCCGCAACGCATCCTCGCCGCCGAGCGGGGCTTCGAGGCGTTGAAGCTCCGTCAGCAGGGCAAGAGCTATCGCGAGATCGCCGAGGCCGTCGGATATGCCAACCCCTCCGGCGCATGGCGAGCCGTCGAGCGAACGTTGCGCGAGTCTCACGCCGAGTCCCCCGAATCACTCCGCGTGCTTGAGATCGAGCGCCTTAACTCGCTCCTGGATGCGTCATGGGTGACGGCGACGACGCCGGGCGCGAAGGGCCAGATGCTTGCCGTCGATCGCGTGCTTGCAATCATGAAGCGCCGCGCCGAACTACTCGGGCTCGATGCCCCGAAGAAATCCGAGCGCATAACGAAGGGCACGATCGAGGGCGAGATTGAACGTCTCGAAAAGCAACTCGGCCCCGACAAGATCGCCGAGCTTCGCGCGCAAGTACGAGAGGAACGCGAGGAACGCGATGGCGATGAGTAGTCAGCCCGACAACCCGCCTCAGTGTCAATGGCAACCGTGCTTGACGGCAGGCGTTGACGTGAGCGCGTGCCGCGAGCGCGACCACGTTGCTAGACGTGAGCGCGAAGCAAAGGCGCGCGGCGAAGTTTCCTTTCTCCCACATATAGAAAGACCCGATGGGAGGAAAGATGTACACCCGCGCCGGGGTCGCCTAAAGAGGATTCAGGGCGACGTGATTGCCGACACCGAGGCCCCCGAGATCGAGACGCTTCCTATCCTCGGGCGCTTCGGGTACATCGCCGTCGGAACCTCGAACCTCCTCAGCGCGTACGCGAAGGACGGCAAAACGACGTTGCTTGTCGCGATGCTCCGTGAGTGGGCTCAAGCCGGAAAACGAATCGTAGTGCTCACCGAGGAGCCTGAATTGGTATGGCAACATCGCATCAACGCCGAACCGGAGATATGGAGGAACGTGACGTTCGTTTTCGCGATCGGGGCAGGAGCCGCGGTAGCGGTAGAGGAAGCGTTCAGCGGCGATGAATCCATTGTGGTCATCGACACAATCCGCAACGTCATCGGCTTCGAGAACGAGAACGACAACGCCGAGATACCGCGCGTGCTCAACCCCTTTATCGCCCGAGCGCGCGAGGAAGCTCGGACGCTCCTCATGACGCATCACGCGAACAAAGTCGGCGGCGCGCATGGGCGCGGTATCGCCGGAGCCGGGGCATTGTTCGGCGTGGTCGATTCCGCACTAGAGATCACCCGAGTACCTGGCAACGGGGCAGAGAAGCGGCGCAAACTCAAATGCACGGGGCGTCTGCTCATGCCCGAGGACTTGCTCTATGAAATGCGCGATGACGAATCACTTGCCGCGCTCGGCTCGCCGTCCCTCGTTGAAGCCGTCAGCGTAAGACGACGTGTGCTCGACGTGCTCGCCGATGAACCCGCGACCCTCGCGAGCATTCGAGACGATCTCGGCGACCCGCCACCGGGCAGGGAGAACGTTCGCAAGGCGCTCAGCTTTCTCGTGAACGAGGGCGATGCCAAGCTCACTGGCGAAGGTAAACGGGGCGACCCGCATCGGTGGGAGAGAAACTTCGTTTCTCCCACCCTCGGTTTATAGGCATGGGAGAAACGAAACCGTTGACGGGCGCGCCGCCTACAGAGGAAAAACGGCTTCCTCCCTTTGACGCCGCCGATGACATCGCTCATGCGTCGACCTCCGGTACACCGTTCCGATC
>JBOGWS010000068.1:0-37904 GCA_050693895.1 Actinomycetota bacterium | reverse complement strand
TCTTACACGTAACGCTGCCGCTATCCAAGCAGGGAATTCTCGCCGGACTCGTCATCATCATGCTGCCGATGTTCGGCGACTACTACACGAACAACCTGATGTCCAAGTCACCCCGGACGCGAATGATCGGCAACGAGATCGACCTGTTCATCAACTCGAACAGCGGTGAGGCCCGCGGCGCCACCATCACCGTGATCCTCATGGGCGTGGTGGGTCTGCTGATGGCCTACTACCTGATCAGCGTCGCCCGGGCTACAAGGGAGGCTCGCGTATGAGCGTCGATGTGGCTCGGCAGCCCGAGTCCGTCGAAACGCCGACCGTCTGGCGGCGATTGCGCGGCTGGGTTGCGAATCCCTGGGGACGCCCTCGTTTTCTCACCGCCTTCACCTGGTTCTACATCATCTGGTGCCTCATCCCCGTGCTCATCGCCGTGCAGTTCGGCTTCAACGACGGGCGTTCTCGCACTGCATGGCAGGGGTTTTCGCTGCGCTGGTACTTCGACGACCCGGACCTGTCGGTGTGGAACGATCCGTCCTTGCGCGACGCGCTTTTTCAGAGCTTGAGGCTTGCTGCGGGAACGATGCTGATAGCGACGCCGATTGGTGTCGCGCTCGCAATCGGTCTCGCGCGATGGCGAGGCCGTGCCGCCAAGCCGGCTAACTTCTTGATGCTCTTTCCGCTGGTAACGCCAGAGATAGTCATGGGTGTCGCCCTCTTTTTGACATTCATCTACCTCTTCCAGGTCATTCAACTCGGTACGATCGCACAGATACTGGGGCACATCACCTTCACGATCTCCTACGTCGTGATCGTGGTGCGCGGTCGATTATTCGCGATCGGGCCCGACTACGAGGAGGCGGCGATGGACCTCGGTGCCTCGCCCACGCAGGCCCTGCGCTTGGTCCTCTTGCCCATGCTGGCCCCCGCGATCTGGGCGAGTCTGGCGATCGCCTTCGCCATCTCGATCGACGACTTTGTCATCAGTTACTTTCTACGAGGCGAAGCATCTACGGAAACCATCCCGACGAGGCTGTACAGCGGCCTCCGACTGGCCCCGAGTCCCGCGCTCAACGCGCTCGCCAGCATCCTGTTGGCCTTCTCGATGCTCGCGATCACCGCCGCTGGTCTGTTCCTGAGACGTTTGCGCCGTCGCGAGGGCCGGAAGGGGTCGGCCGTCGAGGAACTCGCCCGCCTGGACATCTAGCGGAGTTGCCGCTAGAAGGCCGGTTCCGACGCGGGCTCGGTTGGAGTGTCTGTGCGGAGCACCCTGAGAGCGTCGGGCGGGATGTGGACCGAGACCTGTTGGCCCGCCGCAAGTTGCTCAGAGCGACCCTGGTTCGCCACCATGACCTGGAGGGACTGCCCGAAGGGCAACCGCACCATGACCTGGCTGGTCGCTCCGACGTAGACCACTCGTTCCACCGTTCCCGGCACCGAGTTGTCACCGGAACTAGATTCGTCCGAGAGACGCACACGCTCGGGTCGCACGACTACCACGACATCGCCTTGCGCCTGCACGTCACCGCTTCCGGCAAGCAACTGGAAGTCGCCGAGCCGGACCCGACAGCCGCCAGTACCGTTGGCACCAGTCGCGACTCCCGGCATCGTGTTGGAAACCCCCAGGAAGTCGGCGACGTAGAGCGAACTGGGTTCGTCGTAAACCTCCTGCGGTGTGCCCACCTGCTCGATGGTCCCCTCCGACATCACTGCCAGACGATCCGACATCGTCAGGGCCTCTTCTTGATCGTGTGTGACATAGATAAAAGTGATGCCCACAGTCTCCTGCAGAGCCTTCAGTTCGATTTGAAGAGACTTTCGAAGCTTCGCGTCGAGTGCTCCGAGCGGTTCGTCGAGAAGAAGAAGCGAGGGATTCAAGATTAGGGCACGGGCCAAGGCAACGCGTTGCTGTTGGCCCCCGGAGAGTTGATGCGGACGACGGTTGGCGAACTTCTCGAGTTGTACGAGGGTGAGCGCATCCTGCACCCTGCGTTTCACCTCGTCTTTAGACGGCTTGGAGAAACGCAACCCAAAGGCGACGTTCTGGAACACGTCCAGGTGAGGAAACAGGGCATAGTTCTGGAACACGGTGTTGACATTGCGCTTGTGTGGCGGGACGTGGGCGACGTCGCGATCGTCCAACTTGATCCCGCCCTCGGTCGGACGCTCGAAGCCGGCGATCATGCGCAGGGTCGTCGTCTTGCCACAGCCTGAGGGGCCGAGTAGCGAAAAGAACTCGCCGGGGGCTACATCGACGTTGATGTGTCGCACGGCCTCGAAGTCGCCAAAGGCCTTAGTCAGGTCGATCAGTTGGACGTGGCCACCCGCCATTGCTGCTCCTAGCTCCGGATCGCTTTAGCCATGGTTTCGAGGTTGGCGAGGAAGCGATTGGCGTCGTCCTCCGTATGTTGCACGGAGATCAGCCACTGCTCGGCCTTGCCCCACGGTGGAAGGAACACTCCGCCGGCATGCTGGAAGAGCCAGTGCGCGTGACCGGTGCGGTCGTCGATGTCGAGGAAGTCCCGGTAGTTGCGCACCGTGTTGGGAGAGAAAGCGACGGCCCCCTTGGCCCCCACGCTCACGACGTAGGCCGGCAGGTTGTAATCGTCGATGATCTGCTCGGCTCCGGCGACCATGATCTTGTTAATGCGCTCGAGGTGGTCGTAGGTCGAGTCGTCGAGGGTTTCGAGTGTCGCCCTCGTGGCTGCCATGGTCAGGGGGTTGCCGTTGAACGTGCCGACCTGCTCGTAACCGCCGTCTGCGACGAAGCCCATGACCTCGACCGTTCCACCGATGGCGCCGCACGAGATTCCTCCGCCGAGCGCCTTCGCAAGAGTCACGATGTCGGGCTTCACTCCCGAGGCATGCGTGACCCCGCCGGGCCCCGCGGTGAGTCCCGTCTTGACCTCGTCGAAGGTGAGCAGCGCTCCGTTGCTCCTCGTGAGATCGCGCACACCCTCGAGGTAGCCGGGCTCGGGGAGAATGATGCCGGCGTTCATCATGATCGGCTCGAGGATCATGCCGGCGATACGACCCTCGTGCTCGACGAAAATTCGCTCAAGCATGTCGAGGTCGTTGTAGGCGACGGTGATCGTCAGGTCGGTGATGGCGCTGGGGAGCCCGCTTCCCGAGGGTGCGGCGATCGGGGACAGGAGGGGGCCGATCTCGTCGGCTTCGTTAGCGACCGACACCATCACCGAGTCGTGGTGGCCGTGATAGCAACCCTCGACCTTGACGATGAAGTCGCGACCGGTGATCGCGCGCATGAGATGGACGGCGTCCATGGTCGTCTCGGTTCCCGAATTGCAGAACCGCCATAGAGGAAGTCCCCAGCGCTCGGCGAGCATGGTCGCAACCGCGATCGCGTCCTCGGTCGGTTGCGCGAAGTGGGTGCCGCGCGTCACACGACTCGAGACGGCCTCGACGACCGCGGGATGAGCATGGCCCATGAGTCCGACTCCGTAGCCGCCGTTGAAGTCCGAGTACTCGATTCCGTCGGCGTCGTAGACCTTGGGGCCGATGCCGTGACTCATCCAGATCATCTGAGGGCGGGCGATCTGCCAGCTCGATGTCGCTCCCCCGGCCAGGACCGACGTGGCTCGCTCGAGCATCGCTGCGGAGTTCTCCTGACGTGCGAAGAACGCCTGCTCCTGGGATTCGATCAGCTCGTCCAGACGGGTGAGATCCGCCGAGGTCCACTCGGTCATGGTTTCACTTTCCTTAGAATCGGTTACTCCTTTGAACCGCCGTTCAACATCATAGCCAGGTCGGCAGGGAGAGGGCCAGTCATGGGTGATTCAACGACGAACGTCCGAGAAGTGCGGGACCGGCTCTCGAACGCCTGAGGTGAGGTAGCCCTGAGCCACCATGAGGTCGAACTCGTAGACCTGGACCTCCTGCTCGGAGAACGGTCCCTGGCGGTACCCGGGGCCCCCGCTCCCCCGCTGAACCGCCTCGCATGCATTCCAGTCCTGGCGGTTGGTGACGTCCCAGAAGTCCGCGGCGAAGGCCGGATCGAAGTCCTCCCGGTGTCTGGACTCGGGCGGAAACAGCCACTGGCACTCGACGAAGGTGCGACCTGGGGCCAGCGGTTCGATGCGGTGGGTCATCACGTAGTCGGGGTGCGGGCTGAGGAGCAGGTTGGGCCACAGCATGTAGTAGCCGACGTCCTTCGCGGAGTCGTCGTCGAGTCCTCTGATGCGCACGCCGGCGCTCTTGCCGTCGAGCGACATCGTCTCGACGCCATCGCGCAGCCTCATGGTCCCGCCCACCCAGAGCCCAGTCGGTTGAATGCCCTCGCCCGAGGTCGGCGAGCTCACCGCGCAGAGCTCCGGATGGATCTCGGTGCAGTGATAGCACTCGTGGTAGTTCTCGACGATGATCTTCCAGTTGGCCGCTATCTCGTAGCTATGGGTGGCGCCCAGGAACATGCGCCCCGGCTCGTAAGGAGCGACGAGGCCCTCGAGATTGCCGACATAGGTGTCGAAGTCGGACGCGTCGCCCGATGCGTTCACGAAGGCCCAACCGTGCCACTCGCGCACGTCGGCTCTCCGGAGCGAGTGATCGGGGTCGCTCTTGTCGAAGCCCGGCTGAACCGCCATGGTCGGGCCTCCCTTGAACGTTCCGTCGAGTCCGTACGTCCAACGGTGATACGGGCACTGCACCGTCATGCGCTGAGTCGAGGCCCCGCAGGGAAGCAGTTCGTGCCCGCGGTGACGACAAGTGTTGTGGAACGCTCGCAACTCGTTGTCGTCGCCCCGGATCAGAAGGACGCCGCTCCCACCGACCTCGACTGCGCTCTGGCTGCCGGGCTCGGTGAGATCGTCGGCTCGGCCGACACAGACCCACGAGGTCGCGAAAAAGTGCGAACGTTCCCACTCGAGCACGTCGTCGGAGTGGTAGGCCTCTGAGGGCAGGGTGTGCGCGTCGTAGAAGGGCTGCGTGCAGGCCCGGAGTTTTCCCGCGTCTATGGGCGCAACGTTCGTCATCTGAGTAGCTCCTTGAACGGCCATACCTCGGCGGACGAATGCCCCTCGACGGGGACCCTCCTTCGCTGTCATCATAGCGGGATGTTGAACGGCTGTTCAGGCTCATGACAGACCTTCTCCTGACCGGCGGGCCCGTATATCTCGGGGAAGGCCGCACGACCGAGGCGGTCCTGGTCCAGAGTGACCGCATCGCGGCGGTGGGTGCGCTCGATGATGTGGCCGAGCGAGCTCCGTCCTCGGCGCGTCGAGTCGACGTCCATGGGGGCATGATCCTCCCCGCCTTCCAGGACGCACACGTACACCCGGTATTCGGCGGTCTCTATCAACTGCAGTGCGACCTGCACGGCCTGGCGTCGGCCGAGGCGGTCATCCAGACCGTCCGCCGGTACGTCGCCGAAAATCCGAATGAGGACTGGATCATCGGCGGAGGCTGGGAGTTGCAGCAGTTTGCCTCCGGTCCCGACCGGGCGCAACTCGATGCCATCGAGCCGCGTCGTCCCGTGTACCTCGTCGATAGCAATGTACACACGGCCTGGGTGAACTCCCGCGCGCTCCAACTCGCAGGCATCGATCGCAGCACACCGGACCCGGCCGACGGCCGCATCGAGCGCGACGCGGACGGCGAGCCGACCGGTCTGCTGCACGAGGGGGCCGAGAACGTGGTGCGCGACCTGGTTCCCACTCCCCCGCCCGAGCAATACCTCGACGCGCTCCGCCTGGCTCAACGTCAGCTTCACGCCCTGGGGATCAGCGCGTGGAACGACGCCTGGATCGAAGCCGACATCTTCGAGGCATACAGGAAGCTCGAAGACGCCGGCGAGCTCACCGCGCGGGTCGTGCTGTCGTTGTTGTGGGACCGTCACATGGGCGAATCGCAACTGGACGATCTGCTCGAGATGCGCAAGCTCGGCACGGGTGGTCACCTCGACGCGAACACGGCCAAACTCTTTCTCGACGGAGTGATCGAGACCTTTACGGCATCAGTGCTAGAGCCGTACCTCGATTCCTCCGGCGCTCCAACCGAAAACACCGGAATCGACATGTTCGACCCGGTCGATCTCGATCGATTCTGCACTCTTCTGGATCGCGAGGGCTTCCAGCTTCACTTCCACGCGATCGGCGACCGCGCCGTGAGACTGGGGCTCGATGCCATCGCCGCGACCCGGGCCGCAAACGGTGTGCGCGATGCCCGTCATCACATCGCACACGTGGAGCTCGTCCATCCCGACGACGTCGGTCGCTTCGGTGAGCTGGATGTCGTCGTCAACGCACAGCCGATGTGGGCTCAGTACGACTCCGCGATGGAGGATCTGACCCTCGCCTTCCAGAGCTCCGAGCGGCGCCAATGGATGTACCCCTTAGCCGACCTGCTGAGATCAGGCGCGCGCATCGCCATCGGAAGTGACTGGCCGGTCACGACCGCGAACCCGCTTCACGAAATCGAGGTTGCTGTGCGGCGCACGCCGGTGGAGGATCCGGGGGCCGAGGTGTTCTTGCCGGAACAGCGGCTCGACCTCGCCACCGCGCTCGACGCCTTCACCGCCAACTCGGCCTTCGTCAACCGCGACGACGACTCGGGGGCGATTCGCGAGGGGCTGCGCGCCGACCTTGCGGTCGTGGATCGCAATCTCTTCGAGCTCGATGGACGGACCAGCGAGGCCAGGGTATTGCTCACGCTCGCGAGCGGCGAACCCGTCTTCGACGAGGGTCTCCTCTAGATGTTCTTGAGGCCGATCAGGCGGTTCAGGAAATCGACGCGCCCGTCGACCGGCTCGCCCTTGGTGCGCTCGGCCCGATCCGCGCTCTCGTATACCCGAGTGGCGAGGTTGATGCCGATCCAGCGCAGGGGCTCGGGCTCCCATTTGGAGGAGTGGTGACCGACCCAGGGAAGCCGCACGAGATCGCTGTCGCGGTCGAGCAGCAGGTCCGTCAGCGTGCGGCCCGCGAGGTTCGTCGTCGAGACTCCGTCGCCGACGTAGCCCCCGGCATACCCGATGCCGGTCGCACGATCGAAGCCGACCGAGCTGTACCAGTCGCGCGGGACTCCCAGCGGCCCACCCCACTCGTGAGTTATGCGGAAGTCGCGCGTCGCGGGCCAGAGCGCGTGCACGACCTCCTTCAACTCGGCGAACACATCCGGACGGCGTTCGAACTCGGGCTCGATGCGAGAACCGAAATGGTAGGGCGCGCCTCGGCCCCCGAGAGCGATGCGGTCGTCCGCCGTGCGTTGCGCGTAGATGAGCAGATGGCGTCCATCGGCCATCGTGTAGCGCCGGCTCCATCCGATCTCGTCCCACACTGCGGTGGGAAGCGGTTCGGTCGCGACCATCAACGAGTAGAGCGGAACGAGTTGACGCCTCATGCCCTCGAGTTGCGCGGTGTAGCCCTCGGTGGCGCGCACGATCAGAGGAGCTCGCACGATTCCGTGGTCGGTGGTAACTCTTCGGGGCTCGATGGTGCCTGCGGTCGTTCCCTCGTGGAGCGCGACGCCGAGCGACTCGACGGTGGACGCGAGCCCACGCGCCAGCCGGCCCGGATGCAGCGCTGCGCAGTGGGGCGTGTAAGAGGCGCCGAGCGAGCCGGGGACGCTCATCAACTGCTCGGCCTCCTCGGGCCCGAGCCATCTAATGTCCTCCTCCCCGAAACCCCAGGACCTGTCCTCTTCGACCTCGCCCTGGACTCGTCCGAGTTGTCCCGGCGAGGTGGCGAAGATGAGGGTTCCCGCCTTCTCGAACTGCGCATCGATCCCCTCAGCCTCGATCACGCGTCCGACCTCGTCGACCGTGTCGTACATCGCTCGCTGCATCGCAATGACGCCCTCACGGCCCGAGGCCTTGGCGATCTTCTGGTGGCTTGCCGCGAACAGGGCCGAGCACCAGCCACCGTTGCGTCCGGACGCACCGAAACCGGCGAACTCCTTCTCGAGGATCGCTATACGCAGCGAGGGATCGGCTCTCTTCAGGTAGTAGGCCGTCCACAGGCCCGTGTACCCTGCCCCGACGATGGCGACATCGACATCGATGTCGCCGCCGAGTGGGGGCCGGGGCGTGAGATCGCCTTCGACGGTGTCCATCCACATGCTGATGCTGCGCGGATCTCGCATGGCAGCACGATAGAGCAAGCCTTGCCCACACGCAGGGCGCGTGCCGAGCCTTTCGCTCGGCGAGGCGCAGCGGAGCTTCGCCGAAGCCCAGAGCATTGTCCGCCCGAAGGGCGGTGCCGAGCCTTTCGCTCGGCGAGGCGCAGCGGAGCTTCGCCGAAGCCCAGAGGCGCCGGAGTACATTTATCGAACGAGGCGAATCGAAAGGATGCATCCACATGACGGCACCGGACGTCACCCAGGACAACGTCAAACGCGTACTCGAGCAGGAACTGGCGCGCTACGGGCAACGGACGCCGAGGTCGGCTGCTCTCTACGAGCGGGCGGAGGCATCGATGCCGTTCGGCGTCGCGTCATCCTTCCAGGCCGGCGACCCCTACCCCATTTACATGGTCTCCGGTGAAGGAAGCCACATAACGGACGTCGACGGCAACACCTACGTCGACTATCACAACGGCTTCGGCACGATGGCGGTCGGTCATGTCCATCCCAGGGTGCGCGCCGCGATCGAGCGCGCGGCCAAGACCGGAACCCACTTCGCGGCGACGACCGAGGACGACATCATCTTGGCCGAGGAGCTCAAGCGGCGCTTCGGCATGGAGAAGGTTCGTTTCGTGAACTCCGGGAGCGAAGCGACGATGGACGCCGTTCGTCTCGCTCGCGCCGCGAGCGGTAAAGACGTGCTTCTGAAGATCGAGGGCAGCTATCACGGGCACCACGACGCGGTCATGTACTCGGTCGTGCCGACGATGGACTCGGGTGGCGCCACAGATCGGGCCTGGTCGGTGCCTTTCTCGCGCGGCATTCCCAAGGGCACCGAGCTGCACACGATGATCGTGCCCTTCAACGACGTCGCCGAACTCGAGGCCATGCTCGACGAGCACGGCGATGATATCGGCGCCATGATCATGGAACCGGTAATGATGAACCTCGGCATCATCGTCCCGCAGCCCGGTTACCTCGAGAGGGTGCGCGAGCTCTGCACCAAGCACAACGTCGTCCTGATCTTCGACGAGGTGAAGACCGGTGTGACCATCGCTCCCGGAGGGGCGACCGAATTGTTCGGTGTCCAGCCCGACCTCGTTTGCCTCGCCAAGGCCATCGGGGGCGGTACTCCCATCGGCGCGTTCGGGGGCCGGGCCGACCTGATGGACGAGATCGAGAACGGCGTTGCCGCGCTCGGCACGTTCAACGGAAATCCGTTGTCGGTCGCGGCGTCGCTGGCAACCCTCACCGAGGTCCTTACACCGGATGCGTACGAGCATCTCGCCAAGATGGGCACACGCCTGGCTCAAGGTTGCCAGGAGGTCCTCGAGAGCGCGGGGATCAAGGCGCACACGACCGACCTCGGATGCAAGGGGTCGATCACGTTCAGCGACCGGAAGCTCGTGCACTACAGAGACTTCCAGACGATCGACGACTCGTTGTTCGATGCCTCGTGGTACTGGCTCATCAATCGAGGCATCTTCCAGACGCCCGGCAAGGAAGAGCAATGGACCATCTCGGTCCAACACGACGAGGACGACATCGACACGTTCGTGAACGTCCTCGATGAGTACTGCCGGGATGTTACCTCCGCCTAGCGAGATCGAGCACAGGAGAAAGTCATGACGACCAAACTGCAGAACTTCATCGACGGTGAGTACCGGGACGCCGCCGACGGCAATACCATCGAGCTGACCAACCCGGTTACCGGGAAGGTCTTCGCCACCGCTCCGCTGTCGTCGGACGCAGACGTCGATGCAGCATGCGGGGCGGCCCGCCGCGCCTTCGACAAGTGGCGCGACGCGACGCCAAGCGAACGCAGCCTCGCGTTGATCCGAATCGCAGACGCATTCGAGGCAAACGCCGAAGAGCTCGTCAAGCTGGAGGTGGAAAACACCGGCAAGCCGACAGAGTTGACCACCAGCGAAGAGATCCCCCCGATGGTCGACCAGATCCGGTTCTTCGCCGGAGCCGCCCGTGTACTCGAGGGCAAGTCCGCGGGCGAGTACATGGAGGGCCACACCTCGTGGGTCCGACGAGAGCCGGTCGGGGTTTGCGCTCAGGTCACACCGTGGAACTACCCGATGATGATGGCGGTCTGGAAGTTCGCTCCCGCCATCGCCGCCGGGAACGCGGTGGTCCTCAAGCCCTCGGATACGACTCCGGTGACGACCGTGCGAATGGCCGAGATCATGGCCGAGTTCCTTCCGCCCGGTGTGTTCAACGTCATTTGCGGCGACAGAGAAACGGGGGCCAAGCTCGTCACGCACGACATCCCGGCAATGGCCTCGATCACGGGCAGCGTCCGAGCCGGCAGAGAGGTCGCCACCGCGGCGGCCAAGGATCTCAAGCGAGTGCACCTCGAGCTCGGTGGAAAGGCTCCCGTGATCGTGTTCGACGACGCCGACATCGAAGCCGCCTCGACGGCGATCTCCGAAGCCGGATATTTCAACGCGGGGCAGGATTGCACGGCCGCCACCAGGGTGCTCGCCGGGCCCGGTGTTCACGACGACTTCGTGAGCGAGCTCACGGCTCGTGCGAAAGAGATGAAAACCGGGCAGCCCGACGACCCGGACACTTTCTTCGGCCCCCTCAACAACGCGAACCAGCTCGAACGAGTGGAGGGTTTTCTCGGGCGATCGCCGGGCAACGCCGAGGTGACGACCGGCGGCAACAAGGTCGACGGACCCGGCTACTTCATGGAGCCGACGGTGGTGAAGGGTCTCCAGCAGACGGACGAGATGATCCAGAACGAGATCTTCGGACCGGTCATCACCGTGCAGCAGTTCGACGACGAGGCGAAAGCAATCGCCTGGGCGAACGACGTCGAGTACGGACTCGCATCGAGCGTCTGGACCAAGGACCACGGGCGCGCGATGCGGATGTCGAAGGCGCTCGACTTCGGGTGCGTCTGGATCAACACTCACATTCCGCTGGTAGCCGAGATGCCGCACGGGGGCTTCAAGCACTCGGGCAACGGCAAGGATCTCTCGATGTACGGGCTCGAGGACTACACCCGCATCAAGCACGTGATGAGCAATATCGAAGCCTGAAGCCGAACTAGGGGTCCTGCGGCCTCGGCTTGGTGCCTTTGCGGTGGACCGCCAGGCCGCTCAGGGCCTCGCAGACGACCCGGTGCGCTGCCATCGCCGTGATGCCGGCGTGGTCGTAGGGCGGTGAGACCTCGACCACGTCCATCCCGACGAAGCCGCGCTCGACCGTGAGGCGGCGCACGGCACTCAACAGCTCACGCGACGACATTCCGCCCGGCTCGGGGGTGCCTGTACCGGGCGCGTATGCCGGATCGAGCACGTCGATGTCGACGGACAGAAACAGGTGCTCGGCCCCCGTGATCTCTGCGAGCACGTCGTCGATAACCGCGTCGATTCCCCGCTCGGAGATCTCGCCCATGCGGTGCCAGCGAACACCTTTGGACCGAGCCCAATCGAACTCCTCGGGGTAGGGCCAGTAACCGCGCAGCCCGACTTGAATGAGGCGTTCGCCTGGGATGATCTCGTCGTCGACGAGGTGACGAAAGGGGGTTCCGTGGCTCCACTTGAGACCACCGAGCTCTGTTGCGGTATCGGCGTGGGTGTCGAACTGCACGACGGCCACGCTGCCCGTGTCGTACTCCTTAGCCACCACAGCGATGTTCGGATACGCGATGGAATGATCCCCACCCAGAATTATCGGAACGGCCCCCGCATCCACCACCCTGTCGACGGCCTCCCGGATCGCGCGATGGCTTGCGTGTGCATCGCCGGGGGTAACCACCGCGTCGCCGTGGTCGACGATCTTTAGCTCGTCGAACGGGTCGACGCCGAGCTCCATGTTGTACATGAACGGCTGACCGTCGTCGCTCGCGAAGCGGATCTCACGCGGACCGAAGCGTGTGCCCGGACGATAGGTAACGAGATCGTCCATGGGCGCACCCACAAACGCCACATCCGCGCCGATCAGCTCCTTTGCCTTCAGCGCGAGCGGCACCTTCTGAAAGGTCGCCCCGCCCGCGTAGGACGGCTCGTCAGGTCTGTTAACGCGTACC
The DNA here is from genome assembly GCA_050693895.1 of Actinomycetota bacterium. Taxonomy (GTDB): domain Bacteria; phylum Actinomycetota; class CADDZG01; order CADDZG01; family WHSQ01; genus WHSV01. Next base: position 25,789 of record JBOGWS010000068.1, on the reverse strand, counting down.
AACTATGCCCGCCGGCGTTCCCGCAACAGAGTGACCACGACATAGACAGCACCCAACAGAAAGATGAGGGTTCCCATGATGTTGACCGCCGGAGGGACGCCAATGCGCGAGGCACCATAGATCCACAGAGGGAACATCGCTGTGCTTCCGGCATTGAATGATGTGATGACGTAGTCGTCGAGAGACAACACGAAAACGAGCAACCCTGCAGCCAGCACTCCCGGCCAGATCAGAGGCCAGGTGACTGTCCAGAACGAGGAGATCGGTGTGGCGCCCAGGTCCTGAGCGGCGTCCTCCAAGTTCGTATCCAGTCCGGATGTTCGCGCCTTGACTGTTACCACGACGTAAGAGATCGAGAACATGATGTGCGCAATCAAGATGGTTACCAACCCTCGGCCAAAGCCCATTGTCACGAAGAGTGCCAAAAGAGACACTCCAAGAACGATCTCTGGCGTAGCCATGGGGACAAACAGGACGAGATTCAGAGCGCTCCTCCCGCGGAAACGGAAGCGGGTCAAGGCGAGGGCAATGAGCGTTCCAAAGATGACCGACACTCCCGTGCTCAGGGAAGCGACGATCAGCGAGTTCTTGAGGGCAAGAGTCAATTCTTCGTTCTCGAACAGCGTTCGATAGTTCTCCAGCGTGAAGCGATTGAAAACAAAGTTGAAGCGGCCTACAGGGTCATTGAAGCCGAACAGAATAATGACGACCACCGGAAGGAAGAGGTACGCCATCACCAGGGTCGTGTAGATGCCGAGCCAGGGGCCCCGGCGGCGCGGTGCCCTTTCCGTCGAGACCGGGTCCTCTTTCGACGTGACGTCTTCGTGGGTAACGGCCATCAACCCGTCAGCTCCTCCGTGCCCAACGCACGAGCATAGAGAAACACTCCAAGGAGGATGGCAGACATGAGCACGAACGATAGAGCCGAGCCGGTCGGAAAGTCGAAGGCGTTCTGAAACTCGAACTGGATCACCTGGCCGATCATCGTCGTATTGGTGCTGCCCAACAATTCTGAGTTGATGAAGTCGCCGACCGCCGGAATGAACGTGAGAAGAGATCCCGCCAGCACCCCGGGAAGTGCAAGCGGAAGCGTGACCTTGAGAAATGCTTGCCGTCGAGTGGAGTAGAGGTCGGATGCGGCATCAAGCAAGTGCTGATCCAGGCGCTCGAGTGCTACGTAAAGCGGAAGCGCCATGAAGGGAAGAAAGTTATAGATCAGCCCTCCCAAGACCGCACCCGACGTGGCAAGGAGCTGAAAGTCGTCCGACAGCAGTCCTGCGTTCTTGAGAGTGCCGAGAAAGATGCCGTTATCGGCCAGAATCTGTTTCCAGGCCAGCGTTCTGATTAGGAACGGGGTGAAGAACGGCAACAACAGAAGCAGGAGGTAGAGGTTCTTCCGCCGTCCGCCCCGAAAGGCTATCCAGTACGCCAGCGGGAAGCTGATAATTAGAGTCGTCCCCGTGACGATGAGACCATAGATCAGGGATCGGTAGATCTGCGTGTCGTTCGCGGCGAAGGCTTCCGCATAGTTCTGCCAGTGCCCCGTAAACGTGAAGCCCGTCTCGAACGTCCCCTCCTGAAACGACGTGGACAGCATCGTGAACATAGGGAGGACAAAGAAGACCACCAGGAAAAGGACACCCGGCAATATGAGGAGATAGGCGACGCGCCTGCGTCGCCTCTCTCTCACCGGCTCATCCCTGAAGGACCTGCTGGAAGAGGTCGTTCCACTCTTGCTCTTCCTCCTCGTTCAAGATCTTGTAGTTGTGGAGCTTCGCCTCCATTTCGGGTGTGGGGAATACGAGAGGGCTGTCCGCTACGGATTCGTAGCCCTTGGTATCGGCCAGAATCTCCTTTGCTGCGGGCACCGGACAGATGTAGTTGACCCAGCCCACAATCTGCGCGGCGATGTCGGGCTGATAGACGAAGTTCATGAACTCGAGCGCATCGATCGGATTGGCTGCATTCTGGGGTATCGCCATGTTGTCGACCCAGAGAATGCCGCCCTCGTCCGGAACGACGAAGCGAAGATCCGGATCATCGAGCGTGAGCTGGATGACATCCCCCGACCATGCGATGGAGGCAACGATGTCTTTGCGGGCAAGCGCATCGGCGTACTCGTTGCCGTAGTACTGGCGCACGATGCCGTCGTCTACCTGCTTCAGCAGCTGCTGCTGCACTTCCTCGACGTCCTCGATCGTTGCGTCCTGGGGCTCGATTCCGTTGAGCAGTAACATCAGATTCATCGTGTCGCGCATCTCTTTGAACATCCCGATCTTGCCGGCGAACTCGGCATCGAAGAGGTCGCTCATGCTGGTCAGATCGCGGCCCGTGAGAGCTCGGTTGTAGGCGATTCCAGTGATCCCAGACTGCCAGGGAATGCTGTACTTGTTCCCGGGGTCGTAAGACGGGTCCTTGTAGATCTCGCCGGCGTTGGCCTCGAATTCTGGGAGTCGTCCCAGATCGAGTTCTTCGAGGTAACCGAGTCTCGCCATCTTGTCTATGAGCCAGTCGGTCACGACTATGAGGTCGTAGTCGATAGGGTCTCCGTTGGCAAGCGGCTCTCGAATCGTGCCGAAAAAGCTCGCGTTGTCCTGGATCACCTCGTCGTAGTTGACTTCGATGTCGGTGGCCTCGGTGAAGTCGTTCAGGGTCGGGTTCTCACCCTTGGCTCTGTCGATGTAGAGCGGCCAATTGGCGAAGTTGAGCGTTCCGGTCGTCTCATTGGTGGTGAAACCTTGATTCTCGTTGGATTCGGCATCCTGACCCTCGCCCTCGATTCCACAGGCTGCCAGGATTGCTGCCAGAGTCAAACCTCCTGCCCCCGCCCCCATGCGCTGTAACATTTCTCTCCGGGAGATGCGCCGAACCGGCGCTCCGCTGTGTCGCCCGGGATAGTAGGGCTTGTTCATTGATCCCCTTTCGCTTTCTTCACCACGAAGGTGTGCTCGGGATGCCAGCTGAGTCGGACTCGGCTGCCATCATGAATCGGTTTGCTAGCCGTCGAGATGTTCTGAACGTAGGCAACGATCCTGTCCTCCCCCTCTGTTCGGCAATCGTAAGTAGTGCCGATCCCCGTATATGTCGACATCGTCACCGTCGCATCCACAGAATTATCGCCCTCCACCGCCGCCGTATCGTCCATCTCTGCGATCGTCAACTTCTCCGGACGTACACCTACGCGTATGCCATCGGTCGTTGCCGGCAGCCTCTCGACGGGGGCAGCGATTACTCCGCCCGATCGCAACCGAATCTTGGCAGCCGGGCCGTTTGAACTCTCGATTTCGGCCTCCAGCAGATTGGAGGCGCCGAGAAACGAAGCCACGAACTCAGTGGCGGGAAACTCGTAGACCTCTTGAGGCGCGCCGACCTGCTCCATCCTTCCGGCGTTCATCACCGCGAGGCGGTCGGACATCGTCATCGCCTCTTCCTGGTCGTGGGTCACGTAGATAAACGTGATCCCGACCTCGGACTGGATGCGTTTGAGCTCGATCTGCATCTGCTTGCGCAGCTTGAGGTCAAGGGCCCCGAGAGGCTCATCGAGCAATAACAGCTGCGGTCGATTGACCAGCGCTCGCGCCAGTGCGACTCGTTGCTGCTGGCCCCCCGAAAGCTGGTTTGGACGCCGGTCACCGAGACCCTCGAGATCGACCAGCTTGATCATGTCGTCGACGCGGGGGCCGATCTCGTCCCTGGCCACCTTCTTGCGCTTGAGTCCGTAGGCGATGTTCTCGTAGATCGAGAGGTGAGGAAACAGCGCGTAGGACTGAAACACCGTGTTGACGTCTCGTTTGTACGGAGGAAGGTTCGAGACCTCTACGCCACCGAGATGGATCTTGCCACCGGTCGGATCCTCGAACCCCCCGATCATTCTGAGCGTCGTCGTCTTGCCACAACCGGACGGGCCCAGCAGCGAGAAGAACTCCCCCGCCTCGACGGTCAGGGACATGTCGTCGACCGCCACCGTGTCCTTGAACGACTTGCTCACGTTCTCGAGCCGGACATCGGACATCAGGCGCTCGTCCCCCTATCGGCCCATTCAAGAGCCTCGACGAGGACGTCAAGTCCTTTGTGAAGGTCGTCTTCCGAGATAATCAGTGGTGCCAGCAACCGCACGACGTTGTCGTAGGTGCCAGCCTTCAGTATCAATACTCCAGCCTCGTGACAACGCTTGAGCACGGCCCCGGTTGCAAGCTTCGCCGGCTCTTTGGTCTTCTTGTCCATCACGAGTTCGACGGCGACCATCGGGCCGAGGCCGCGCACCTCACCAACGATTCCGAGCGAGTCCGCAAGCGGATCGAGTCGCTCCCTGATGATTCGCCCCTGGTGCTTGGCTCGTTCCAGAAGATCCGTCTCGGTCAGTTCGTCCAACACGGCAATTGCGGCCGCACATGCAACGGGGTTACCACCGTAGGTTCCACCGAGGCCCCCGACGTGCGGCGCATCCATGACGTCCGCGTTACCGGTAACTCCCGAGATCGGGAGCCCGGCCCCCAGTGACTTCGCGGTCGTAACGAGATCGGGCACCACGCCGTACTGCTCGATTGCGAACAACGTGCCCGTGCGCCCCATGCCGGACTGAACCTCGTCGTCGATGTAGAGGATGTCGCGGTCCTCGCAGATCGATTTGAGGGCCGGAAGGTAGTCGTCGGGTGCGACTACGAAACCGCCCTCCCCCTGAACCGGTTCGACGAGCATGCACGCGACCTCCGACGCTCCGATCTGAGAATCGATCAAGTCGGCGGTGTAATCCGCGCACGCGAGTCCGCACGTCGTGTGCTCGAGATCCAACGGGCAGCGGTAGCAGTAGGCGAAGGGCGCGCGGTGAACCTCGGGCGCGAATGGTCCGAAGCCGTGCCGGTAGGGCATCTCTTTCGCAGTGAGGGTCATGCCGAGCAACGTGCGCCCGGAGAAGCCGTTAGAGAAACCGATCACTGCGGGGCGTTCGGTCGAGTAGCGGGAGATCTTCACTGCGTTCTCCACCGCCTCGGCTCCCGAGTTCGCCAGCATCGTCTTCTTGTCGTGGTCTCCCGGCGTCAACTCGTTCAGGCGTTCGGCCAGCTCGACATAGCCCTCGTACATCGAGACGTGGAAGCACTCGTGAATGAAGCGCTGAGCCTGTTCCACCACCGCCTGTGTGACTCGCTTATTGCCTCGACCCACATTCAGAACACCGAGACCGCCTGCGAGATCGATGAACTCATTGCCATCGACATCGGTCACCGAGGCCCCCTCGCCGTCCGCCACGAAGATGGGGGCCGTGTTGAAGACCGCGCGCGGCACGGCCCTCTCCCTGCGCTCGAAAAGCGCTTCCGAAGCCGGGCCAGGAATCTCAGTCATCTATGCCCCCAGGATCCATTTTTGTCCTCGTGCGGGCCCGCCTTGCTAGAAGCTACCAGCGGGCACTTGATAATCATGCCGAAGGGTCTCCCGTAACAACACGCTTTTTGCAAAGTCTGGAAGAAACTCTAGTCCTCGGCCCGTCGTTCTGCCTCCACGGAGGAGGCGAGGGCGTCGGCGTCGCCGACCACCGAACGGAGCCTCTTCAGAGTGGCGCGCAGCTTCTCGGGGTCCTCGATGCCGGCCGTGCGCGCGGTGGTCAGGAGATAGGACGCCTGATCGAGCAGGCCGTCCAGTTCCGCAGAATGGTCCTTTGGTGGCATTCGTTCTCCAAGTCTGGACGCAGTCCTCGAACCCTAGGCCATGCAGCTTCCAGACCACCAATAGGAAGGAGGGCCCCGAAACGGGACCCTCCTCGTATTCGCCGGACTCCTGTCCGTTTACCCTCCCGAGCCGGGGAAGGAATCACTCCCCCCAACGATTGGAAGCAATACCTGACTCTTGCTTGAGTCCAGCGTCACCTCGGTTCCCGGATCGGGACGGAGCGTGTACTCGTAGTCACTCGACAGCAGCACTATCCCGACCTTGCTCCCAGGCTGGAAGACGTAGTCGTCGGGTTGCATGTCGAAGTCGATGCGGTACGGCGTCCCCGGACTTATCGAGAAGGTCGATGAGATCGACTTGCGGTTCTGCGGATCGGTCCATCCCTCGGTGATCAGGAATGCGGTTCCATCGGGCCTGTAGTCGATAAGACCGGCACTAACGTTCGCAGCCGGCTCGCCGAACCTCAACCGCAGCGACAGCTTCGGTGTGCCGCTCATCCGCACCGGTTCGGTCACCGTCTCGGACTGGTACACGAGTACCACCGCCGTTGACGAACTCGAGCGGCGCGATTGCTCGAAGGGCCTCGACGATTTCTGCTCGTCGCTGCGAGAGCTCGCCGGCCGACAAACTCTGGACCGCCAGCAGAGCCATGCCGCGAACGGGGTGACCTGGGGGAGCATCTCCTACACCGGCGATCTGGGCCTCGTATGCCATGAGACCGACGAGTTTCCATCCCTGACGCCCGACGATCTCAGTCGCGAGAAACGCGGCCTGGGACCTCGAATGCACGGGCGAACGTTTGGTCCCGATACGCACGCGATCGCCGATAGTCCACCACCCTGCATCGACATCCAGGCACACCTTGATGGGCAATGTGCGTCGCCCTACGACCTCGTCGATGAAGTCAAGTTGCTCGGCGCTGTCGACCATGATGGTGATCGCACCGGTCGCCAGTCTTGCAAGCTCTCTCAGCGCCGCACGATCGGCAGTCGGGTAAGCAACGACGAGATCTTCGAATCCATTCGATGCGAGCCACAGTGCCTCGGGCAATGTGAACGCCAGAGTTCCGCGCCAGCCGTCCCCGCCAAGAACCCGTTGCTGCAGAGCGCGGCACCGAACGGACTTGCTCGCGAGACGAATGGGCTTGCCGGCGGCGCGCCGAACAAGGTCCTTCTCGTTGCTACTGAAAGCCTCTAGATCGACGAGAGCGAAAGGGGGATCCAGCTCGCGCGTGGCCTGCTCGAGCCTCTCGTACGCTTCGGGACTCGACTCGGGCACGGCGCGCGTTTCGGAGAGACGGCTCACCCGGAAGGAGTGTAACCGTGAGGACTCCGGCGCTCGGGGAGTGGGTTGCAGCGGTCACTCCGAACTCTCACCGTTCTGGCTCAACGTGGCAAGCCACACCCAGTAGATGAAGAGCGCCTGGAACGGAAGACGCGCGAGGAGGCTCAACTGCCCACCGGGGACATCCGGATAGTCCTCGGCGTTGCTCGCCATGTAGATGTTGCCGGGAAAGACCGCAACGAGCGTGACGATAAGAAGCCAGCCGGCCGCCCGGCGGGTCCGCGGATGCATGGTCCCGAGGCCACCGACGATCTCGGCAAGTCCCGAGATGTAGACGAGCCAGATGGGTGCGGGCAGCGAATCCGGGATTATCGACGCGTAGGCCCGAGGCATCACGAAGTGGTTGATCCCCGCCAAGGTCATTACCGGACCCGCGAACGCCGCGGCGACCCGTCGCATCCACGATTTTCTCCGCCCGCCGTTGGTCACCGGTAAATGGTGCCCTACCCGGCCGGGTATCGGACGTGATGTTTGAATAGGACCTACGGTGGGGTAAGTTACGTCTACGTAACCGTAGACAATACGAGCTAAGGAGCGATCCGCATGAACGTTGCGGTCAAGGAACCGGTCCAGGAAAGGGCCACCACCCCAACCGTCCCCGGAGTCAAGCTGCTCGAAGCCAAGCAGGCGCGGCTCCAGCGAAGGCTGGTGCTGGTGGTCACCGTCGTCCCCTTCATCGGGTTCCTCGCCGCCGTATGGACCCTGTGGGGCACCGGGCTCAGCGTGGCCGACGCCTCGATTTTCCTCGCGGCGTACTGCTTTACCGGTCTCGGAGTAACCATCGGCTTTCACCGGCTCTTCACGCATAAGAGTTTCGAAGCCACGCCCTGGTTCCGAAACCTGCTCGCGATTGCGGGATCGATGGCCATCCAGGGTCCCGTGATTCGCTGGGTCGCCGACCACCGGCGGCACCACGCCTTCGCCGACCAGCCGGGCGACCCCCACTCCCCCCACTTGGACGAGGGGCCGGGCGTCAGAGGCGTCGCCAAGGGCCTGTGGCACGCGCACATCGGCTGGTTTTTCGACGACGAGCAGACGTCCGCTCGTCGCTGGGCCCCCGACCTCGTCAAGGATCCCGCGATGCGCAGGATCGACAGCCTGTTTCCTCTTTGGGCGGTTCTCTCCTTCGGGCTTCCGCCGCTGATCGGCTTTGCGGTCACGGGCACACTGCGTGGTGCGGTGACGGCCTTCCTGTGGGGAAGCCTCGTCCGCATATTCTTTCTCCACCATGTGACTTGGAGCGTGAACTCGATCTGTCACTTCTACGGCCAGCGTCCCTACAACACGACGGACTTCAGTACCAACAACTGGCTCCTCTCAATCGTTTCGTTCGGCGAATCGTGGCACAACAATCACCACGCCTTCCCGACGTCTGCAATCCATGGAATCGGCAAGGGTCAAATCGATCTGAGTGCCGGTGCCATCAGGCTCCTGCAGAGGATGGGGATAGCGCGGGACGTCAAGGTGGCCACCGAAAAGCAACTCGATCGCAAACAAGCACAGAGTTGAGCACCAGGTCGCGCTCCGCGCGCATGACCGGCCAGGAGCGCCGAGTTCAACTGCTTGACGTCGGGCGATCGGTCTTCGCGGAGCGCGGCTTCGAGGCCGCATCGGTCGAAGACATCGCGGCTCGGGCAAAGATCACCAAACCCGTTGTCTACGAGCACTTCGCCGGCAAGGAAGGGCTCTACGCCGTCGTGGTGGATCGAGAGGTTCAGCGGCTCCTGCAGCGGATTTCCGAGGCGCTGAAGGGCGAGGACCCTCGATCACTGCTCGAACAGGCAGCGCTTGCGTTCCTGACCTACATCGAGGACGAGCCGCAGGGCTTTCGGGTTCTGGTCCGGGACTCCCCGGTCACCGGATCAACGGGAACACTGCCGAGCGTCATCGGCGACATCGCCAAGCAGGTCGAATACATTCTGCGCGACGAGTTCAAGCAACGAGGCTTCGATCCGAAGCTGTCGGCGCTCTACTCGCAGGCCCTGGTGGGGATGGTCGCGCTCGTGGGGCAGTGGTGGCTCGACGAAGGGGACCCCAAAAGGGAGGTCGTCGCCGCGCACTTGGTGAACGTCGCGTGGAACGGGTTGAGAGGACTCGAGTCGCAGCCGATCCTAAAGATCAAAGAGGACGAGAGCTAGCGCTCCTTTCTCACCTTCCAAACCTCTTCCGAGGGCCAGCGGCGCGCCCATTCCAGGGGAACGAAATCGTAGCTGGTGCTCGCATCGGCACCAGGACGCAATTCAACCAGGTCCTCTATCTCGAAGTCGTTGTTCCGGAGCAATCGAATCCAATCGCCGTGTCCGAGGTGAAAGTTAACGCTGTCGTCGAACGTCGTCTCGAACCGATACATGCCGAAGTAGTCGTTTTTCAGTCGATCGTCGGCCGGTTCGTCCTCCTCTGGAAGGCAGAGCACGAGGAGCATCGCATTGAGCAGGAAGACCAGCTCGCCGCCCGGTCGGATCAGGCGGCTTGCTTCAGGCACCCACTTGTATGGGTCGGCCCAGATACTCGCTCCGTACTCGGAGATGATTACGTCGAAGGTTCCATCGGCCATCGGCACGTTCTCGGCCACCGCCTGAACGAGCGGAAAGCTAACGTCGAACTCGCGCTGCAACCTGGCGGCGGTTTCGAGTTGAGCGGGTGTCGGATCGAGTCCGACCGTTCGCCCTCCCCTGCGTTGGATCCAGGACGAGACGTATGCCGTCCCGCAACCCAATTCCAGCACGTCGCGATCGGCCACTTCGGGAAGGACCTGCGCCTCAGAATCAGGCACATGCCAGATCCCCCACGTTGGGTCGTCGGCGGCCCAGAATCGTCGTCCTGATTTGGCGTAGTCCGATGACCACTCGGTCCAGAGCCGTTGATTCCGCGCGACGTAGTCGAGCCCGGCCTGGTCAAATGCTGGGCGTTCGTCGGTGAGATCGTTCTCCTTCATGTTGTGATACCCCTCTGGCGCGAGAGCGAGGTCGCGGCCGGCTCGACCACGACCTCGCAACACACCAATCGGTTACTCGACTGTGACTTCCTTCATCATGCCAAGCATCACATGCGGCTTCTTCGAAGCCTTGTCGGGCACGAAGCAGAGCATGATGTACGTGCCGGGAGTGAGTTCGGCATCAATCGTCCCCGTCTCTCCGGGCTTGGCCCCCGTACCGCCGACTTCCCTGAACCACTTGGGTGGCTTCTTCGGCAGGCCCTCCTTCAAAAGGGCATGGACGTCGTCCATCGTCTTGCCGTCGAGGAGTTCGCCGAGCGCAAGCTCGTGCATCTGCTTGCCTTGGTTGTCCATCGTCAGCGCCACATCGCCGGCGGGGAGAACGTCGGGGCCCTCGAAGGCGAACTCGGTGGCCATATAGGTCGCTCCGCCGCCCTCGCCGGTTGCCTCGTCCGTGTCGGTCTCTTCTGCGTCACTCTGAGTGTCTGCCGGTTCGCTCTGCTCGTCGTCCGATGCCGTCTCGTTGTTCGAATCCGACCCACAAGCTGCGGAAACCAGGGCCAGCGCCATCAGCATGGCCATCAGTAGGATCCCTCTTCGACTCATTCGCTTCCTCCGTCTAGACGGTGCTTTTGGCAACCGTTGCAGAAGAGCGTCCGGGAACCGTTACGAGTTCGTCCTTACACCTAGTCCTTCCCTTCCTCGAATCGCTCCTCCCGCTGCTCGAGCCGCTCCTCCTGGCGTTCCTCCCTTTCGCGAAGCTCGCTGCTATCGAGCCCCGGACCGATCTTCGCCGTCACCAGAGCGACCGTCACCACAACCAGCAGCACGGCGGCAACGGACACTAGAACGGTTTTGACCTGACTCACGTTCACGTGCGTCAGGGAATCAACAAGGTCCTCCACGGTGCGCTCCTATTCGGGTCCCCGGAACGATTCGCTGCTCATGAGGATCCATTCCGCCGCGGACAGAGAAGAACCAGGTTCTTGGGCGCTCAGCGTGCGCCATGATCTGTAGCCATGGAGCAAGAGGAAATCCAAAAGCTTTCGTTGCGCCGGCAGCGAACCGCCGCCCAGCTCTTATCGGGTCCGGGTCCGCGAAAAGTGGACGAGATCGTCTCGCACCTGCTTGCCGTTCAGGCTCAGGACCTGAACTCCGCAAGGTTGGCGCTTCGCGCTCGGGGCACTCGGCTCACCGCTGAGGATGTCGACAGGGCACTCAGCGTCGACCGCTCTCTCGTGGTGGCATGGCTCGGGCGGGGGACGCTGCATCTGGTCCACAGAGACGACTATCCAGGGCTCTTGGCGCTAACGGCGCCGTCGAGCGCGACATCCAACCGGCGCCGATTGCGGCAGGAGAGCGTCTCGTCGCACGATGCCGACCGGGCGGTTTCCGTGATCGAGAAGGCCCTATCTGAAGAGGGTCATCTCACGCGCTCAGACCTGGGGGCTCGAATGGCAGCGCACAAGATTCCCACCGCAGGGCAGGCGACACATCATCTGGTGATGCTCGCGACCTTGCGGGGCGCCACGGTCCTGGGACCACTGAAAGACGGCATCCAAGCGTTCGTCCTTGCCGAAGACTGGCTCGGCACACGACCCCGCCCTTCTGCTGCCGTTGACCGACCGGCCGCCCTGTCGCGACTCGCGCAGCGCTATTTGAGAGCTCATGCCCCCGCGGAGCCCACCGACCTCGCGGCCTGGGTGGGGCTTCCCCTTCGCGATGTGCGCGTCGCGTTCGATGCAGCACTGGACAACCAAGAAGCGGTCGATGCCGAGCCGACCGGTTCGTTCGCGCGACTTTTGCCGTCTTTCGATCCCTACCTGCTCGGCTGGAAGGATCGCGGCTTCATGGTGCCGGCGACCCACGTGCGTCGCGTCCATCCCGGAGGGGGTGTACTCAGAGCTACTGTCGTCGCGGACGGGAAGGCAATCGGAACGTGGAGCCGCCGTCGCGACGGCGAACGCATCAAGATCCACCTCGACCCGTTCGCGCCATTCTCCGATGAAGTCGAAGTCGCACTGCGACGAGACGCACTGGACGTCGCGCGTTTTGAAGGGCTCACACTCAGCCGATAGCATCCGCAGAGTGACCGAGCGAGTCCTCTCCACTCGCCAGCTGAATCGAGCCCTGCTTGCGCGGCAACTCCTGCTGGAGCGCTCCCGGCAGTCGCTCCCCGGCACGTTAGAGCGCGTAGCGGGACTTCAGACGCAGTACGCACCCTCGGGATACATCGGGCTTTGGTCGCGCCTCGAGGACTTTCGCCGTCCGAACCTGACGAGGTCTCTCGAACAGAAACGAGCCATCCAGGCGAGCCTGATGCGGGTAACGATTCACATGGTTTCGGCGCGCGACTACGTGCTGTTCTCCGCGGGAATTCGAGAAGCCACTCGCAAATGGTGGCTCAGTGTCCAACGTCACGCGATCGAAGCGGCCGATATGAAGAAGGTCGCTGCTCTCCTTCGCAAGCATCTGGAGAATGGGCCACTACGTCAGGCCGATCTCGTTAAGATCACTATGGACGCGGGCTGGCCGCGCATCGCATGGTCCGGGGCGGGCCTATGGCTGGACATGGTGCGCGTACCTCCATCGGGCACCTGGGAGCGGCGACGAGCCGACCTCTACGGACTCGCCGAGGACTGGATCGGGCCGTTGGACATCCCTACCGAGGAGGACGGATTGAAACATCTCCTCACTCGCTATCTCCGGGCATTCGGTCCCGCAACGCTGAACGACGCCGCGAACTGGGCGGGGCTACCGGTGACGAAGCTGCAACCGGTGTCGGAAAGCCAGCTACTTCGTCGCTTTCGCGACGAGCAAGGGAAGGAGTTGCTCGATTTGCCGCGCGCACCGTTGCCCGACCCGGCCGCACCGGTTCCCGTTCGCTTCCTACCGACCTGGGACGCAACGCTTCTCGTGCATGCACGAAGGACACAGATCCTCCCGGAGAAGTATCGGAAGCTCGTTTTCCATACCAAGACCCCGCACTCGGTACCGACCTTCCTGGTCGACGGCGCAGTCGCCGGCACCTGGCGCTACGAAGAGGGCAAGCTAAACCTCAATCCCTTTGCCCGTTTGTCGAAGTCCACCTTGCGGGAGTTGAATGAAGAGGCTGAGCGACTCGCTGCGTTTCACGACGGCTAGAACGCAGCACAGCGAAATAACTCGGCGAAATCGCGCGTCAAACCCACTCGTCGGCCTTTTAGAGAAGTCGTAGCATCGAAACATGTCGGCATCACTTCAGTCATCGAATGTCTCCGATGAAGCAGTGGTTCCCATGCTCGACGCCGGCAACACCCCCGAGCAAGATCACTTCGTCCTCTTCTACGACAGCGATAGCTATCTGACAGAGTCGATGCGAGATTTCGTCGTCGGAGGCCTTCGTAACGGCGAAAACACTGTTGTCGTTGCTACCAAAGCACACCGGGAACAACTCGAAATTGCGCTCGAAGAAGCGGGCATCGATGTGTGCGCCGCTCGCTCGGAGGGTCGCTATCTCCCCTCCGACGCGGCCGCCACTCTGTCCGAATTCATGGTTGGCGGCGATCTCGATCCCGCCCTCTTCGACAAGACGATCGGGCAAGTGATTCCGCACGCGTCCAAGGGCGGACGATCTCTGCGCGTCTTCGGCGAGATGGTCGCGCTCCTTTGGGACGAGGGAAACATCCTCGCGGCGATCCGCCTGGAGGAGCTCTGGAACTCAATCATGGAGGCTCAACCCTTTGCGCTGATGTGCGCCTACCCCATGAGCTGCTTCAGTCGCGCGGGCGATACCGAGCAATTCAACGAGGTGTGCGACCGGCATGACAGGGTTCTCCCCACCGAGGGCTATGCCCAGCTCGACCAAGAGGACGACCGACTTCTGGCCGTGGCCCGGCTACAGCAGAGGGTCTCCGCAGACGAAACCGAGCGCAGAGGAATGAAGCTCGAGCACATTCAGCTAGCCGATGCGCTCGCGCGACTTAAGGAGCTCGACAGACTACGCAACGACTTCGTGGCGATGGTCGTCCACGATATCCGGACTCCGAACGCGGTGATCGGGGCGTTCCTCGATATTCTGCGAAAGGACTGGGACACTCTCGACGCCGAGCGTATCCGCGATCTCCTAACCAGGGCCATTGCCAACACCGCCCACGTCACTCGCCTGGTGGACGACATCCTGACGGTGTCACGCATCGAGTCCGGTGACTTCAGCTACGACTTGAAGCCATTCGATATCGCCGAGATCGTGTATCGCGCGGTAGGGGCTTCACGAGATGCGAACGACACGCTGCGATTCGAGGTGTCGATCCCCCAACGGCTTCCGCCGGCGCTTGGTGACGAAGCCCGGCAGCTTCAGATTCTCAACAACCTGCTCTCCAACGCCGCAAAGTTCTCCGCAAAGATGAGCACGGTGACCGTCGCTGTGTGCCGCGAGGGACACCATCTGAGGATCGATGTCCGGGATGAGGGTCTCGGTATCTCCAAGGTAGATCAGGCCAAACTGTTCCAGCGTTTCTCGAGAATCGAGTCACGGAACGATCTCAAGATCAAGGGAACCGGGCTGGGGCTCTACATCACTAAGGCACTCGTCGAGGGGCAGGGAGGATCCATCTCCGCTACGAGCGAACGCGGCGAAGGATCCACTTTCTCATACACCATCCCGGCGGCGAACCGACGCTCTGCAGACTGAGCGCCCGTCTTCACACGATAGCTCGTACTGGGTGGTGTAACGCGAGAACTCGTACCGGGTGGTGTAACGCGAGCTGCCGGTCAATCCATGACGTAACACCTTAATCGGGCACATCTCAGCAGTAAGTACTACAATCGCCGCGCTCGCCGACAAGCCCTCGCGGGATCCTGGGCCGCTGCGGGTGTACCGGTGCAACGGGGTGAGCGCGCCCCAGGCCCACACCCTGAACGCCAAAACGGAGGGGGAAGCCATGGCCTCGCAGGCAGGAAGCACCATCGCAGGGTGGAAGACACGGGGTCGCGGAAGCCCAACGATCCGAGTGGTCCTTCTGACCTTGGCCCTCGTCGCTTCGCTGCTTCCCGCGCGGGCCGCGCTGGCCCAAGCGACCAACGAGGTCACAGGCCTGGCCGTGGAGCAGCAGGACGGATTCTCCACGCTGAGCTGGGACCCCGCCGACGGAGCCACCGATTACCAGATCGAGCGCACCCCGGTCGACGAGAACGACCAACCGACCGGGCCGTCCACGATCACCGGTGTTTGGCGCCCCGACCGCCAGGTGAATCAAGAGTCGCCGACCTTCGCCGACTCCGGGTTCAACCCCGGCGACCGGTTCCAGTGGCGGGTCCGGGCCCGGTTCGGCACCGATCCTCAGCCGTTCTCTGCGCCGGTCTTCGGGACGACGCTGCCGCCATGGGGGGACCCGGCCGTGCCCGGAGAGAATCTGCGCACGCAGTGGGAGGAAACGCAGGCGGTGCTGTTCACCAGCGACGTGGACGAGTACGCCTACACGGCCGCCATCGACGATGCGAGCGATCGGGTCCGCGTGGTGGAGATCGGCCGCACGGTTCTGAACCGCCCGATCAACATGTTCGTCATCGGGCATCCGTCTCCGCCGGAGACCGCCGAGGAGATCGCGAGCTCTCCGTCGGTGTTGATCAACTGCAATGTGCACGGCAACGAGCCATCCGGGCGGGAAGCTTGCCTGATCCTGGCCCGGGAGCTGGCGTTCTCCGACGACGCCCGCACGCTCGACATCCTGTCGAACACGACCGTGCTGATCGTGCCGTCAATCAACGGCGACGGTCGAGCCGCCAACACTCGTGGAAACGCCAACGGACAGGACCTGAACCGGGACTACTCGCTGATTCGCGAGCCCGAGACGTTCGGGTTCGTGGAGATGATGCGCGACTACCAGCCCAAGGCGGCCTACGACGGCCACGAGTTCGGAAACAGCCGGGCCGGGGACCTGCCGATGCTGCCGCCGCGCCATCTCAACGTCGGCCAATCGATCTTCGACGAGTCCCAGAACATGATCGTTGGCTGGATGTACGAACAGGGCTCGGTCGACGGTTGGTGGCCCTGTCCGTACGGGTGCACGGGGGGCGGGAACGTAGGCCTGAGCCAGGAGACGATCCTGCGCAACACCATGGGTCTAAAGAACGTGGTCGGCTCGCTGTTGGAGGCGCGCAGCTCGGGCGGGGCGACCCGACCCGACGAGCTAAACACCCAGAACAACCGGCGGCGCAAGGGGTACTCGCAGCTGTGGACCTACCAGCAGTTCCTCGACTACGCGCGAGCGAATCAGCCGGCGATTGAGCAGGCGCGAGAGGAGGCAATCGAGTTCCAGACGTCGAACACCGGCCGGATCGTGTTCCGGGGCTCCCGACCCATCCCCGCATTCCCCGCACCGCATCCCGGCCAGGACCCTCCACCCGAGGAGAATCCCTCCCCGGACCAGATCCTGGAGGATCCGCCGTGTGGGTATCTGCTGTCCGAGGAGCAGTACAACGGACCTCGCACCGACGGGGCCACAACGGCGTCCCAGCGCATCGAAGCCCACGGATGGGCGGTTCATCGCAGGCGAGGGGCCCAACAGGGCTACCTCGTGCCGATGGCTCAACCGGAGCGAGGCCTGATTCCGCTGCTCCTCGACGCCCAGGCCGCGGAGGAACTGGTCGGCGCTCAGCGAATGTACCCCCCGCCAGACTGGCCGGAAGGAAAGCCCGTACCTCCAGGGGCATGCGGACGCGGGGTTCCCGCGGCGTCGGAGAGGGCCGTGTACGACCTGGACTACGACACCGACTAAGACCAGGGTCAGTTATGCGCTCGCGTCGGCTCGACGGCGGCTACTCGTCTCGAGCGGACTCGGGCAGCTCGCCGAGCACACCGTCGATAACGTGGATCCTGGCGTTGGCGACTCGGTAGTCGGCGCAGACGGTCTCGGCCCGATCGTCGAGGCGCGCCATGCTGCCCGCCGGGTCGATCTTGAGTGTGTCACCTGCAAGCGTTGTCACGCTACCGACCTCGAGCAACTCGGGCAGCGAGAGAGCTTCGTCGATCATGTGGGCCTCGAGGAGGGCGCGGAGTTCGCCCTGCCGGGAGAGTAGTAGCTCGTCGAGTGCGCCACGAGAGAATGTGGTCGTAAACGCGTCGTCGGTCGGCGCCAGGATCGTGACGCCGTCGGTGGCGCGGAGGTCGGCAGCGAGCCCCGAGGCCCGCGCCGCCGCCTCGAAGGTCGTGAGCACCGGGATCCACTGAAGCGCCACGTCGGCGGGCTTGGACGTCAACGTGGCCGGACCCCCGGGGTCCTCGCCCGCCGGCAACAGATCGCACAGCGGTCCGGTCACCACCCGCGGTATCGAGTCCGGCCCATCCCTCGACTCCGGGATGGCGTCATCGTCAGATCCAGAGCAGCTCGAGGCCGCGATGGCTAGGAGCAGAACGGAGACGATAAGGCGCACGGACGGCCTCACTTGGTGGCCGCAATCTGTAGATCGCCGACCTCGGCGTCGGAGAGAACGAAGCCGAGCAGAGCGCGATTGAGTTCGCTCTTCGAGAGCTCGCGTGGACTCTAGGTTCCCGGCCATGCCCGCGCCCCAAGTGTCAGACTGTGCGTCGGCGCTCGAGGCTACAAGAATCGGCAAGGAGGATCGCCATGTCACGCGCACGTGAGCTGCGTTTCGCATTCACCTTCGACGATTACGAGGCTGCCCTTCGGCTCTTCCGGGATGTGCTCGGGCTCGAGACGATCGAGGACCTCGATCATCCGGGAGGCCGGGGCGTCATCCTCCGTGTTCCGTCGGCCACTCTCGAGCTGTTCGATCTACCGCAGGGCAGGGTTGTGGACGAAATCGAGGTAGGTCGTCATCTCGGAGAGAGGGTGAGGATCGCGGTCAACGTGGTTGATCTCGAAGAGTCGACCGAGGCCGTCATAGGGGCCGGCACCGAGCCGGAAGCGGAGCCGGTGGATACCCCGTGGGGAGATCGCGCAACCGGCGTTTCAGGACCGCTGGCGGTCTGCAGCTGACTCTCTTCCAGTCGTCCGTTCAATGACCACGCCGAGCGCCGCCGTCTCGAATCCTCTAGGTCCAGACGCTGACTATGACGGCGATGACAAGCACCTTGCGCAGCCAGTCGCCGGCATGGATGGCTGCCAGCCTCCAGGGCACTTTCTCCCACATGATGGCGCCGGCCCAAAGGACCACCGGGAATCCGACCCACAGTGCGAGTCCGAGTGTCAGCGCGCCGATCCAATCCGTGATGTCGAGCTCCGCGACGAGTCCGGCGAGCACCGAGGCGATAATCAGGCTGCGGACGACCTCGACACGCGCCGTAGTACACGGAACTCAATACGAAGACTGCAACGGCCGCTGCCACGATGGCCAGGCAGTTCAGATCGTTCATCAGAACCTCCTCGAGTCATTGGGTGTAGACCGTCGTCCTCCACATGACAGCGGGGCTGCACTTGTGTAGACGACTGATGCGACGTCCGAAACGTTGGCCGGAGTCAGGACTCCAAGAAGGATTTGAGCTCGGTCAGTCGCGCCCTCCAGAAAGCCTTCATAGTTTCGGCCTCGTCTGCGTCGCCCAGACGTTCGTGGGCCAGCGCGACCGTCGACTTCGACGGCCCCTTGTCGATGAAGCCGACGATCACGCGAGTCGACCCGTCCTCCCAGTTGAAGCGAGCCGTACGTCCCGGCTGCGACGTTCGCACCGACATCGTTTCGCCGGCGAGCCACTTCTTTCTCTCGCGTGCGTTTACGAATGAGTCGAAGAGAACGTCGACGGGCACGGCGATCGTTTTCGACGCCGATATCGAGAAGCCTCCGGCGTTCTGATGCTTCATTCTCATTCCACGGGCGCGCTCGTAGTAAACAGTGATCGACTGTGCCCACCAACCGGCAACCTCGTATTCCTCGATGAGGAAACGTGCGATCTCGCCGTGCTTCTTGTTGCGGGCGCCCCATCGGTCGAGCATCGAGAACCACTGGTCCCACTTCTTGCCGGTGGCCTCCACGATCTTGGCGTCCGTCATGCGCTCATCGGTCGCTGCCAGTCGCGTGCGAGCGGCCTTGACCCTGTCGCGCTTCTGGGATACCTGGCCACGCGCGGCGGTGTAGCTCTCACCTGTCTTGGACATGCGCTCGCGAACGCGGCGCTTGAACGACTTGTTCTCGGTCACAACTACCTCCTTCGTCAAAGTCGCGGCCGCGGGACTCACGCTCCCTTGGGCGCGACCCGAAGGGGTGCTGCCGAGCATCCCGAGGGCTGGGCCCCCTTTGCCTCGCTGATGCCGGCGGCGTGAGCGCCGGGGTCGAGGTTGGGCGTGGGACACGCCACAGCCAAGAAGATACCTGGCTTCTGCTTCATCTGTATAGACGAGCGCAGGGCGAAAAACTCATCGGTTGATGTGGGCCGCATCGTGTCGATCCCCCCGATCTCCTGACGGGCGGTAGCCACTACTGGACCGATGCGACAATCAGAAGATGGATTTCGCACGCGCGAGTGGCATAGCGCATCAGGGCCGCGCCATCGCCGGCGCGTACTCCCCCTCGGCGGTCGACTACGTCTACGGCCTCCTCGACCTTCCTCCCGAGCCAAGGATCCTCGACGTCGGCTGCGGGAAGGGAGAGATGCTGTTTCGTGCGGTCGAGTCGTTGGGGGTAGTGGGATCGGCATCGACATCGACGTGGCTCGGGCCGAGGAACGGACCCCACCAGGGCTCGGGGCCCGGCGAGTGACCACCCGGACGGCTATGTCAACGGCTACAGAGGTGTGCTCGGTTTCGCGGTACTCGCTTTCCGTCTGCCATAGCCGAAAGCACGACAATCGCTCTGTGGGGCCGGCAGGGCTCGAACCTGCGACCAATGGATTATGAGTCCACCGCTCTGACCAACTGAGCTACGGCCCCGACGCATCCCCCATCTTCGCCCAAATCCGAGCCGATGCCAGCCAGGCCAACGAGACTCGAGGCCAGGATCGACGCAGCTACCTCGCCTGAAGGGCGTCCATCCCTACGGCTATCGCCAGGATCAGCCTGCGGTCAATGGTCCGGTCGGGGTCTCCAGTCATGTCGATCGTGTAGCTGTCGACGAATTTCCACAGATGGCGGCGATGGCTCCCCACTTCGGTTCCGTTCTTCTTGAAGACGAAGTGATACGGGATGGGCAGCCAGTCCGAGAAGTTCTCGATGAATGGAATGAAGGCCACCAACCTGCGAACCAGCGCGATGGCGAGATTTTGTTCCGTTGCCTGCGCGGCCTCTTTGCCCGCGGAGTCGTAAAGCTGGTAGGTCGAACGCAACAGGCTCGCGCCGAAAACCTTCTGTATCTCGCCGATCTTGCTGCCGTCCGGAGCGGTTACGTCGTACCGAGCGCGAGGGTCGAACCGTTGTCGGGCCTTGATCCGCATGAGCTCAGCCGAACGCGTCTCATCGGTGTAGAAGCTGATGTCCTCTTTGAACTTGAAGGGCTTCTGACGGACGAAACAGAAGGGGGGGCCGGGCGAGTCGCCGTCACCCTGAGGCAACGAGAAATGGTACTCGTTGGCAACGAAGCGAAACTTCTGCCTCAGGATGAAGCGGTCGTATTGGTTGGGATCTATCCAGACGTGTGTATTCACGGCTCAGAAGAGTAACCCCGGGCCGACCTCTTCGGCGCGAGAACAGAGAAACCAGGTGTGCTAGCCGGTTTCGTCCTGTACGTCCGTGCCACTCTGCAGTCGCTGACCGAAGGCCTCCTCGACCGTCCTCGACATCGTCCGGTGGAAGGCACCGAGGAGCACCTCCGAAGCGAGCGGTCGAAGCTGTTCCAGCGCGCGCCTGACCCTCGGCCACTCCTCCTCGGGACTCCCAGCGGATTCGAACGGCCTCCAGACATCGTTGAGGAACAGCTCGACGAACACGTCGGACACTCCTTGTGAGTGCACCATGAGCTGCTCGAATACCTCGATGACTCGTTCTACGGGAATTCCAAGCGCGACGACCTCGGCCCCCGCCCGCAGCAGTCCCGGACTCGGCGCCTCGTAGCCGCCGTCGTCGAGGTCGACGATCAAGCCCAGCCGAACCGCCCTGCGGATCGTCTCAGGTGACACGTCGCCGCCGAGCAGGGTGTCGAGCTCGGCGGCCTCGAGTACATGCGGCTCCTCGGCGGCCCAGGGGGCCATGAGGGCTCGCTCGAAGCGCAGCACCTCCTCGCCCGAGCCCACCGGCGCAGCATCGAGAAGCTTCTTGATCGCGCCGAGATTGAAGCCGGATGCTTGCATGTCCTTGATCAACTCGAGCCGGGCGATGTGCTCCGCGTCGTAGAAGCCGGTCCGGCCCTCGAGCTTCGGGGCGGGCAGGAGGCCCCGTGTCTGGTGGGCCCGGATGTTGCGCGCGGTCATGCCCGTGCGGTGGGCGAGCTGGTCGATGGTCATCCGGTCGCTCATCGCAAAATGTTACTCCTCATGACGTACCATAGTTTGATGCTACATCAATTGGTGTAGTATAAATCCACGCAAGCCACCCTAAGGAGGCGGAACGAATGGCGGCTCAGAACGACGTCAACCCGCAGCAGGTAACGCCCGAGGAGTTCGCTCAACTCGTCAAGGGCTCATCGGACGAGGACATCGCCGCGACCGTTCACCAGGCCGGCACGGCCGACGTGCTCGATCGCATCTTCGATGGCATGGAGGAGCGCTTCCGTCCCGAGAAAGCTTCGGACGTCGACGCCGACATCGTCTTCGAGATCAAGGACGAGGGAGACGTCCACTCCTACCTCGTTGGGATCCACCAAGGAGCCTGCAACGCGGGGAGAGGAACGGCCGACGACCCGAAGGTAAAGCTCACCGCCGGACTGATCCCCTTCATCAAGCTCGTCACCGGTGAGGCTCAGGGTCCGCAGCTGTTCATGAGCGGCAAGCTCAAGGTCTCGGGCGACCTCATGTTCAGCACGAGGATCATGACGTTCTTCGACCAGCCCAAGGCGTAGTGCAGCGAACCGCGACTCTTGCCGGAGGTGGTGCGAGGGGCGCAAGATGGGTAGCGAGATTCGAACCCGTCCCCTAGCACGGAGGAGAACATGGCCGAGAGCGTCTACAAGGTGATCGAGCTGGTCGGGACTAGCACCGAGTCCTGGGAAAAGGCGGCTGCGGCTGCGGTCGAGAGAGCGGGTTCCTCGCTTCGCGACCTCCGCATCGCCCATGTATCCGAACTAGACATGCACCTCGAAGACGGACGTGTCGCGACCTACCGGGCCAAGGTGAAGGTGTCGTTCAAGTACGAAGAGAGCTAGACCAAACGAGACACGACGTCGCGTTACCGGCGATCTAGCGTTGCGGCACTCTGCAGAGGAAGCCCCAGTCCTTGCTGGGCTGGCTGAGGTTCGGTCGCAGAGCCAGAAGCGACGCCGGCATCACCGGTGCCTCGACCGGCTGCGTGTCTTTCGGCTTCTTGTCCGTCGGGAGACCGACTTCGAGGATGTCCACTCCCCTGCCGACGTCGGTCGTGTAGACGATATTCGTCTGCCTGCCGTTCGCAGCGCCCTTGTTGTTCCTGGCGGGGACCCAGTAGGCGGCCCAGGTCTCGCTCGCAGGCGTGAAGAAGTAGCCGACCTGCTTGATGTCGGAGGGGTCGCGCACGTCGAGGATGCGCGTCCCGTACTCGTACCAGCCCTGCGCTACGAAACCCGCATCGTGGAAGTCGAAGTAGTGCGCGGAGCAGTTCGCGCCGACGGCCGCATCCTCCGGGTACCACATGTCGATCGGAGCGATGCTTCCGCGACCCGGTTCGTGGTTCGGGTTCTGCTCCGCGTAGCGCGCAGCATCGAGGTGCGGGATGCTCCACGTCTGGAAGGAGCCCAGCTCGGGTCCGCACGGACCTGCTCCGGTGTCCTCCTCCGTTGCCAACAGGACGTTGCCGTTAGCGAGGCTGGGCTCGGCAAACTCCGTGAATCTCCTTGCGTTGGGACGCGTCGAGTTGTGCAGGATGAAGTTGTTGTACGGCTCGTTCGTGCGATCGTCGCTCTCGACGCCCTCTTCGTTGGTCGAGTTAAGCGGCACCGGATTGGTCGGTTGAGAGATATCGAGTGCGACTGCACCCTGCCCTCCGACGTGCCACAGGATTCCCTCGTCGTCGAGGTCCTCGTCGTGTCCCTGCGGTACCACGCTCTGGTATGTGCCCGCCACTTTCGGTTCGCGAAAATTCCGCAGATCGATTATCGACATGGCTCCCTGCGAGCGACCGTCCGAGTAGGCGAACGGACAGGACTTGGACGAGCACGAGACCGTATGGGTGCGAGTAGGAGTCTCGAGTGTGGCCACGACCTCCGGGTTCGCCGGATCGGTGACCTCGACGACGACCACGAAGCGAGCCGTTCCCGGGTCAACCTCTCCCGTCGTAGTGGCAGCGGCCAGGGTCGATGCGATGAGCACGAATGCGTCGCCGTTGCGGCGTTCGCCCAAGCTCATGGCCTCGTTCTGAAAATGTGGAAGCGGCAGCGCGCTCAGCAGCTGCGGGTTGCGCGGGTCGTCGACGTCGTAAATCTGCAGACCCTTGACCGTCGACAGATACATGAGCGGCTTGCCACTGTCGAATTGCATGGAGATCGCGCCCGCACCCTCGGCGAGCCGGTCGACGACCGTAACGTTGTCGCTCGCGAAAACCTGGTCGACAGGGTTCGCAACCTGTCCACCGGCGGTGCCGGGCACTGCTCCCAGCGAAAGCATCACGACAATGGCAACGAATCTGGTACGCACGTCTGGATCCCCCTGGCTAGCGGTGTCTTCGAGGGGGATTCGACGCTTCGGGCCCCAGCCCTGCTCAGCCGAGCGACTCGAGTCGGCGCATGGCCAGGACCCCCAGCGCGGGCCCGGGGGCCAGGAAGGCGAAGGCCCAGCTCCAGCTCACCGCCCCGACGAGAACGGGAATGAGCCACACGGTCGCGACCGAGAGCGTGAATCCGAGAGCAAGCTGCAGCGTGAGAGCCGTGCCCACGTAGGCCTGGTCCGCGTGCTCCGTGATCATCGTCGAGAACTGGGCCGAATCACCGACCACCGCGAAGCCCCACACGAGGCCTACGACCAGCACCAGCCAGGTCGGAGCATTGAAGAGCAGTCCGATTAGAAGGGCGCAAGCTCCGGAGATGAGCATCATGAGGGAAGTTGTTCGCTCCCGCCCCCAGCCGTCTCCGAGAATCCCACCAACGATGCACCCGAGGCCTCCGATACCTATCACCGCGAAGGTCGCGTACGCAGGGCCGCTGCTCGGGTCGCCACTCGGGGTTGCGACTTGCGCGAAGAAGACCGCGAACCACGCCCACATCGCATACAGCTCCCACATGTGCCCGAAGTAGCCGAGCGATGCCAGCCGGACCCCCCGGTTGGCGAAAACCTGGCCTGCTTGGCGCGGGTTGAACACGGCTCGGGGAAACGGAGACGGACCCTCGTGCACGGTCCAGCCGACCACTCCACCGACAACCGTGAGCGCCGACGTCGCCAGCACCGTCACTCGCCAGTCGAGACCGCCGAGTCCGTTCACGAGGTGGGGCATCGCCGAACCGACCGTAAGAGCGCCGACGAGCACCCCGAGGGCCAGACCTCGGCCCTTCTGGAACCACGTCGCCATGAGCTTCAGAGCAGGCGGGTAGACGCCGGCGAGGCAGAAACCCGTAAGCGCTCTAAGCGGAAGGGCGCTCGCGGCACCATCGACCCCAAGCAATCCGGCGTTCGCGGCGGCCGCTCCGAGCGCACCCACCAGGATGACGAGGCGCGGCGACAGCAGGTCGGAAAGGTTGAAAAGAGACGAGACGATCGCACCGGCAACGAAACCGAGCTGGACGGCGATGGTCAACCAGGCCGCAGCTCCAGAGGACAAGTCCCATTCGTCACGTAGCTGCGGAATGACTGCCGAGGCCGAGAACCAGGTGGACATCGCAAGGATGAGGGCCAGCGACAACTGGCCCAGTGCTGCTCGGCGACTCCGCTCGTGGCTAGGTGTGCTCCGCCGGAGTGGTTCGTTCGATGTCGTCGTCGGTTGAGCGCTGCTGGTCTCGCTCGTCGTCGGGTTCCTCGTGCTCGGCCGATTCCGCAGGCGGTTCGGCGTTCTCCTCGGGCTCGGTTGGTGTAACGGCATTGTCGCTCAGCACGCCTACGGGCGCCCGGCGTTCGTAAATGAAAAGCAACATCGCTGCTCCAACCATCGCTAGTAGCGCAACATAGGCGTTGCGACTGAGTCCCAGGAAACGAAATGTCGTGTCTGTCCTGATCAGCTCGAGAAGGAAGCGGCCGAAGCCGTAACCGATGCCGTACGCGAAGATCAGCGACCCTCGCCGCTTGAAGATCTTCCTCTTGTCGATGAACAGGAGCGCGCCGACGAGCGCGAGGTTGTAAAGCGACTCGTACAGAAAGGTTGGGTGAAACGTAGCTGAGTCCTGATATGCCTCCACTCTGTTCTCTGGGTCGATCTCGAGCGCCCACGGCAGCGTGGTCGGAGTGCCGTACAACTCCTGGTTGAAGTAGTTGCCGAGGCGGCCGATCGCCTGAGCCAGCGGAAGGGCCGGCGCAACCGAGTCGGCGAAGGCGGGGACGTCACCGTTGTTCCTGCGAAGGTAGAAGTACGCACCCAGCGCTCCCCCGGTGAGCCCGCCGAACAGGGCCAGGCCACCCTCCCAGATGAACAGGATCGCCCACGGTCGCCCCTCGAAGCTATCGAGATGAGTCGAAGCGTAGGCCAGCCGAGCGCCGAGGAATCCGCAGACCAGAGCCCAGAAAGCGGCACCGTCGGCGACGTCTGCCTCCCCTCCCCGCGCTGCGTAGCGGCGGCGGGCGATGAATACGGCGAGCATCGCGCCGGTGGCGATGAAAAGGCCGTAGAAGTGCACCTCGAGGGGGCCGAGGCTGAACGTGTTGCTCTCGGG
>JBOGWS010000067.1:0-28814 GCA_050693895.1 Actinomycetota bacterium | reverse complement strand
TCATCCCTCACGCGGCGTCGCTGCGTCAGGCTTTCGCCCATTGCGCAAGATTCCCTACTGCTGCCTCCCGTAGGAGTCTGGGCCGTGTCTCAGTCCCAGTGTGGCTGGCCACGCTCTCACGCCAGCTACCCGTCACTGCCTTGGTAGGCCATTACCCCACCAACAAGCTGATAGGCCGCGGGCCGATCCCAGACCGCAAAAGCTTTGCTCTGCAAGACATGCGAATCGCAGAGGTTATCCGGTATTAGCAACGGTTTCCCGTTGTTGTCCCAGAGTCCAGGGCACGTTGCCCACGTGTTACTCACCCGTTCGCCGCTTTCAGCCGAAGTGGTTACCCACTTCGGTTTCGTCGCTCGACTTGCATGTATTAGGCGCGCCGCCAGCGTTCATCCTGAGCCAGGATCAAACTCTCCGTAGAGTTCTTGCAACTTCGACACGCAACGGCTTACTAGAACCGCAATGTCGTCGGAGTTGTAAGGAGTTTGATTCCAAGTGAGATGAACGCTTCGACATGTCGCGTCATTGAAGACCAGCAAGATGCTCGAGAGCATCTTGCGTCGAAGACGTCATATCTCGGATTTACTATTGAGTACGCAGTGCCTTACCGGCACTTTGTAGTTTGTCAAAGGCTTCGTGAACCTGGGCTTGTGGCCCAGGTCACTCCATCTCTTCGACGAGGTCGCACTGATCTCCGATCCACCTCACCGCTTAGGCGAGATGCCAAGCGCATCTCGCGGAGGGAGGTTTCTCGGCAGGCACACTGTTTAGTTCTCAAGGAGCGGGTGCAACTGGCTTCGGGCAAACAAAAACGCCGGCGCAGCGCCGACGTCGTCACAACTTCCTAGAGCTTCTCAACTCGAAGGAGTTATAGGCGACTCCGGTCTCGGTTGCACCCCCGGATGGGGCGCTGCCAATGTCCTGCGAAGCGTTGTCCTGCGAAGCGTTCCTGCAGCCCTGTGGGCCGTCCCTGAACATATCAGTGTTCGACCCCTAAGGTCAAACACTGACGGGTCCGGACATCCGGCCCCGACCAGGGCAAACGCCAATTCTCACGCGGCCATTCGTCCCCTAGCCGCGCAGCCTGACGAACCGGCGTTTGCCGACCTGGAGGAGGCCATCCTTGAGCTCCTCGAGGGTCGCGTTCTCCCCCGTGACCGGCTCCCCGTTGACCTTCACACCCCCCTGGGAGATCAGACGGCGGGCATCGGACCCCGACTTCGCCAGGCCCAGCTCCGCCAAGACCCTGGGCAGATAGACCTCGGGTCCATCGATCGCGTCCCCCGGGATGTCGGCGTCGGGGATGTCCTCGGGAGCCTCCTTGCGGCGGAACTGCCGGTCGAACGCCTCTTCGGCGCGGCCCGCCGCCTCCTCACCGTGGTACAGCGCGACGATCGACGCGGCCACGGCCCTCTTCGCCCTGTTGGCCTCCGCCCCACCCGCCTTGCTCGCGCCCTCCATCTCGGCGACTTGATCTGTGGACATGGTCGTTCCGAGCGCTGCGTAGCGCCCGATGAGGGTGTCGGGGATGCTCATCAGCTTGCCGAACATCTCCTGGGGGGCGTCTCGGATGCTGACGTAATTTCCCAGGCTCTGAGACATCTTCTGAACCCCATCCAGTCCCTCGAGCAACGGCATAGTCATGGCGATCTGAGGCTTCTGGCCATATGCCGCCTGGAGGTCGCGACCGACGAGGAGGTTGAAAAGCTGGTCCGTGCCACCGAGCTCGACGTCGGCCTCCACCGCCACCGAGTCGTAGCCCTGCAGCAGCGGATACATGAACTCGATCATCGAGATGGGGCGCTGCTCTTTGAAACGCTTCGCGAAGTCGTTGCGCTCGAGCATCTGAGCAAGCGTGGTGTTGGCCGTCAGTCGAAGGACATCGCCGAGATCCATCGGCTCGAGCCACTCCGAGTTGTAGCGCACCTCGAGATTGTCCTCGCTGAGAATGTCCAGCAGCATGGTCACGCATGCCTCGGCGTTCGCCGCCACCTCCTCCTTGCTGAGTCGTGGGCGGGTGGACGACTTGCCCGACGGGTCACCGATGCGGGCGGTGAAGTCCCCCATGATCAGTACTGCGGTGTGGTTCGCGTCCTGCCACTGGCGCAACTTTCGCAACGGCACCGCCCAGCCGAGCGTGATGTCCTTGGCCGTGGGGTCCAGTCCGAGCTTGACTCGGAGGGGGCGCTCCTCCTTCAATCGTCGCTCGAGCTCTTCGGCCACGACTACGTGTTCGGCGTTGCGAACCAGGTCGTGGAACTGCGGTCCGGTGGCCTTCGTCTCACTCATATGGCCGAGATGCTACCCGCCGCCTCGAGCAGCACGTCCTTTCTCCCTATAAACGGATCGGGGCGCGACTAGACTGAGATTTCGATGAAGTGGATATCCAGGCGCAAGACCATGGTTGCCCTCGCAGCCTTCGGGATGCTTGCCGCGTCCTGCGCAGATTGGGCCGACGACCTGCCCGAGCTGACCAAGAGGGATCTCAAGTTCAACCCGCCCGAGTCGTCGAGGCTCTACTCGGACGATGGCACGCTGATCAAGACCTTCCACGGCGAGCAAAATCGGACGGTGGTCGGTCTCGAATCCATCCCACAGCACGTCCAGGACGCCGTCCTCGCCATCGAGGACCAGCGCTTTTACGAGCACGAAGGAGTCGACCTCAAGGCGATAGTCCGGGCGACGCTTGCGAACATCGGCTCTGGTCGAATCCAAGAGGGCGGCTCGACCATCACCCAGCAGTACGTCAAGCAAATGATCATCGCCCCCGGTGAGATCGCCGAGAAGTCATACGAACGAAAGATCCAGGAGGCTGCTCTCTCGCGTCAGATCGAGACCGAGCTAAGCAAGAAAGAGATTCTCGAGCGCTACATGAACACCATCTACCTCGGGCAAGGTGCCTACGGTTTTCAGGCGGCATCGAAAGCGTACTTCGACAAGAGAGTCAAGAAGCTCAACGTCAACGAGGGCGCCCTGCTCGCCGGCATCATCCAGCAGCCGGGGTCCTTCGATCCGTTTCGGAATCCGAGGGCAGCGAAGAAACGCCGTAACACGGTGCTCAACCGGATGCTTGCCCTCGACTTCATCACCGAACGGCGGGCGGCCAAGCTCGGCAAGGCACCGCTGGGCGTGCAGGAGGTCAACAAGAAAGAGAAGAATCGCTACGAGGCCGCCTATTTCGTCGACTACGTACAGAAGATGCTCACCTACCACCCGCGCTTCGACATGCTCGGAAAGACGCCAACTCAGAGGACAAAGGCCCTGTTCCAGGGAGGACTTCGCATCTCAACCACTGTTGATCTCGACATGCAACGGGCTGCCGACGACGCCGTGAACTCGATCCTCTACGACGCGAACGATCCTCATGCATCGCTCGTCGCCGTCGAGCCCTCCAACGGTCACGTGAAGGCAATGGTGGGGGGGCGGGATTATTTCGCCAAGAGGACCGAGACGAACGGTCGCTTCGCAAAGTTGAACCTCGCCATTCTGGGGGAGCCCGGGCTCGGGTCTAAGAAGAGCGGCGGTACCAGCGCGGGAGAAGGCAGGCAGGCCGGCTCGGCCTTCAAGGCGTTCACGCTTGCCGCCGCGATCGACAAGGGAGTCCCACTCACGAAGACCTTCCAGGGCGGCTCCTGCAGGGTCTTTCCCGAGATCAGCGAATGGGCCGTATCCCCCGGGCTCTGCAACTACGAGGGGAGCGCCTACGGGCAGGTGTCGTTGCTCGAGGCGACGATCAATTCGATCAACATCGTGTTCGTCCAGCTTGGCCTCGACATCGGGATGAGCGCCACCACCGACACCGCCCGGGAGATGGGCGTGCGCACGGAGCTTCTCGGAGTGCCGTCGGCACCAATTGGAGCGAATCCCGTCAACGCCCTCGGCATGGCGTCCGGCTACGCAACGCTCGCCTCGAATGGAGTCCACCACCCACCGGTCGCCATCACGAGGATCTACGACACACGCAAGGAGAAGCTTCTGTACGCGGCCCCCAGGCCCAAGGGGGAGGCCGTGATCAGTCCCTCGGCGGCCTTCATCGTCACGAGCGCCCTACAGGGGGTCATCTCGGGTGGCACCGGGACCGCCGCCATCATCGACCGGCCCGCAGCAGGCAAGACGGGCACGGGCCAGGAATACCGGGACGCGTGGTTCGCCGGCTACACGCCGGACCTGGCGGCGGCGGTGTGGGTCGGCTATCCGGAAGCGGAGCTTCCGATGACGTCCACGCGCATCGGCTCGGTCACCGGCGGGTCATGGCCCGCACAGATCTGGCAAGCGTTCATGTCCCCCGCACTTTCCGGGACTCCGGCAACCGATTTCACGTCGCCGAGCGGACTCACGTACGTAACTATCGACACGCGCTCGGGATGCGTTGCCGTGAGCGGAACGCCGGCCGAGTACCAAGCTTCGACGCCCTTCACGCCCGGCACGGAACCGACCAACGTCTGCGTCATTCCCGACCCCGAACCCAAAAAGAAACAGAAGGACAAGGGCGACGACGAGGGCAAACCGGACGACCCCGGAGGTGGAGACGGCGACGGGAACGGCGGCGGCAACGGGAACGGCGGCGGCAACGGGAACGGCGGCGGCGACTAACCCGGCGGCCGCTAGGTCCGCCGCGACGCGTAACGGTTGCCGGGGACCACGAAGCGCCAGGGAATCTCTTCGCCCTTGCCCGCGCCGAGGCCAACTCGAACTGTCTGAGCGATCTCGCCCGCCCGGTATGCATCGGTCGACTCGTCGGAGGCGATGAAAAGCCTTCCGCCTCTGAGCAGACTGGCGCCGTTGTGCTGCTTGCCGATGCCCATCGCCTGAGTGAGCCTCGCCGGGCCCGCCGCGAGGACCTGATCCCTGGAAACCGCCACCCTGCGAGCTCGCATGAGCTCCACTCCCTCGACGGGCTCCCCCGCTCTCAACAACACGGCCTCGCACTCGCCCCTCGGAGCACAGACGACGTTCGCGCACCAGTGCATGCCGTAGCTGAAGTAGACGTAGAGACGACCGGGAGGGCCGTACATCACCGCCGTGCGCTGAGTGACACCGCGATATCCGTGAGACCCCGGATCGAGCACGCCCCGGTAGGCCTCGTCTTCGACGATCCGGACCGCCGTGCGGCCCTCGATTGCCTCGTGCACGAGAATGCAGCCGATGAGGTCGCGCGCCACGCTCACCGCGTCGCGGCGGTAGAAGGCGAGTGGCAGACGCTTCACTGTTGTGCGAGCAACCACACGAGCAGCGCCTTCTGGGTGTGCAGCCGGTTCTCGGCCTGGTCCCAAACGATCGATCGGTCACCGTCCATGACCTCGGCGGAGATCTCTTCCCCACGATGGGCGGGCAGGCAGTGCATCACCTTCACGTCTGGCGACGCCATCGAGAGGGAGCTCTCGTCGATCCCATAGCCATCGAGGACCTTGATCCGCTCCCGGGACTCGTCCTCCTGCCCCATCGATGCCCACACGTCCGTGTACAGCACGTCGGCGCCCTCTGCCGCCTCCGCGACCAGGTCGGTGACGATCACCCTGCCCTCGGTATGGGCGGCGATTTCACGCGCGCGCTCGACGACCTTGTGATCGGGCTGGTAGCCGGAAGGGCTTGCGACACGCACGTCCATTCCCATCTTGGCTCCAGCGATCAGCAACGAATGCGCGACGTTGTTCCCGTCACCGAGGTACGCGAGAGAGATCGCGCCGAGCTTTTCGTTTACGTGCTCTTGAATCGTCAGCAGATCGGCCAGCGCCTGGCACGGATGCGATTCGTCGCTCAGGAGGTTGATGACGGGAACCGAGGCGCCGGCCGCGAGGGCCTGAAGGCGCTCCTGGCCGAAAGTTCGCACCGCGATCGCATCGACGTAGCGTGACAGCACACGTCCCGTGTCCTCGATGGTCTCGCCCCTCCCCAGTTGCAGTTCGTCGGCTCGCAGCACGACCGCGTTTCCCCCCAGGGACGCCACGCCCACTTCCATCGAAACGCGCGTGCGAGTTGATGGTTTTTCGAAGACCAGAGCGACATGGGCGCCGGCGAGCGCATCCGCATGTTTCTCGGGCTTGGCCTTCATCGCGGCCGCGTCGCCCAGGAGAACGGTCAGCTCCTCGGGCGAGAGATCATCAACCGATAGGTAGTCCCGCTTGGTCATGGCCAACGTCTCCTTGGTTACTCGATTCGCGAGCTAGGCGCGAATCGTTCCTCCGGTGCGTTCCTGCAGGGCCGGGAGAATGCGATCACGCACCTCGAGGGCTTCGTCGTCGGTCATCGTCTTGCCCTCGGCTCTCAGCTCGAGCGCGAACGCGAGCGACTTCATACCGGTGCCAACCTGCTCTCCCCTGTAAACGTCGAACAGCCGGACCGAGACCACCTCGGGGGCTCCGGCGCCCGCGATGACCTCGCGAACCTTGCTTGCCGCAACGGCAACGTCTACGACAACCGCAAGGTCGATGTATGCGGCAGGGAAACGAGATGGTTCTTCGACCTGTGTCCGCTCGGGTAGTGCTTCGAAGACGGGCGCGAGCGACAACTCGAAGACGAGCGTTCGCTCGGCGACCTCGAAGCGCTCGCAGACCTCCGGATGAAGCTCGCCCAACGCTCCGAGGGGAGCCGAGCCGAGACTCACGGTCGCGGCGCGGGTGGGATGAAACGGCATACCCCTCGCGGGCACGAACCCAGGGGGGCCGAGTCCAAGTCCCTCGAAGGCCGCCTCGAGGACACCCTTCACCCCGAAGAAGTCCCACGGTCGCGCCGGTTCCGTCCACTCCTGCTCGCGTCGCAAACCGGAGAACGCTCCCGCTAGGACGAGGCCTTCCTGCGGCAACGCCTCGTTCGTGGGTTCATAGATACGTGCGATTTCGAACAGCGCGATGCCCTGGGAGCGCTGTGATCGATTGAGCGCAACCGCTCTCAAGAGACTCGGCAGCAGGGTGGTTCGCATCGCGCGCTCGTCCTCCACCATCGGGTTCGCTACCTCGACCATGCGACGAGTGGGGTTGGATTCGTCCAGTCCCAGTTTTTCGACGTCGTCGGGTGAAATGAGCGAGGCAGTGACGGCTTCGAAGACACCGAGATCGGCCAGCACCTGTCTTAGCTTGCGCTCGGCTCGCTGGTCGCGTTCCAGCCCTCCGGCAATGCCCTTGGGAAGGGTTGAGGGCAACTCGTGGAAGCCGTGGAGCCGTCCGACTTCCTCGATGAGATCGACCTCGCGCGTGACGTCGGGCCTGAAGGACGGGACGAGCACATCGAGCGCGCCGGTCGCATCGCTCACGCTCATCTCCACGGACCGCAGTCGTTCGGCCTGTTCGGCCGGAGGGATCGAGATACCCAGAAGCTTGTCCGTGTGCGCGGGTCGCAGTCGCACCTTGACTCGTTCGATTCGTCTTGGATACTCGTCCAGCACGGTGGCCGACACTCGCCCACCGCCGAGCTCGCTCATCAGCTGAGCGGCGCGCGCGGCCGCAACTGGGGCCATCTCGACGTCCATTCCACGTTCGAAGCGTGCTGATGCCTCGGTTCGAAGATTCTGGCGACGCGCCGTGAACGCGATCGCGTCGGGGTCGAAGTAAGCGGATTCGAGAATCACGTTGCTTGCGGACTCCGATACCTCGGTGTCCTCACCTCCCATGATGCCCGCGAGGCCGATCGGTCTGGCGTCGTCGGTGATCAGGAGATCATCGGGGTGCAGGTTTCTCTCGACTCCGTCAAGCGTGGTGAAGCGCTCATCCTTGCGGGCTCTTCGAACCACGATCGCCTGGTCGGCGACCTCGTCCGCGTCGAACGCATGCATCGGATGTCCGAGCTCCAGAAGCACATAGTTCGTGGCGTCGACGACGTTTGAGATGGGACGCACACCGCAGGCGAGGAGACGAGTGGCCATCCATTGAGGGCTCGGGCCGATCTTGACTCCCTCGATGTAGCGCACCAGATATCTCGGGCAGGCCTGCGGGTCCTCGATCCGGACCTTTACCGGCGAGCCGACGTCCATGAGGGCGTCCAGCTTGGACTCAGGACGCCGCAACGCCCCGCCGGTGAGCGCCGCGATTTCGCGAGCGACGCCGAGGACGCTCATGCAGTCCGGTCGGTTCAACGTGATCTCGAGCTCGAGCAACGTGTCGTCCAGGCCCAGGGTTGGGACGATGTCGGCCCCGAGCTCGGCATCGGGTGGCAGCACCAGGATCCCGGAATGATCGCGCGATACTCCCAGCTCCGAGCCCGAGCACAGCATGCCGCGCGACACTTCCCCCCGGATCTTGCGCTCGGTGATGGCCATGTGCGAAAGACGGGCTCCGACCCGAGCCAGCGCCACGCGATCCCCCACCGAGAAGTTCCTAGCACCGCAGACGACACGCTGCTCGCCCTCGTCGGTCCGCACGTCAACGAGCGTGAGGGTGTCCGCGTTCGGGTGCTCTTCGATGTTCAGGACCTCCGCGACCACGACCCCGTGCAGCTCGTCTCCGGGAGTCCTAACCGACTCGACCTTCGTGCCGGAGAAGTTCAAGAGCTCGACAAGCTTCTTGGTATCGACATCGATGTCGACGAACTCTCGGAGCCAGTTCAACGTGACCTTCATGTCAGCTCCCCGATTCCCGCGATCGTCGAGACGATCGCCTCATGAGCTGGCCTTGAACTGGTCGAGGACGCGCACGTCGTTGTCCCACAGCATGCGGATGTCCGCGACACCGTGCGCGAGCATGCAGATGCGCTCGACGCCCATCCCGAACGCGAATCCGCTGTAGCGAGCTGGATCGTAGCCGACCCACTCGAGCAGATAGGGGTCGACCATGCCGCACCCGAGCACCTCGATCCATCCCTCCTGTTTGCACATCCGGCATCCCGAGCCTCTGCACTTGAAGCACAGGACGTCGAGCTCGGCAGAGGGCTCGGTGAAAGGGAAGAAGTGCGGCCGCAGACGAACCTCGAGGCTGCGTCCGAAGACCTCCCGGGCGAAGTGCTCGAGGCTGCCCTTGAGATCGCCCATGGTTATGCCCTCGTCGACCGCGAGTCCCTCGATCTGCATGAAGCCGCTGAGGTGCGTCGCGTCCTGCGTGTCGCGCCGGTAGACGCGCCCGGGACAGACGATGTAGACGGGCGGCTCCTGGCTCTCCATCGACCTGATCTGCACCGGCGAGGTCTCGCTCCTGAGGAGCACCTCCTCGCCCCTGCCCTTGATGAAGAAGGTCGCCTGTGTGCCTCGTGCCGGGTGGCTCGGAGGCATGTTGAGTGCATCGAAGATATAGGTCGACAGCTCGACCTCGGGCCCTTCGGCGACCCGGTAACCGAGCCCGATGAAGATGTCGACGATGTCCCAGATGGTCTTGGTGAGTGGGTGAACTGTGGCGATCGGTGGCGCGTCGCCGGGAAGAGTCACGTCGATGGCCTCGCGCTTCCAGCGCTCGACCGTCTCGGCCGCCTTGAACGACTCCTCCTTGGCGGCGATAGCCTTGTTGATGTCGGCCGTCACGTCGTTTGCGAGCCGGCCCACCTCCCTGCGTTGCTCATCGGGGATCTCACGCAATGCGGAGCGAGCGCGGCTGAGAGGCGCCTTCCGGCCCAGCACCTTGATGCGCGCGTCCTCTAGGGAGGCCATGTCGGTCGCAGCCGCGATCGTCTCCAGGCCCTCGCGGCGCGCGCTCTCGAGGGTCTCCCTCACGTCGGTGTCGCTCATGCCCGGTCTTGTCCCCTGGCAGGAAGGGTCATCGTGAACCTCGTGCCGGAGCGAGGTTTGCTCTCGACCGCGATCGCTGCGCCCTGGGCGCGAAGCACCCTGTCTGTCAGCAGGAGCCCCAGCCCCAGGCCGGTTGGAGCCGTGTGCCCGCGCGGCCCGTGGGCCGAGAAGAGGTTCGGTAGATGCTCGGGATCGATTCCATCGCCCTCGTCCGACACGCTCACCATCACCGAGTCACCCCGAGCCTCCGCCCCGATCGATACGGGTCCTTCGGAGAACTTGCAGGCGTTTTCGACGAGGTTGTCAAGCGAGCGCTCGAAACGCTCCCTGTCCGTCCACGCGGTGAGCCCGTCGGGGACGTCCAGATGAATGCGACCACCGTCGGGACCACCCTCATAACGCTCCACCACAGTCTTGGCCGAGACCGCCAGGTTGACCGGCCCCAGCTGCAACTCGAGCCGGCCGACCTCATCCCGGGCGAGGTCGAGGACCTCGGAGACGATGCGGCCCATGCGCTCGGAGTCGACGTGGATGGTTTCGATGAACTGAAGGCGCTGTTCGTCCGTGAACCTGTCCCAGCGCTTCACCAGCGTCGAGGAAAACCCCTTGATCGAGGTCAGCGGAGAACGCAGCTCGTGCCCCGAGCGTGCTATGAGTTCGGCGAAGCGGGCTTCATCGCTCATCTGGGGGCCGAGGATAAACGCCCCCCGTCGCATCTGCGTTTCGCCCTCGACCTGTGCCCGATGCGCGGCGCTGGCGGACCGCTTCGAAGAGCAGGACCGACCCCGCTACACCAACGTTGAGCGACTCTGCGGGTCCGGGCATCGGAATGCCCACAACCTCATCTAGGAGATGGCGAGAAGCCTCCTCGATCCCCCACGACTCGTTGCCGAGCACTAGCGCCACCGGCAGCGTGAGATCCACTTCGTCGGGGCCCTTGGTCGATGCCGCGTCGGCGCCGATCATCACGAAACCCTTGTCTCTCAGCTCGCCGGCGGCCACGTCGAGCGCAACTCCGGCCGCAATGTCTACGTGAAAGAGCAACCCGGCCGTCGAGCGAATGGTCTTGGGGTTGAACGGGTCCACCGACCCGGAGCAGAAGACGACCGAAGACGCCCCGGCGGCCACGGCCGATCGAATCAGCGTTCCGGCGTTGCCGGGATCTCGCACGTCCGACAGAACCAAGACCAGATCACCGGACAGCTCGGTCGGAGCCACCGTGTGCATTCGCGCGACGGCGACGACACCCTGCGGTGTGGACGTGTCCGTTAGCGCCTCGATTACCCGACCGGACACGGCCATCGCACCCCGGGCGAGCCATTCCGATGCGAAGGACACATCCGCGTCGACAAAGAGATCCTGGACTTCGCCGTGGCCGAGCGCCTCGTCGACGGCAACCGGGCCCTCGACGAGAAAAGCTCCAGCGCGTGTCCTTTCATTGCGCCGGAGCAATTTACGGGCCGCAAGCACCCGCGGGTTTCTCAGAGATGTGACTAAGTCGGTCAGCTCGCCTTCTTGTCCTTCTCGACGGCGTCCCGAGCCACATCCACGAGGCTCTTGAACGCCTTCGGCTCGTTGACCGCGAGCTCCGCCAGCATCTTGCGATCCAGTTCGACCTCGGCGAGTCGAAGACCGGCCATGAACTGGCTGTAGCTCATCCCGTTTAGCCGGGCCCCCGCATTGATGCGCTGAATCCACAGGCGGCGGAAATCGCCCTTGCGGGCTCGACGGTCCCTGTAAGCGTAGTTACCCGAGTGCAGGACCTGCTCGTTGGCGGCCCTCAGGTGCTTGCCGCGGGACGAGTAGTAGCCCTTGGCCTTCTTCAGGACCTTCTTGTGTTTCGCCCGGCTCTGGACGCTTGACTTGACGCGTGGCATGACACTTCCTCCTTGAATAGTGCGTGGTCGTCTGGTGGCGTTACTTGGCCAGCAGCCTGCGAATCCGCTTGCTGTCCGCGGCTGCTACCTCGGCGTCGGGACGGCTGAGGCGACGCTTACGCTTGGAACCCTTCTTTGCGAGCATGTGATTCATGCCGGCCCTTCGGCGGCGAACCTTGCCGGTGCCGGTCACGTTGAAGCGCTTGGCCGCGCCGCGATGCGACTTCATTTTCGGCATCTACGTTCTCCTTTCTAGCGATCTCCCGAGTTGCGCACCGCGATCTCGCGCATCCCCTCGAGGCGATCCCTAGCCTCCTTCTGCTCTGGTCACCTTGATGGGCCGAGCCGGCTTCTTCTCCGTATCCTTCTCGGCCGGTGCCGCCTCGCGCTCTTGCTTGGGGGGACGGCTCTGGGTGTTTCTCCTCGTTCTGGTTGATTGCTGTTGCTGCTGAGGTTTGTTGGGAACCGAGTCCCTGTGGGGCGAGAGGACCATGGTCATGTTGCGGCCATCGAGCTTTGGCGGCGTGTCCACCTTGGCGATGTCCGAAACCTCCTCCGCAAGACGGTCGAGTAGCCGCTGGCCCAACTCTGGGTGCACCGTTTCACGGCCTCGGAACATGATCGTCATCTTGACCTTCGCACCCTGCTGCAGAAATCGGACGACGTGGCCCTTCTTGGTTTCGTAATCATGGGTGTCTATCTTGGGTCGCATCTTCATTTCCTTGACGACCACGAGGGACTGCTTCTTTCTCGCTTCCTTCTTCTGAACGGCCTGCTCGTACTTGTACTTGCCGTAGTCCATGATCCGGCAGACCGGCGGATCCGCCTGGGGCGCAACCTCGACGAGGTCGAGATCCTGCTCCTGGGCCATTTCGAGTGCAGCCTTGGTATCGAGAATCCCAATCTGAGACCCATCCGACCCGACGACGCGCACCCGCGGAATCCTGATGCGGTCGTTAACCCTCAGCTCCTGCTGTGCGATACGAAGACTCCTTCCGTCTTGCTCACGCCTCTTCGCTCCGATCGTCTCCGAGCGCGAAAAAGGCCGGCGACACCAAGAAGGAGGGCGTCACCAGCCCGTCAACAACCTCCTCGACTCGGCCGATCGAACCAGTCGGCATCCACGACATTCCGTCGGGAGGTGAGGGGCAGTTGAGACCCCTTCTTGGCGATTCCTGCTGCATGAGAGTATAGGGCGCAACCATGGACAACGAACAGGGCCACGAGGAAGAGCAGCAGCAACGCAAGATTCGTGTGCTGGACAAAAGGATCTCTTCGCGCCGCGCGGCCCCCTCTGGTGGCGCCGAGGAGGCCCCTCCGAGTCCGCCCTCCTCTCCCCCCTCAGAGCCCGCCGAAGACGCCCCCGTCGCGTCGGACGACACCGCGACCTCGCCCGTGGAGCCTGCCACCGTGACCCCCCTGCGGCCCCCTCCTCCCGCGCGGAGCGAGCACCCGGCCGCGGGCGCCACCTCGGGCAGCGCCGCCGCGGCCGAACCTCCCCAGCCCCCGGAGGCCCCCGTGCCGCCGGGACAGGAGGTCTGGACTCCCGAGCAGGAGGAAGAGGCCCGCCGCATGTCCGAGGAGATGGCTCAGATTCCGAGCCTCGAGTGGGTCATCAACGTGGCCGTCACCCTCGCCAACGCGGCCGGAACCAAGCTGAACGCCGGGCTCCGGGACGACGCCGGATTGGCGATCGACGCTCTCTCGGCGATCGTCGAGAAGGTCGGTCCTCAGATGGGCGAAGCCGAGGCACCCCTGAGGCAGACTCTCGCTCAACTCCAGATGGCCTACGCACAGATCGCAGGCAAACCCGACGGGCCCTCCTAGAGGGGCCGACTCCCATCAGAAAAGGCCCCCGACTCATCGGGGGCCTTTTGATTTGCAGGTCTGGTTAGGCGCCTGCGGCGCGGACGTTGGACGCCTGCTTGCCCTTGGGACCCTCGGTCACCTCGAACTCAACGGCCATTCCCTCATCTAGGGACTTGTAGCCGTCCATCTCGATGGCCGAGAAGTGGACGAAGACGTCCTCTCCATCGGACTGAGAGATAAACCCGAAGCCCTTCTCGTTGCTGAACCACTTAACCGTACCTTGAGCCACGTACGCACTTCCTTTCGATGCTTCGAGGAGCACGAGCCGAGGCGCGTAACTCCCCCTTCAGAACTACCGCGAAAACGTAGCACAAACCAGCGCCCGGCATCACTCCTCCGGTTCGACCCATTTCGCCGATCCGGCAAACCCGACACTTCGTGTTTCGGACCACGTGGCGCGGTTAAGCGATTGAACGGGGCCGAGCCATGGTCAGAGAATGACCGATCAAGGCTTTCGGATGCCCACGGCGTCGTTGTTCAGCAGAGCAGCAGCGGTTCCTCGAAGATTCGCCAAGCGTCCGATCTGCTCGAGCCGTTAACGGCTCGTCGTTCTAAGGAACGATCTTGGCAATCGGCATCTCGACTATGTCCTCGGCCCCACATGACTTGAGCCGAGGAATGAGGACATTGATCGTGCTCTTGGGCACGACCGTTTCCACTGCGAAGAATCCCGTGTCCGCGAGGTGACTGACCGTCGGGGAGCGCATCGCCGGTAGGAGATCCAGGACCGCGTCGAGACTGTCCGATCCAACGTTCAGCTTCACAAGGACTCGCCCGCGAGCGTCGACAGTACCCCTCAGCAGAATCGTGAGCTCGTCGATCGCCTGTCGCTTGACCGGGTCGTCCCATGACTCCCTGTTGGCAATCAGATGAGTGTGGGATTCGAGAAGCGTGTCGATGATGACCATCCCGTTTCGTTTGAGGGTCGCCCCCGTTTCGGTCAGATCCACGATCGCATCTACGATCTCGGGAACCTTGGCCTCGGTCGCCCCGTACGACAGA
Source organism: Actinomycetota bacterium (assembly GCA_050693895.1). Lineage (GTDB taxonomy): Bacteria > Actinomycetota > CADDZG01 > CADDZG01 > WHSQ01 > WHSV01. Next base: position 14,423 of record JBOGWS010000067.1, on the reverse strand, counting down.
AAGATCCGAACCGGGATCCCGAGCCCGTCGAAATACGTCTTCGTGAGGTTGGGCAACTCGGTGGAGATCCGTGAGTCGGGTTTGATCTGTTGCGGTTCCGTTATCCCAGAATCTTCGGGCACGGCCAGCACGATCTTGATCGGCCGGTCGGTCTGCTTCGAGTACTTCAAGGGAGCGACCTTCACGACGTCGGACGCGGTTTCGGCGATCCAGTCCTCGCCCGTGATGCCTATGTCGAAGAAACCATCCGCCACATAGGTGGGAATCTCCTGGGGCCGGAGTATCGCCACCGAATCGATGCGAGGGTCGTCGATCGAGCCCCGATACTCGCGTTCACCGGCGCGCGCCACCTTCAGATCGGCGTCCTCGAGCAACTCGAAAGTCGCTCTCTCGAGCGAACCTTTCGGGATGACGAATTTCAGCATCGGCGAAGCATAGTTGCTACACGTCAGTTCGAGGCTTCGGGAGCGACGCGAAGAGGTTGGCCATCTCGATCGCGGTAACTGCGGCCTCGTAGCCCTTGTTCCCCATCTTGCCGCCGGCGCGCTCGGACGCTTGCTCGGTGGTCTCGGTGGTCAATACGCCGAGTGCGATCGGCACGCCGGTCTCGAGAGAAGCGCTCGCTACGCCGGTGGCCGCGGGTCCCGCGACGTAGTCGAAGTGGGCCGTCTCACCGCGAATGACTACTCCGATCGCCACGACAGCATCCACCTCCCCCGATGAGGCGACCCGTCTAGCGACCACGGGGATCTCGAACGCGCCTGGAACCCAGGACAACGACACATCGTTGTCGGCCACTCCATGCTGTTTTAGTGCGTGCAGGGCTCCATCGACGAGACGCCTGGAGATCGTCTCGTTGAAGCGGCTGGCCACGATCGCAATCCTCAGTCGCCGACCGTCGAGCGCCCCCTCATACGTCTGCACTGTTGATACCCCCCTCTTCGGTGTCGGATCTCCTTGCGGTCCCGATGGTCTCGAGGAGATGACCGAGCTTCTCTCTCTTCGTCGTGAGGTAACGAATGTTCTCGTCCGTAGGAGCGCTCTCGAGCGGAACTCGCTCCACGATCGTCAGTCCGTAGCCCTCTAGTCCGGCGCGCTTGGTTGGGTTGTTTGTCAGCAGGCGCATGGTGGAAATGCCGAGGTCCACGAGGATCTGAGCGCCCACACCGTAATCTCGGGAATCCGGTGCGAAGCCGAGTTCCACGTTCGCCTCGACGGTGTCAAGGCCCCCGTCCTGTAGAGCGTAGGCCTCGAGCTTGTGCCGCAGGCCGATACCGCGGCCCTCGTGGCCTCGTATGTACACGACCACACCGCCGCCCTCCTGGTCGATTTGCCGCATCGCCTCGTGCAACTGCATCCCGCAGTCACAGCGGACGCTACCCAGCACGTCTCCGGTAAAGCATTCGGAGTGAACCCGGACGAGCACATCGTCTTTGCCCGCGACATCTCCCTTGACGAGCGCGACGTGAGTTCGGCCGTCGTCGCTTTCGTAGGCGACGGCGGTGAACTCTCCGAACGCCGTGGGGATGCGAGCTTTGGTCTGGCGCGTGACGAGTTGCTCGGTGGTTCGGCGGTAACGAATCAGATCCGCAATCGAAATGATCAACAGGCCGTGTTCCTCGGCAAAGACCTCGAGATCGGTCATGCGTGACATGGTTCCGTCCTCGTTGACGATCTCGCACAGCACTCCCGCGGGATAGAGCCCAGCAAGCCTGGCGAGATCGACCGAGGCCTCGGTGTGACCCGCCCGCCGGAGGACACCCCCCGGCGTATAACGCAGCGGGAAGATGTGTCCCGGCCGCGCGAGATCCTGCGAACGACTCACCGGATCGACGAGCGCCTCTATGGTTCTCGCCCGATCGGCCGCCGAGATGCCCGTGGTCGTTCCCGTGACCGCGTCGACGCTGATGGTGAACGCGGTGCCGAGCGCGTCGGTATGGTTCGGAGCCATGAGCGGGAGGTGCAGTTCATCGAGCCTGTCCGACTCCAGCGGCACGCAGATGATCCCCGAACAGTGCCGCACCATGAAGGTGACCATCTCGGGGGTTGCTTTCTCGGCGGCGAAGATGAGATCGCCTTCGTTCTCGCGATCCTCGTCGTCCACGACGATGACCATCCTGCCGCTGCGTATCTCTTCGATGGCATCTTCGATTCGTGCCAGTGGCATTGTCGGTTCCTTTCTCCAGTTAGGTGCCCCGCACTAGTGACGCTCACGTTGATTGGAGTCGGTACGGTCTGCGGAATCGCGCTCGTTGAATGCGTCTACGAATTTCTCGACGTACTTCGCCATGACATCGACTTCTAGGTTGACCACCGAGCCAACGGACAGATCCTTCAGTGTCGTCACTTCGAGCGTGTGCGGAATGAGCGCGACCTGGAACGACGTACGACCGACCTCGACGATCGTGAGCGACACTCCATCGATTGCGATCGACCCCTTCGGGACGAGAAAGCGGATCACCGCCTCCGGCGGCTCGAACCAGATTCGCCGGGCGCCCTCGAGATCCTCGATGCGAACCACGGGAGCGGTCTGGTCGATGTGCCCCTGCACCATGTGCCCTCCGATTCGGTCCGAGAAGCGTGCGGCCGGTTCGAGGTTTACGATGCTGCCCTTCTTGAGCGAGGCGATCGTCGTCACCGATAGCGTCTCGTCCATCGCCTGGGTCGAAAACGACTTGCGAGTAGTCCGAGTAGCCGTCAAGCAGACGCCGTTGACCGACACCGACCCACCCACCTCGATGTCGCGCGCGAGTCTCGGTGCCTCTATCTCGAGGTCCAAAATGCCGCCTCGCTCGCGCGCCTTCTTCACGACTCCCATGCTCGTGACGATCCCCGTGAACATCTAGCGGTCCCTTTCGTACGACATCAAGACGTCGTCATCGACCGCTTCGGCGCCGAGCAGCCGCCACCTTCTGGCGTCGTCGATCGCGGCTATGGCGAGCTCGCCGATCTCCGGGCCCCCGCGCCCGAGCACCACTGGACCGTGATGGACGTCAAGGCGGTCTACGAAGTCGGCTTTCAGCAGGGAGGTTGCCAGCCGTCCGCCGGCTTCGACATAGAGCTCGAGCCAGCACCGTTGGCCGAGCGCGTCGAGCATGGCGCCGAGGTCGACTCCCTCTGACGAACGAGGCAACACAAGGACCTCGGCCCCTGACTCTTTCCACGCGGTCTGAACATCGTGCGAACAAGCGTCGGTAGTGACCACGACCACGTCGCCGTCGTCGAAGAGCCGCGCGCTTGGTGGGGTCCGCCCCGACGAGTCGACGAGAACTCGGGCCGGCTGGCGAACCACGGGGACATCGCGCACGGTGAGAGCGGGGTCATCGGCAAGTGCGGTGCCCGATCCCACGACGACCGCATCCGCCTCCATACGACGGCGGTGCGCCTCGCGGCGCGCGCTCGGTCCTGTGATCCAGCGTGCCGATCCGTCGGGCGCGGCGAGACGCCCGTCGAGGCTCATTGCCAGTTTGAGAGACACGAACGGCCGTCCGGTAAGCCTGTGATGGATGTACGTCCGGTTGAGTGCACGGGCCTCGCTTTCGAGCACCCCGGTGATCAACTCCACTCCCGACTCTGCGAGTTGCGCAAGGCCCCGTCCTCCCACCCGAGCGTCGGGGTCCAGCATGGCCACGACGACCCGGGCGATGCCGGCCTCGATGAGAGCCGGAGCACATGGAGGAGTACGACCGCGATGCGCACACGGCTCCAAAGTCACGTAGACGGTCGCCCCCGCCGGTTCGAACGCAGCGCGCAGAGCAACGATTTCTGCATGATCGGAGCCTGCGCCGGCGTGATACCCCTCGCCCACCACCTCGCCTCCGCGCACGAGAACACTTCCTACCTTTGGGTTGGGAGAGGTGAACGTGGCGCGAGCCGCGAGCTCCAGGGCCCTGTGCATGTGCTTTTCGTGCGTTCGGTCGTCCAACGTTCCTCCGGCGTCGAACCGCTTCGGAGGAACGAGGAACATAGGGAGAACGAAACGCCGATCCGGCGCCAACCGTGGCCTGCGCGTCGGATCGGTCGACCTCTTCTCCCATCCGGACTTCTCGCCGTGCGGCCGTTTTGCGAGTTACCGTCGATCCCGGAGTTCCACCGGGTCAGCCCCACACCACCTGAAACGCTCTGCTTCTGCTGTGATGCGGAGGTAGCGGACTATCACCGCCGGTCGGGAATCTCACCCTGCCCCGAAGAGGCTCGTGATTCGGTTGTCGTCACGATGTGACGTGCGTCACTGGCTTGTTACGCACGCCCGAGTATACGCCTGCGGTGCCGTCTTCTGCGGTCCTGCCGAGCCCGCCCCGCTGTAAAAACGAGCTACTCGGACGCGCGGACCGCCTGGACGATCTCACTGGTGGTGGCGGTCTTCTCGATGTAGAGACTGGCGCCTGCGGCAAAGGCCCTGGCCTCCATATCGCTCGCCCCGTGGGCGGACAGCATGATCACGCGCGCCTCCGGCGCTGCCTCGCGGATACGGGGAAGGGCTTCGAGCCCGTCCATCACCGGCATGGTCAGATCGAGAAGCACCACATCGGGCTGGGATTCCCGAGCCAGCTCGATCGCCTCGGCCCCGTTGGTTGCCTCACCGACGATCACGAGGTCCGACTCCAGCGTCATCTCGGTCCTTAGAAGGAGCCTCACCTGGTGCATATCGTCGCAGAGCAGCACGCGCAAAGACCTCAACGTGTGTGCCTGACCCGCCAGGCTGCCTCCCAATATGGCGTTCTCCTCCGCGTAAGCTGACCCAATTCCGGTTCCTCCGGCCGCAGAACAAGCATGCGCGCCCGCGGGTTGCCGAGGAATAGGGCATCGGGACCATCTTTTCTGCCCCCGCAGAGGGTCACGTAGGTGCCCATCCTGCGTTGAGTGACCAGCGCGGATAGGCCAGACGATCGGAGCGCTTTTCTGCCGGTGTGGGCGTAATGTGCCGGTGACTAGCCAGCGTTGACTGGTCAGTTTGGCTAGTCGCGCCTCCGGTCCACGGCGAAGGAGGACCCCTCGTCCTGTTTCGCGAACTGCTTCATCTCGGTCGCGATCTCGGCTGCCTGCCACTGCGACTCGATCCCGCGAAGGGCATTCGTCGAGATTCCGATGGACACGGTCATGATCGGAAACCTGTGAACCTGGTTCCGCCGGTCCGCCACCTCGATGTGGCCACGCTCGACGTCCTCCCGCTCGTAAAGCTCCGGCGCGGCCTCGTCCCATCTCTCGCAGATGTCCTTCGCCACCGGCTCGGTCAACTCGGGCGCCATCATCACGACGAAGTCGTCTCCACCCACATGGCCCAGGAAGGTCGCTTCCGACGGGTGTGTTTCGAGCGCCTCGCGCACGCAGCGTGCAATGAGCTTGATGGCCTCGTCGCCCTGGAGAAAGCCGTAGTAGTCGTTGAATGCCTTGAAATTGTCGAGATCGACGTACATGAGCCCGAACGGCCCTCCCGCCTCGATGCGGCCGGTCGCCTCCTCGCCAACCTGGACGTTGCCGGGAAGTTGCGTGAGCGGGTTGGTGGCTCTCATATCGCGCGATCGGCGCAACGAGGACTTCACTCGGGCCACCAGTTCGATTGGATCGAACGGCTTGATGATGTAGTCGTCGGCGCCGGCGGTCAGACCCACGACCTTGTCTGCGGATAGCGACTTCGCGGTGAGCATGATCACCGAGATGTGCCTCGTCCGGCCGTCATGTCGCAGTCGCTGACAGACTTCGAATCCGTCCAGGCGGGGCATCATCACGTCGAGCAGGATCAAATCGGGCAGGGACTCGGTGGCCATGTCCAGGGCCTGTTCGCCGTCCGACGCGGTTATGACCTCGAAACCCTCGAGACGGAGGTTCACCTCGACGAACCGGACGATGTCCTCATCGTCGTCGGCGACCAGCACGATATCGCGCCGCGTGTTCATGGGGCTTCTCCCGGACCGGCCGCCAGCTCTTCGAGGCGCGTGCGCAGCCGACGAGCCGCCGCGGGAGCGTCCTGGCCGTCGTAGATGCCGCTTCCCGAGACCACTATGTTGGCCCCGGCGTTCACCACGAGGTCGATGTTGTCGATTTTGATACCTCCGTCCACTTCGACATCGGCACGAGCGCCCTCGGAGTCAACCAGCCGGCGCACGGCCTCGATCTTGGGCACGACCTCGCCCATGAACCTCTGGCCCCCGAATCCGGGCCTAACCGTCATCATAAGAACGACCTCGAGCTCGAAGAGGTACTTCTCGACGAATTCAAGCTCCACGTCGGGGTGCACGGCGATCCCGACTCCGCACCCTGCTTCGGTGATGGCCCCGATCACGGAGGAGGGATCGCTGGTGACCTCGGGGTGAAAGGTGATGCGGTTCGCCCCCGCGGCCGCGAAACCGGCGACGAACTCCCCGGGGTCGTCGATCATCAGGTGGACGTTGAGGGGCAAATCGCACGCGCGTCTCACTGCCTCGACGGTCGAGGTCCCGAAGGTCAGGTTCGGGACGTAGTGACCGTCCATGACGTCGAGGTGAAACCAGTCGACGTGAGGAGCGACCGCTTGGACCTCGTCCGCAAGGCGTCCGAAATCAGCGGTGAGGATCGACGGAGCGAGCTGGAGTCGAGGCATGGAAGGCGAACCTACTCAAATCTCTCGCCGCGAGCCAGACGAAGCCCACGAGCCGCGTCCATTCCGCTGGTTGGCCTCCTGCCCTGTAGTTGGACCCGCGTGAGCTCGAGCGCGCCGTCCCCCGTACCCGCGACCGGAGCGCCGTTTGTAGCCCCGAGCTCCCCCGGAGCGAGCCCTTCCTCGGCAGATCGCTCGGCCGTCCAGACCTTCAACCGCTTGCCTCTCAGCGTCGTCCACGCCCCGGGGGCCGGATTCAATCCACGCACCTGATTCCGGATCGCGGCGGACGGTCGTCGCCAGTCGATGGCGGCCTCTTCCGTGGTGATCTTGGGAGCGTAGGTCGCTCGGTCGTGATCCTGTTCGACCGGCTCCAGCTCGCCGGCGCCGTAGCCCGTGAGCGCGTGCACCAGAACCGACGATCCGATCTCGGCGAGACGGTGGCCAAGCGACCCGGCGGTGTCGTCGGCCCCTACGGATTCCTCGGTCACGGACAGGATCGGGCCCGCGTCCATGCCCTCGGTCAGAACCATGATGGAGACCCCACTGGTCGGACGGCCGTCCATCACCGAGCGCTGGACGGGGGCGGCACCCCGATACTCGGGCAGCAGGGAGAAGTGGAGATTAACGAAGCCGAGGCGAGGAATGGCAAGCAGCGAGGGTGGCAGGATCTTGCCATAGGCGACGACGGTCGCGACATCCAGGGCGAGCGCATCGAGCGATTCGTGGAGCTCGGGAGCGCGCGCCCTCTTAGGCTGAAGGACCTCGAGTCCCGCCCGAAGGGCTCGCTCTTTGACCGGCGATGCCCTCATCTCCATGCCGCGCCCCGCGGGCCTGTCCGGATTCGTAACCACCGCCGCGACCTCGATGTCGGATTCGAGCAGCGCCTCGAGGCTCGGCACCGCCCACTGTGGAGTCCCGAAGAAGACGGTTCTCATCCCAGGGGGGCCCACACGCTCGGGAGCCCGATGCTCAGAGAGTCTCCTCGGTCGGCACGCGCGTTCGGATGTGGCTCGAGCGGGGCAGCGGGAGACCGAGGGCCTGGTCCGCCAGCAGCTGCCGGGCCTCCCGTCTCAGGTCGTCCGGCAGACGATCGATGAACAGCACCCCGTCGAGATGGTCGATCTCGTGCTGGAAGACCCGAGCTTGGTGCTCCGCGGCGTCGAAATCGACCGGGTCTCCGTTCTCGTCGAGGCCCTCGACGCGCACCTTCAGGTGACGCTCGACCGGATAGACCAGCCCGGGCAGGCTGAGACAGCCCTCCTCGTCGGTGTACATGCGGCGGGACCGCTTGGTTATCACCGGGTTGATGATGGTGCCGAACTCGTCCTCTACCTCCCAGGTGAAGATGCGCTCGAGCACTCCGACCTGAGGTCCGGCGAGCCCCACGCCGGGCGCAACACGCATCGTTTCCAGCATGTCCTCGGACAGCCTTCGCTGGACGTCGCCGACGTCGTCGACCGGCCGCGCCTTCTGACGAAGGACGGGGTCGCCGAACGTCCTTATGGTCAGAACCGCCATGCTGTCAGCTTCGTCCTTTCGGTTGCGTTCGTTGGCCGGGGGGGATGGTGTCTCTCATCGGGGATCGACGTCGACCCGTAGCCTGCTCCCCGCGGGTGCCGAGGCGAGAATACCCCTCAGCTCGAGCGCCACCGGCTCGGCTTCGTCGGCCTTGACGAGGATCTCGACTCCTTCCTCGAGCTCGCCCCGGCCGACCACCGTCCGGACCTCAACCGGACCCAGTACCCGCGCTCCGGTCGCTCGGGCCACCCCCGCGGCTCTTTCGATGAGCCCCTGCCTGCGCGGGCCGTAGCCCGTCGCTTTGATGAGCTCGGTGAACGGCGGGTAGATGAGCTCGCGGCGCTCGATGAGCTCGCGCTCGAGCCAGAACCCGTAGTCCCCCCGGACCACCGCCTGGATCGTGTAGTGCTCCGGCTCCGCCGTCTGAACCATTAGGCGCCCCCCCTCCGATGAGGCGCCCGCCCATGCCGCCATCGCCGCCATCGCCTGGTAGGTGTTCTCGGCGGCGCGGAAGTCGGGCCGTCGCAGAAGAGAGTCGGCGTCGAGCACCCCGACCAGGCGCACGGAGGGCCGCAGGGCCGGCTTGGTCCCGATCCAGGTCGTGACGTAGATATCGACGTCTCCCGGATGCTGGTCGATGTCGCCGATCACATCGGGGTCCATTCGACCCACCCTCGCGCCCGGAAACGATTTCCTCAGTTGCTCGCTCAATCTCTCCGTGCCTGCGCCGACGTAGCGGAACTCTCGAGAGCCGCAGTTGGGGCATGTGTCGGGGGCCGGTGCACCGAAACCGCAGTGTGAGCAACGCACGGTCTCCTTGATGCGGTCGTAGAACAACCCCGACTCGCACGCAGGGCAGCGAACCGACCTGCGACACGTCGCGCACCACAGCGCACGTGAGTATCCGCGCGCGGGAACGAGCAGGGCGACGCGGTCGCCGTCGGCGAGCGTGTCCCGTATGCGCTCGTGAAGATCGTGCGAGAAGACCCGATCCGTGGGTGGCGCTACGGTCTCGACGATCGGTCGAGAGGATCTCTCTTCGGCCCGGTCGGGGATCACGGCGCGATAAGCGCCGTTGTGGGCGGCCGCTCCCGTCTCGACGGAGGGTGTCGGGCTGACGAACACGCAAGAGGCGCCCTGGATGCGAGCTCGTTCGAGCGCGACCCGCCGTGCGTCGTAGCGAGGCGACCGGTCCTCCTTGTAGGAGAGGTGGTGCTCGTCGTCGACGACGATGAGCCGCAACCGCTCCGCGGGAGCCAGCACCGTCGAACGCCCGCCCGCACCCAGGGGGGCCCCGGCTCCGATTCGCAACCACGCGTGCGCGCGCTCGTTGTCCGGTTGAGCCGAGTCGACCCGGGCGGTTTGAGGCCAGCGCGCGCTCAACCGCTCGAGGGTCGCCGAACCCCATCGCACCTCGGGTACGGCGACGAGGGCCTGGCCCCCATCTCTCAACGCGGCATCGACCATCTCGATGATCAGCGCGCCATGATCCTCGCCGGGAAGCGTGCGAACGGACCAGGTCGAGGGTTCGTTCCGTATCGCATGCACCAGATCGACCCCACCCGCGTAAGAGGACAGGCGCCGCCGCCCCTCGGCCGGAGCGGTATCCAGAGCTTCGGGAGACGCCACCTTCATGCGGACCCTGGGGGGAACCGCCCGGCCGAATGCCCGTCCGAGCGGTGCTACGTAGCGCCGCGCGAGCCACTCGAACAGCTCGATCAGCGGGCCGGGGGCGACCGGCGCACCGGCCACCAGCGCGGCGACCTCTTCGAGATCATCGGTGGGTCCATGCTGAAGGGACGCCACAATCGCGCGGATGCGCCGGTTGCCGAAAGGAACGCGTACAAGCGAACCCACCTTCACCACTTCTTGCAGCTTCGACGGGAGCGCGTAGTCGAACCTACGGTCGACCCGCCATGCCGGCACTAGTGGGACTACCGCAACAACTGCGCCTCGTCCGCGCTCAGGTAGCGAGGCGGCGGAGTTCATCCGCTTTGTCCGTGCGCTCCCAGGTGAAGGATTTCTCCGAGCGGCCGAAGTGCCCGTAGCTGGCGGTGTCCTGATAGATCGCTCGTTTCAGGTCGAGGTCGCGGATGATCGCGGCCGGACGCAGGTCGAAGACCTCGCGGATCGCAGCCTCGATCCTCGTTGGGTCCGCGGTCTCTGTGTCGAAAGCGTCGATCGAGATCGAGACCGGGGTCGCGACTCCTATGGCGTAGGCGACCTGCACCTCGAAGCGATCGGCCAGACCTGATGCCACGACGTTCTTGGCGATATGACGGCAGGCGTACGCAGCCGAGCGGTCGACCTTCGAGGGATCCTTGCCGCTGAACGCTCCCCCGCCGTGACGAGCCATGCCCCCGTACGTGTCGATGATGATCTTCCGGCCGGTCAGTCCTGTGTCGGCCCTCGGCCCCCCGATCTCGAACACCCCGGTCGGGTTGACGAGCACCCGAACGTCCTCCGCGTCGATTCCGGCCGGGATGAGCGGGTCGACGACATGCTGCATCAGGTCCGGTCGCAACAGCGTGTCGATGTCGACGTTGGGCTGGTGCTGCGTAGATATCACGATCGTATCGAGGCGCACCGGCTTGTTGCCGTCGTAGCCGATCGTCACCTGGACCTTGCCGTCGGGCCGGAGGTAGGGAACGACCCCAGCCTTGCGGACCTCGCTCAGCCTCTGAGCCAAACGATGCGCGAGCCAGATCGGCATGGGCATCAGGTCCTCGCTCTCGGTGCAGGCGAAGCCGAACATCATGCCCTGGTCGCCCGCGCCCTGATGCAGCGCGTCGTCGTTCGCGTCGCCCATCCGCTCCTCGTACGCGTGGTCCACACCCACCTGGATGTCGGGGCTCTGTTCCTGGATGACGACGGACACGCCGCAGGTCGCGCCGTCGAAACCGATCTTCGACGACGTGTAACCGACGTCGGTGATCGTCCGCCTTACGACCGCGGGGATGTCGACGTAGACCTTGGTGGTGATCTCGCCGGCAACCACCACCAGCCCGGTGGTCACGAGCGTTTCGCACGCCACGCGCCCCTCGGGGTCCTCGGCGAGGATCTCGTCCAGCACCGCATCCGAGATCTGGTCGGCGAGCTTGTCGGGGTGTCCCTCGGTCACGGATTCGGACGTGAAAAGTCGAAGATGATCGTCTGGGGTCATCGCCGCATCCTAGCCGAGCCCCGAGCGAGCCCTGCGGATCCCCATGTGACTCGAAGGTGTGCTCGTTGTTCCGGAATGCGGAACACGGTGCACGATCCTCCAGTGAGCAGAGGATGCTCAGGCCCGCGAGGCGAGGAAATCGACCACCCGGTCGACGAGGGCCGCGGCAAGTGCTTCCTTGGACACCAGACCCACATCGGCGACGCCGTCGGCCGTGGCGATCACCGCCCGGTTCGTGCGGACTCCGAACCCGGAGTCGTGCGTGCCGACCTCGTTGGCAACGATCATGTCCGCGCCCTTGGTCTCGAGCTTGTGGCGCGCCAGGGCCTTGAGCTGGTCGACATCCTCCTCGGTCTCGGCCGCGAAGCCGACGAGGACGCTGCCCGGCTTTCGCAGCTCCGAATTAGCACCGAGCTCGGCGAGGATGTCGGGGGTCGGCTCGAGTGTGATCTCGGGCGGTCCCTCGGCCTTCTTAAGCTTCCTGTCGGCGTGGTCCACCGGCTTGAAGTCGGCCACCGCCGCCGCCTTGACGATCACGTCCGCGTCCGCGGCGCCGTTCAGCACCGCCTCGCGCATCTCATCCGCGGTGTGCACGTCCACGACCTCGATGCCGGGGGGTTGTTGCAGGTTGTTGGGCCCCGCTACAAGCGTTACCTTGGCCCCCCGCCGCGCCGTCTCGAGCGCTATGGCGAACCCCATCAGGCCCGACGACCGGTTTCCGATAAAGCGCACGGGGTCGATGGGTTCCTGCGTCCCTCCCGCGGTCACGAGCACGCGCCTGCCAGAGAGATCCTGTGCGTGACCGATCGCTTCCAGCGCGGCTGCAACGATCTCGTCTGGCTCGGCCATCCGCCCCATCCCAATGTCGCCCGACATCAGCGGCCCCGAGTTCGGCCCCACCTGGATGACGCCGCGCTCGGCGAGTGTTGCGAGGTTGGCCGCGGTGGCCGGGTGGGCCCACATCTCGGCGTGCATTGCTGGAGCGATCACGATCGGACACTGGACCGTGAGCAGCGTGGCGGCCACGAGATCGTCGGCAAGACCGGCCGCCATCCTGGCCACTGAATTTGCTGTCGCGGGAGCGACGAGGGCCAGGTCGGCCCCCCGCGCCAGCTCGACGTGGGGAGCATCGGGTCCGTCGCCGAAGAGGTCCTTGGCCACGGCATTGCCCGTCACGCCGGCGAAGGTCTGGTCGCCCACGAAGCGCTCGGCCGAGCGGGTCATGACGACTCTGACGTCGGCCCCCAGCTGGGTCAGGGAGCGAGCGACGTGGACGGTCTTGTAAGCCGCGATCCCGCCGCTGACGGCGAGCACGATCTTCTTTCCGCCGACTTCAACATCGCTCGAGTGGCGAACCCACTGCGGGTTCATCGCGGTGGTCCTTCCATTTCCCGCGATCGTCGAGACGATCGCTTACTTGATCCCGTCGGAGGTGCGCTCGTAGGTGAGCTTGCCCTCGGCAATCTCGGTCAGCGCGATCGACAGCGGCTTGGGGGCCCGGTCGGGGTCGAGGGGAATCTGGGGAGGGGTGTGCTCGGCGATGCCATCGCCCAGCTGGGTGAAGTAGGAGTTGATCTGGCGGCTCCGCTTGGCCGCGAGGATCACGAGGGTGTACTTGGAGTCGACGTCGGTGAGCAACGTCTCGATCTTCGGCTCGATCATGAATCAGTCCTTCTCTTAAGGGCCTGCTCTTCAGGGCCTGCTCTTCAGGGTCTGCTCGTCAGAGCTGGTCGATCCTGCGCCTATGCGCGCAGGTCTTAGCTACCGGGGTGCGGGGTTCGTTCCTGCGGTGCATCCATTATACGGATGACCTGGGCAATCGCGTCCTCGATCCGGTCGTTCACCACGATGTGGTCGTAGGCGCTCTTCTCCTTGACCTCGTCGTACGCCGCCTGCACGCGCCGTCTGAGCGCGTCGGGATCCTCGGTGCGACGCCCACGCAGCCGGCTGAAGAGCTCTTCGAGCGAAGGAGGCTCGATGAAGATGAGGACGGACTCCGGCAGAGCCCTCTTCACGGCCAGCGCCCCCTGGATGTCGAGCTCCAGGATGACGTCGCGACCCTCTCTGAGAGCGGCCTCGACGGGCGCACGCGGCGTCCCGTAGTAGTTGCCGTAGACCTCGGCGGTCTCGAGGAAGTCTCCTCGGTCCCGGCCTGCGATGAAGTCCCGCTCGCTGACGAAGTGGTAGTTGACCCCGTCTATCTCGCCCCGGCGAGCCGGCCGGGTCGTCGAAGACACGGAGAGAAAGACGTCCGGACGATGCTGGACCAGGCCGGCGACGACGGTTCCCTTTCCGGCCCCCGAGGGGCCGGAAACCACGAAGAGTCGACCCCGGCCCGACGAATCGGCCACCTACCGGTCTCCCACCAACCCGTGGTCCCCCATCAACCTAGCGCCGGGCGAACTCGGTGAGGAGGTTCTCCTTCTGCTTCGCCCCCAAACCCCTCATACGACGCGACTCCGAGATGTCGAGCTTCTCCATGATCTTTCTCGCCCGGACCCGTCCGACGCCGGGCAGAGACTCGAGCACCGTGGACACCTTCATCTTGCCGACGATCTCGTCGCTCGTCCGATCGAGAAGCTCCCGCAAGGTGGTGCGACCGCTCTTTAGTTGCTCCTTGAGCTCGGCTCTCTTTCGGCGCGCTATCGCGGCCTTGGCCAGAGCCTGCTTTCGCTGCTCGTCCGTGAGCGGAGGTGGCAGTGGCATCGAGACATCCCCCTAGTCGAAAATCCGGTCGTCAAATGAGTGGAGATACGGGGCCCGGTGGCGCCGCTATGCGCCTTCCGCTTGTAGGGCCTGCCGGAGTATAGGCCACCCCCGCAGCGCGGTTCCACCTCTTTGCCCTGCTCAACCGCCTTTTTCCGGGACGAACGACGAGGTTGCCACGCGGCTGCTCCCGGGATCGGTGATGGGTTGTTGCCGTGCGCACAAAGGACAACCTTCCTCCTCCCAGCTGGCGGCGTCGAGGCGCAGGAGCGCCCGCAGCGGCACGCCGAGGTCGGGGGCCGAACCGCGGTTCCTGCGGTCGATGAGCGCCCCAACTCCCACGACATCAGCTCCCATCGGACCGACTAGATCGAGGACCTCCTTGACCGATCCTCCGGTGGTGACCACGTCTTCGACGACCAGCACCCGTTCGTGCGGCTCGACCCGGAAGCCCCT
>JBOGWS010000066.1:0-34299 GCA_050693895.1 Actinomycetota bacterium | reverse complement strand
CGCAGAGTCGATTCGCGAGCTGGGGATACTTCAGCCCCTGCTGGTGCGCCAGCTCGGAGGTGGCCGCTACGAGCTCGTGGCGGGCGAGCGCAGATTGCGAGCCTCGCGACTGGCGGGGCTCGAGCGTGTTCCCGTGATGACAGTCGAAACCGACGATAGAGGTTCGCTCGAGCGCGCGCTCGTCGAGAACCTTCATCGCGAGGACCTCAACCCCATCGAAGAGGCAGAGGGCTACCGTCAGCTCATTGATGAGGCGAATCTGACGCAGGAGGACCTCGGTCAACGCCTCGGGCGCAGCCGCGTCACGATCACGAACGCGCTTCGGTTGCTGTCGTTGCCCCCGGCTATTCAGAAGCTGCTCGTCGAGGGCCTGGTCTCCGCGGCGCACGGCCGTGCCCTGCTCGGGTTACAGGACAACCCCTTCCAGCAGCGGCTTGCCCAGCGTGTAGGAGCGGAGGGTATATCGGTGCGTGAGACCGAGGAGCTAGTGCGCCGCTACCAGTCGATGACCCCATCGGCTAGCAGGGGGGGTCGACCTCAGGCCAGGCCCCCGATCGCCACCGAGGCCCAACGTCAGCTCAGCGAGTACTTGCAGACGCGCGTGAGAGTCGACGTCGGCAAGCGCAAGGGCCGCATCGTCATGGACTTCGTTTCGACCGACGAGCTCGAACGACTGCTGCGAATCATCACCGGAGACGAGCCGGGGGCGACGCCGACGACGAGCTCGCCCGCCTGATCGGCTGGCTCGAAAGTCAAAGGCAAACCCGGCATCGAGAAGGCGAATTGGTGTCGGGCCGGTTTTCGATGCCCGCTTCGGCTTGATCGGGTACTTTTGTCGATGCCGCCTTTGATTCTGGCCACCTACTCAGTTCGACTCGAAATAGCGCCTTATCGCGCTCGTCAGAGAATCCGCGACGGCCGTTCGGAACTCGGGGTCATCGAGCCTCTTGGCGTCCTCCGGACTCGTGAGATACGCGGGTTCGACGAGCACGGCCGGCATCCTTGTCTCTCGCAGGATCGCAAAGGATCCCGGATGACTGCGGCAGTCCTTCAGCCCGAGGCGAGTGAGCTCGTCTTGGATCAGCTCGGCGAGCTGGAGGCCACCGCGCGAAGTGCGCCAGTAGTAGGTCGACGACCCTTCGGCCGAGGGCTCGCTGTGCGCGTTGAAGTGAAGCGAGATGAAGAGGTCTGCACTGATCTGGTTGGCGCGCCTGGAGCGCGTGGTTGAGTCCGGGTTCTCCGTTTCGGGACGAGTAAAACGAACGCGCGCTCCGAAACGCGTCAATCGTTGTGCGAGTCGACCCGCTAGGTCCCAGCAGAGGTCCGCTTCGCTGAGACCTTCACTCAAACCCCCGGCGTCGTCCGCTCCATGCCCAGGGTCGATCGCGATGAGCGCCTGATGGATCCCGCCATGCTCGGCTCGTCGCAACTCCTCCCGCAGTTCGGCGGCGGTGCCGGGGCGATCGATGCGCAGTCCGGTCAGAGCAATCGTTGTGTGCGGGCCCACGATTCCGTCTTCGGCGACGTCGTACTCGCGTTGAAAGGACTTCACTGCGCGGTCCGTATCGGCTCCGAAGATGCCGTCCTCCATGCCTGCATCGAAGCCAAGAGCGTTGAGACGGTTCTGCAGCGTCTGGACGTCGTCGCCGCGGAAGGCCGGATACCTCATGTAAAGGACCCGGTCGCCGAGCCGCCAGCCGGCTTCGACGAGTTGGTCCCAGGTGTCGGGGCCGACGATCCCGTCCGCGATGAGGCCCCGCCGTTGCTGGAATGTCTTCAGAGCCAACAGCGTCGACGCGCCGAAGTCGCCGGAGTCATCGTCGACCATGAATCCCAGCGCGCGCAAGCGCGCCTGAACGTCGGCGACTTGGTGGGAGCGACTGCCCTGACCTATCAGGCGCTTCATCGGCCTTGTGCGTTTTCGTAAAGTCGCTTCATCAACGGATAAGGGTTTACCCACTCGCCCGTTGGTTCCTGTATCCCGACGTGAAGATGCGCCGAGAACTCGTCCTTGTGCCCGGGGGTCTGACCGTAGCCGGTGTTGCCCAGGAGACCGATGGTCTGGCCCGCCTCCACGCGCTGGCGCGGCGCCACGATGGGCGCCTCTGAAAGGTGTGCGTAGAACCAGTAGCGGCCGTCGTCTGCTCTGATGCCGACTCGCCATCCCGAGTAGAAGAGCCACCCGGCTTGTTCGACGACGCCATCCACAATGGCCCTAATCGGTGTGCCCGGTTCGGCAAAGATGTCGTTGCCCTCGTGGAACCCGATCTGGCGCCACCTCCCGCCCACGAAGCGTCTCCGGGGGGCGTGCCAGTCGTCATTGAAGTTGATGACCGAGTACCACTCGGAACGAGCCACGGGGAAGACCTTGGTCTTTGGCTCCGGCGCCACGTATCCACCGGAGGGAGCGACCTCGGAGCGCGCCGCGCCGACCCCGACAAAGGTAAGGGCCAGGACGGCCAGCGACATGACGCGTCGTGAGGAGGTAGGCATTGTGTCGAGAGTACGACCGACCGGACGGCGATCGGGTTCTTTGCTAGTGCTGCTCCTCGAGCCACCGCTCGGCGTCCATCGCCGCCTCACAGCCCATGCCGGCGGCCGTGATGGCCTGGCGGTAGCGGTAGTCGACGACGTCGCCCGCGGCGAAAACGCCGGGAACCGACGTCTCGGTGGTCTGACCTGCGGTCTTGATGTATCCACCGTCCAGCTCCAGGTGGTCCTCGAAGAGCGCGGTGTTAGGGGTGTGGCCGATCGCTACGAATGCACCGCCCGCCTCGACGAAGGAATCCGCGCCCGTCTTGACGTTCTGAATGTTCGCACCCTTGAGCTTGCCGTCGCCGACGAGCTCGGTGATGACGGAGTCCCAGATGAACTCGATCTTCGGATTGTCCATCGCCCGCTGCTGCATGATCTTGCTGGCACGCAACTCGTCGCGACGATGTACGACCGTTACCTTGGAGGCAAACTTGGTCAGGAAAATTGCCTCCTCCATCGCAGAGTCTCCCCCGCCGACGATGAGAAGCTTCTGGTCTCTGAAGAAGAAACCGTCGCAGGTGGCGCACGTCGATACGCCGTGACCGAGGAGTTCCTTCTCACCCGGAACATCCAGCATCTTGGCCGAGGCTCCCGTCGAGATGATGACCGACCGAGCCTTGTAGGTCTCGTCGGATGTTCTGACGACGAAGGGATGCTGTGAGAAATCCACCGAGGTGACGTCGTCGGTCAAGTATTCGGTGCCGAAGCGAGCGGCTTGCTTGCGCATGCGCTCCATAAGCTCGGGACCCATGATCCCGTCGATGAAGCCGGGGTAGTTCTCGACATCGGTGGTGAGCATCAGCTGCCCGCCCGCCTCGAAGCCCTCGATCATGAGTGGCTTCAGGTCGGCGCGTCCGCTGTAGACCGCGGCGGTAAGTCCCGCAGGGCCGGAGCCGATGATGATGATTTCTCTGACGTCGTCGCTCAATGTGCTCACATCCCTAATAAACGCAGGCGCAGGCCGGCCATTCCGGGCTTACTCGAGGGGCCCTTCGGTGCTCGTCAGAATCGTAGTGCAGTCACCGAGGGGAAAGGCGAACACTGCGTAGCGATCGGGGGTGCGGTCTCCGGTTACGAAACCGAGAACGACAACGTCGGTGCCCCCGAGCGTGGCGGTGGTCGCGTAGGTGGCGAGGCCGGGACGGTCGAGCTCGTCCAGAGCCGTGCGCCCGCACTCACTGACATCGGGAGCCAGTTCGTCGGGGGCCCGAGCGGCGAGACGCTCGAGTTGGTTCTCAGGGGCTTGCTTTGCCAAGAGTTTCTCGCTGGGCTCGGGTTCAGCCGTATCCGCAGCCTGAGCGCCGGATCGGACGGATACGGAGTTTCGCCGCCCCAGTCTGTCGAGGTCATCCGTGGAAATCGCCCCCCTGTCCGACTGAAAGCTGAGACCGGTGCGCCAGTTCGAAGAGTAAGGCGATGATTCCTGCCCGCTATTCCGCAGCGCTTCGCCCTCGCCGCCTTCAGAGTCCTCCGCTACACCGGCGGCAGAACCGGCATCCGACTCGTCATCCGACCCGGTGACTCCGAGTCCCCCGCCCCTTAAGACGAACAGGGAGCCCACCGCCAGGATCGCCAGCATTGCGGCGATACCAAGGTACTTGGAGGCGCGCGAGCCCCGGCCCCCGAGAGGCACGACGATCGCATCGGTTTCGTCGTCCAGCCTGCGCTCCGCCGGTTCCTCAGTCATGGTCGATCCGAGCACCGCGGCTCGCAGAGCTACACGCTCGTCCCCGGTGAGGCCCTCGCTCTTGGTGCCGAGTGCGCCGAGACCCGCGCGCTCGGCTGAACACTGCGCGCAGTGTTCAAGGTGGTCCTCGACGAGGCGATGCTGCTCGGGATCCAATTCTCCTGCCAGGTAGTCGGCCAGCAGCTCCGAGCAGCGTTCGTGGGTCAGTTGGGAGCTCATATTTGGTCCTTTGACGAGTCGAGGTCCTCTGCGTGTTCCAACAGTCGGGCGAGCTGGCGTCGCCCTCGGCTGATGCGGGACTTGACGGTTCCCACCGGAACCCCGGTGACGGTCGCGATGTCCTCGTAGGGCACCCCGCCAAGATCGTGCATCACGACCGCCTCACGGTAGTCGTCTCGCAGCTCGGTCAGCGCCCTGCTCAGGTCGAGCCGAAGCGCCGCGGCTTCGTCGATCCCTCGTTGACGGGTGTCGACCCGCTCGATCTCGAGCTGGTCGGACTCGAGCAGGAGCTCCTTTCGCTTCCTGAGCGCGTCCTTGCAGTGGTTGATCCCGATCCGGTAGAGCCAGGTGCCGAAGGCGCTGTCCCCGCGGAAGGAGACGGCACGTCTGAAGGCGGTGATGAAGATCTCCTGGCTCGCCTCGAGTGCGTCCGATCGGTTGTGCAGCATCTTGAGGCAGAGCCCGAAGATCCGGTCCTCGTGCCGCTCCATGAGACCGCTGAAGGCGTCGTTGTCCCCCTCAAGGAACGCCTGAAGGAGGTCGTTGTCGCTCCGCTGTTGCGAGTCCGCTCGGCTACGGGGCACCGAAGGTGACCTCGGAGATCGAGGCCGAGCCCCCTCCGCCACCCGGAAGCTCGGTCACGAAGACCAGCCAGTAGCGATCCGCGACCGGATCGAACTCGAAGGGCTCGGGGTCGCCCGCGGCGTCCGTCTCGTCGGCCGTCTCGAACCCCGAGGCGTCGGACGCCGGTTCCGCCGCGTGCCCCACCAGCAGGCCGCAGTCGCTGCACCCCTGAACCTCGACGCTGGCGACCTCGACGCCGTCCCCGAGATCGAACACCAACCCCACACCATCCTTGCCGAGCGCGCTGAGCGGGTCCTGGTAGTTCTCGGTCGTCCAGGCGGTGTTCGGATCGCCGTCGACGGCCAGGTCGACCTCCTCGGGGTGCTCCCCATCGCCGCCCACCGGGTCGAAGTCGGTCACCGACTGCACCTCGATGGTCTCCGCGTCGCCGGAGCCCTCGCCGTTGCCCTGGCCCCCGTTTCCGTCGCTCCCGTTGCCCCCCGTTCCGGGGTCGCGGTTAAACAGCGAGAGCAGCACGATCGAGGCAACCGCGACCACGACCGCGATGATGCCGAGCATGAGGAAGGGCCCCATCGAGCGCGACTGCTTCTCTCGCTGCGGCCGGCGAGTTCTTTGGACCGTGGTTCGGGCTCGTTCGGTCGAGCGAGCGGGACGGCGCAGGACCGCGGTCGCGGTCGCGGAGGACTGGCCCTCGAGTGCGTTGCGCATCTCCTGGGCGCTCTGGTAGCGCTCGTCGGGATCCTTGGCCATGGCCTTGGCAACCACACCCTCGAGGCCGCGCGGAATGCCTGCCTTGACGGATCTGAGCGGGGGAGGCTCCTCGCGCAGATGCTTCATGGCGATTGCCATTTGGGTCTCTTCCTCGAAGGGAGCCCTTCCGGCGAGCAACTCGTAGAGCGTGACTCCGAGCGAGTAGATGTCGCTTCGCTGGTCGGGCTCTTCGCCCTTCAGCTGCTCGGGCGACAGGTAGGTCACGGTTCCGAGGATCGAGCCGGTCGTCGTGACGTCCCCTTCCGTGAAGGCGGCCTTGGCGATTCCGAAGTCCGCGACCTTGAGCCCGCCGCTTTCGGCCACCAGGACGTTGGCCGGCTTGATGTCGCGATGGATGACACCCGAACGGTGAGCGTAGGCGAGCGCTTCGCAGACCGAGCTCCCCACGACGGCCGCTCGCTCAGGCGGGAGGGCACCCTCCTTAACGATGTGCTCGGCGAGGCTCCCGCCCCCGCAGTACTCCATGACGATGTAGTGGCGGGGCTCGCCGCCGGGGTCGGGTTGCTCGGCCCCCGTGTCGTAGATAGACACGATGTTGGGATGAGCGAGGCGGGCGGCGGCGAGCGCCTCGAAGCGGAAACGCTCGAGAAAGGCCTCGTCCTCCGCAAGATGGGAGTGCAGCACCTTGACCGCCACCGGCCGCGCGAGAACATCGTCTCGCGCCTTGAAGACGATGGCCATGCCACCGCGCGCGATCTCGGATTCGAGCACGTATCGCTCGGCGAGAGTAACCATCTCGGACGCCACAGGGGGATGCTACTAGTCGGTCGATACCTTCCCTGTTGCGGACATCTGACCCCAGTCGGAGGTGCGGTCGAAGCGGCTGACGAGCAGCGTGTTGGCCTCTCTCCTGATCGTCACTCGCAGGACGCTCTTGTCGGCGTTGAGCTTGACCTCGACCAGCCGGGCATCCCGGGCACGGGCGGCTTGCTTGGCCTCGTGCTCCAACGTGAACAGGCTCTTGTCTCGAGCTGAGGACGACACTTCAAGGGCGACTTCGTCCGAGACGGTGTCCAACTGAAAAGCGTTGACCGCGATGGCAGCGCCGTCGTATATGACGACGCCAAGTAGAGCCAGGAACAGGATCAGCTTTACGGCCCATCCGGCCAGGAGGCCCCGTTCGTCGGAGAGAAGGTTCATGAACTACTTATCGGTCGCATCGGGGGGTGAGCTTTACCTCTGTGATGTAATTCGTCGCCCGACTACCGCCTTGGCGTAGTCGAGCTCCTCCACGCCGAGTGCGACGCACAGGGCCAAGAAGGAGACGGCGCCGGCGAACACGGGCACGGCGACGATGAGGAGATCGTTGAGCCAGGTGGTGGGCTCGATGAGCTGGCTGGTCAGAGAGTAGACCCCCCACACGAGCAATCCCATCCCGAGCGACGCAAGCCCGATCTTGGCCGAGCTGCGACCGATGCGGGCCTGGTCGATGCCGTCGACTCGGCGCGAGAGTATCCGTCCCTGCACGAAGACTCCGATTACGTAGTGGATGGCGTGGCCCGCGGCCAGCCCCCGGACCCCGAGCCACGCGAACATCGGGATGTTGATCGCGGTGTTCAGGGCCACGACCGCGACGTTTATGTAGAACGGTGTCTTGGCGTCGTGCAGCGCGTAGAACGCGCGCAGGAACAACTGGTAGACCGCGAACGGAACGAGACCCAGAACGAAGAAACGCAAGACGTTCGCGACGAGCTCTGTCGATTCGGGTCCCATCACGCCGTGTTCGAGCAGAACCCTCACGATCGGTGTTCCCAACACGAAGTAGCCAACCGCCGCCGGAAGAATCAGAAGCGTGGTCGCCCGGACTCCGACCGATAGCTGGTTCCGATAGAGATCCCATCGTCCATTGGTCGCGTGTTCGCTCATGCCCGGCAGAAGCGCCGTCATGATCGAGACCGAAAAGAGTCCGTGGGGCAGCAAGAAGAAGGTGAAAGCCCACGTGTACGCGGTGTAGCCCCCAACTTCACCACCGGCGAGTACCTGAACTACGAGGTATCCGATCTGGTTCGTCACGACGTAGCCGACGACGAACACCGACAGCTTGGCGAGCTTGATGACCGATGGGTGACGTATGTGAAACGTCCACTGGTACCGACCCATGCCGCGCAAGAACGGGAGCTGCGCCATCGCCATCAAAACGACGCCGAGCGTTGTCCCCCCTCCGATGACCAGCAGTTGACCCGTAGTGACGCTCTCGAGGCTCACGGTTCCAACCGCCGAGCGAAAGGCGAGAAAGACACAGATCACCGCCAGGTTGTTCAGCACCGGGGTGAACATCGGCGGCCCGAACCGCTTGTGGGAGTTGAGCAGGCCGGCGGTTATGGCAGTGAGCGCGTAGAAGATGATTTGCGGAATGAACAGACGCAGGAGGAATGTCATGACCTCCTCCATGCGAGCGGTGTCGCCGTCGACATTGAGCGTGTAGAGCTTGGCTAACCAGGGGGCCAGGAGGATTCCAACTATGCTGACCGCCATCAGCCCGACGACGGAGACGTTGATTAGCGCGCTTGCGACCTGCCATGCGCGCTCCCGCCCCTCCTTCTCGAGCAACTCGACGAAGACCGGAACGAACACCGATGTCAGAATTCCGCCAAGAAACAGCTCGTAGATGATGTTCGGAGCCGTGTTGGCATAGTTGAAAGCGTCGCTTAGCCCACCCGTCTCGACGACACCGAGAGCCGCCGCGATGGCGGCGATGCGCAACAAGCCCGTGGAACGAGATAAAACCGTTCCGAGCGTCATGACGGCCGTGGAACGGGCGAGGTTGGTGCTCAAGCGGGCTCCTGCGTGGGAGGCGCATTCCGCCTGCGGTACCAGCGCAATAGATAGAACGCGATCAAGAAGAACAACGCCCCAACGGTGATCGTCAGCGCGACGTTGTTGAACTCGGTCGACCGAACCGTTGGTTGGCTTTCAGCGATGACCTCTGATCCATCCGGAGTGACGAGCGACATCGTCACTGGGAAGAAACCACTGGTGTCGGCCCTTACGGGAATGGTCAGCGGGGTTCGTCCGGTCTCGAACGTCCGCACCCGCTCCTCCTCGAATCGAAGCCTTGGTGAATCCATTTGAAAGCGAACCATGACCGGGTAGCCCGCGTCGTTGAGCACCCGTACCGGGATGTCCTCGGCGCGCGATGTGAGGGTTATCCGCTCACTGACCTCGATCGAGACCTTTCCCATCTCTGCTCGCGCCTCTTCAGCCGAAGCGCGCGCGTAGGCCAGACCCTGAGCTGCGAGCGAGTCATCCACCCACCAGTTGCGGCTCTCGGCCACGAGGTAGTTGCGCAGAAGTCGCTGGTACATCGTCGCCGGGGGCCCCACCGAGTTGAAGCTCTCGACTGTCGCCTCGGCCTCTTCGATCGTGGCGTAGTCAAGGGCATCGAGTTCGTTGGGCACCGTCGTGGCTTGGTCCACGATGCGACGATCGGTCGGGTCGATGTCCAGCGCGAGGCCTTCTTCGGGAGTTACGGACTTGATCCAGGGGGCGTTCGCCAACCCCCGGTACAAGGTCCGGATTATGGCGGGGTTGGGATGCCAAAGTGATGGGAGAGTCGTCTGAACGATGCGGTCGGTTCGACCCGGCTGCTCCTCGCGGATCATCGCCGTCTCGGCAAAGAAACGTTGCAGGTTGAGCCGGTCGTCATCGTCTCGCACCAGGGTGCTCAGGCGATTCTGCAGGCCGGGATCGGCCTGGTACCCCAGCGTTTCGCCGGCCTGAGTGGAAACCGAGACCGGGCAGGCGGCGCTGAGCGCCTCGATGGGGCATCCGGCAAGCAATGGGTTGGTCTCCTCGACGAGAGATGAGCCGGAGAAGAAGGTCCTGGTCCCTGCGTTGCTGCTCAATTGCATCAACTCGAGCGACTCCGAGTCGGTCCGCCCGCTAGGTGGAAAGATCCAGGAGCGATCCACCTCTACACCCAGCACGTCACTCAGGATCGTTTCGCCCAGAGTGATCTGGGTTCCGACGTGGCCGTCGAGGGCGCTTGCGGCCAGAGACGGCAGGTCGGGATTCGCATAGGGAACCAGAAGAGGCTGGACTCCGTCGCGTTTCAGGAGCTGACTCAGCTGCCTGATGAAGTCACCGGCGAGCTCGGCCTCAGGAGACGAGTCGGAGATCTGCTCGTCTCCGCGCCGGTACCCGTTGCTCATATCGGCGATCTCCTCAACGAGCCGCGGGGTCGGAGCCACTCCCACACGTAATTCCTCCGCTAGGTGTAGCTCTCTCACCGTCTTGCCCAACCAGCCTCCCGTCCGGAGCGCCTTCTCGAGCGGCCCCCTTCCCGGAGCATCAACGACGAAGTCTCCGTCGGGCCCCCGCGCTGGAAGATCGTTGAGCGGAACCGTCGCAACGAGGTTGAGGCGCGTTTCCAGCTCGTCCTGGTAGAAGATCAGGTGGGTGGTAAGCGAGTCGAGGACGGTGTCGCCTTCCGAGTTGACGAGGTTGACCGTCGTCGGATAGATGCCGTCGTCGTCGGTTCCGGGCGAAAGAAGATCGGTGACGGGTTCGTCAAACGTCACCGTCCGGCTCTCGCCCGGGCCCAGGGATTTGTCAATTATCCGTGGGAAGGTCTGTGCCAGCGCGAAGCCCGGGGGTGAGTCGAACGAGTTCTGAAGGTCCGAGCGACTCGTGAGGCGGCTGGCCCGTCCTACGTTCAGGATGAACCCCGGGAGAGTCTCATCGCTGTGGTTCGTGATTCGCACCTCGATGTCGAGCGAGTCCTCGTCGTCATGGGAGACGGGTTGGTCCATCAGCTCGATCGTGACGTCCTCGAGCGCCGACTCCTGGGCGCGTGCAAGCGGCGGCCCGAGCAGGCCCCCGAGAGCCAGGGTGGCTAGAGCTGAAGAGGCGATGGGGTGGCGCGCCCAGCCTCCAAAGAGCGCGCGCGAACGCAGTCGAAACATTTCGAGCCAGCATAAGGGCGACGTTCGAGGAAAGGCCGACAACAAGAAAGGCCCCTCATGGTCAAAAGGGCCTCTGCTCTCGGTGTCGCTAGCCGACTATTTCGAGCCGCCGATGCGGCCGATCCTCTGGTAGAATTCGCTGCCGTACCGCTGCTTGGTGGTCTCGCCACCCTTCTTGCCGCCGACACGTCCGATTTTACCGAAATGGTCCTCGCCGTAGCGCTGCTTGGTGCTCTGCCCGCCCTTCCGTCCAGCTTCGGCCCTGCTCAACTTGCGGTTGTTGTTCGGGTCCGCCATGACAACTCCCTTCGTGACTCTCCTCTACCACTCCCAACTTCTTCTCAAGCCGATACCCGCGCCGCAGCAACGGAAACAAGCACTTTGTGACAGGAATTCGCGGGTTGAGTGTGGCCCGAAGAGAATTTCGAGCAAGACTCACCCGAGGCGGGCGGATCAAGCCCCCACCGGACCAAATCGCCCGCGTTGGTGCCGGTTTTGCCTTTCGAGGCTCGAAAACCCACGGATCGGGCCCAAGGGCGGTCAACCACAGGCCCGAACCTGCCGAAGGAATAGGGCAAGTCGACACTTCAGGAAGCGAGAAAGCAGGACATGGCGACCGTTCACGACTTCATGCGTTACGTGGTGGACCGAAAGGGATCCGACCTTCACATGAAGGCAGGAGGCCCCCCCTACGTGCGCGTTAACGGGGCGCTTCTGGCGACCGACTTCCCTCCGATGACTACCTCCGACTGTGAGCGGGCGGCACTCGACATCATGAACGACGACCAGGCCCGCATCTTCAAGGCCAAGGGTCAGGTCGACTTCGCCTTCTCCGAGCCGGGGCTCGGTCGCTTCCGCTTCAACGTGTTCCTTCAGCGCGGCTCGGTGGCCCTGGCCGCCCGGCGCGTACTCCCGGGTAGCCCCGGATTCGAGAGCCTCGGTCTGCCCGAAGTCGTTCGCTCGCTGGCGGAGGAATCGCGCGGCCTCGTGCTGGTCACCGGCCCTACCTCGTCGGGCAAGACGACGACCACGGCCGCGATGATCAACCACATCAACTCGAATCGGCGCTGTCACATCCTGACAATCGAGGATCCGATCGAGATCCTGCACCAGGACCGCTCCGCAATCATCAACCAGCGCGAGATCGGGCAGGACGCCCCCGATTTCCTGCAAGCCCTTCGTGCTGCCATGCGCCAGGACCCCGACGTTATCTTCGTGGGCGAGATGCGCGACCCCGAGACGGTCATGGCTGCTCTGCAGGCCGCGGAAACGGGTCACCTCGTCATCTCGACCCTGCACACCCGTGACGTCACCGAGACCGTCAACCGCATCATCGACTTCTACGAGCCGAGCCAGCAGTCGCAGATCCGAGTTTCGCTTGCCGGCTCGCTACGCGGGGTGGTGTCGCAGCGCCTGGTGCCGAGCGCCGATGCGCGCGGGCTGGTCCCGGCTGTCGAGGTCCTCGTCATGAACGGCCGCATCCGCGATCTCGTCATCAACGCCGAGCAGACCCACATGATTAGAGACATCGTGGCCGAGTCAGGCTTCTACGGGATGCAGACCTTCGACCAGGCGCTGCTCGAGCTCTACCGGCGCAATGTCGTCACCCTGGACGATGCCCTGCATGCTTCGAGCAGTCCGCACGACTTCCAGCTGGCTCTGCGTCAAGAAGGACTCCAGCCCGTCTCATAGTCTGGAGGTCATGTCCCAGACGACCTCACCCCTCGCGGCGCTGCTCGAAGCCAACTCACCGATCCAGAGGCTGGCGGAGAGCTTCGCGGCCAACGGTCACGAGTTGTACCTCGTCGGCGGTCCCGTGCGCGACGCGGCACTCGGTCGCGCGAGCAGGGATTTCGACTTCGCCACCGATGCGAGCCCCGAGGAGACCCACGAGATCGTCAAGCCGCTCGCGCGCTCCGTCTGGCTGCAGGGCGCCAGGTTCGGCACCGTGGGGGCCCAGATCGGCGACGCACACGTCGAGATCACCACCTTTCGGACCGAACGCTACGAGCCCGAATCCCGTCACCCGGAGGTCAGCTTCGCAACCGACATCGAAACCGATTTGTCCCGGCGGGACTTCACGGTAAACGCCATGGCGGTGCGCCTCCCTGCACTGGAGCCGGTGGACCCCTTCGGAGGAATGAAGGATCTGTCGAAGAGGCGCCTGCGGACTCCAATCGAACCCGAAGCATCGTTTCGCGACGATCCTCTGCGCATGCTGCGGGCGTTTCGGTTTGCATCCCAGCTCGATTTCAAAATCGACAGAGAGGTGCTCGATGTGATCACCGAGCTCAAGGACCTCATCGAGACCGTGTCAGCCGAGCGCATTCGTGACGAACTCACCCGGCTCATGATCGGGGAGGCCCCCAAGCGAGCGCTCGAGCTGGCGGACTCGACGGGGCTCACCGACCTGTTTCTTCCTGAGCTTGGTGCGCTGAAGCTGGAGCAGGACCCGGTGCACCGGCACAAGGATGTTTTTCATCACACGCTCGCCGTCGTCGAACGGACCGATCCCGAGGAACGGGTAAGACTGGCGGCGTTGTTGCATGACATCGGCAAACCCAAGTCGCGTCGCATCGGTCCGGAGGGGGTCACCTTCCACCACCATGAGGTCGTGGGAGCGGACATGGCCGCTCGCCGCTTGCGGGAGCTTCGCTACCCGAACGAGACCGTCGAGGCGGTGCGCGAGCTCATCTTTCTGCATCATCGTTTCCACACCTATCGGTTGGGCTGGACCGATTCCGCCGTTCGCCGGTACGTGCGCGACGCGGGACCCCTGCTGCGCGAGCTGAACCTGCTCGTGCGCGCCGATTGCACGACGCGCAATGAGGCCAAGGCTCGCCGGCTCGCCCAACGCATGGACGAGCTCGAGGAGCGCATCGCCGAGCTCGCGCAGCAAGAGGAGCTTCGCAAGATCCGGCCGGAGCTTGACGGGACTCAGGTGATGGCCTATCTCGGAGTCGAACCCGGCCCGCTCGTCGGGGAGGCTCAGAGGTACCTCCTCGACGTGAGGCTCGACGAGGGCCCCATCGGTGAGGAGGCCATCTATGAGCGTCTCGACGACTGGGCGCGGGAGCGAGGAATCGAACCGGCCGGCCGGCGCGTTCCTCCCAAGCCGAAGAAGAAGCAATGAGCGAGCCTCCGGCTTCCATGCCTCATCCCGGCGAACCGTTCTTCGGACCGGTCGCCGAGCATCTAGGCGAGGCCTATCTTCGCTACGACTTCACCAGGGGGACGCGCCAGGAGGTCGAGTTCCTCCTCGAGGAGTTGCGATTGAAGAGAGGAGCGCGCCTCCTCGACGTTGGTTGCGGACCCGGCCGTCACGCGGTCGCCTTCGCGCAGGCAGGGCTCGCCGTAACTGGAGTGGACGTGTCCGCGCGCTTCCTCGAGATCGCAGCCAAGACCGCGAGCGAAGCGGGTGTCAAGGCGGCGTTCTTCGAATGCGACGCGCGCCAGATGCCGTTCGGCGACGAGTTCGACGCCGTTGTGTCGATCTGCCAGGGAGGCTTTGGCCTGATGGGCGGTGACGATTCGGTCGTTCTTCGCCGCATGGCCGAGGCGACCAAAGCCAACGGCAAGGTGATCCTCACCGCGTTCAACGCGTACTACTCGGCGCGCCACCAGACCGAAGCGAACCTCGACGCGGACATGGGCGTGGTGCACGAGCGCACGGTGGTCCGCAGCGAAGAGGGGGCCGAGAAGGAGGTCGATCTCTGGACGAGCGTATTCACGCCGCGCGAACTGAGGTTGATGACGATCGGCGTGGGCCTCATCCCTGAAGCGGTCTACTCGGTGTCACCGGGAGCCTACGCGCGCAACGAACCGTCGGCGGAAACACCGGAGTTCCTGATGGTGGCGCGCAAACCACCTCCGTCCCGAAAGCGACGCTGACCCCCTGCGGCAGAGAGGGGCCCGAAGGCCCCTCCGCCGAACTCAACTAGAAATCGCCGCAGGACCCACCCTCTGCGTAGGGCGTCTGTTCCCAGGTGGAGACTCCGTGGGTGTAAAGACTGCCGTCGGCGGCCGCGGTCAGGACATCCATTGTCGGAGCACGGAACAGGTTCTCGAGATAACCGTTCGACTTCTGCCCCACCGAGCGGACCTCGTAGAAGATCGCTCCCTGGGTCTCGAAACCAGGATCACTGCCGTCGGGACCGGGGCCTCCGAGCAGCATCCTGCTCAGTACCGCGTTCGTGATGTCGATGTCGGGATAACGGGCCACGTGCGTCTGCCCGAAACTATCGAGCGCGTCGAGCGAAATCGACGACATCCGGCGGTTGGTGAGCCACTGGTCATCTGTCATTCGGGTCGGATCGATTGCCCGAGCGCCGATCTGGAACTGGTTGAGATCATCCGTGCCCTCGACGCGCGGGGCGCTGCTCATGTGGTGGAGATCGAGAGCGAGCCTTGGACGCAGTGACTCCCACACGTCATAGAAAGCGCGTGACTCGGGCTGAGCGAAGTTTTCCCAGTCGCGGTTGAGGTCTATGCGGTTGGGCGTCGTGGACTGCCGGATGTTGGCCTCCGCGCCGTCCGGGTTGTAAATGGGGATGACGACAACAGTCAGATTCTGGCGAATCAGCTTGGCGTCCTGGCTGCCTCCCGTCAGGTACTTGAGGACCTGCAGCGACGCTTCGGTGGAGTGAAGCTCATTGCCGTGGATCCGAGCCTGAAGCCAGAAAACGTCCTCGCCTTGACCGATGGTGGCGTAGAAGAGCTCGCGTCCTTCACCGGACTGACCGGCACTCTCGACCGTGACCATGCCGTTGCTGGTGCGCTCGATCTGAGCCAATGATCTGACGACGTCGTCGTAGTTGGCGACAGAGCTCCTGGATTCGTTTTGGTTGTCTGAATGCAAGGACCGCCCGGTGTGTGGGCCGGATCGGCCGAGCTCTGGCCGACGAAGAAAAGGGACATACATGCGCCCAGAACGAGTAAGGCGCGCAGTCGATGTGACACGGACATACCCCCCCAGTAAGTCGGAAACGTGACGAAGCGGATGGTACGAGCCCGTTTCCTCCCGGTCAAGACACTTGATTACGGCCCGCCTAGAGCACCCCGGTCCCGGCTCGAGTGAACATCCCGGCCTTCTTCATTGCCCTCGCCAGTAACCAGGCCAAGAGCAGCACCAGCGCGCCTCCGCTTGCGAGCAGCGCCCCGAGCGAGCTTTCGAAGAACGCCACGAGGAACAGAGCCGCGACAACACTTGCAAGGTTGTAGAGGATGTCGTAGAGCGCGAACGCGCGGCCTCTGTACTCGTCCGGCAGCGCCTCCTGTACTTGTGCGTCGACGGAAACCTTCGCGACGAACGCACCGAAGCCACCGAAGAGCGTCAACCCAATCGTCGTGGTGAGCTCCAGCATCGGAGCAGCGACCAACATGCTTGCACCCGAAACGACGAAACCAACGATCAGCAATGCCGGCTTCGAGAGGCGACGACCCATTGCCGGTGCGGTAAGGGCTCCTATGAAAGCGCCGACCCCGGCCGCCCCCAGCGCGAGCGCACTTGCGCTCAGCCGTCCCGAGTCGTTCGCCGCGGTGTATTCGGTTCGGATGACCTCGATTGCGATGAGCGCAACGAACATCGCGGCAACGCGCAACACGAATATTCCGAACAACGGCAGTCGAGCGCGCTCGCGGCCCCAGATCTCGCGTATCCCTTCGACGAGCTCCGTCGCGATTCGAGCGGCCGCGTCACCCACTCGCTCGAGGTGTTTGTGCGGATGCGCCATCGGGTTGCTTATCCGTCGAGCAACGAGCGCGCCGACCGTGTAGAGCAAACCGGCGATGATGAACGCCGTTTCGGTGGAGGCGATCGCGGCCACGCCTATCCCGGCAACGCCTCCGACCAAGGCCGAGATCATTCCGCCGCCACCCGACACGGAGTTCCCGCGCAAGAGATGGTGCTCGCGTAGCACGACCGGGAGCGAGGCCCCCTTCGTCGTCAGGAACAGCCGTCCGAATCCGAGCAGCAGGAGCACGCTTGCGTACAACGCAGTGTCACCCGGGAGCGCCCCCATCCACAACGGCAAGCTAACGAGCAGCAAAGAGCGCGCCAAGTTCGACCACACGAGGATGGAGCGCCGTGGCCAGCGATCGACCAGAACGCCGGTAAACGGACCCAGCAGCGAGTACGGCAGCAGGGTGAGTGCGAACAGCGCGAGCGTCTTGGTAGGAGTTCCCTGAGGATCGAGCACGATCTCCTCGGCGAAAGCGACCTGAGCCAGGCCGTCTGCCATCTGAGCCAAGCACTGAGCGCCGAGGAGCAACCTGAAATCGCGCTCGGCCAGAAGCTCCACGATACGCCGCTTGGTTTTACTCACCGATCTATTCTCCGCCCGATGGGAGAAAAGGAGCTACCTCACAGAGCTCTGGTTACGACCGGGCCCGTTCATAGACCGAGACGTGGAATTTCGACTCTGATGTGAACGGCTCTTTGTGCCAACCACCCCAGCGGTCGCGCAGACGTAGGCCCGCGAGACGCGCCATGAGGTCGAGCTCGCTCGGGTAGGCGTAGCGGATCGAGACCGGGTACATCTCGACGGGTTCGCCGCGGCGAAAGTGGATGTGCTGACTGTCGACCCTTTGGTTGACAGGATCGTGGCGGCTCGCTTCGAGGCGTACGGAATCCGAATCGAGGTTGTCGACGCCGGTCGTCTGGTGGCGCGTGAAACGCGTCGCATCTGGCACGAAGGCCTCGACGACGAAGACCCCGTCATCGGCCAGGTGCTCGGCGACGTTTGTGAAGCACCGCATCTGGTCGTCCTGTGTGGTGAGTGCGAAGAGCGTGTTGAAGACGACGAATACGAGCTTGAAGCGGCCCTCGACGTCCACATCGGCGAAATCACCCATCACGACAGCGATGTCGTCCCCGCCGAGCTTCGCCCGAAGTTCGGCGATCATCGCCTCGGAGGCGTCAATGCCCGTGACGTCAACGCCGCGATCCTTGAGCGGAAGGGCGATGCGTCCGGTGCCGATCGCCAGTTCGAGGGCAGGACCGTCGGCGGCGAGCTCCGCAAGTAGCGAGACAGTGGCGTCGACATCGAAGAGCGTTCCGTACAGCTCGTCGTAGACGCCGGCGATGCGATCACCGTAAGTTTGCGCCTCGTAGTCTTTCATCCCACTAGTCAACCAAAGAAAAGGCCCCCGGGAATCCCGGGGGCCTTGTTGGGGATCGTTGTTCGCTACTGCTTCGGCTCGAACTCCCGCTCGAGGTCCACGTGGCGCTCGACGAGACCGTGGCCGTTGCCGGTGCCGGCCGGTTGGCGATCGCTGAGGATGAACTCGCTGTCGTCACCTCGTACGAACGCGTCGACGAGTTCCTTTGCCTCGGAGTCGGTGTACTGCACGGGCGGCGACTTCATGAAGTACGCGCTCGGAGCAAGCAGGGGACCACCTTCACCGCGGTCCATCGCCAGCTTGATGCAACGGATCGCATCGATCACGACGCCGGCGGAGTTGGGCGAGTCCCACACCTCGAGCTTGAGCTCCATGCTGATGGGGATGTTGCCGAACTCTCGCCCCTCGATCCGAATGTAGGCCCACTTGCGATCCTTGAGCCACGGCACGTGATCCGAAGGACCGATGTGGATGTCGTCGGCATCGATGCCGCCCGAGATCTGAGACGTGACGCTCTGAGTCTTGGAGATCTTCTTGGACTGTAGGCGCTCGCGCTCGAGCATGTTCTTGAAATCCATGTTGCCGCCGAAGTTGAGCTGGTAGGTGTGGTCGATTATCACGCCGCGGTCCTCGAACAGTTTCGATAGGACGCGGTGGCTGATCGTGGCGCCGACTTGACTCTTGATGTCGTCGCCGATGATCGGGAGGCCCTTGCGGGTGAAGCGGTCGGCCCACTCCTCGTTCGTGGCGATGAAGACCGGCATGCAGTTGACGAAACCGACGCCCGCATCGAGCGCCTGCTCCGCGTAGAAGCGAGCGGCCTGTTCGGAACCAACGGGTAGGTAGTTGATGAGTACGTCGCACCTGGTGTTTTTCAAGATTCCGGCGATGTCGACCGGCGGCAGCTCGCTCTCCGTGATCTCGTCGCGGTAAAAGCTGCCGAGTCCGTCGTAGGTGTGCCCGCGCTCAACCTTGATACCGGTTTCCGGAACGTCAGAGAACTTAACTGTGTTGTTGGGCTCGACCCAGATCGCCTCGGACAGATCGAGGCCGACCTTGTTGGAGTCAACGTCGAAAGCACACACGAACTCGATGTCGCTGATGTGGTAGCCACCGAGGTCGACGTTCATGAGTCCGGGAACAGGCTCGTCGTCGCGCGCTTTCGCGTAGAACTCGACTCCTTGGACGAGTGATGAAGCGCAGTTTCCGACACCGATTACTCCGACTCTTACTTTGGCCATGGAAGCGTTGTCCCCCTTCAGCTTTGTGTGTTGGGGCGGACCTCGGTGAGGTTCCGCTCGTTGGTTATGAGTTCCTCGATCCATGCGATGTCACTTTCGGTGGCACGCATGTCGTGGTTCTGCAGGGACAGCGCGTAGCTGTCCATGCGTTCGCGATAGGTGCGGAGGTTCGACTTGAACTGCGCAAGCTTCTCTTGGAGGTAGGCCCGGCGGCGCTCGAGTAGAGCGAGGCGCGCTTCGGGGGCCAGGTATCTGAAGAAGGCCAGCTTCAAGGTGAAGTGCTCGGCATCGACCGCGGCCGCGGTCTCCTCGAGCATCTGTAGGAACATGGCCTCGCCCTGAGCTGTGATGGTGTACACGGTCTTGCGCCGTCCCCCCGTCAAAGCTCCGGCGGTCTTGGGCTTGTCCGGTGCCGGCTCGGCCTTCTCGACGGCTCCCGCCTTGGCGAGGCGCCTGAGCGTGGGATAGAGCGAGCCCCAGGACACCTGGTAGAAGGGCCCGAGCATCGCGCCGAGCTGCTTACGCAGTTCGTAACCGTGCATCGAACGCTCCTTGAGTAGGCCCAGAACGGGCAGCTCGAGCATCCCTGCTTGTTTCATTGCGTCCTTTCCGGTCCTTCGCCTAAGGTGCTGTCGGTCTTTAGGTATCAGCACGATACATCAGTTGGATATATCGAGCTGATATATCACCACGCGACAATGATCTTGGCAAATCGAGTGGGTCGGGGCCTGGAAAAGGCAAACCGGCGCCCAGGAGGTGAGTTGGTGCGGCTGGGTGGCTGGATCTGCCCGCTCCGGCGAGTTCGGTGCCTCGAAACCCCCTGTGGGGCCAAGGTTGTGGATCCAGTACCGCCTGGCGGTGGCGAATCCGGATACTTGCCGATGCTCGGTTTCGTCCTGCGCGACCACCAGTGTCCGGTCAAACTCGGTCCAGAACGCGCCGCGCGCGTTTACCATCACGCCATGACCCTTTCGGGTAGGTCCTTCGATCCCACCAAACCCCCGGTCTCGACGACGGGACCGGTGGTCGACTACAGCCTGGCGAGACGCTCGACGCTCGAGGCCCTCAGAGGAGGTCGGCTCGCGACCACCGATGTCTGTGACGCGCATCCCGAGTTGATGCGGGCGGGAAAGAACATCGGCGAGGAAGTGCACGCCCCCTGTCCGGTGTGTTCGCACGAGACCCTCCGCTGGGTTCGCTACGTCTACGGAGACGATCTCAAGCACAACAGCGGCCGCGTCGTGTACCCCGCGGACTGGTTGCGCGAGCTCATGGCGAACTACGACCAATTCACGTGTTACGTCGTCGAGGTCTGCACCGACTGCGCGTGGAATCACCTGATGCGGTCCTACGTCACCGGCAGGAAGTTCGCGGACCAGCCTTCGCTGCGGGAACGCAAGCAGCAGGGTTGAGCGCTCGTTCCGAGTCCGAGCCACAAGCCGTGGCACCGTCACACGCAGAGAGATCGACCGTGGCCGTTTCTGCGGGAGCGCGCGCCGGCGGACTCGTCCTGGCCCTCGGCTTTCTCACCGGTCTCGTGGATGGCCCGCTGGTCGCCGCGGTGGGCGGGCTCGCTCTGATCACCTTCGGACGCTGCCTTCGTATGGACCGCGCGGATCAAGCTCTGGCTGCGGCGGGACTGGCGGTAATCGCTGGCGCCCTCGGTATCACGGCGCTTCGGTGGGGCAGTCTCGAGCTCGCTGAGCTCCGGTCGGTGCAAGCGGTTCTCGGCCCCACGGTTCTGGTGGGACCCGAGATGACGGCGGTGGCCGTCATCGTTGCCGCCGTTGCCGCCACTCTCGCTCTGGCTCTGTGGGTGGCGGCGCTCTCGGTCCGAGGATTCGGCGCATGGGCTTTCGCGGGCCTCGAGACAGTAGCCGTGGCCCTCGCAATGGTGACCGCATTCTGGGGGCCGAAGATCATGCTCGGCTCGGAGGAGGTCCTCCGCTCGGAGGTCGTTGACTCGGTCGGTGCATGGGCGGCGGCGTCGGCTGCAGTGGTCACCGTCGGCATCGGGGGTGGGCTGCTCGCGCGGCTGGTGGTTCCCCGAGCTCGTATTGCCGTGATGGCAGTCGCCGCGCTGGCGCTCCTCGTCGCCGCAGGACTGATTGCGCGGACCCTGTGAGACTCGTAATTCTGTATTCAGTACACACAGGATTGGCCGCCGTCCTGGCCGTGGCGGTTTTCACGCCCCGGAGATGGCGTCGAGCCGTCCTCCTTGTCGCGGCGACGATCGGAAGCGCGAGTGGTGTCGCCTTAGCCGTGGCCGCGACGGGTGACGAAGCCGTCTGGCGCTCGACCACCCTGGTGCAGCCTCGAGGGGTTATCGCTGGAGCCGCGGTGGCCTGTGCCTGGCTGCTCGCAGGCGCGCTGGGAAGCGATCGGACGCTCGGGTCCGCCGCGCTCGTCGGGCTCGCGAGCAGCGGGGTTCTCCTGGCAACCCTGAACGATTGGGTGGTGCCCGCCCTCGTGTTGTGGCTCGCGTCTTCCGTTGCCCTGGTTGCGCTCGTCTCTCAGGCCCGGCTCCGGGTGGGGGCCCTGCTTGCGATCGGACTGTCCGACCTGGCCCTCGTCGGGGCGCTGGCGCTCTACTCCCTCGACGAACGAGTGTGGACCATGCCCGAGTCCCTCGAAGGGCTGCCTCTTGGACTCGCGCTCGCATCCCTCGTGATCCGTTCCGGAGCGGTGCCGCTCGCAGGGGTCTGGGAGACGCTGGACTCGCCGGCGACCCCCACCTTGCCGCTTTTTCTCGGCGGCCCCCTGGCGCTGCTCGGCGTTCCCCTGTCCGGGTCGGGGCCCTGGGTCGCGGTCGCTGCTCTGGTGGTCGCCCTCGGTTTGTGCGGCGTTGCCCTGACGCTGAGTGAGTTGCGTCTCCCACTGCTTGGATCCTGGTCGGTGTGGCTGATCTTGGGGCTCCTCGTCGCGGGCCCTCCGGTCCTCCAACCGGCCGCGCTTGCGGGCCTGTTCGCGGTCACGACGGTGGCGTTGTGGACGACGACCCGTGGTGTGGCCCGCGCGGCCGTCGGGCTCTTGGTGGGTTTCGTACCTCCGACGGTGGGCTGGGTGGCAATCGTCGCTACCGCGGTCGTGGCCTTTGATCGAGCCGCGGGCCGGTCGGTTGCGTGGGCCTTGATCGCGGGCCTCCTGCCCCTGACGGTCGCCGCGGGGGTGGCTTTGGCCGCGCGCCTCGTCCGCCAGGGCGCGCTCAACTCGTCCGAGGTGCGCCCGGCTGCGGCGGTGAGTGCCCTGTTCATCACCGGGCTCTGCTTGGGCCTCGCCCCACCGTCGGTGCTCGGGCTCGCTCGGCACACGCTCGGCGACTTCGGCAGGGTCCTTGCCCTGAACGGCGCAGTCCTGATGCTCGCACTGGTGGCGGGAGCCGTCACCTTCATACGGGCGACCGGAACTGCGGAGTCCGTCACCCCCGACCTCCAGGCGCCCGCCGCGCCTGCCTACTCCGAGGACCGCGCCCACACCCCGGTGTTGGTGGGGGTGTTCGCTCTCCTTGCGTTGGGCACCGTGGCGGTGGTCATTTACCTCGCCTTTGAGGGGCTCAGCTATGGATTTCTGCCCAGCAACCTCTGAGGGGGTAGTGACGTCGAAGTGGCGAACCTCTAAACGCGAAAGTTTGCCTATCTAGGAGCCTAGACTCGTTCGAATGAGTAGATCCCCGCGCAGGCCCTCCGGCGGGTCAAGGACCAGCCAGGGCGCGACGCGCACCACAAAAGCCCCACCTCGGCGAGGCCGCGCGCCGGCCAAGCGGCCGCGCGCCTCGCGCTGGCTCCTTCGCCTCGGATGGATGCTTCCGTTGTTTGCCCTTGGAGTCGGCGGGACGGTGCTGTTCCTCACGTATGCGTTCGCTAATATCCCGCTGCCCAGGGAGGTGCCCCTGGCGTCGGCGGCCGAGGTCTACGACGCAAAGGGCAACCTCATCGGCATCTTCTCCGGTGAGCAGCGACGCTTCTTGATCAACACAGAGAAGCTCATCAGCAACAAAGCCACGAGGCACATCGGTGAGGCCGTGGTCGCGTCCGAGGATCGCACCTTCTACCGGCACAATGGAATCTCGGTGCGGGGCATGGCCCGAGCTGCGTGGGCGGACCTGACCTCCGGCGAGATCCAACAGGGTGGATCGACGATCACCCAGCAGTACATCAAGCAGGCCGTGCTCGAGGATCCGGGCCGGACCGTAGAGCGCAAGCTGAAAGAGGCGATTCTCGCCGTCAAGCTCGAGCGTCGCTACTCGAAAGATCAGATTCTCGGCTTCTATCTCAACACCGTGTACTTCGGTCGCGGTTCCTATGGAATCGAAGCTGCGGCGCGCACTTACTTCGACAAGAGCGCCGAGGACCTCAACGTCGGTGAGGCGGCGTTCTTGTCCGGAATCATCCCGTCACCCGAGTCGTACCAACCCCAGGGCAACCAGGATGCGGCGCGCGAGCGCCGAGACAGGGTGCTCACGCAGATGGCCGAGCAGGGCTACATCAACCAGGCAACGGCCGACAAATGGCTGGGCAAGAAGATCAAAATCGTCAAGGGGGGCGACCCCACCACCGGCAAGGAACAGCCCGCGGCCTACTTCATGGAGTGGCTCAGGCGCGAGCTCCAGAGAGATTTCGGCAACGAGCTCTACACCGGTGGATACAGGGTCCACACGACGCTCGACTTGGAGATGCAGCAAGCCGCGGAGGATGCGATCGCATCCACTCTGACGACCCCTGAGGATCCCCAGGCAGCGCTCGTATCCATGACTCCGAATGGAGCCATCAAAGCGTTCGTGGGGGGCCGGGATTTCGACAACGTCAAGAGGGCGCGCGGCTTCAACTACGCGAGCGATAACTTCCGCCAGGCCGGATCCTCGTACAAGCCCTTCACCCTTCTGTCCGCCATCGAGAGCGGAGTCTCGCTGCAATCGAGCTTCTCGGGCGCGAGCCCCTACACGATCGAGGATCCACAGTGCGTCACAGACGGAGAGTTGTGGCAGCCGAGTAACTACGCGTTCGCCAGCTACGGCTACATGGATCTGATCTCTGCCACGGCCTCGTCGGTGAACACGATCTACGCCCAGCTCATCGTCGAGATCGGCCCACAGAGCGTCGCGGATTTGCTCGGCGGGTTCGGTTTCGACGGGGACCCGGCCAAGAGGGGCAAACAGCCGACGACTCCGAACTGCTCGCTCGTCCTCGGCACGCAGGACGTGACCCCGCTGCAGATGGCCCGCGCCTACGCGGGTCTCGCGAACGGTGGAGCGCTGCCGGATGTCACGCCGGTCGCTTACATCGAGAGCGCGAATGGTGATTGCGTGAAGGTCTACCGTCCGAACAGCTCGAAGGCCTGCGGCAAAGAGAAGGTTCAGATGAAGAGCACGCAGGTGGTCGAGGAGAACTCGGTCAACCTGCTGAATGAGGCGCTTCAGAGCGTCGTGACCTCGGGCTCCGGAGCGGCGGCGAACATCGGCCGACCGGTCGCCGGGAAGACCGGGACGACGCAGAACTTCCGCGACGCGTGGTTTGCCGGCTACACGCCCCAGCTTGCAACCGTTGTGTGGGAGGGCTACCCGCTGCAGAAGAGTGGGGTGGTGCCCGAGATGCGCTACTGCACCGACACCGACCTCTGCCGCCCCGTGCAGGGATACGAAGTTAGCGGCGGCGGAGCTCCGGTCAGCCCGGCCCCCATGTGGGGAGCGTTCATGGCACAGGCGATGGAGATCGGTGGTTTCCCGGTCGAGTACTTCGAGGACGGAATCGACTACGGCACGGTGGTCAGCACACCTCCGCCTCCCCCAGAGAAGCCCGAAAAGAAGGAGAAGAAAGAGGAAGAGGACGAGGCCGAAAAGCCGGAGGAGGACGAAGAGGAGCCCGATCCCGAGCCGACGGACAACCCTCCAACTCCCTCTCCGGAGCCCTCGACCACTCCCCCCGGAGGCGGAGGTGGAGGCGGTGGCGGAGGCGGAAACGGCCGTAAGAAGTCTCCCGGAGACGACCCGTAGACACTCAAGGATCTGAGGCGACGAGGCACGAGCCGTTTGGCATCCCCCCAGTGATTTCGGTGCTTGCGGTTTCGGCGCTGTTTATGGTCGCGGGCTATGGCCTGAAGGCGCAGTGCCTAGCGGGTTTCGATGGCCGGGAGTTCAGCCATCTCTGCTACAACGACATCCAGCCCCTGTACGGCATCCGGGGCGTCGCCCAGCAAATCTTCCCCTACATCGATGGGCGACTCGTCGGCTCGGAGTTGTTGAACGGCGCGATCGAGTACCCGGTGCTGACCGGCGTGTTCATGTGGGCGTCCGGGCTGCCCGTCGGCACGAGCAGCTCGTATCTCAACCTCTCGGCCCTTTTGCTCGCGCCCTTCGGGCTGCTGACCTCGTGGCTGCTGTGGCGAATGACCGGTCTGCGGGCCCTGCTGTGGGCCGCGGCGCCGGCGATCGTCTTGTACGCCTTCCACAACTGGGACCTGCTCGCCGTGGCCTCGGCCACCTTCGGTCTCTATCTGTGGTGGAGGGGACATCCCATGTGGGCGGCCGTCGCCTTCGGAATCGGAGGCGCCCTAAAGATGTATCCGCTCTTGTTTCTCGGCCCCCTCGCGCTCGAGCTCGTTTGGAGACGGGACCTAGTGGGGGCCGCCAGAGTCGCGCTGGCGGGTGCGGGAACGTGGCTCGTCGTCAACCTGCCCTTCGTGATCGCGAACTTCGACGGTTGGTATGCGACCTATGCCTTTCACCGGCAGAGGACCGCGAACTTCGACTCGATCTGGCAGTTCGGCTGGCCCGAGTGGCCACCCACGCGGACCAACCTCGTCTCGACGGGAGTCCTCGTCGTGTCGTTCGTGCTGATTCTCGGCTTCAGCCTGCTGCTTCGAGCGCGGCGATCCGACCCCTATCCGCTCCTTCAGACCTGCGCCGCGTTGCTGGCTGCTTTCCTGCTGTTCAACAAGGTGCACTCACCCCAGTACACGTTGTGGCTCCTGCCCTTCTTCGTGGTCTTGAGGGTCCACGCCGGCTGGTGGATCGCGTACTCACTGGCCGACCTCGCGGTTTACGTCGGAGTTTTCAGGTGGTTCTACGACCTCGTCTACCAGGGGCTCGACTTCACCTGGGCCAAGAGACTGCTGATCGCCGGCGTGTGGACCCGCGCAACGCTGCTTCTGGCGTTGATCGTCGTGTTCATGTCGGCTCGCAGCGCCGTGACTCGACCGGCCAAAGAGGAGTTGTCACAGGCCCCCTCTACCCTTGGACTCGTCGGAGAACAGCCCACACAATAGGAACCTCGGCCCCCCGCGCAGGCTGACCGAGCGCCAACGGGAGGTGCTAGCATGACCAGCCGGCAGCTTCGCTGCCATGTTCGCAAACCCCTGCCCTGTCATGCGGTGATCCGCGCCAGGGCCTCGGGCTAGGGAAGCTCGAGTCCACAGGAGGAGATATATGAGGAAATACGAGGCCATGGTTATCGTGGATGCTCGCCTCGAAGAGGGCGACATTCAGAAGGCCGTTGACCGCTTCACCAAGGCCGTCACCGACAACGGGGGCCAACTCGGCAAGGTTGATCGCTGGGGCGTTCGTCGCTTCACCTACGAGATCGACCATCAAAACGAGGGCTACTATTTCATCGCCGACTTCGACGCCCCGGATGTCGCGATCGACCAGCTGAAGCGAACTCTGCTGATCTCCGACGAGTTCATCCGAGGAAAGATCGTCCGCCCCACCTAGGGCGAGCGACAAATCACTTAAGGAGCAGAGATGGCTACTGACAACGTTGTGACACTGGTTGGAAACATTACCGACGAGCCCGAGTTGCGCTTTACGCCGGGGGGCGCTGCGGTTGCGAACTTTACCGTCGCGGTCAACAGGCGCTTCCGCAACCAGGATGGTTCTTGGGACGACAAGCTCGACGGGTTCTTCCGCTGCAGTTGCTGGCGCGATATGGCGGAAAACGTCTCGGAGTCGCTCCACAAGGGATCGCGCGTGGTCGTCACCGGACGGCTTCAGCAGCGAAGCTGGGACGACAACGACGGAAACAAGCGCTCCACGATCGAGGTCCAGGTGGACGAGGTTGGTCCCTCCCTTCGCTGGGCGACGGCTCAGATCACCAAAGCCCGGCGCGACAAGGGCTCGCAGGGCGGGGGCAAACCATCGGGCGGCGGCGACTGGAGCAACCAGGGCGGGGGCCAAAGTGGTGGCCAGGGTGGCGACAGCTGGAATCAGGGCGGCCAGAGCGGCGCGCCGGTCGGTTCGCCGCAGCAGAACTCCGGGGGCCCACCCCAGCAGAATTCAGGAGGAGATGACTGGTAATGGCACGGGATAACAAACGCCGGGGCGACAAGAAGCCCACTCAGAAGCCGGGTCGGCCGAGAAAGAAGAAGTACTGTCAGTTCTGCGCGGACAAGACGACCTACATCGACTACAAGGACATCAACCTGCTACGCAAGTTCCTGTCCGAGCGCGGCAAGATTCGGGCTCGTCGCGTGACGGGCAACTGTTCGCAGCACCAGCGCATGGCTGCGACGGCCGTCAAGAACGCGCGCGAGATGGCCCTTCTTCCCTACACCACGCGTTAGGGAGGCCGACTATGAAGATCATTCTTGCGAAGGACGTCGAAACGCTCGGCCACAAGGGCGACGTCGTGACCGTGTCGGACGGGTACGCGCGCAACTACCTCGTCCCCAAGGGGCTGGCACTGGTCGCCTCCAGGGGCGCGCTAAAACAGGC
This sequence comes from Actinomycetota bacterium, assembly GCA_050693895.1. Lineage (GTDB taxonomy): Bacteria > Actinomycetota > CADDZG01 > CADDZG01 > WHSQ01 > WHSV01. Next base: position 6,534 of record JBOGWS010000066.1, on the reverse strand, counting down.
CGAGCAGATGCGGCGCGCCAGGGAAGAGGCTCTGCGCAAGGCAAAGGACGAGGCCGTTGCCCAAGTGGCGCTGCTCGGCTCGAGCCCGGTCTACATCTCGGCGCGAGCCGGGGAAGACGGCAAGCTGTTCGGGTCGGTCACCAAGAACGACATCGCGCGCGCGGTGCAGGATCAGCTCGAGCAGGACGTCGATGCGCGCCAGGTGCGTCTCGACGAATCCCTTCGCCGACTCGGCACGTTCTCGATCGAGGTCCACCTCCACGAAGAGGTGAACGCACTGGTCTCGGTAGAGGTCATCGCACACGAGGAAGAGGGCTAACGGGGATTTCTGAGTGCGGGAGCTCCCGTCACGCGGGCGCTCTGGCAAAGAAAAACCGTGGCCTTTGCTGTACCTACAGGTTTTCCACCGGCGGGATGGCCGCTGACCTGGGAGGTCGGCGCTTATCCCCAGTTGTCGGCGAGCACTAGACGTCCACAGGGGGGCGGACGTACTTTTTGTCTTGCTCACGTGGCCGGACGAGCCCGGCCGGGCGACGGGGCCCGGTCTCCTCTTCCCTGATGTCTTCGGCGCGCCCGGGCAGAGTGCCTTTACGACGCGGATATCCGGGTCTTGCCTGCGGGCGAGATCGATGAGAATATCGAACATATGTTCGTATAGAGGGAGATTAGACAGTGGCCCAAGGAGCTCGGGAACTGCAGCAGGTGCGTCCCAATCGCATACCGCCGCACAATCTCGATGCCGAGCAGTCAGTGCTCGGCGCCATGCTCGAGTCGCAGGACGCCATCGCCAACGTCGTCGAGATCCTCGGCGGGGACGATTTCTACAAGCCCGCTCACACCGAGATTTACGAGGCGATCATGGGCCTCTTCAATCGTCATGAGCCGATCGACGCCGTTACCCTCGCCGAAGAGCTAACCCGGCGGGGGACCCTCGAGGGGATCGGGGGCCGACCGTACATCCTCGGGCTCATCGAGGCCTACCCCAGCGCTTCGGCGGCGGCTCGTTATGCGCGCATCGTCGAGGAGCTGGCTTTGCTTCGCCGACTTGTCAGTGCGGGCAACGAGGTCCAGGAGATCGGTTTCTCGATGCCCTCCGATGTGGCAGATGCGGTCGATGCGGCCGAAAGCATTGTCTACCAGGTAGGAAACCGGCGACTGCGTGACGAGCTGCATGAGCTCAAGGGTTTGCTGGGGGAGAACTTTCAGCAGATCGAGGACCTGTATAACAGCGGAGAGCACATCACCGGAGTGTCGAGTGGCTTCCAGGACCTCGACGACATCACCGCGGGATTCCAGAGAAACAATCTGATCATCATTGCCGCCCGGCCGGCGATGGGTAAGAGCAGTCTCTTGAATGACTTCGCCCTGGCGGGCGCGTTGAAACGAAATGATCCCGTGCCGACGGTCATCTTCACTCTCGAGATGAGCCGCCACGAGCTCGTGAAACGCTTTCTATCTTCCGAGGCGAAGGTCGACTCCCAGCGCATCAACCGAGGAACGCTGCAGGAGCAAGACTGGGGAAAACTCTCGGGGGCAATGGGCCGACTCGCCGAAGCTCCCATCTTTATCGACGACAGCGCGAACATTACCCTCGTAGAGATTCGAGCCAAGTGCCGGCGTCTGAAAGCCAAACACGGACTGGGCTTGGTCATCATCGACTATCTCCAGTTGATGCAGTCACCGCGCAAGTCCGAGAACCGCCAGCAGGAGGTATCCGAGATATCTCGAAATCTCAAGATCCTGGCGCGCGAGCTCGAAGTGCCTGTGCTATGCGCATCGCAGTTGAACCGTGGTGTCGAAATGCGCGCCGACAAGCGTCCGCTCCTCGGAGATCTTCGCGAATCGGGTTGCCTCACCTCGGACACGAAGATTGTCCGCGCCGACAACGGTCAAGCGGTTTCGATCGGCCAGCTTTACGAACTAGGAGAGCGGAACATCCCGGTCTGGACTCTGGACGACGACTTCAAACTCACCCGAGGGACGATGACCAGTGTCTTCTCGAGCGGCGTCAAGGAGACGTTCAAGCTCAGACTCAGGTCAGGCAGGGAGATTCGGGCGAGCGCCAACCATCCTTTCCTTTCCTTCGATGGGTGGAAGCCACTGGCCGACCTGGAACCGGGCGAGCATCTCGCGGTGCCTCGCCGGCTGGGCGAAGGCTCTCATCCAAAGCGCTGGCGTGACGCCGAGGTGGTATTGCTCGCTCACCTCATAGGGGACGGTTGTTTCGTCAAACGTCAGCCCCTTCACTACACGAATCAGGACCCCGAGAACCTTCAGGCCGTGTCCGAAGCTGCACGAGCCTTCGGTGTCACCGGGCGTTTGGTCGCTCAGCAAAACTGGTGGCACCTCTATCTCCCGGCCCCCTATCACCCGACCCATGGGCGCCGGAACCCGATAGCGAGGTGGCTCGACGAGCTTGGTCTCTATGGCAAGCGCAGTCGAGAGAAGTTCCTACCCGCCGACGTCTTCGGCCTTCCCGATGACCAGGTGATCCTGTTCCTTAGGCATCTCTGGGCAACAGATGGTCACGTATCGCTGCGGCCGTCGAACGGCCTGGTTCTCTTCTACGCAACGGGCAGTCGTCGTCTGGCAAGGGACGTCCAGTTGCTCCTTCTGCGCCTGGGGATCTCGAGTTGCATTCGCGCCCAACCGAAGGCGGGCTATCAGGACATCTTCGCAGTCCACGTTCGGGGCGCCGAGAACCAACTTGAGTTCCTCCGCGAAGTCGGCATTCACGGTGAACGCGGCAAACCAATTCCTGAGTATGTCTCGTACCTCTCGAGTATTTCTCCCAACACGAATGTAGACATCGTTCCTAGGAAGGCGTGGGACGAGATTCGCGAGCACATGGTCGAGCAGCAGGTGACGACGCGACAACTTGCTCGCGGTCTCGGCATGTCCTACTGCGGCTCTGCCCTCTATAAATCTGCCGTCAGCCGCCAGCGACTTGGACGGGTCACCACGGTGATTCGAGATCGACGTCTTGAGTCACTGGCCCAATCCGATGTCTTCTGGGACGAAGTAGTCGAAATCGTTCCCGACGCGCACGAGGAGGTCTTCGACGCGACCGTCCCAGGAACACATAATTTCATCGCCGATGGGATGGTCGTGCACAATTCCATCGAACAGGACGCCGATCTCGTTATGTTTCTGTACCGTGACGAGGTCTACAATCGTGACTCCGAGGCACGCGGCGAAGCGGAGCTCATAGTCGCGAAGCACCGCAACGGGCCGACCGATACTGTGAAGCTGGCGTTCATGAACCAGTACACGAAATTCGCATCGCTCGCAAAGGTGCCGCGCTGACCGCAAAGGTCGACCGGCGCAGGACGCGCGCCCTTCATCGCAGGCTGCTTGCCCAACAGGGTCCGTTCGCGCACAAGCCGCAGCTGCCCATCATCGACGAGCTCGTCATGACGGTGCTGAGTCAACACACCTCGGACCTGAACACGGCACGCGCCTTTGGCAGCCTCAAGAACCGCTGGCCCTCGTGGCGTGCGGTGAGGGACGCGGATCCGACCGAGGTTGCCGATGCGATCCGTTCGGGCGGCCTGGCCGACACCAAGTCGGTGCGTATCCAACGGATCCTCGCCGAGATCGAGGAGCGTGAGGGCAGGATCGACCTCGGTCGCCTCAATGAGCTCGACGATCAATCCGTTGAGCGCTACCTCGTCTCTCTGCCGGGCGTGGGACCAAAGACGGCGGCCTGCGTGCTGCTGTTCTCGATGGGTCGCGCCGCGTTCCCCGTCGACACGCACGTACTCCGAGTGACGAGTCGCCTGGGAGTCATCCCTCCGAAGGCGACGGCAGAGGCGGCTCACAAACTCCTTGTTCCCGGAATTGCCCCCGAGATCCGCTACGAGTTCCACATGCAACTCATCAAGCACGGTCGCGAGATTTGCAAGGCCGCCCGGCCGCGGTGCAGCGATTGTGTCTTGTTCGATTTGTGCGTCTCGGGCCCGGACCTACTGGCTAGCGGAGCAGCCGGATAAAGCTACGCGTCCCGTCGTTTGAGCTGTACGGTCGCAAGGCCCAGGGCTCGTGGGGATTTGCCACCACCGTGGCCACGAGCACGTCCACGACACGTGGATTCTTGAGGAAATCGCGCCTGAAGACGACTACTCCGAGCGTAGTAGTTCGGCCGTCGACCTCGAATCGGTGACCCCGCGAGCGGGTGAAGGGAATCGAACCCTCGTCACCAGCTTGGGAAGCTTGCGGTCACCGGCTGAGCTCGGCCTCCTCGTCGAGCCGGGCCAGCTTGTGCGGGTTGGCGACCGCGTAGATCCGGGTGATCAGGCCGTCCTCGATCACCAAGTTCAGAACCCCGTACAGTTCGCCGTCGATATCGAACCGCGCCGCGGGCGCCCCATTGAGCCACATCGGTGTCGCCTCGAAGTCGACGACCGACTTCACCAACAGCCCAAAGAGTTTGCCCACCCGGTCCGCGCCCTCGATCGGCCGCTTCGCCGCGGGGACAACGCCGCCACCGTCGGACACCGCGACAACATCGAGCGCCAGCACGTCCAGCAGCCCCTGCAGGTCGCCACCGCGGACCGCGGCCAGGAACCGCTCCACGACGGCCTCCTGCTCGGCCCGGCTCACCTGCACTCGTGGCCGCCGCGAGGCCACGTGCTCTCGGGCGCGGTGGGCGATCTGCCGCACGGCTGCCGGCGTCTTGCCGACCGCCTCCGCGATTTCGTCGTACGGCGTCTCGAACACCTCGCGCAGCACGAACACCGCCCGCTCGGTGGGCCCCAAGGTCTCCAGCACGGTCAGCATCGCGAACGAGACGCTCTCGGCGAGCTCGACGTCCTCGGCCACGTCGGGGCTGGTAAGCAGCGGCTCGGGGAGCCACTCGCCGACGTAGTCCTCGCGCTGCCGCGCCATCGTGCGCAACCGGTTGAGCGCCTGTCGGGTGACGATCCGCACCAGGTAGGCCCGTGGGTCGCGTACTTCCTCCCGGGCCGCGGCACCGAGGTCCGCCCACCGCAGCCAGGTCTCCTGCACGACGTCCTCGGCGTCGGCGGCGGAGCCGAGCATCTCGTAAGCGACCGTGAACAGCAGGCTGCGGTGGGCGACGAACGGGTCGTCGGTCATGCCTACGACGCTACGACGCTCGGCTGCGCCAGGGGTGCCAGGCCGCACGCTGCCGAGAACCCCTGGGCCTCGATGCCGAGAGCGACGTTCATACGCGCAGCCACATTCGCCAGCCCGATGAACGCGGTGAGCTCGATCATCGCCGGCGCCCCGAGCTGCTCGAGCAGCCGAGCGGAGAGCTCGTCGCTGACGGTCGGCGGCGTCTGTGACATCGCCTCGGCGTACTCCATCACGTCGCGCTCCCGCGGCGTGAAGACATCCGATTCCCGCCAGCGCGGCACCTCGCGGGCCTTGGCCTCGTCGAGCCCCTCGTTGTGCGCTTGGAAGTACGCCAGGTCGAGGCAGAACGAGCAGCCGATCAGGGATACCACCGCCATGTGGGCGTAGGACTTCAGGTCCTTGTCGCACTCGTTCCACTTGTTGGTCTTCTGACCGAGCCCCATGATGGCCTTGAGCACCGGCCGGTTGTGCCACATCACTCCGAGGGCGTCGGGCACTTCGCCGACCATTCTCTTGCTCATCCTCTTCAGTACGGTGCCGTAGACGCCGGTGATCTCAGCCTTGGGGACCCGGGTGTTGCTGGTCATGTCTCCTCCTCGTCTGCTGGACTTGGCATGGAGACACCGGCCGAGGCCGATCTGTGACAGCACGGCAGATACTTTCTTGTCGGCCTTGGCTGACGCTGCGTTCCGGATACTCCGACCCCTCCCGACCGGTCAGGACGACACCGCTACCGACTGATTACCACCGAGGGGGTCTCGACGTTTGAGGCGAACGGCCGGACGTTCCTCTAGGTGGACCCGGAGGCGCTGCGCCTGCTGACCGCGTAGGCGATGCACGACATCGCTCACTACCAGCGGCGGCCCATCTGCAGCAGCGGCGGAAGATCATTCGACGACCCCGAGGCGTCGGGATCGATGGTTCAAGTTCATCGCGCGATCCCCCAGGCAAGTGCTGAAGCAACCGTCAGGATCGCGAGCCCACAGACAAGGAACGCTCCAGCTACCTCTTTGATCTCATCAAGGGGAGACGGCGATCAGCCATGAAGACGATTACTCGAGCAGTGCTGCGCCGGCGCCGACGGCCGTCGGAATCAGCCCCTCGCTAGGAACACCGCCGCCATGCGCGATCACGAGGTCTCGCCGTACGCGTCGTGGTAGTTCCACCACTCATAGGGCGGGGTCTGCGGATAGCCCACGGGCGAGTCCTCCCACTCCTCCTGGCGACCCAGGGCGGTGATGTCGAGATAGCTCCAGGTGCTCCCCATCGCCTCGTCGCCGCGCGCGTCGATGAGGTAGGTGCGGAAGATCCGATCGCCATCGCGAATGAAGGCGTTGGTCCCGTGCCACTCGTCCACGCCGAAATCGGCATCGAAGTCGTCGGTGAGCTCATACCAGGGGATGTCCCAGCCCATGCGCTCCCTCAAGCCCTGGATCT
>JBOGWS010000065.1:0-24965 GCA_050693895.1 Actinomycetota bacterium | reverse complement strand
TACAGCGTCGTGGGGAGGATCCATGAATCGCGGTGCTCCCTGAAAGCAGGAGCGACGGTGTTCTGCTTCCACCCTCATCAAGCGCACCTCTTGGCCGTGCAAGAGGAGATGATCGATGTAAGTGGCGTCGATCCACGCATCGCTACGTTACTGCCACTCGTTGAAACCGCTCTTCAGATCTCACTCGACGCGGGTCCCGTCACACACCAGCCCGTCGTCGTTATGGGTTTGGGAGCGGTCGGCATCCTGACGGGAGCCTTGTTAAGCCGGGCCGGTGCGACGGTGCTGGCGGCGGACCCCCTTCCTTGGCGCAGAGCCGTTGCTCAATCGTTCTCTCTATCGAGCGTCGACCCACTGGAACTGAAGTCTCATGTGGATGACCTAACCGAAGGTCGGGGAACCTCCCTGGTCGTCGAGGTCAGCGGCAATCCCGGGGCCTTGTCGGATGCCCTCGAGCTCGCGGCCCATGAGGGCACGGTCCTGGTGGCCTCGTGGTTTGGAATCAAACCCGTATCTCTGCCACTCGGCGGTGCCTTCCATCGCCGTCGCCTGACCCTGAGGAGCACGCAGGTGTCGACCATTCCGGCGCGGCTCGCAGCCGAGTGGACGAAGAAGAAGCGCGTGGAAGCGGCCCTGAGTCTCATGAAGGAACTCCCGTTGGACCTACTGGCGACTCACGAGTTTCCGCTGTCACAGGTGTCGAATGCTTTCCACGCAGTGGACTCTTCTACCGACGGCTTGATCCATGCAGCGATCAACTACCGGGAGGACTGAACGTGTTCGAGGTCGGGCTGTCAACCACTTTCAAGGCATGGCACATCATGCCCGGCATGGAGGGTCCCGAGGGCAAGCTTCACGAGCACGACTACCGGCTGGAGGTAGTTGCAGTTCGTCGCGCCCTCGACGAACGCGGGATGGTGTGCGATCTCGATGATCTGGAGAGGGCCATGCTCGACACGGTGACCATCGTGGACGGCAAGGATCTCGAAGTGATTCGCCCGCCGGAGCAGGAGGCAGTCACGGTCGAGGTGCTCGCGCGCTGGAGCCATGCTGAGGTGGTCGGCAGACTGGGCCCCGGCGCTATCGAGATGCTTTCGGTTCGGGTTTGGGAATCGTCGGTTGCGTTCGGTGGTTATTCGGCACCACCAGACTCATAGGAGCGCGAACTCATGTGCGCCGACGCAGAGCTCCTTGAAGAAAATAGCGAGTGACCCTCTTCCGCGTCACTCTCGTTACCCTCGGCGACCCAGCCACGCTCACAGGTGGCTATCTGTATCACAGGCGTATGGCGCGGGCGGCGGCCGAAAGAGATGCATTCTTGTCCCTCGTCTCGTTCCCCGATCGGCACTTTCCATTGCCGGCGCTGGCCGGGCCAACCGTATCCGGCCAGATTCGTAGACGGCGTCCCGACGTGGTGGTTCTCGACAGCATCGCCGCGGCCTTTGCCACTCCCTGGCTACGTCTGTTCCCCGGTCCTCTCGCGACGATCATTCACCAAAGCCCCGGGGGTGTCGGTCACGGTCCCATCCGAAGCGTGATCCAGCGCAATCTCGACCTGGTCGCCTACCGACGGTGCAGCCGAATCATGGTGGCGAGCGAGACCTTGATAGATGAACTTGTGAAGCAGGGAATTGAACCTGGGAGGATCGTGTTCGTGGCACCGGGTCGAGACGTCGCGTCGACTAAGAACGCCGCGCTCGATCTCAGACGAGGACGAAAGGCGGCAGCGCTCTGCGTCGCCAACTGGAGCGAACACAAAGGAATCGTTGAGCTACTGCATGCCTTCACTCTGGTTCCGGAATCCCTCTGCACCCTTCACCTCGTTGGCGACGAGGAGGTCGATCGTCGGTACACAGTGCGGGTTAAGCGACTCCTAGCGCTCGGCGATCTGGCAGAGAGGGTGGTCCGGCACGGTCCCCTGCCCCCCGACGAAGTGGAAGCGATGTACCGGGCCGCGGACTTCTTCATTCTCCCGAGTAGGCGAGAGGCCTACGGGACCGTCTACGGCGAGGCGATGGCTGCCGGCCTCCCAGTGGTGGGGTGGAACCTCGGCAACCTCGCACATCTCGCAAGGCACGAGCGCGATGGTTTCGTTCTCGAACCAGCGGATGTAGCCGGTTTGGCGGAGGCGATCGCGAAACTGAGCGAAAAGGGTGAACTGCGCACCCGAATGTCCAACTCCGCCCGAGAGCGCGCCGACTCCTTTCCTACGTGGAGTGAAAGCGCTGACTTGTTCTTTGGGGAACTGAGGGCTCTGGCGGAATCTACGAAGAGGTGATTTCGTAGATGTTGCCGTCCGGTCCACGGAAGTGGGCCCACCGGAAGTCGCCCTCCCGCTGCGTGGGTGCCATGAACTCGATCCCGACGGCTTCCAGTTCAGAGCGAGCATCATCGATGTCCGTGACCGCGAAGCCCACCGCCGGCCCCGTGGTCATGAAGCCGTGCTCGGATTCGTCCGTGTCAAAGACCTCGACCTTTTCTCCGCGCGGTGTCTTGAAAGAGACAAAACCAGGTTGCTCTTCGTCCCGCTCGATTCCCATCACCTCCCCGAAGAATCGAGCGGTCTCTTCGAAGCGTTCCGTACGTGTGCCTACCCAGGAAAGGCCAATTACCTCCATGTCGCCTCCTTGCTCGATGGGGGAACTCTTCCTACTGGCGGTGATTCATTCCGCAAGACTCCCAGACTGACATCATTCGAAGGTTGTGAGCTAGCGCCTCGAGGGCTTCTCCAAGGGACACGCATCCCTTAGCTTGGTATGAGCTCCCCCGATAGCAGGAGAGCCCGATTCACACTCCCAGGCGATGGGTACTGATGGCACAAATGAAAACTTTCACGAGCTCCTCGACCTCCGAGCTCTCTCGAGCATTCGAGATCGACCATGCCCTGACCGAGATGGAGCGAGAGATTGACCTCCTTTTGAACCTCACGCCTCTCAACGCACCAGAGGCCTGGGTGGATTTCGAACGAAGCGGCTTCGCCCATGCGCCAGCGCTGCAGTCGAGGCCATTGGAGTTCAAACCCGATCTCGTCAAACGCCGTCTCTACGATCTCGAGATCGAGCAAGTGGAAGATCCGGCCCCTCGAGAACCTCTTCTTGGGAAAGCGCGACGAGATCATGCGACAGATCACGCTGCTTGAGGATCGCGACACCTCCAGGTTCATGTATGAGTCCTTACAGCTTTTCGGTGACGTAGGAGACGCGCTCGTCACGGATGCGAACGAGCTTCTCGAGGCGATTCCCGTGCAGGTTCCTCAGGACAGTCACGTTACCGCCAGCGCCTTTGCAGAGACGGCCGAGCGGGAACTCGATCTATATCGTGACCGCTATCCGGGCTTTGCAGCAGAGATGGATATCCGCTCCGACGTATCCGATCTCAGGGTGTCGCATGGCCGCTTTTTGGTTCCAGCATCTGCGGTCTTCCGAAGTAAACGCGTCGACGCACTCATTCAGCACGAGGTCGGAACGCACGTGGTCACCTATGAGAATGGGAGAGCGCAGCCTCTGAAGCTCTTGACCGTAGGCCTCCCCGGATACGACGAGACTCAGGAAGGATTGGCGCTGCTCTCCGAGTTCGTCAGCGGTGGCTTAGACCCGGCGAGACTTCGGTTGCTCGCTGCCCGCGTGGTGGCGGTGGATCGAATAGTTGGGGGCGCAGACTTCCTGGAGATCTTCGAGGAACTACGCGAGAAGCATTCCCTTGCACCCAAGACGGCGTGGGGTATCGCTATTCGTGTAGCGCGAAGCGGAGGGCTCACGAAAGACGTGATTTACCTGCGGGGGATCACGCGCGTGCTCGAATTCGTCTCACAACGCAAGACGATCGAACCTCTCCTGGTTGGCAAGCTATCGCTCGACGATGTTCCACTCGTGGAGGAGCTCATCGAAAGAGGCATCCTGCGTCCACCTTGGATCCGTCCTCGATGGACCGAGGGCCGCCGCGCCCAAGAGCGGCTCGCACGTGCATACGACGGAATGAGGGTTCGGGACCTCATCGAGAAGGGAGCAGTCGCTTGAAGGTCGCTTTCTTCGTAAACGAGGTGGGTACCGAAGATAGTGAATTCGCCACGACGCGGCTGGCGATGGCCGCCGCGAAGCTCGACCACGAAGTCTGGTATCTGGGAGTGGGTGACGTGGACTATGCCCCGAACGAGAATCTGCGCGCCCGTGCTCACCGAGCTGTCTACAAGCAGGAAGATGAACTGAAGTCATTCCTTATCCGGGCCCAGGACGCCGATCAACAAGGGACCATCGTTCTCGACGATTTCGACGCGGTTTGGCTGAGGAACGATTCGATACAGGACCTCCAGAATCGACCATGGGCCACCAGTATGGGAGTCGTGTTTGGTCAGATGCTGGTGGATCGAGGAGTGACGGTGGTGAACGATCCTGTGGGGTTGTCTCGTGCGGGGAGCAAGCTTTACCTGCAGGAGTTCCCGGCCGACATCAGACCGTGCTGCATCGTGACACGCCATTTCGAAGAAATTAGGGACTTCATCGCGCGCGTGGGCAGAACCATCGTGAAACCGCTCTATGGAGCTCAGGGTCGCAACGTATTCGTGGTCGAGGACGAGAAAGATCCCAACCTCAAACAGATCGTTGCTGCTATCAAGGAGGACGGTTACGTCACGGCGCAGGAGTTCGTCCCCGGAGCCGAGGACGGCGATCTAAGACTGTTCCTGCTGGAGGGGGAACTGCTGAAGGTTAACGGAACCTATGCCGCCTTCAAGCGTGTACCACGTGGCACAGACGTTCGCGCCAACATCAGCACAGGGGGAAAACCAGAAGAAGCGCGTATCTCGGAGAGGGAGCTCATGGTCGTCGAGACCATGCGGGACAGACTCGTTTACGACGGGGTGTTCTTCGTGGGCATCGACCTGATCGGGGACAAGGTGGTGGAGATCAACGCCGAGAGCCCGGGAGGCATGCTGGTTGCCGTCCATCACCGGCATCATGATGTCGGTGACGACGAGATCAGGACGCTCGTTCTTGACCCACTCGAGTGCCGAGGCACCATCGCTGGCAACCGCGACCTCATGCCCCGCGTCCTTGAAGATGAGCTTGTGCAGAAAGCGAAGATCCGGCTCGTCGTCAACTATCAGGATCCTGGCCATCGGGTCGCCTCGTTGGTCGGGTCTCAGGACGGTTACAACATCTTGGGACTGATCTCCGGCCCATTGCAAGAGGGTATGGAAGCGAGCACCCCTGGGACTAAGAGGCTCATACCAAATGTCGCCCCCACAGGCAATCACTACCTCTCTAGCAATGGCGAGCCCGAGCCCCAGACCCCTGTGGTCTGTCGCATTAACTCCCCGGCTGAGCTCGTCGAACAGCGCGGGCACCAGCTCCTCGGGAACGCCGTCGCCATCGTCCGACAAGGTGACCAGCACACGATCGCCTTCGTCCCGAAACGCCTGAAGCCGGATTCGCGAACCCCCATAGCGGTAGGCGTTGTCCAAGAGGTTTGAAAACACCTGCTCGAGGCGAAACGCGTCGGCTTGTACACGCATCCCTGGGGGCACATCCACATCCAGCGTCTTGCCCGATGGCTGTGGCACGGACTCAACGGCTCTATCGACAGTGTCACGGAGTTCGACGCTCTCCAGGATGACCCGGAGGCGTCCGCCGCCGCTTTGGGAGGAATCAATGAGATCGTCGACCAAGTGCCCCAACCGATCCGCCTGGTGGAGGAGTCGGCTAAGACATTCATTGATTTCATCCTCAGACAGTCGGTCGCGGCTTCGTGACACGGTCTGTGCCAGCCCCTTGATGACCGCGATGGGGTTTCGCAACTCGTGTGCCACCAATGACAAGAAGTTGGCGTCGGTCACCATCGCCCACCCATCAAGGAGCCCCATCCAATCTGTCCGTCATTGGACCTCAGCCAGTCTCCAGAGTGCACCCACAGGCCCCAGGGTGGCAAGCGCTTATCAACCGATTCCTTGGAGAGAAGCGAATCGCGCAGCAGCGACGGCCGTCTCTCTCGGGCTGAGGGTACGGACCAGCTCTAGACCCGCCCGTTCCCGGACGTCAAGCAGCACACTTCGTTCCGGTTGCTCAGCTGATGCAGACGAGGCAACAGGAAGTTGTCGTAAAACGCGTCCCCGTAACGGCATGGTGACGCTCAGGTGACAGGCCGGTCCTACGGTTGGGCGAGGGGGTCTTCAGGAGGCCTTCGGAGGAACGGAGAGGCTAATGCGCGTGATCTTTCAGTACGCCGCAAAGTTCGTGGTCGGGCGCTCCAAGGGCGAGGTCCTGGCTCCCGGCGAATATTGGACCGCCGTGAATATTCACAACCCTCACCGACGCGCAGTTCGCTTCCGGGTCAAGGTCGCCGTGGGGCTGCCGGGAAAGGCCGGGGAGGTCTCGGAATTCATCGAGATGAAGCTGGGTCCCGACGAAGCGATCGAGATCGACAGGAAGCTGATCCACGAACTCGGGCGAGCAAAGGACTTCTTGAAGGGATTCGTCGTTGTCGAGAGTCCGATCGAACTTGACGTGGTCTCTGTCTACACGGCAGCCGGAGACGACAAGGCGGTCGAGACCATTCACACCGAGCGCGTGGGGCCGCGCAAGATCGAGGTGGGGCTCCCCGATCTAGTCCCGGTTCCCGATGACAGCGGATCGTTCTGCAGACGGGACAAGGAAAACAACTTGACCGTCACCGTCTGCAACCATGGCTCAGCTCCAGCCGGACCCTCGGTGACCCAGGTTGACTTTGGGACTCATGGGGCTGCGTCGGTACCAACTCCCGCCCTGGCCGAAGGGGCATGCATCGATTTGAAGGTTCCGATCCCTCCTGGCTGTTTCGATCCCGACTGCGAGTTTCGCATCACGGTCGACGTGAACAATGATGTTGACGAAGAAATCGAGAGCAATAACTTCGCGAGCGGCATCTGCCTCGGGTAGGAGCGTCGTATGTAGGGGGTAGGACTCATGTCTGATGAGAGTGCTCGACGGGTCATCGATGACCTGCATCGGGCAATCAACGACCATGACATTGATCGGTTCGTTGCCTTATTCGATGACGACTATGACAGCTACCAACCTCTGCGTCCGACCGAGGCGTTTCGGGGAAGCGCTCAGGTTCGCAAGAACTGGTCGACGATCTTCAACTCGATGCCCAACTTCCAGGGAGAGCTTTTACGGGAAGCGGTCGAGGACGGGACCGCGTGGACCGAATGGGAGATGACCGCCACGAAAACCGACGATTCGCAGCTCGTTTTGCGCGGAGTGATCATCATGGGAATCACGAGCGACAAGATCAGGTGGGGGCGTCTCTATCTCGAACCCATCTTCGAGTATGAAGGCGACATAGACCAAGGTATGCGAGAGATGATCGAGTAGAGGGCGTTACCTGGCGTTCGCTCGTCGCGGTCGCGACCGACCTTTAGGGCTTCAACATCGTCGCCCATCCCAACCGGCCGTGTACCCGGCGACGGCGACCGATCAAGGCTGCGAGCGGCAGCAGGATGGCCGCTAGAGCGATGAGGCCGAGGTCACCGGTCGAGGGTCCCGAGGTCGCAGACAGCAGGCTCGCCGGGGGAGATGCGCCCTTGGGGTTCTTGCGGGCGGTCCAGGTGAAGATGTCAACCCCGCGCTGTATGTCGTCGGACAAGAAGAAGTAAGTCCTCGTGCCGTCTCCGTTGTTCTTCATCTTGAAAGGCTCCACCGCCCAAGTGTTGGCGCCGGGCAGTACCAAACTGGCCGTCTCCCTGAACGTGAACCGACCTTGGGAATCGATGAAGTAGTCGAGGATCTTGGTCCCTTGCGTGTAATAGGCGACGATCACCCGCTGCTCATCCGGGATGTGTTCGATGACGTGAATATCGCAGAAGGTCGCCGCTGGAACGCGCGCCTCTCCGATCCACACCGCCTTGGATCCATCGGGCTTGCGCTCATATTGGATGTTGCCGGGATTGGTGAGGTCGAAGGCATGAAGGCCTCCGTTGCCGAACGGATTGTCGATGCCCGGGCTGCACGACGATCCCGGTGGCACCACTCCGCCACCGCGCTCGTCCGTCACGAACATCGTCTGGTTGTTCGGCGTCGGGTCGGACTCGTGCGAAACGGCGACGCCGTCGTCGGATCGAACCTGGTCGTTGCTATTGCATGATTTGTTCGTGTCCGCAACGCAGCTGCGCCCTGGGTGATTGAACGAGCCGAGGAACTTCCACCCTTGTGCTCGGGGTCCCCCCGGCACGTCGTTTGCACTGCAGTCGGTAACCATGGCGGAAGTTTGAGTACCGGCCGCCAACGTGCAATTAAGGGGCGTCCCCCGTATTGCGCCTGACGAGTTCGTGAGACCGCCGACGTCGAAGATCAGGGTTGCGGACAACGACGCACAGTAGAGACGGTTGCCCTTGGCCGTGATGTCGTGACAGGACGACTCGGTAGCGTCCTCGAGGCCGTCGTTGTCGGCGTCGTCGTCGATCGGAGGATTGTCGAGCTGTTGTGACCACTCGGGCTCGAAGGGGATCCTAAAGACCTTGGGCCGGCAGAGGGCGCGCTTCTGACTGAGTGACTTGGAGGCGTTGCCCAGGCAAGACCGGATGTCGAGCACATCGATCCACGCATCCTGTGCCTCGGGGGTAGTGCTCGAGCCGAATTGTGCCGCGCTGTTGTAGACGATGCCCGGCCTCTTTGCATCGACCGTAACCGTGTGCGAAGTACCGGCGTGACGGGTCAGGTGGACCTCGCGCGGCTCAAAGGATGCTTGGTTGATCCCGCTGATATCGACAAGCTCGAGACCGCCACCGGGTGCGTCGTGACAACGACCGGTCGCGTCGGTCGTGTCGACGATCAACTGGGGGGAGCTCTTGGGAGTGACCTGCGTGTCGTGCTGGAGACCTGTGGTGCCGCCGGGGTTGGACGTGGCGCAGTTCGCCGAACCGTGATCGGCTCGGAATTGGGGATCGACTGCTCCGCCCTTGGTCAGCCGGAGTATCCGCTGACCGACGTGAGCCTCATCGCCCTGACCCAGGGTGCCGGTCGACGAGTAGACGCTCTTGTCCTTGGTGAAGAACTCGAGGTCCGAGCCGGGGTTCGCTTGGAAGTTCCGAATGAATTCCCACTCCCCCTCACCGAAGGTGAGTGGAGGCCCGAGAGGCCCGGGCGCAGGACCGATGGATGTAGTGGGAGAGAGTGGCTGATTGGGATCGGTGTGGTCCGCCCCCGCCGGTGCAGCGAGTGACAACAGACTCGCGCTTACCAACAGCGTAAAGAGAAGGCACGACGTGCGCCTGTGCATGATGCTCCCCCCAGGTCCCGGATTCGAACACGCTCGCGAACCCGCCCGTCGGTCCACGACCAATTTAATTATGCGCCGGTGGCGGACATGTGAAACCCTTCCCTCAGCATGAATCTGGCTCATCCGCTTCAGCAGCAGGGGGAACTGCCCCTTGCCCTCCCCGCGGCGGCCGTGCTCGGAATCCTGTTGATCATCGCCTTGGCCGTCCCCGGGCGTCGTCTGGCTCAGGATTTACGGGACGCCGGCGAGCAGGGGCTCGGGGGCCACGTGCCACCTCTCTACTCCTGGGAGGGCCGACTCGGCGCAGGACAAAAGACCGGGAGGGGCCTGGCGATCGCCCTCCTGGCCGCAGCGGTGGTTGCGGGACGCATTGGCTCGACCAGTGAGCTCGAAAACCTAGCCCCGGCTCTCGTGATCGGAACGGCCTGGCCGGTGATCGTTGCGCTCAGCGTCGCCCTCGGCCCTGTGTGGCGCTGGCTCGATCCCTTCGACGGACTTGCCCGAATCTTTGCCCGGTCCGACGCCCGCGAGCGCGTGGCGGTCGCTCGTTCTCGCTCGGCGTCTTCTAGGGACGCACTCGAAGAGCCGAGCCCGGACGCAGGAGTACTGGCGGCCATACCTGCGGCGCTCGCATGGTCGTGGTACTTGTGCGCCAACTCCAACGCGCTTCATCCGCGCGCGGTGGGGGCCGCGCTCGCGCTCTACACCGTGATCACAGTGGCCGGCTGTCTGACCCTTGGCCGCGTCGCGTGGATGGCGAGCGCGGAGGTGTTCAATCTCTTCTTCGGTTGGGTCGCTCACGTTCGCAAGTTTCGCCTCCTGGGGTGGCGGCCCCCGCGCGGCGCCGCACTGGTTCTCGGCGTGCTTGCCGGTGGTCTGCTCTTCGGTGGACTCCGACAGTTGGAGATGTGGGGCACGCTGGCCGTCTCCTCCAACGCAGCTCTCTACGCCACCACGGGAGTCTTTACCTCCTGCGCGCTGGGAGCAGGCATGGTGTGGATGCTCGAGACCTGGGCTTCGGCTCGGGGCTCGCACGGCCTGGTCGTGGCCGCAACCGTCCCGGCGGTCGCGAGCATCGCCGTGGCGCTGGCGCTCGTGCACAACCGATTGCTCACGAGCATCCAGCTCCTGCCGGACCTCCTTGGAGATCCCTTCGGCTGGGGCTGGAATCTGTTCGGGATCACAGGCGGCGGCCTCGATCCCGATCCCCTCGGAACGATCGGGCGATGGCTGGTTCAGGCGACCATCTTGCTGGTCGGTCACGCACTCGGCGCGCGGCTAGTCGCCCACCGAGCCGCACCACGTGCGCGCCTCCCGGCCATCGTCGCGCTTACGCTCCTTTTCGCGGCGGCGGTAAGCACGATCCTTCCGATCTGATGTCTCAAGAACGTCTCCGATAGGGCGAGGTGCGCAGGTCGACGCAAGCCTCGACATCAGCCGCCAATGTCCCACTGCATGTGCCCGGCCAGGTTTCCAAGCTGCAGAACCAGGTAGGCGACGGCCAGCACGAAGCAGGTCCAGCCAAACACGCGCCCGGCCAACGACGAGGGGATCGGCCTCAGAAAGGTCCTGGTCTTGTGGGCTCCGTAGCCTCGAATGTCCAGGGCCATGGCCTGCGTCTGGCCGCGCCGCAATCCCATCAGGAGCATCGAGAACGCGAGATGCTTGAAGGACGCCCACTTGCGAGCGATCGGGTGAAGATCGGCCCCGAGGTCCCTGATCCTCTGTGTCGTCGAGATGTCCCGGCCCAGTTGAATAAACGAGGGAAAGAGAACGAGCCCCAGCACCGGTGCGTGCACCAGCCGGTAGTCGAGCCCATGCCGGGAGAACCCCTGGACCAGGTCCGACGGGTGAGTCGTGAAGGCATAGGTGAGGCCGGCGAACCCGATTGCCAAGAACCTCAGACCCAGCAGCGCGCCGAAGCCGAGCGCGGCCCAGCTCAGGTCCTTGATCGGGGTCCTGATGGCGATGTCCTCCGAGCCGATTGACAACTGCCCCGCGTAGAAAAACGGGAACACGAAAGTGAGGATGAGGATGAAAGGAAGGATCACCTTGCCGAGCTTCCAGTAAGCGCGCAGCGAAACGCCCGAGAGGAACGCGGCGCAGACGAAGGTCAGCACGAACAGGCCTATTCCGACGTAGAGGCTCGAGTTGAAGATCGCGGTCGTCGACACCGCAAGCACGTACAGAGTCTTCGAGAAGGGGTCCATACGGTGGAACGGCGAATTAGCTTCCTTGTACGACAGCTCCAGGTCGTCCAAAACGAGTCTCCAGTTGGTCGATGAGATCGATCGTTGCCAGGGTTGGCTGTCCTAGAAGGTCTCGGGAGAAATCGAAGACCGGTGGCGCCTTCAATTTCGCCGCGGTGAGGACATCAGGCGAAGAGAACAGCTCGAGTGGTCCCCCGTTGAAGATGATCCTTCCTTCCGACATCGCCACGCAGCGATCCGCGTACTCCGCCACCAGCCGCATGTCGTGGGTGATGAACGTCACCGCCGCGCCGGCGTCGGCGAGGCTTCGCATGTAGTCCATAAGCCGACCCGCCTGGCGCCAGTCCTGTCCGAAGGTGGGCTCGTCAAGGATGACGACATCGGGCTCGGAGATGACCATGCAGGCGACGGACAACCGTCTCTTCTGACCGTGACTCAGCAGGAAGGGACTCGATTCCTTGCGCTCATCCAAACGTACGGTTTTCAGGACCGCGTCGACCCGTCGCTCCAACTCCTCTGCCGGCACCTTGAGCGTCTTGAGCCCGTGGGCCATCTCCTCGTACACCGACTTTCGGATGAACTGCTTCTCGGGCACCTGAAAGATGTAAGCCACCCTCCTGGCGAGATCGGCGAACTTGTAGTCGCCGGTGAGCTTTCCGTCCACAACCACCGTGCCAGTTGTCGGAGCGAAGAGTCCGGCCATACACGACGCGAGCGTCGACTTGCCCGAACCGTTCTGACCCACGATGGCGAGAAGCTCACCCTTTTGGATGTCGAGATCGATCTCGCGCAGTACATCGCTTTGGGACGGGTACGAAAAGCCGACCCCGCGCACTTTTATGGTCGGCTCCGCCGCCGCGACCAACCGGCGCGACGCGGCCCCGTTGCTCTCTGGTGGTGGGGCCGCGGGCTCGCGCGCTCCCGCGGCACCCAGGTCGTCGACCAGCTCCTCGCCGGTGAGATGGGTTCGAGGCAGGTTCACTCCGCGCTGCGCGAGCTCGAGGCTCACCTCCGAGGCCTGGGGGATCCACAGACCCATGTCATTGCGGACCTGCATTCCTCTGTTCGCCAGGAACTCCCGCGGTGACTCGGGACCGTGCACCGCCAACCCGTCGACCAGCAAGACCTCGTCGACCTGGTGAAAGACCCGGTCGACCTCGTGCTCCACGATCACGAGGGTGATGTCGACTTGCTCGCGGACAAGACGAACCGAATCGAGCACCTCCTCTGTTCCCGCGGGATCGAGGTTGGACGTGGGCTCGTCGAGGATGAGCACGCTCGGCTCCATCGCAAGCATCGCGGCGAGGGCGACGCGCTGTTTCTCGCCGCCCGACAGTTTTAGCGTCGCACGGTCCTTGAAGCCGTGAAGGCCGACCAGTTCCAAGGCCCTCGCTACGCGCGGCAAGATCTCGGCGGGCGGCACGAGATAGTTCTCGAGGGCGAACGCGATCTCCTCCTCGACCGTGAGCGTGACGATCTGGTCCTCGGGATTCTGAAAGAGCATGTTGACGGTCTTGAAGCGCTCTCCCCGGTCCAGCTCGCGACGGTTCACGAGTCCCTTCGAGGGATGATTGACGAGGACCCTTCCCTCGTTGAAGCCGCCAAAGTAGTCGGGGTAGATGCCCACCAGGTTGAGAGCGAGCGTGGACTTTCCTGAGCCGCTCTCGCCGAGGATCAACACAAACGAGCCCTTGGTGATCGAGAAGGACACGTTGTCGAGCGCAAGGCGCCGCTCCCCGCTGGGGAGCTTGAACCAAAAGCTGTAGTCCTCTACGACCAATGCCCGTTCAGGCATGCGCTCTCCCGGTAACGACGCGCCCTTGTTGGGTGCAGTCCACCCGACATCACGTCGGGTGGGACCCTCGATGAATTTGTATCAGGCGTAGCTCCGGGCGCCTCCGGTGCGTCCGGGTGGCTCCTCGACCACGGGAACACCGGCCCTCTCCAGGCCGATTCCGAGAGAGCGTCCGATTGGCCCCCAGATCAGCCCTCCCGCGAAGCCGATGGTGATCGCCACGATTCCCCAGAAAACACCGCCGGCAAGGTCGAAGCCGCGCTGGCCGATGAACGACGCGATCTGGTTGGTGCCGGCCGCGACCGCGCAGGTGATCGCGAACAGCGACCAGCCGCCTTTCCACCGCATCGCCATGAACGCGAGAAGCGCCCAGATGGCCGGGAACAGCGCGTAGAACATGAGGAGCGGGCCGTCGGGGTCGCCCCAGAACCAGCGAATCAGATGAGTGATCGCGGCGGCCAGCACGATGACGCCCGCCCGCTTGCGAAGGTAGGCGCCCGCGAAGAAGAGGATCCAGGTGGTGCCGTTGTAGAACGCGTAGAAGGCGAATCCGGCGGGTCCCGCAAGCCATACCGTGCGCTCCAGAAACCCGAGCGCCCCGACGATCTCGATGACGGCCTCGATGAGGCCCAGAATCGTCGCCACGACGATGTCCATCGTGTCGAGACGGAGTTCCTCTCTCCAGTCATAGCGACGAGCAGGAACTGCTCCCCGCGCACTCGCAGCAGTTGCCACGGCCAACCCCCCTTGATTCGTTGCAGGCCGCGTCGGCCCACAAGAGCCAATTTTCACCTGGGAGAAGCGCCCACTCCTCCCGTGTGTACTATATATACTACGTAATAAGAGTCAAACATGCGAGTTGCACACGGGGGGTCTGATGCTCCGGACGACGCCAGACGAGCGTGGCACTTTCGAAATCGAGGACTTCGCAGACGAGTTGGGGCGCGCTCGGACGAACCATGACATCGGGACCGCGCTGTGGTTCGAGGACGACAGAATCCGCGTCTTCGAATCCAGGCTGGAACCGGGTCAACGAGCGCCGTTCCACGTGCATGACAAGACCTACTTCTGGACCGTCGTCGACCCGGGCCGAGGCCTTCAGCGCTTCGCCGACGGCGGCTACCTCGTCCACGACTACGTGCTCGGCGAGACCAATCGACTCGAACACACTCCGGAGGACTTGCTCATCCACGACCTCGAGAACGTCGGCGACACGACGCTGCGGTTCGTCACGGTCGAGTTCAAGAGCTGACGCCACCGCGATGGAGGACGCCGCTTCTCGCGTGCTGATAGCGGGAGGATCTCTCGGGGGCCTCACCACGGCACTGACCCTTCGCGACGCTGGATGCGATGTCGATGTGTACGAACGCTCCCGCGCGCCCCTTGAAGGTCGGGGCGCGGGAATCGTCCTGCATCCCGCAACGATCCGCTATTTCATCGAAGGCGACACCATGGACGTCGGGCGAGTCAGCTCGAAAGCCGACTGGCTGAGGTATCTCGATCGAGGCGGCGACACGATTCATGAAGCTCCATGCCGGTACTGGTTCACGTCGTACTACACGTTGCACAAGGGCCTTCTCGACTGTTTCGATCAAGGTCGCTATTACCTCGGGGCGGGGATGACCGGCTTTCGCCAGAACGATGGCTCGATCACGCTCGAGCTGGGCGACGAGGAGGTGACCGGCGATCTCCTCGTTTGCGCGGACGGGATCCACTCGACGGCTCGAAGACTCCTTCTTCCAGAAGTGCTGCCGCTCTATGCGGGCTACGTGGGATGGCGCGGGACGGTAAAGGAGAACGAACTGAGTGCCGGCACCTCAG
This sequence comes from Actinomycetota bacterium, assembly GCA_050693895.1. Classification (GTDB taxonomy): domain Bacteria; phylum Actinomycetota; class CADDZG01; order CADDZG01; family WHSQ01; genus WHSV01. The sequence continues at coordinate 9,890 of JBOGWS010000065.1, read as the reverse complement.
GTCCCCTGCACGACGCCTGCACTTACTACGTCGGCGACAGAATGCACATCCTCACCTACCCCATTCCCGATTTTGACGGTTCAGTCGAGCCGGGCGAGCGTCGCATCAACTTCGTCTGGTATCGCAACGTGGAAGAGGGCCGGACGCTCGATGATCTGATGACCGACGCGCGCGGCGTGCGACAAGAGATCTCGCTTGCGCCCGGAGCTGTGCGGCAACACCACGTCGACGAGCTCCACGCCGCGGCTGCCGAACAACTCCCGGAGTCGATTGCCGAGGTCGTCGTGAAGTCGAGCGAGCCATTCGTGCAAGCTGTGTTCGACATAGCGGTGCCGCGCATGGCCTTCGGACGCGTGTGCCTGATCGGCGATGCTGCCTTCGCCATCAGACCGCACGCTGCAGCCGGCACAGCAAAGGCCGCTGAGGACGGATGGAAACTCGCGGCCGCCATGCGCGCGGAAAACGGCGACGTGCTCGCCGCTCTTCGGCGATGGGAACCTCACCAGCTCGCCCTCGGTCACACGGTAATGAGCCGGTCGCGAGAGATCGGGACGCGCGCCCAGGTCACCGGGACGTACGTCCCGGGCGATCCCAACGTGTCCTTTGGCCTCTACAAGCCGGAGGACAGCTGGATCACCGAGGGCGGGTCACCTCGACCCGCTCCCTCAGCGACACGCCTGAGTCATTGAGAGTCCCAGAGGATAGCGCCTCGTCCCTCGAGTCGGCCGGTGCGCAGCAGCTCGTGGATCGACTCGACCTCGCGTGGACCCGAGCTCACGCCCACCACGGGGCGCACCTCGCCGCGCTCGACCATCTCGGCCGCCTGGAGGAGCTCTGAGCGCGAGGCATAGCGGCTTCCGACGATGGACATCTCTCGGAAGACGAACTCTCGGGGCTGCACCGGAATCTCGACTCCGCGAAAGGTCGTCAGTATGCAGATGCTGCCCCCGGTCGCCAGCCGGGACAGGCTCCAGGACAGGCTCTCGCGAGTGCCCAGTAGATCGATGATCGCATCCGCGCGCCCGTCGAAGTCTTCGAGCGCGACCGCGTCGAAATCACTCGAGTCCTCCGCCGTCACACCGAATCCTTCGACCAGCGCCAACTTCTCATCGCCACGCTCGAGACCCATAACGTTCGCTCCGCAGGCGGCAGCCACCTGGACCATGTGAATGCCCACGCCGCCGCCCGCGCCGATAACGGCGACCCGGTCGCCGGGTCCGATCCCGAGGCGCGTTCTGCAGACATGAACCGGTGTCGCGACCGCGTCCGGAATCACCGTGGCCTGCGCTGCGGGAATGCCCTCCGGGAGTGCGAGGGTGTTGCCCTCGGGAAGAACGGAGAAGGGCGCGTACCCACCGTCGCGGTGGACGCCGTACCACCCGCGCAGATTCTCACAGCGAGATTCACGGCCCTCTAGGCACCACCGGCAGCGAAAGCACGAGAGATAGAAGTAAGCCATGACGCGATTTCCGATCACCTTTGAATCGACCCCCTCGCCCACTGCGGCGATCCGACCCACCGCCTCGTGGCCCGGCGTCAAGGGAAGCAGATCGGGATCATCGCCGAGCGCGCCGTTCATGCAGTTGAGCACGGTGAGGCCGACGCCGCAGGCCTCAACCTGGATAAGAACCTCGCCGCGACCGGGGTCCGGCAGAGAGAAGGCCTCCCACCTGGGGGCTTGGCCCCAGTGGTGGAGCCTGTAGCCCTCGATCTCCATGTCGCTCCTCCAAAAAGCCCCGGACCTGTTCAGATATTAAACATAGTGCCGGATATCTTACGAAGGACTGATTCCCAGCAAGGAGGGCGGCATGGCGGTGCACGCAACGTGGAAAGGCGGTATGGAGTGCCACACCTCGGTGCCGGGCACCGACATCACGGTGATCGGCGATGAACCGGTTGAGTTCGACGGCGAGGGCAGGGGACCAAACCCGTTCGCGCTGCTTCAGATGAGCCTTGCCAACTGAACGATAGTCACGCTCGTGGGGGTCGCCTACGAGAAGGGCATCACGCTCAACGGCGTGGAGGTCGAGGTCAAGCACAAGCAGAACATCGTTGTGAAGGGACCGAAGGACACCAAGCAGCGGCAGCTAAAGATCACGGAACTTCGCCGCACTATTTTACTGCGAGGACCACACTCCGAGGAGGATAAAAAGACCCTCTTATGGGGTGCCAACCACTGCCCCGTTTCCAACTCGCTCGAAGGAGCCATGGCGATCTCGACTCGCCTTCACGTCATGTGAGGCCGGCGCCGGCTCCCCCGGATTGCGCGTACGCCGTGGCCTTGCGGGGCGTCAGCCGGCCCGCCAGCCACAACCACGCTCCGGCGACAAAGCATCCCGTGATGGAACCGGCGAAGCTCGAAACACCATGAAGCGCCAGCGCAGCAGCAGCACCGGACCACCAAGCGAGCAGGGCATGGGGGGATCGCGGTGCTCGCGCCAGCCTAGGGGTCAGCAACATGACCACGAGCGCGGGGGGAATCACTGCGCCGAGGACCTCGAGAAACCCGATCAAACTCTGATCGAACCGCGTCGCGCCGAGGACCGTCGCGCACGCGGCGACCCCGGCCATCGCCACACGGTGCGGTACTCGCGCGAGGCTCTCGATCGAGATTGCGCCGGAGTAAACGGCGGTCACGCTCGGGGCGATCGTCGAAAGCGTCAGGAACAGCTGCCCCGCTTGGGGTCGCTCGGTACCGGCCAGAACATCGGCCAGATTGAACAACCCCGTGCGCGCGTACAGTGAGACTCCCAGAGCGGCGAGAGCGAGCAGGGGTACGAACATGGTCAACCCGACGATCCAAACGCCGCTTTGCCTGTTGATGTCAACCGTGAAGTCTGGAACCCGCATCGCAAAGACGACTGCGTAGGAGATCATCCCGCCAAAAGCGACCATGAAGCCCACGATCGGTTCCGATTCAACGGCAGGGGGCGGATCGGTCGGAACCGCGGCAACCGTGATGACCGTCAGCGCAATGGCACAGCCCGCGGTGAGGTAAGTCAGCAGATTCCAACGCTCCTGCCCAAGGAAGCTCAGTCCTGTGACGACCATCCCGAGTGCGCACGATCCCGCGACCTGGGGAATGCCGATGAGATCGCTCAGCGCAGCTCCGCCGACGCCCATGTAGAAGCCACACCACCCGATCATGGCGAGCACCATGGTTGTGGTGAGGGGCCCTCCGCTGCGGCCTCCGAAGATCTCCCGGACGCTCGCGCCCATCGGCTTGCGAGAACGCCACGCCTGCAACCCGTGGGCGACGCAGACGAAGTACAAGGCGATGCACCCGGTGACAACCGCAGGGATCGCGATGCCCGGCCCCACCTGACCGGTCACGGCGGCGCCCGTCATGAGGGCTCCTGGACCGGTCCCCATTCCGATCCAGGCCCCCGTTCGCCGGTACCAGGGAACGCCGGAGCGCGCCCCTTGTGCGGGATAACGCCGGGTCGCACCGTTCGTCCTCAATTTGCCAGTATCGGGCATCGGAATATACTATCCACAATGTTTGATGCAGAGCTCGGACGCCACACCGTCTGGCGTTTCGGGGGGTATCGAAGGGATCTCGGCCCCTTCGAATGGGGGAGTTTGGCGTGATCAAGCAGGACCAACTCATGTGGATCGACGGTCGCGAGGTCGCCGCTCACGACGGCGCGACCCTCGAGGTCGCCAATCCCGCAACGGGCCGGACCGTCTTCGTGGTCGCACGAGGACAAAGCCCCGATATCGATGCCGCCGTGAACGCCGCTCGACGGGCGCACGACGACGGTCCCTGGCCCCACATGCACCCGCGCGAGCGCGGGCGCATTCTCAGGAGGGCCGCCGAGCTCCTCCGCTCCCGCAAGGAAGCCATAGGGGAAGTCGAGACGGTCTGTGTCGGACGTCCCCTCCGGGAGATGGTCCAGCAGGTGGGGCGAGCACCCGACTGGCTGGACTTTTTCGCTTCGGTGGCCGAAACGCACGAGGACCTGGTGGTCCCGGCAAGCGGTGAACTGATGAATTACGTGCGCCGCGTGCCACTCGGCGTCGTCGGCGCCATCACGCCCTGGAACCATCCGCTCCTGATCACCATGAAGAAGGTCGCCCCGGCTCTCGCGGCCGGCAACACCATGGTTGTGAAGCCATCGGAGCTCGCGCCCGTCGCCCCACTGGAGCTCGCCCGCGCGCTCGTCGAGGCGGGTATTCCCGACGGAGTCATCAACGTCGTCCCCGGCTTCGGAGCCGAGGCGGGCAGGGCCCTGACCGAGCACCGACGCATCGATCGAATCGACCTGACCGGCGGAACCGAGACGGGGCGCCATGTCGCCGCGGCCGCAGGGCGCAGCCTAATCCCGGTGCAGGCCGAGCTCGGCGGCAAGGCTCCAGTGGTCATCTTCGACGACGTGCCGATCGACGTTGCGGTGGCAGGAGCAACCTTCGCGAGCTTCGTCGCCAGTGGTCAAAGCTGCATCGCCGGTACGCGGCTTCTCGTGCACGAGCGCTCGATGGACACCTTCGTCGAGAAGTTGGTCGAGCGGGCGCAGCTGATTCGTGTGGGCGATCCGATGCAACCGGAGGCGCAGATGGGTCCGGTTGCATCGCAACGACAACTCGAACGCATCCTCGAGCTCGTCGATTCGGCGCGCGCCGAGGGGGCGCACGTGCTTTGTGGTGGCGAACGCCTCGCGGGAGATCCCTTCGAATCTGGCTACTTCATCGCTCCCACGGTGATCACCGAGGTGCGAAGAGACATGAGGGTCATGCGCGAGGAGGTCTTCGGACCGGTAGTCAGCGTGCAGGCGTTCGCGGACGAAGACGAAGCGGTGACGCTGGCCAACGACGCCGACTTTGGCCTCGGCGCGGCGGTTTGGACCAGGAACCTAACCCGTGCACACGTCGTGGCGCATCGCATCCGCTCGGGGACCGTGTGGATCAACGACCACCATCGCATCGATCCGGCCTCACCTTGGGGCGGGTTCAAGGATTCCGGGATCGGTTCGGAGAACGGTGTGGCGGCGTTCAACGACTACACCGCTGCGCAGAGCGTACTGGTCAACCTCAGCCGGCAGCCGTTCGACTGGTTTGGCTCGAACGACGAACTGAGGTACAGCTAGGTGAGCGGCCGTCAGTTCGTGCTCCTGTTGCTCAACGGGATCTCCTTCGGGGCCTTGCTGTTCCTTCTCTCTAGCGGATTCACTCTGATCTTCGGACTGATGCGGATCGTGAACCTCGCTCACGGGTCCTTCTACCTGATCGGCGGATATGTCGGCCTCACGCTGATCCAAGGCGGGCAGAGCTTCTGGGTTGCGATGATCGGCGGAGCGCTTGCCATCGCGGTACTCGGATTCGTGGTCGAACGCGGCCTCTTGCGCCGCGTGCGTGGCCGCACCATGCCCGAGGTATTGCTGACGGTTGGCCTCTCGCTGATCCTCGCCGACCTCGCTCTGGCGCAATGGGGCGGCGACCCGATCCTGCTCGACCGACCCTCGCAGTTCGCAGGCACGGTCGAGTTGGGCGGCGTCACCTATCCGGAGTTCCGGCTGCTGGTCCTCGCATTCGGGATTCTGCTTGCGGCGCTGATGTGGATCCTGCAGTCGCGAACTAGGATCGGCGCCATCATCCGGGCCGGGGTCGACGACCGCGAGATGGTCTCAGCGCTCGGCATCAACGTCAACGCGATCTTCACCGGAGTGTTCGTGTTCGGCGCACTGCTCGCCGGGATGACCGGCGTCATCGGCGGCGTCTTTCTGAGTCTCTATCCCGGCGCCGACGGCGAGATTCTGAACTTCGCCCTCGTCGTCGTGATCCTGGGTGGACTGGGTGACCTGCGCGGGGCGATAGTCGGAAGCCTGCTGGTCGGGCTAATCGACTCGTTTGGGCGCTCACTCACACCGTCGCTCTCCTACTTCCTTTTGTTCGCGCCGATGGCCCTGATTCTCATCTTCAGACCGCGTGGGCTGTTCGGCCGGGCGACGGTTAACTAAGTGGCCACTAGGTGAACACCCTGCGCATCGTCAAGTGGGCCAGCCTTGCAGCGGTCGCGGTGCTGACCGTTTCGTTCCCCTACCTCGTCTCGTCCTTCTACGTGAACATGGCCACGCAGATGCTGTTCTTCGGGCTGTTCGCCCTCTCTATCAACCTGATCGCTGGCTACGGCGGAATGGTGACGCTTGGACAAGCGGGCGTACTGGGCATCGCAGGCTATGGCTTGGGCATCTTCTACACCAGCTACGGATTCCCTCTCGCGGTCTCGGCCCTGCTCGCGATCATCAGCACGATCGTGGTTGCTATCTTCTTCGGACTGCTGCTGGTGCGCGCGAGCGGTGTGTACTTTCTGATGATCACGCTCGCCCAGGGAATGGTGGTCTGGGGCGTCGCGCAGCGCTTGACCACCCTGACGGGTGGAGACAATGGCCTTCGCGGCATTGACCGGCCGCCCTTCGCCGTGGAGTACTGGAGCTACTACTACTTCTCCCTCGCGGTTGTCGCGCTCTGCGTGTTCCTGATCGCCCGCATAGTTCGTTCACCGTTCGGTCTCTCGCTGAAGGGAATACGCGAGGCCGAACAGCGGATGGCGCCGCTGGGCTACGACGTAAAGCGCATCAAGTTGATCGCCTTCACCATCTCGGGGACCTTCGCGGGGGTCGCGGGATTGCTGCTCGCCATGTACAACAACTTCTTCAGTCCCCCGTCGGTTTACGTGAAGGCATCGGCCGAAGGACTTCTGATGTCGATCCTGGGAGGGGTCGGCACGATCACTGGTGCGTTCGTCGGCTCCGGCGTGTTCGTGTTCGTCACCAACTACGTCAGCGGCTACGTGGAGCGCTGGCCCACTCTTCTGGGACTTATCTTCGTGCTCACCATCCTGTTCACACCCGACGGAGTCGTGGGCGCATGGCAGCGACTGGTGTGGGCGCCCCTGTTGCGCCGTTACGGAGCCGCGGAGGAGGCCGAACTCATCGAGTTCGGAGGAGGAGGCCTGTTATCGGACCGGGATCGCAGGGGCTCGAAGTCCGCGATCAACCCCGACGCGTCGTCCTCCGAGACGCCATCCAAACCAGTTGAAGAAAGAAGCACTCGGGCATGAAACGAGGGGCTGCATGAGGTCTCGCGAGCGAGGGGAGAAAGCAACGATGAATGCATACGCATCCCGGTGGAAGAAGGTGTACATCGCAACGGCTCTCGCGCTCGCTCTGATCCTCGCAGCGTGCTCGGCCCCCGGTGAAGCGGAGGGTGGAGGTGCCGGCGACGAGGGGCCCATCAAGGTGGGTGTCATCGTGCCGACGACCGGAGTCGTAGCGGCAGCGGGAACAGACATGCTGAACGGCTGGAACCTGTACTGGGAGCTCAACGGCGACGAGGTCGCAGGGCGCACGATCGAGACCATTCACGAGGACAACGCAGGTGACCCCACCACGACGCTGACGAAGGCGCGCAAGCTCGTCGAGCAGGACGGAGCAAACGTAATCGTGGGAACACTGCTTGCGAACACCGCGCTCGCCCTCGCCGAGTACCTGGATCCACTCGACGACGTGATCGGGCTAAACCCCGCCGGATCCGCCGACGATCTCAGTCAGCGCGCCATAGTCGACAACTATGTACGCGCGGGCGGCTGGCAAAGCTCTTCACCAACGCATGTCGCCGGTGATTGGGCCTATGATCAGGGTTACAAGAGGATCATCACACTGTGTCAGGACTACGCTTTCGGTCACGAGAACTGCGGCGGATTCACTAACGCCTTCACAGACCGCGGCGGAGAGATCGTGCAGCAGTTGTGGGCTCCGCTCGGCACACCCGACTACAGCTCCTATCTGTCAGACATCGATCCGGAGTCGGCCGATGCAGCTTTCGTGCTTACCGTGGGAGCGGACTCGGGCCGTTTCGTCAAGCAGTGGCAGGACTTCGGTCTCAAGGACAGGCTTCCGCTCATCGCCGGTGAGACGACACTCGAGCAGTCGCTTCTCAGGGCCATGGGCGACGAGGCCCTCGGCCTCCAATCCTTCGGTCACTACGCCGAGGGCCGCGAGGATCCCGTCACACAAGAGTTCGTGGACGAGTACGTCAAGGCGTACGACCAGCTCCCCGGCTACTACTCTGCGGCGACCTATACGGCGGCTCAGTGGTTCGCCGAGACACTCGAGGCCGAGGATGGCGACATGAGCGACATCCCCGCGTTCCTCGAGACGCTCAAGGGCATCCAGCTCGACAACTCCCCCTTCGGCCCGATGCAGCTCGATGAATACGGCGGCACCATCGCCAACATGTATCTCCGCGAGGTCGCGAAGGACGAGGAGGGGCGCCTCTACAACGAGGTCGTCGAGGAATATCCGGAGATCAGCCAATTCTGGAACTACGAGCCGGAAGCGTTCCTCGAACAGCCCGTCTATACGCGCGAGTACCTCGGGGAGGATTGGCCTGAGTCGTGCGACCAGTTCGTCTCCGACTGCCCGCTCGACCAATGACATCGCCGAACGAGGCTCCCCCCCATCCGCCGGCCAGGGAGGCCGTGCTCCGGCTCACCGGAGTCTGCCGTCACTACGGCGGTCTCCGGGCGGTCAGTGACGTCTCGTTCGAGGTTGCCTCCGGCGAACGCCGGGCCGTGATCGGACCCAACGGCGCAGGGAAAACAACGCTCTTCAAGATGATCAGTCGCGAGGAGCCCACCACAAAGGGCCGCGTGGAGTTCCTCGGGCGCGACATCACGAAGATGCCGGCCTATCGGGTGGCCAAGCTCGGCCTGTCGCGCACCTACCAGATCACGCGCGTGTTCCCCTCACTGACCGTGCTGGAGAACGTCGTGCTCGCGACGCAGGGCCTGCGGCCCGGCAAGTACCAGATGTTCAAAGCCGCGATGAGCAACAAGACCCTCGTCGAAGAGTCCAAGCAAGCCGTCGAGCGAGTCGGTCTTCAGCGCGTCGCCAGGTCTCCGGCGGCCGAATTGGGGCACGGAGAGCAGCGCCAGCTGGAACTAGGCATCGCCCTTGCGCAGGAACCGACGCTTCTGCTGCTGGACGAGCCCGCTGCGGGACTGTCCGCGGTCGAGCGCGGCATGATGCGGGACCTGGTGCGAGACCTCCCCGACGACATGACGGTGTTGCTCATCGAGCACGATATGGAGCTCGCGCTCGGGCTCGCCGACTACGTCACCTGTCTGCACAACGGCAGTCAGGTCGCAGAGGGCAATCCGGAGGAGATCAAGAACAACGAGCGTGTGCAGGACATCTACCTGGGGCGCGGCGACTGATGCTCACGATCAGCGATCTCCATTCCGGCTACGGCCTCTCCGAGGTGCTCAACGGAGTGACGCTCGACGTTCCCGACGGGAAGCTCGTGGCGCTGTTGGGACGCAACGGCATGGGCAAGACAAGCCTTTGCCGTTCGATCATGGGCCTCGATCCACCCGTCATTCGAAGCGGAACCATCGACTACAACGGCAACAAGATCACCGGGGCCGCCCCCTTCAAGATCGCGCGACTCGGGCTCGGCTACGTTCCGCAGGGCCGTCACATCTTCGGTTCACTCAATGTGGTGGAGAACCTGTCCATGGCTCAACGTTCTCCCGCCGAGGACAGTCAAGGCGACGTTTGGGATCTCGACCGAGTGTGGGACATGTTTCCCCGGCTGGCCGAGCGAAAATCCAATGGAGGCGCACAGCTGTCCGGCGGCGAGCAACAGATGCTGGCGATCGGTCGCGCGCTAATGACGAACCCCGGGTTGCTGATCATGGACGAGCCCTCCGAGGGACTGGCCCCCGTCATCGTGGAGCAGCTCGGGGAGAGGTTGCAGGACCTGAAACGATCGTCGCTGTCTATGCTGCTCGTCGAGCAGAACTACTCGCTGGCCCTCAAACTCGCGGACATCCTTTACGTGATGGAGAACGGCCGGGTCGTCTTTGCCGGCGGCCCTGAGGAACTGGA
>JBOGWS010000064.1:0-6279 GCA_050693895.1 Actinomycetota bacterium | reverse complement strand
ATCTTCATCGGGGCTGCCGACCAGGCCGCGGCCGACAAGGCGATCGAGATGATCGAGGAGCTTGCGAACCCGAAGATGCCCGAGGTCGGGGAGCGCTACTCGGGGGCGGTCGTAAAGACCATGCCGTTCGGCGCCTTTGTCAACATCCTCCCCGGACGCGACGGGCTCGTTCACATCAGCAAGCTCGGCGAGGGCCGGATCGACAAGGTGGAGGACGCGGTCAACGTCGGAGACGAACTCGAGGTCGAGATCACCGAAGTCGATTCGATGGGCAAGGTCAACTTGACGCCGGTCGCTTGGCTTGAGCGTCAGGTCGCCCAGGGCAAAACGCTCGAGGAGGCTCGCGCCGCCGCCGGCGAGAGTGGCGGTAGCCGCCGCTCAGGAGGGGGCCGGGACCGCGATCGCGGTCGCGGTGGTCCTCGTCGGGACGGTGGCCGGGAGCGCGGTGGCCGGCGTGATGGTGGTGACCGAGGCGGTCCGCCGCGCGAACGTGCACCCCGCAGGGACGACCGGTAACCCATGGCCTTCGCTCGCACAACGCTTGATTCCGGAGCGACTGTCGTCACCGAGCACGAGCGATCGTCTCGACGATCGCGCTAAGAGATAAGGAGCTGCATGGCCTTCGCTCGCACAACGCTTGATTCCGGAGCGACTGTCGTCACCGAGCACATGAGTGAGGTGCGCTCGGTGACGGTTGGCTTCTGGTTCGACATCGGCGCTCGCGACGAGCCCGCCGAGCTCGCAGGAACCTCGCACTTCCTCGAGCATCTGCTGTTCAAGGGAACCAAGTCACGGAGCGCCAAAGACATCGCCGACGCGTTCGACGCGGTCGGCGGCGACGTCAACGCCTTCACCGGCAAGGAGTACACGTGCTACTACGCGCGCGTGCTGGACGAGAACCTGCCGATGGCACTCGATGTGCTGACGGACATGATCACCCACTCGGTGATCGATCCTAAGGAGTTCGAGCCGGAGCGAAATGTGATCCTCGAAGAGATCGCAATGCATGAGGACGCTCCGGACGAGCTCGTTCACGATCTCTTCTATCGAGCGATGTGGAACGGTCACCCGCTCGGACGTCCGGTGCTCGGATACAAGGACACCATCGGGGCGGTAACGCGCGATCAAGTTGCCGACTACTGGCAGGAGCGCTATACACCCAAGAACATGGTTGTGGCGGCGGCGGGCAACGTCGATCACGACGAGCTTGTCAACCGAGTCGAGGCCTTGCTGGCCGACAAGTCCGACGGGCGTAAGACGCTCCGAAGTGGGTCGACTCCACGCCTCGGCAGGGGGATCGAGGTTCACAGGCGGCCGACCGAGCAAGCTCACATCATTCTCGGAACCGAGGGCCTGCCTAGGAACCATGATGCCCGGCACGAGCTGGCGCTGCTGGACACGATTATCGGCGGGGGCATGTCGTCACGGCTCTTCCAGGAGATTCGCGAGAAGCGCGGCCTGGCCTACGCGGTGTACTCCTATCGAGCGATGTTCGCCGACTCCGGTTCGTTTGCGGTTTATGCGGGCACCACGCCGAACAACGCACAGACGGTGATCGACCTCGTGCGCGGCGAGGTCGATTCGCTCGTCACGAGTGGCATCACGGAGGCCGAGCTCGAGCGCGCAAAGGGCCACCTCAAGGGTTCGCTCGTTCTCAGCGCCGAGGATCCTTCCAGCCGAATGAACCGGCTAGGCAAACAGCAGCTGACCACCGGCGAGATCATCTCTATCGACGAGCTGATCGAGAGGTTCGACCGCATCGAGATGGACGACATGACATCGATCATCGACAGAATCTTTTCGCAGAAGGACTTTCTCGTGACGATCGTCGGTCCGTTCGACAAGGACGCGTTCGACCGCTACGCAGCCTGATGGCGACGAAGGTCGGGGTCATCGGTGCCTCGGGAAAGATGGGCTCCGAGGTATGCAGAGCCATAAAGGCCGACGACGATCTCGAGCTTGTGGCGCGCGTCGGCCGGGGCGACTCGCTCGAAGCACTCGTCGATTCGGGGGCCGAGATAGCGGTCGAGTTCTCGATACCCGACAGCGTCAAGGACAACGCGGCTTTCTGCTTGCGCAACGGGATTCACGCGGTAATCGGAACGACCGGACTGACGAATGAGGACCTCGATGAGCTAGGTGAGCTGGCGAAGAAGCACGGCGCGAGGTGTTTCGTGGCCCCCAACTTCGCGGTCGGAGCCGTGCTGATGATGCAGTTTGCTGCTCAGGCCTCGCCCTACTTCGAGGTCGCGGAGATCATCGAGCGACACGACAAGGGCAAGCTCGACGCGCCATCAGGGACCTCGTTGAGGACGGCGGCCCTGATGAACGAGGCTCGGGCGGACAAGTGGGATACGCCCGTGGGTGGGAAGGAGAGCTTGCCGGGGGCGCGCGGGGGAGAGCTGGATGGGGTGCGCATTCACTCACTGAGAACGCCGGGCTCGGTGGCCCACCAGGAGGTAATCCTCGGATCTCCAGGCCAGACCCTGACCATCAGGCACGATTCGCAGGACAGGGCATCCTTCATGCCGGGTGTGATTCTTGCAGTGAAGAAGGTGAGCTCGCTCGAGGACCTGACTGTCGGCCTCGAGCGGCTCCTGTAGCAGGTGCTCCGTGTCGTGCTCGCGTGCATCGCCTTGACTTCCCTTGCCGCGTGCTTCGGACCCAGCTCGGACCTGACCGAAGATGGACTGGGGAAGCCCTTCATCACCGTCGACTTTCCGGCCGAAGCGACCGCCGGCTCCACCGAAGAGTTGTTAATAGAGATTGATAATCCCGGGCCGGGAGATATGAACTCATTCACGGTGGCGTTCGCGAACGTGGCGGTTGGGGGAACAGAGGCCAGCATCCAACCGCTCCTTCAGCTAGCTCCGCCCCCCGAGCAGCTCGGCGACGACCAGCCGACCAGCCCGTCGATCACCTCGATCGAGCCCGAACCCCTCACCGTCGGTCAGGGGGGCCTGGTATTCGGGTTCGGACCCCTTCCCGAGGAGGAGACGGCGTCTGTCTCGTTCCAGGTGGTGGTCCCGGAAGCAGGTGGGACCTACGCGAACTCGGTGCAGGCGTACGACAGTCAGATTCTAGACCGTATCGACGCGGCGAAACTGCAGGTCGAGGTAACCGATTGAGCCCGCTCGGCAACGGCTGCGGCCCGCTGAAGAAGTGTGTGAACGACCGGTTGGAGGTAGCGTGGCATCAAAGATCAACCTCGACCTGGAGGTGGAGTGATGGCTCGGCCGATCTTCGGAGAAGTCCTCACGGCGATGGTGACTCCGTTCAAGAACGATGGATCACTCAACGTCGAAGGTGCTCGCAAGCTGGCGTCGCACCTGGTGGCACACGGCTCGGATGGCCTCGTGGTCTGCGGGACGACGGGGGAGTCCCCCGTTCTCAGCCACGACGAGAAGCTGACCCTTTTCGAAACCCTGGTGGAGGAGGTCGGTGATCGAGCGAAGGTCATCGCGGGAACCGGCACCTACAACACGGCCGAGTCGATCGAGCTGACCATTCAAGCCGGGGACCTAGGTGTCGACGGCTGCCTCATCGTGACGCCGTACTACTCGAAGCCTCCGCAGAATGCGCTCATCGCGCACTTCACCGCCATAGCGGATGCGACCAGCGTTCCGCTGATCCTCTACGACATTCCACCGCGCACGAGCATGCGTATCGAGCGGCCGACAATGGTCGAGCTCGCCAAGCATCCGAACATCGTCGCCGACAAGGATGCCGTGGGAAATGCACTCGAGACGGCAAAGTTGCGAGCAGATCTCGATGCTGAGGGACTCCAGGAGTTCGTGTTGTACTCGGGTGACGACCTCATGCTCATGCCGCATCTCGGGGGCGGAGTTGTCGGTGTGATCTCGGTCTGCTCTCACCTCATCGGCTCCCAGCTAAAACAGATCATCTCCGCATACAACGACGGCAAGAACGAAGAGGCGATGCGAATCTATCTCGAGTATCTGCCGCTGATGAGCACGATCATGGGCCTGACAACCAGTCCAATCCCCGTCAAGGCGGCTGCGGCGATGATCGGGCTGGATGTCGGCGAGCCGCGCCTTCCGCTCGTCCCCGCTACCGAGAAGCAGGCCGCCACCATTCGATCCGCGCTTCAGGACATGAGCCTTCTTTGACGAGAGTCATATTCCTCGGAGGCATAGGGGAGATCGGCCGCAACATGCTTGCGGTCGAACACGACGACAAGATCCTGGTCATCGACTGCGGTCTGTCGTTTCCGAACGAGGAGATGCTGGGCGTCGATCTTGTGCTGCCCGACTTCAGCTACATAGTGGAACGAGCCGATCGGTGTGTGGGAGTCCTGCTGACCCACGGTCATGAGGACCACGTGGGCGCCCTCGCATGGTTTCTCCGTGATGTCGACGTGGAGGTCTTCGGAACGCCGCTTACGCTCGGCATCGCTCGACGACGGCTGGAGGAGCATGGCGTCAACGCGCGGTTCGTGGACATCGCCGCGCCCGGCAGGCGGAAGATAGGACCGTTCAACTGCCGTTTCTTAGCGGTATCTCATTCAATTCCCGACGCGATCGCTCCGGTCATCGATACTCCGGATGGGCGGATCCTCTACACGGGCGACTTCAAGATCGACGAATCGCCGATCGACGGTCGCCACACCGACATCGAGGGCTTCGCAGAGGTCGCACGCGAAGGCGTCGATCTCATGCTCAGTGACTCGACCAATGCCGAGACGCCGGGACGCACTCCCTCCGAGTCGATCGTCGGGAACACTCTTCGCAACATCTTCGCCTCCGCCAGTCAACGTGTCATCGTCGCTTGTTTCGCCTCGAACCTGCACCGCGTTCAGCAGGTATGCGAGATCGCCGAGGAGTACGAGCGGCGGGTCGCCTTCATCGGTCGCTCGATGGTCAACAACGTCGAGGTCGGACGGGACCTCGGACACCTCAAGCTCAAGGACCGGACGATTCTTCCCATCGAGGAGATCGAGCACCAACCTCCGTCCAAGACCGTGCTCGTATGCACCGGCTCGCAAGGCGAGCCGCTGTCGGCTCTGTCACTCATCGCGGCCGGCGACCACAAGTTCGTGCATGCGAACAGGGGCGACACGGTGATCCTGTCCGCCTCCGCCATCCCCGGAAACGAATCGGCAGTGCACCGCGTCATCAACTCCCTTTACAAGGCGGGGGCCGACGTCTATTCGGCGGAGACAAGCGAGGTGCACGTTTCGGGTCACGCCGCCTCCGACGAGTTACGCGAGATGCTGATTCTTGTTCGCCCCAAGCATTTCGTCCCTGTGCATGGCGAGTTCCGGCACCTTGCGCTGCACAAGAAGATCGCAGAGAGCGTCGGCATCCCCGAGCGCGACATCACCGTGGTCGAGGACGGCGACGTGCTCCAGTTGACCTCGGACGGGGTGCGGCGCGACGGCAGAGTAACTGCGGGCATGGTGCTCGTCGACGGTCTCGGGGTCGGCGATATCGGACCTACCGTGCTGCGGGACCGGCGCGTGCTTGCGGAGGACGGCTTCTTGATGTGCGTCGTCACGATCGACTCGCAGTCGGGCGAGATCCTAGCGGGGCCGGATCTCATCAGCCGGGGCTTCGTGCACCTGGACGAATCGCGCGAGTGGCTCGACGAGGCCGCGGATCGGGTCTACGACGCACTCGAACGGCTCGAGGGCGAGCACGTGACCGACTGGCAGATGCTAAAGAAGGCCTGTCGCCGCGCCCTCGGCGAGTTCGTTTGGCACACGACCCGCCGCCGCCCGATGATCCTGCCCGTAATCATGGAGATCTGACCCGAGCCGCGAACCCCTGGGTCAACAGCAGCGTGCCGGCGCGCGTTTACCTGAATGTGCCGATCGAAAGCCTCCGGCGTGACCGCCAGGACGTCGTCGTTCGTGGAGTGCGCCGCGGCGTTCACCAGCGCACGCACCGAACCGGAGCCGAAGGCCGCCTCGGCTGCGAGGGCCGTAGCGACGGCCGTGGCCCGCCCGTCTTCCCATCCCCGTGACGAATGCTGCTCGACTCCTCGATGCACTCACGGCCCCTGCATACCGGCCCCCAGCCCCATTCCTGACGAGCACCTGACCGTCGATTCCGCCTCCCAGTCGGACGATTGTCATCTGAGACCCCCGATGGGGGTCTGGAATGACAACGGTCCCAGGCTCGAGGGAGCTGGCCCAAAATCCTGTTGCTGGTGTTAACTGGTGTTACTTTTGTGACTCGTTGACCGCCTGAGCCGGGCAGAAGGGAAGTTGGTGGCCACCAGGACCCGCCGAAAGGCACCGAGCAGGTCCCGCAGTTC
>JBOGWS010000063.1:0-10898 GCA_050693895.1 Actinomycetota bacterium | reverse complement strand
CCCGACGGTGTTCGCGCTCAGGAGATCATCGAATCCCTTAAGGCGGACGTCCAAGAGGAGTTGGGGCACGCGCAGAAGTTTGGTGAGCGCATCAAGGAGCTGTACGGAGTCGTGCCCGGCTCGATGGAGTTCACGCCCGAGCAGAAGTACTTGCAGCCGCCGAACGAGCAGACCGACATCGTGCACGTAGTCAAGGGCGTCATCGAAGCCGAGACGGGTGCGATCGAGCACTACAACGACATCGTCGAATTCACGGAAGAGATCGATCCTGTGACCAACGACATGGTGATTACGATCCTTGCCGATGAGGAGGGCCACAAGCGCCTCTTCGAAGGCTTTCTCCGTGAGTACGAGATCGAGGGCCTGGCGTAGGCATCGCGCACTTCTAGCTGTATCCTCGTCAAGGGCCGGCGATATCGCCGGCCTTTGCGCGTGGACCTCTTTTGACTCTTGGTGGTGGCGGATGCTTCAGTCCTCGTATCGAATTCGGAAACGCATAAGGCTCGGGCTACTGCTTCTCGGCCTGCCCCAACTTGTGATCGGCCTCTATGCCCTCTTCTTCTCGCGCGACTTCTTCAACGACTTTCCTTTCGGCCGATCGTGGGCGGCCCTGGGTCCTTTCAACGAGCATCTCGTCACCGACGTCGGTGCGCTGTTCTGTGCGATGGGAGTGATCGCGCTTTTCGGGGCCGTGCGAGTGGATCGAAGGCTGTCCCAGGCCGTGGCATTGGGTTGGATCGTGTTCACCGTCCCTCATCTGGTCTTTCACGCGAATCATCGAGAGGGACTGGAGACAGTCGACGTGATCGCGCAGATGTTTGTGTTCGTCGCCCAGCTCCTTATCGCCCTCTATGTCCTGTCTGCGTCGCGCCGGCTGAAAGCGTGAGGTCGTAACAGGACTAGTAGTCTTGGGATGAAAGAGGACGTGCTGGTCGAAGTATCGAGAGGGCGGGACGAAGACTCTGAACAGGGAGGAATCCTCGGCGCCGGGTTTGACGCAACCCTTAGCGTCGAAGTATCTCGGGAAGCTTCTTAAAACTATTCCGGTCGGAATCATGACGCTCGACTCGCGCGGCGCGGTCCTAGCTTGCAACCCCACTGCGGCGGAAATCCTGTCCCTCTACGGACCCGAGGAACGGTTGCTAGACGACGATCCGTTGGGTATGCATGTGACCGACCTCTTCGAAGACGGGGAGCGATTGTCCGATGTATTGGCCGAGAGCTTCGACGGCGAACCCCGCGCCGAGGTGTTCGAACGCACCGGAGCCGACGGCCCCCGGCATGTCGAGATAACGGCACGACGAGTCGCCATCGGCGCCGGAGAGGGGGTGGGGATGCTCGTTCTCCAAGACGTCACCGAGCGAGTCGAGGCGGACAGGACGCTCAAGAGGGCCGTGCTCGATCGCGAGTTCTTGACGCACTCGGGGGCCGAGCTGTCGAACTCGCTCGACTATCAGACGACACTTCGTACGGTCAGCCGCTTATTCGTGTCGTACCTGTGCGACTGGTGCACGGTGAGCATGGCCGAACCGGACGGAACCATCACCCGCGCAACAGTGGCGCACACCGATCCGTCCAAGGAGAGCTTGATCCTCGAGCTGCACGACTCCCATCCGCGCGACTCCGAAGTGTTGAGGGGCATAACTAAAGTGCTTCGTTCTGGCGAGCCCGCTCTCTACGCGGAGATCAATCGCCAACTCCTCGAGGACACCGCGAGAACCCCCGAATACCAAAGCATCGTGTCCGAGCTCGGAATGCAATCGTGCATGATCGTGCCCCTAATCGCTCACGACGAGACGCTCGGTGTTGCCACGCTCGTGTCGTCGGATTCCGTGCGTCGCTACGATCCTGCCGACCTCGAGATCGCCGGCGAGCTTGCACGCCGAGCGGCTCTCCAGCTTCACAACGCTCGACTGTTTCAAGCGGTGGACGAGAGCCGGGCAAAGTTCGTCAATATGGCCCGCATCCTGCAGCGGACCCTGCTCCCACCCGAGCTCCCCAAGATGCCCGGTCTCGATGTCGCTGCGCTCTATCGACCAGCGACCGAGACCCTGGACGTCGGAGGAGATTTCTATGATCTCTTCGAAACGGGTGACGGCGACTGGGGCGTCGTCATGGGCGACGTGCAGGGCCATGGGGCGGCGGCCGCGGCAACGACCGCTCTCGCGCGCTACGCGCTCAGGGCGAACGCCATGCGCCTGGCTCGACCGGTTCACGTTCTCTACCAGGTCAACAAGACACTCCTCGCGCACAGCGAGGACCGCTTCCTCAGCGCCGCTTTCGCGAAGCTAGGCCTGGGCAAGGGCGCCGATGTCACTATCTCGTGTGCAGGCCATCCGAAGCCCATGGTGATCCGGAGCGACGGACGAGTCGAGAGCGCAGGAGGCGAAGGCATGCTCCTCGGCCTCTTCGCGGCCCCCGACTTGGCCGAGCAGACCCTCGAACTTCAGCCCGCCGACGCCATCGTGTTTTACACAGACGGCATCACAGAGGCCGGTGCCCCTCGCAACATGCTCGGTGAAGAGGGTTTTCGTCAGGTTCTTAGCCGGTGCGTGGGCATGACGGCCGAGCAGATTTGCGCGTCGATCGACGAGGTACTCCTGACTTGGCAAACCGAGAAAGGACATCGCGACGATTGTGCGGCTCTCGTATTGCGAGTGACGACGGAAGCCGAGCGACAGAGCTCGGAGGGTGAGGACCGGAGTAGCCTCCTCTGACGTTCGGCCGGGTAGCGGCAATTCGGCGGCTCATGGATTTCTCGCGCGCCCATTTAGTTTCCCTGCCCACCTCACGGGTAAATCCGCAGCAATAAGCCGAATGGAATAGCAGGGAGGCTTTTACAGGTCGTGAGTCGTAGCCGGGTGGCTCGACGAGGGGGCATGAATCGCAGGGACTTCCTCAAGTACAGCGGTGCCGGCATTTTGGGAGCCAGCGTGTTGAGCTCCTGCGGCCGAGTGGCGTCGGGTTTCACCGGCACCGAGACCGTACCCGAAGGCACACTTGTCTTCTCGATGGGACCAGATTCGTCCGGCACCTACGCCAAAGTCCTCGACAAGTTCAACAAAGAGAACTCCGACGGCATCACGGTGCAGTACCGCGAGATGCCCACCGACTCGGGACAGTACTTCGACAAGCTGCGCACCGATTTCCAAGCCGGCGGCGGGGCGATCGACATCATCGGTGGAGACGTTATTTGGCCCTCGCAGTTCGGTCCGAACGAGTGGATCCTCGACCTCTCCGACCGCTTCACCGAAGAGATGCGCCAGGACTTCCTCGAGCCCACGATCACGGCCAACTCCTTTGACGGCAAGATCTACGGGGTCCCCTGGTTCACGGACGTCGGCATGCTCTTCTACCGCAAGGATCTGCTCGAGGAGGCGGGAATCGACGAGCCGCCCACGGCATGGGACGAACTGATGGAGATGGCTCGTGAGGTCCAGAAAAAGACCCAGACGAAATACGGGTTCGTGTTTCAAGGGGCCGAGTACGAAGGCGGGGTCGTCAACGGGCTCGAGTTCGTTTACAACGCGGGGGCCGAGGTCTTTCCGCCGGACGATCCCACCAAGGTAGTGCTCGACCAGGGTGGGGCCGACCAAGGGCTCGCCATGCAGCGTCGCCTGGTGGCCGAGGGCATAGCCCCGGAGGCCGTTGCCACCTACAAGGAGCTCGAGTCGCAGACGGCCTTCATTCAGGGTGACGTCGTCTTCATGCGCAACTGGCCATTCGTCTACGGAACGGTTCTCGGAGGCGAGGAAACCGGCTCGCTCATCAAGCCTGAGCAGGTCGCCGTCGCACCCCTTCCGACGCTCGGGGACACCGAGAGCTTCAGTGGGCAGGGTGGTTGGAACTTCTTCATCAACGCCGGGACCGACAAGGCGGATGAGAGCTTCAAGTTCATCGAGTACATGATTCAGCCTGAGATTCAGACCGAGTTCGCCGTCAACGCGTCCCTCCTACCTCCTCGAGCAAGCCTCTATGAGGACGAGAAGCTCTTGAAGGATCAGCCTGTCGTCGACCTGGCCAAAGACATCGTCACACGAGCCAAGGCGAGACCGCAGCACCCCTTCTACTCGGACATGTCGCTGGTATTGGCGGATCAGTTCAGCGAGGTCGTGAAGGGCAACGTGGAACCGGGAGACGCAGTAACTACCCTGCAGTCCGAGATCGAACGCCTTGCCCGTCTCGGAACCGAAGTCTACGACCTCTAGGGGGCTCTTGAATGGGTGTTGCGACCGAACGAATGCCCGCCCGCAAGGAGAAGCGCGGCAGAGCCGGTCACGCTTGGAGGTCGATCTCGCGAGAGTTCAAAGACCCCGAGAAGCGCACCGCCTACTGGATGATTCTCCCCACGACGCTGATCGTGCTGCTGATCGCAGCGTGGCCGATCCTCTACGCCGTCTACCTCAGCTTCCAGCGCATTCTCCCGAACGTGACGGAGTGGGTCTGGTTCGACAACTACGTTTTGATGTTCAGCGACGGGGTCTTCTACACGGCGTTGTTCAACACCTCGGTCTTCACCGTCGTCAGCGTCTTCTTCGAGTTCACCCTGGGACTCGCGATCGCGCTGGCGCTCAACAAGCGTTTCCGCGGGCAGGGGACGGCGCGCGCGATAGCGATCATCCCGTGGGCCTTCCCCACGGTTGTATCGGGGGCAATGTGGCGGCTCTTCTATCAGGATGAGGTGGGAATCTTCGCAGCCCTGGCAAGTGGGCTCGGCTACAACGGAGTGATCCTCGCCAACGACTTGAGCGTCCTGGTCGGAGCCATCGTTTCCGACGTTTGGAAGACGACTCCTTTCGTGGCCCTCTTGCTTCTCGCGGGTTTGCAGACGATTCCTGGGGACGTCTATGAGGCTGCGCGGGTGGATGGTGCAACCAAATGGCAGCAGTTCACCAGAGTCACTTTGCCGCTCCTCAAGCCGGCGATCCTCGTGGCGTTGCTGTTCAGGACGCTCGATGCATGGCGCGTCTACGACCTGTTTTGGTCGATGAGTGACCGCCAGTTGGACTCGTTATCGACTTACGTGTTCGAGTTCGTGAGGGTCAGCCAAGCCGATTTCTCCATCGGAAACGCAGCTGCGGTGTTCGTGTTCGTGAGTTCGATCGCGATCGCCTTTGTCTTCGTCAAGGTCTTCGGCGCACGGCAGGAGGCGTAAGGAATGGACGATCACAACAAGCAGAGCCCGCTCGGCAGTATCGCCTTCTTCATCGGAATGCTTTTGTTTCTGATATTCACGTTGTTCCCTCTGTACTGGGTCTTCCGGATGAGCGCCGTCCCCGCGGAGGAGTTGTTCAAATCGCCCAGCCTGGGCACGATCTTCTCCATCCCGTTCGATCTCGAGGGCAAGTGCGACCTCTTCGGGTGGCAGTTCACCTGTCCGACTTCGTACGAGACCGTGCTGGCGGACCAGCTCTACAAGGACGGACTGCTCAACAGTCTCATCATCGCCAGCATCACGACGCTCGTTTGCCTGACCGTGGGGTCGGTCGCCGCCTACGCGCTGGCACGCATCGACTTCTTTGCAAAGAAGCCGGTGCTCTCCACCGTGCTGGCGATCAGCTTCTTCCCGGCAGTGGCGATCATCGCCCCTCTGTTCATCCAGTTCCAGGCCTTCGGACTGCTCAACACATACTGGTCCGCGATCATCCCGGACATCATGTTCGCCCTACCTCTGACGATCTATCTGCTGGTGGCTTACTTCAGGCAGTTACCCGCGGATCTCGAGGACGCGGCGAAGGTCGATGGCGCCAGCATGTGGCAGGCCTTTATCAGGGTGACCGTGCCATTGTCGGCGCCGGGCGTAGTTACGACGGGCATACTGACCTTCATTTTCGCCTGGAACGAGTTTCTCTTCGCGAACACGTTCCTGCTCGAGCCGAAGGTCCAGCCCGCCACGGTGATCATCCCGCAGTTCGCATCGATCTACACGACCGACTATGGCGCCCAGGCCGCCGCGGCGCTGCTCATGACGGTGCCCCTCGTGATCATGGTGTTGTTCTTCCAGAGGAGGATCGTCGCCGGTCTCACCGCCGGGGCCGTCAAGTAAAGGTCCTGGACAATGGTTGCCGCATCAGGATCGCCCACTTCATCGCTAAGCCTCTCCTGCGGGTGCGGCGTCCCCTGTCGCGGCCCTCGAGCCATCGGCGTAGCGCTGATGAAGCTTGACCGGCTTTCGCTTGGCCGCACTCGCTCGTAGGTTGAGGACCTCGACCAGCAGCGAGAAGCCCATCGCGAAGTAGATGTAACCCTTCGGAATGTGCTGATCGAGTCCATCGAGGAGCAAACTCAATCCGATCAACAGCAGGAAACTGAGAGCCAACATCTTCACGGTCGGATGATCATTGACGAATCTGCTGATGGCGGCGGCGGACAAAAGCATGATGCCCACGGCAACCGTGACCGCTGCAACCATCACAGCGATTTCATCGACCATTCCGACGGCCGTGATGACCGAGTCCAGGGAGAAAACGATGTCGAGAAGAACGATTTGAACGATCACCGACGCGAACGAGGCTGCTACACGCTGGGTTGCGTGACCCTCCTCGCCCTCGAGCTTGTCGTGTATCTCGTAAGTCGCCTTTCCCAGGAGGAACAGCCCTCCGAGGATGAGGATCAGGTCTCTGCCTGATATGTCGTTGTCGAACACAGTGAACCAGGTCGACGTCAGTCCGATGATGATCGAGAGGGTGAACAGCAGAAGTATGCGAGTAACGAGGGCCAAGCCGAGTCCGACTTGGCGCGCCCTTGCTTGCTGTTTGGTGGGGAGCTTGCCGGCCAGAATCGAGATGAACACGACGTTGTCAATGCCAAGGACGACCTCGAGCGCGAGCAATGTGAAGAAACCGATGTAGATATCCGGGTCGGTTAGAAACTCCACCTGATCTCCTTCGTCCGAATTGAAGTTGGGCAGTTGCAGAGCTCAATGATGCTGCATGAAGACGGCGCGCGACGCAACGGATTCGGCAGCGCCGAGTAGAGCCCCAGCTCAGGAATCAGCGTCGGTCTGGGGTGGGTCGCTCTTGAGACCGACGCCGGACAAGATGTCCCGCGCCAGCTGTTCGTCCTCGGGGCTAACGAGCACTCCGATCCCCGCGACGAAATCGAGCGACGGGTAGCCCGCGGCTCTGGGACTGATTGTTGCCGAGATCCCATGAGCGGCCAGCGTCATCTGAAGGAGTTCGGCCTGGGAGGACGAGTTCTCGGTTGCTACGACGACCGTGTGCTGTTGGTGCTGGTATGAACCCATGGGGCCAATCATGCACGATTCGGTTCTCTTCCGGCATGCCGCTTCCCGCCGCGCTCGTCCGCAAGCTAGTAAAGGCCCGGATCGCGGAGAACGAGGAGCGCAAGGCCAAGTGAGGGTCTGCCGGCATCAATTTGGGACCACGCGATGTTCGCCGCGAGCGGCCCGACTCACGGACGAGAGTGGTTGGCCTTTATGTTCTTCGCAGCCAGACGCACTGTTTCGGTGACTCTCTTATCTCTGGTTTCCTGTCGCTTTGCGCTCCCGATCCACCGGAGGATGATCTTCCTCGACGATGGACTGAAGGCATCGAAATAGCCTTTGGCTTTCTTGTTCGCGGCGAGGGCCCTTTCAAGGTCCGGCGGGACCGTCAACGCCTCGACGGAGTCGAGCGCCGACCAGGTCCCGTTTCTCTTTGCGGTCGCAATCATCGCAAAGCCCACTTCGGTCATTTTCCCCTCTGCGATCAGTTTCTCAACGCGCTCCTTGTTGGGCTTCGACCACGCACTCTTGGGGTTGCGTGGCGTGAACTTCAGCATCGCCCGCTCCTCATCGATGGTTGCGCCCTTACTGTCTACCCATCCGAAGGACAGAGCCTCCTCGACGGCCTCGCCGTACTCGACCCGGGGTTTGCCAGAAGCCTTCTTGAAGTACACGAGCCACACACCTTCTGAAGAGGCATGGTTTCTCGCGAGCCAACGCCGCCACGCGTCTCTCGTTTTTGGATGGACCTGCTTCAGGGGCGCCGAGTCCCGCTTCATTTCTTCCTACCGCTTCGAAGTCGTGACCGGGAACGACGGATCAATCCTGCCTCACAGGGGTAGGTAGGACCGTGTGTAGGACTGCTTCGCATCTCCCGCTGCTTTTGTCGAGTGCTCCACGACTGCGAGTCTCCCAGATAACTCGGCCGCGAGTCTGCCCATCAGACAAGGTGTTCACGGCCGGGGCCGTCCAGCATCTCTCGGGTGGCCCCGGCTCTTCGAGCGCTGCGTGACCTAGTGACTGCGTTCTCTTGGGAAGCAGTTTCGGCCCCATTCCCCCTAGTCGTGACTTCCGCAAACTGCCATCCTGAGACCTGGCATCAGACGGGAGTGGGAACTTGCAGCATCGCAATATGCACGATTTCTGGCGAAGAGGCATCGGCCGCCGCGAATTCCTCCGAAGGACGGCCGCGTTATCGCTGTCCTTTTCGGGAGCGGCTGCCCTAAGCGCCTGCTCGAGTTCGAGCAGGCCGGTAAGAAACGATGAGCTGATACTCGCCCGCCCCGATGCTCCAGTTGCCCTGCCTGTTCACGACAGCAACCCACCACTAGAGGACGGTCTTGCGCCCGAGCCGGCGGCCACCCTGAAGATCTACAACTGGGAAGAGTATCTGTGGCCTCGGATCGTCGATGAATTCGCCGCCAAATACGAAGTCACCGTCGAAATCACGACCTTCAGCGATATGGACGATGCCCTCGCAACGCTCCGTTCCGGAGCGGACTTCGATGTCTTCTTCCATCGAACCGACGTGATTGGCAAACTGGTCGCAGAGAACGTGCTTCGACCCCTCAATCACAGCTACATTCCCAATTTCAGTGCCAACGTCTGGTCGGTCTACGGTAATCCGTTTTACGACCAAGGGGCTCGTTACGGGGTTCCCTACACCGTCTATACGACGGGGATCGTCTGGCGTACGGATCGGGTGGATGAAGATATAGCCGCGCTCTCCAATCCCTACGAGATCTTCTGGGACGAGAGGTACAAGAATCGTGTTCACCTTCTCGACGACTATAGAGAAACGATCAGCATGGTGTTGCTAAAGAACGGGATCACCGACCTCAATACAGGTGATGAAGACGCCCTCGAAATGGTGGCTGAGGAACTGGCATCGTTGGCCGAGAATATTGGCGCCCTCGACATTGACGCCTACGAAGATGTGCCGGGAGGGGAGGCCTGGATTCATCACGCCTGGTCGGGGGACGCGATCGCCTCCCAGTACTACTTTCCAAAAGGAGAGGATCCGAGCGTGATCCGCTACTGGTTCCCACCGGATGGGACGGGGGCGGTGGCCAACGACTGCATCGGTGTGCTGCGCGAGGGAAGGAATCCCGTTCTGGCGCACCTTTTTATCGACCATCTGCTCGACTTCGATACTGCTACTAGGAACTTCGGGTGGAACGGGTATCAGCCACCTCTTACCAGGCTGGTCCCATCGAGATTGGTCGCTGAGGGGTACGTGACGCCGGAGCTAAGGAACACCATCACGCCTAGAAGCGCCTTCAACAGCGGATTCATGCAGATGGAGCTAAGCGCCGAAGTCGATGACCGCTGGCATGGCGTGTGGGGGGAGTTCGAGAACCGTGTATGACCGGATTGTCGGAGCGAAATCGTGTTTGATCGCGGCGCTTCTCATGTTCTTCGTTGCGCTCTCGGCAACTCTGATTCCTCACGCCGCCGCGGCGCAAACTGCATCACTTGTGATCGAAACCGTTCCTCCCATCGAAGGGATCAAGTTTCGAGTTGATGGCGACACCCTCTCAACCGACGAAGAGGGTGCCGCGAGTGTTGATTTGGCATTACCGGGCAGGTTCGAGCTGAGCACGAGCGAGCGCGTTCTACTCTCCGATTCCCACCGCGTGGAGTTCGCTACCTGGTCGGACGGCGTAATCGAAACGAGTCGTGTCGTCGATATCGAGGGTGAGACCCGGCTACAGCTCGGACTTAACGTCGACTATCTGATCGGGGAGAGTTTTCGCACCTCGAACGGTGACGACTTGAATCCAAGGAGTATTGATTCGTTCGCCATTGAGGATGACGCAGGCGAGACCAGCACATTCCCGGGCGGCTCTCTCGGACTGGCGGGACCCACGGCACAGATCTGGGAACGGTTCCCCGCCGGCACGCGATGGCTGAGAGCGGTACGCATCTCCTTAGAGAACGACGAGCTGATGGCGGAGGAAGTCTCCTACGAAGTTCGTTCGGTATCGGTGGAAGGCGAGCGGATGACACCTTTGTCCAAGCGGTTTGTTCCCTCCCAGGGTGCTGAGTGGGCCATTGGGGTCGACACGGCGAAGACCTCCTCGCCGAACCCAGCGCTGATCTTGGTCCCGATACTAGTCGGGGGCTTCATTCTCTGGTTCTTGGTCCGCTGGGGAGTGAGAGCTCGTCGGCAACCGTCGATGCCTTCCGCCCCCGCCTCCGCGATCGGGTTCGGTCGCCGTCAGAAGTCTCCGACCGAACCAGTAAACAGAGAGCTCACTCGTGTCCGGCTGCGAACAGGTCGAACCATCGAGGGATGGAGGACCGATGTTCCGGGCGCTGATCAGTCGGAGGCCATCATCCTGGAAGTCACGTCCGTGTGGGGGCCCGATGGCAAGAGGGTGATGTCCCAGCCGACGGACTGTTTCTTGTTGCCGTCCCAGATCATTGAGATCGAGACCTACGAGGACAGTTCACGAACAATGCAGCCGAGGTCGTAGCCGAGGCCTAAGGTGTCCACGTTTTCTCAGCGACATATGTCCACGATGACGGCGTCCTGACAAAGCGCGCCCGGAGGTGTGTGATTCCACCGGATGGTGGACACGGCTGAGTAAGCATGTCGCGGGCCATGGTGGACACCCCTAGCCTGGAGGTGTCGCTTGGATGTGGCCCGCTACGTGGTCGACGCGGTGGT
>JBOGWS010000062.1:0-1635 GCA_050693895.1 Actinomycetota bacterium | reverse complement strand
CATCAAACGACGCCCATCGCTCAGACTGTTTGGGCCGCGTTTGGGCCGCGCCAGAACCACAAATGTTCAAAGCCAGCCACAAACGTCCGAAAGCGTTCGCCCAGCTAGTCGTCACTATTCGGTACGGCTCAAAGATGCTCGAAACAGTCCGCTCCGACCTTTCGAGGCGGTAGCACGGGTTCAAATCCCGTTGGGGCCACCAGTAGGCTTGCGGGTCTAAGGTTCCCGACTCTAAGGTGACAGTTGGCGCACGAATGAGGCGCCTTGCCTGAGTGTTGGAGATCCTCGATCTCTAATTGTCGAAGCGAAGTCGCTCGTTTCAAACGGTCGAGCCGGGTTGCACTATTCCGTTCTCGTAAGCGAACACCACGACCTGAACCCTGTCTCTGAGACTCAGTTTGGCAAGCACGCCCGCGACGTGGGACTTGATCGTCGTGGGACTCAGATATAACTGTTCCGCAATCTCGGAGTTGCTAAGCCCCTTAGCCATCAGCCGCAAGACTTCCGCCTCCCGATCGGTGAGTCGCTCGAGTTCCTGAGACACATCGGACAGCAGTGGCCGTTCCGCGAACTGGGCGATGACCCTCTGAGTTACTGACGGTGCTAACAGCCCCTCTCCCTTGGCGACTACGCGCACCGCGGCCAGCAGATCGTTCGGTGGGATGTCCTTGAGGACGAAGCCACTGGCCCCGGCCTTAAGCGCCTTGTAGATGTACTCATCGGGATCGAAGGTAGTAAGGACCAAAACGCGCAGGTCGATATTGCTTGCCTTGAGGATCCTTGTCGCCTCAAGCCCGTCCATGATCGGCATGCGGATGTCCATGAGGACGACGTCGGGTCGAAGTCTTCCCACCGCGGCGACAGCATCGGACCCGTTAGCCGCTTCTCCCACGACATCGATGTCGTCCTGACTGTTCAGAATCATTGTGAAGCCGGCGCGAACCAACTCTTGATCGTCGACGACCAAGACTCGAATGCTCATCGTTGCGTGTGATCCAACGGGAACTCGTTCCTGATGTAGAAGCCGCCGCCGCGGCGAGCGCCCGAGGTCATCCGCCCCCCGAAGAGCGCGACCCGCTCCCGCATCCCGATGAGCCCGTTTCCTCCGACCACCTTGGACATCTCCGAAGGCGCGCCTCGGCCGTCGTCGGCAACCTCCAGTATGAGTTGGTCTCGGGTGCGCCGCACAACAACCTCGGCGCGCGCCCAGCGCCCGGCGTGTTTCAGCACGTTGGTGAGACCTTCCTGCAGGACCCGGTAAGCAGAGAGCCCGAGGGCACTCGGCAGGTCTTGGAGGTCCCCCTCAACCGTGACCGTGACCTCCACTCCTGCCTCCTCCACCTCTGCGACGAGCTCATCGAGTCGGTCGAGACTTGGCTGGGGGCGGAGATCCTCGCCTTGGTCGTCAGTCCGCAGCACTCCTAAGAGCCGTCGTAACTCACCCAGGGCCAGGCGACCGGTTCGTTCGATCGAGGACAACGAGGAGAGGGCTGCTTCCGGGTTCTCGTCGAAGACCAGATTGGCGGCACCCGCCTGCACGGTAATGAGCCCAACGCTGTGCGCGATCACGTCGTGCAGTTCTCGAGCGATGCGGGCCCGCTCCCTTGCCACCGCCTGGCGGGCTTCCTCCTCACG
>JBOGWS010000061.1:0-2344 GCA_050693895.1 Actinomycetota bacterium | reverse complement strand
GTCCTGGGGGTGATGCTCGCATCGGACACGGAGGGATACTGGTGATCAGTGCGCAGGATGAGGTCATCAGCAACGGCCGCGTGCAAGCGCCGAAACGTGTCTTGTATTACGGACTGACTGACCACCTCCGATCCCCGTGTGCGGGAAGCTTCGAAGTTCGCACCTAGGGCTGAGGTGAGTGGGCCAGCAGTTGCTTTCAACGTGCTCGTAGCGGCATGCCTCGTCGACTCTGTGAGGCTCTCTCTTACCTCGGTAGGAATCGGTCCCAACTTGGAGACGGTGAGGCTAGTGACCGTGGCCTGATCCATGTAAACGAACTCGCGTAGGACTGGGTCTAACGGCCGCTTTCGAATGCGGGACACCCACCGGCTCACAGCACGGACCCAGCGCCAACTTCGCCAGTTAGACATCGACGGCATCCTTGCCGTCGTGGGCTCGATCAGCAGCCAAATCGCGCTCCGCCTGCACGCGTTGGTACCCGCCCCAGTAGTCGTCAGCCTCGATGGTTCGCCGTCTCTCGGCGGCCGCGAGCAACGCAGCCTCGTTCCCAACCGCTGCCAAGAATGCTCCGCTCCAGCCGTCGGTCGCCTCGGCTACCGCGTCATATGGGAGTCCACGTCCTGTCGGGTGACGCCGTCCGCGCACTCTGAGAATCTCGAGCCGTTCATCGAGCGTAGGCAGCGGGAAGTGGACTTCCCAATCGAACCGTCCCGGTCGCATAAGGGCAGGGTCGATGTCCTGCGGACGGTTGGTTGCGGCCACAACCACGATCTGCTTGAGAGTCCTGAAGCCATCCATCTCCGTCAGCAGCTGGGCAACGATCTTCTTGGAGGCTTCATGGCTCAACTCATCACGTCGGGCCGCGACACTGTCGATTTCGTCGAAGAAGATCACTGAGGGGGCTGTCTTCGCAGCGGTCTGGAAAAGTTCACGTAGAACGCGTTCACTCTCGCCATACCACTTGCTTGTGATGCTCGGACCGCTGATTTGATAAAAATTCGCTCGAGCTTCTGACGCGATTGCCCGAGCCAGCATCGTCTTGCCGGTGCCCGGCTCACCCGTGAAGAGCACACCCTTGATTGGCTCGGCACCGAGGTGGTCCAGGACTTCCGGCTGTTGGAGCGGCAACTGGATCAATTCCCTAGCTCGATCGACCACTTGCGTATTGCCGGCGATGTCGTCAAAGGTCTCCGTGACAGCCTCGGGTTTAACAAGGAACTGACGGACATTGATCTCATCGGTATCGCGGAGGTCGAACGAGGTCACAGGCGTGGATGAAACCACTGACGTAATCACACTGCCCTTGCCCACCACAGTGTTGCCCACTTGGTACTCGGCTCCCTCTCGTTCGTAACGCTTGAGGGCCGATTCGTGAGCAACAAGAACGATGCCGGCGTTGACATGTCTAACGACGCCGACCCATTCATCGACCCTTCCGGGGTCCTTGGTGTCGTCGTCACCAGGCCAGAGATCTCGCGACGCTTCCGTGACTGCCCCGTTCGCCCCATCCAAGAACACGACGTCGCCCGCTGCGAACTCTTGCGGTTCGGTAGACGTGCACACCGCGGTCCGCCCGTCCTCCAGATCCACATACAGCCGGCGACCTTCGTCGTCCACGAGGCGGACGCGACCCACGTAGCCAACCCCGTCAACTTCAGCTGACACTCCGCTTCCCCCTTCCAGCGGATCGGCGATGGGACATATCCGCTCACTCACCCTCAGGTAGATGATGATGAGCAGGTCGCGGAAGCTGAGGGCGTAGCCAGCCATGTAGCCCCGTCGCGGAACGGGCTTGGTGCAGCATGTCTAGTTGACCGATTGGGCTGTTGCAAGGCGCACCTGCGGGCGCCGATACATAGCGGTTACTAGGCCACGAGATGTACCTGGAGTCACCGGCACGCAAGCAGGGCTTCCGGAGCCTGGATTTCGACCCGGCTCCATGGCCCCCGCCTCCACGAAAGGTCTCAGCGGGTTCGGGGTTCGAGTCCCTGATGGCGCACAAACCCCCGTGCTGTCTCGGCTGACTGCGGCTTGGCCTCGAACCCCTCGACCTCGCGCACCGGGTTGGCCACGATCGCGCCGTACTCACAGTGAGCCCCCATCACACCCGAAATCACGCTGCGACAACTCTTCGCCGTCGGCGTGCCGACCCTCTTCTTGATTGACCCGACCAGGCTGTTGACCAGCCGAGTGGTGACCTCACCAGGTCGGACAGATCGGGGGTGTGAACGCTATAGCGTCACTGCGGACCGCGGACGGTGCTGCCCGGCTGTTCCTCACACTTGACGCCAGGTTCCAGTGAGTGGAATGGTGCCACGGTGAAAGCGTCCTGGACGGGGTGAGG
>JBOGWS010000060.1:0-42732 GCA_050693895.1 Actinomycetota bacterium | reverse complement strand
AACTGCTGGTCGCGCCGTACTTGGATGAAGTTCTGGGGCATCGTGCACCTCCGCAACTGGGCTTGTCTCAGTGTGGCGAACTCAGGCCCGGATCGCGAGCCTTTGCGGAGGTTTTCGCGACAGGCTCCTGAGGAGCCTGTTTCTCCAAAGTTGGTCGACTCCCCGATTTTGCCGGCCCGTGACCCACTGAAGCGGCGAGATCCATCCGAGTCCCCATAGCATTCTGCCCTTCGGCGCCGGTTTCGCCTTTGACTTTGACTCCCCGCCGGCCCACGACCTCAGGCCTCGTTCCACCATTCCAGCCACAGGCGTCGCGAAGTCCGGAGGTACTCGCGTTCGCGCGAGAAGACCTCGAGGGTCACGGTGCCGTCGTAGCCTGCGCCCTTCAACACGCGGATCATCGAACGCCAGTCGATGTTCCCCGTGCCCAGTGGAAGGTGCAGATCCCCCTCTCCCCCGCGGTTGTCGCTCACATGCACGTGGCAGAGGCGATCCGAGAAAGCATCGAGGAGCTCGGGTGTCTGGTTGGATTGACCGAGCCCGAGCCTCAGGTTGGCGTGTGCGACGTCGAGGTGAAAACCGGCGTCCGGTGAGCGCTCGAAGATCTCGATGAAGTCGTCCGGGCGCGCAAAGCCCCGGTCGATGTTCTCGACCATCAGCTTGATAGCGCGCGCGGCCGCCACGCCACACAACTCGGCGATCGCATCGGCGTTTCGGGCGCGCATCCGATCGCGCCCATGAAGAGGAACGCGGTTATCGGGATGGATGTTCACCAATTCGATTCCCGCGTCGGCGAAGCAGTCGAGGCCGCGCGCGTAGAGATCAAAAGCCTGTTGCTTGAGCTCCTTGAATGGTGATGCGATTGGAAGGTAGTAGGCAGTGTGCCCCACCGCCTTCAGCCCCAGGTCGGCGATAAGGCCCCCCACCTCTTTACCGTTCGGCAGCCAGGCCGCAGGTGGCTCGAGCGTGAGATCGATGAGGTCGAAGCCCTCGTCCGCAATCCTGTGAATCTCCTTGAGGACCGACCGGCCGGGAAAGTTCATTGCTCCTACTTGCACGCGAGCAGTGTGACACACGGCGCGTCACGGTCGCTCTTAGGGCCGCCGGTCTCCCGGCCCGTTTATCCTCGCCTCAATGGAGACCTACGAAGCGATCACGACTCGCCGCTCGGTGCCCAAGGTCACCGGCGATAGGCCCGACAGCGCAGCCATCAAGCGCCTGCTTGATGCAGGCGTGCGAGCTCCCACGCATCATCTGACCCAGCCGTGGCGTTTCATCGTTCTGACCGGCGAGGCTCTGAGGGAAATGGGGGACGCGTGGGCCAGGGGGGCCGAGCGAGAGGGCAAGGATCCAGAATCGGTTCGCGCCAAACCATTGAGGGCCCCCGTGATCATCACGGTTATAGAGACGCCGAAGCACCATCTACGCAAGGTCCAGGAGGTCGAGGAGCACCACGCGGTCGGTGCCGCGATGCAGAACATACTGCTCGCCGCACACGCCATGGGGCTCGGAGCGATGTTGAGGACCGGCCCGGCCGCCCACATACCGGAGGTGCACGACTACCTGAAACTCGCCGACGGTGAGCTCGTAGCCGGCTACGTCTACGTCGGCTACCCCGAGCCGGGAGAGCGTCCCCAGACTCGCCGCACCGACGCGGCGGACATCACCGAGTGGAGGGGCTGGTGAACTCGGCGGCACCCAAGACGCAGCGTGCGGCTTTCTTCGATCTCGATCGCACACTCATCCCGGGGTCGAGCCTCTTTTTGATGGCGCGTGCAGCCTACGAACAGGATCTGTTTCGCGTGCGAGACATCATGCGCTTCGGGTGGGGGCAGATGATCTTCCGCATGCGCGGCGAGAATCGTGGAGGGATGGAATTGTCGCGCGAATCCACGCTCGAGTTCGTGACCGGCAAAAGTCAGGCGGAGCTCGTCGAGATGGGCGACGAGATCGCGGAGGAACGAATCCTCCCGCGCGTCTACGCGGATATCGTGCGAGTGATCGAGGCTCATCACAAGCGAGGCGATGCCACTTTCCTCGTAACCGCATCGCCGATCGAGCTCGCCGGGCGCATCGCGCAGTCCCTTGACATGACCGGCGCGATCGCGACCGTGTCGGAGGTCGATCACAACGGCTACTACACGGGTCGGCTCGTGGGGCCGGTGATGCACGGCCCCGAAAAGGCCGCGGCGGTCAGGGAGAAGGCCGCCGAGCTGGGATTCGATCTTCTTCAGTGCCACGCCTACTCCGACTCGAGAAACGATCTCCCGCTACTCGAGGCGGTCGGGCACCCGCACGCCGTCAACCCGGAGCACAACCTCCGCCGCACCGCGCTCCAGAGAGGATGGCCGATCCACGAACTGAGAACGCGTAGAAAGGCTCTGCTGATCGGCATCCCCGCTGGCCTCGGCGGGGTCAGCCTGTTCGGCGCGGGGGTCGGCATGGGCGTATGGGTGGAGCGCCGTCGCCACACCGCGCGCCGGAGGAGGATCTCGAAACTCTTGCGAAGACTGCGGTTCGCCGAGCTTCGCTACCGCTTCAGCTCTCGGGCTCTAATTCGACGCTAGCTCCCTCGCGAAAGAGAACGTCTTCACGACTGTAGTGCCCCACGACGTCGAACCATCGCTTCGCGGTCATAGTGCGACCAAGGTCGACGTCTGCGACGACGATCCCTTCCTGGTCGTAGAGAGGACCTGCTATGGCACGACCCTGAAGTGGCTCGAAGATCGCCGCTCCACCCCGTCCGAGCGCCTGACCATCGTCTGGCAGCTGAATTGGGAAGTCGGCGGGAAACGCCGAACGAGGGATGTATTGAGGGGCCGAAACCACGAAGGCCCCGCCTTCGATCGCGATGTGACTCATCGTGGCGATCCAACCGTCGGAGTCATCAGCCGTCGGGGCCGCCCAGATCTGCACCCCTTGGCGATAGAGCTCGTATCGAGCGAGAGGCATGCGGTTCTCCCAGCAGATGAGCCCGCCAACCTTGCCGACTGGGGTCCCGATGGCCTTCAGGTCGTGTCCGGTACCGACGCCGTGAAAGAGGCGTTCGTGCATCGTGGGCATCAACTTGCGATGTTTCCACAGCAAACCCTCGGGACCAAGCAACATCATGGTGTTGTAAAGACTGCCGGGTCTCACGGACTCCCGTTCGTTCACTCCAAGCACGCAGTAGATGTCGTGCTCGGCGCATGCTTTGATGAATCGATCGGTATGGGGGCCGGGCACGTCGATGGAGTTCTCCCACAGACGGGTCCACATCTCATCGAATCCGTCGAACCGGGCCGCTTCGTGCGCCCACGCCCCCGACGGGTACAGCGGGATGAAGGTTTCGGGGAAAACCGCGAGCCTTACGCCCTCGCCTGCTGCCTCGCCCAGGAGCTGGAGCGCCTTCGCGACCGATGCCTCAGCATCGAGGATCACCGGGGTGGCCTGGATAGCAGCGATGCGAACGGTGATTCCGGACATGGCGCAACGGTGGCATGCCCTCCAGCAACCCGTCAACTGCCAAGGCGTTATTAGTCGGCGGGTCGGCTAGTGCCCTCGGGAACATCGAGGCCGCTGGCGCGCAGCAGTGCAGAGAGGTCGGTGGCATTCGTCGTCGCGTAGTCCCGATAGCAGTTGTTCATCAGGATGTGGGTCCGGTCGGCCTCCTCGTTTAGCTTCGAGATGCGCGGAACCCATTGCTCGAGCTCGTCTTCGCTGTAGTGATAGCGAAAGCGCTTGGACACGGACTTGCTCTCCCACTCCTCGTCGTTGTGCCCGTGAAAACGCAACAGGGCTAGATCCGAGGTCGCCGCGGTTATGGGGGGCATCGAGGACCTAAAACCCTGTGGCATGTCGACGCACACGAAGGGGAGCCCGTGGCCCTCCAGGAACTCGAGAGTCTCCTTCTCGTTGTCGCCGTCCATCCACGTCTGGTTGCGAAGCTCGACCGCGATCCTCAAGGGAGCCGCTCGTTTGGCGCACTCGAGGACGTAGTCCTTGTTCCTGCGAGCGATCGTGAACCAGGGAGGAAACTGAAACAGCAGGATTCCGAGTTTGCCGGCCTCCTCGAGCGGCTCGAGGGCCGAGAGAAATCGGTCCCACACCGTGTCGATGACCTCCTTGTCGAGGTCCTTGGGATAGACGTTGCGCTTGTCACTTTTCACGTCAAGGTCCTTATAGAGCGCGTCCGTGCGCGTCGGGTGTCCCGTCAGAAGTGAGAACGCCTTGATATTGAAGGTGAAGTCGTCCGGCGTCCGTTCGACCCAGCGTTCGGAGTTGGCCTCGCTCGGCGGGAAGTAGTAGGTGGAATCAACCTCAACCAAAGGGAACTGCGATGCGTAGTACTGGAGTCGCTTCTCGGCCGTCTTGGCTTCGGACGGGTACCACCCCGACTCGATAAGCGTCTTGTCGGTCCACGATGCCGTGCCGACGAGGATCTCACCCATGGGCGAAGACTATTACCAGGGTCGAATTGGTCGCACGGGCGTGCGCGTGACGTCGAGATCACGCTTGACTGCCTCCTGCGCGAACCAACGAGCGTCGCGGAGCGCGCATCCGCCTGGATCGTTGTTGAAATAGACGTAAGCGTCGACGTCGCCGAAGTCGTCCCTCAACCGCTCGGTCCACGACGCGAGCGCGGCGCGCCCGTAGCAGGGTGCGGGAGAGGCGGCACCCGCGTGAAGGCGAAGATACGTCCAGTCGGTGGTTCGCCACAGGGGCGCAATCGGCCTCGAGCCGCGGTCGGCGAGACACAACGCCGCCGCGCGATTCTCGAGCACGGAGCGTGTGTCATCTGTCCACCACGAGTCGTGGCGAAACTCAACCGCCACGCGCACGTCCCGAGGGAATTGCCGAAGCGTCGCATCGAGTAGATCCACGTCGGCGCGCAGGGTCGGCGGCAACTGCAACAGCACCGGACCGAGCTTGTCGCCGAGGTAGCGGACTCTCTCGATGAAACGGGCGACCGGTTCCTGAGGATCGCGCAGACGTTTTATGTGGGTCAGGTACCGACTCACCTTGACCGCCATCACGAAGTCATCCGGAGTCGAACGCGCCCAGGTGGCGAAGCGGTCGCCCTCGGGGAGCCGGTAGAAGGCGTTGTTGGACTCGACGGTGACAAACTGCCGTGCGTAGTGCTCGAGCCAGGCACGCTGGGGGATCTCGGACGGATAGAAGCGCTCGCGCCAGTCCCGGTAGTGCCATCCCGAGGTTCCCAGCAGAACGGTCATTCTGACGTTCTACCCCCGACTAGCTGTCACACTAGGTTGATGTTCCGCAGACGCGTCAGACCGAGGCCGGGTCAAGAGTCCGTATGGGACTATTCACGTCCCCCGCGCATCGAACCGGCACCCGCCCCCATTCGTGTCGTTCACAACAGCGTGAATCTCGCCAACTCGGAGCGCGCCCTGCGAGTTCTCGAGACGGCATCTCCGCCCACTTTCTACATCCCACGCGAAGACATCGCGATGAAGTACTTGCATTCGACCACGGGCAATACGGTGTGCGAGTTCAAGGGAGTTGCGTCGTACTTCGACCTCGAGGTGAAGGCGCGCGTCGCGTCGCGCGCTGCATGGACCTACGAGAGCCCCAAGGATGGGTTCGAAGAGCTCGTCGACCACGTCGCCTTCTACGCCGGTCGCGTGGACGCGGCGTACGTCGGCGACGAGAAGGTCAAGCCGCAGGCCGGGGACTTTTACGGAGGGTGGATCACGAGCAACGTCGTCGGTCCCTTCAAGGGCGACCCCGGAACGCTCGGTTGGTGACGGCAAGTTAACTCCTGCCGCGTCGCGCACGGTAGGCCCGCATCCCCTCCTCGTGATCGACGATTCGATCCGGGTAGTCGAGCTTCTTGCGTTCATCGTCGTCGAGCTTCCACGGCTGGTGAACCCTCTTGCCCTCCACGCCCGCCAGCTCCTCGACGTAGCGTCGTACGTAGTCGCCGCTCGGGTCGTAGCGCTCGCCCTGACGAATCGGATTGAGCACCCGATTCGGGCGCGTGTCGTTGCCCGTGCCCGCGACCCATTGCCAGTTGCCCGAGTTATTCGCCATGTCTCCGTCGACGAGCAGGTCGAAGAAATGCCACGCCCCCCAGGTCCAATCGATGTAGCAGGTCTTGGTCAAGAATGATGCCGTGATGAGGCGCGCACGATTGTGCATGAAGCCCTCTCGCTGCAACTGGCGCATCCCAGCATCCACGATGGGGTAGCCGGTTCGTCCCTGAATCCATGCTCCCAAGACGTCCCGGTCTTTCTTTCTACTGTCGCCGTGCGATCGGTAGTCCTTGCGCGGGTAATCCGGCGTGACGGCCAGCACCTGGTTGTAGAAGTCCCGCCAGCAGATCTGCCGGATGAAGTCCTCGCCTCCCTCCGCACCTCTCACTCGCTGCTCGACGTAGCGCGGGGAGATGCAACCGAAGTGCAGATAGGGGCTGAGTCGCGAGGTGTCGTCGGACGCGAGGTCATCATGACCGGTGCCGTAGATTGCGAGGCGGACTCGGAGCCAATTGTCGAGGCGTTCTCGACCTGCAGTTTCTCCGCCGGTCGGAATCTCCGGCGAGGGACTGCCGGACACGAGCGCGTGGGGGGCCGGGATGCGACCGACCTTCATCGACGAAGGCCAGTCGAGCGACCGCGGTGCCTCGTGAACGCTTCGTCGAGCCACCGCCTTCCACTTGTTGAAGTAGGGAGTGAACACCTTGAAGTGGTCGCCGTTCGCCGGAGTAACGTCGCCGGGTGCGACGACCGACACTCCATCGAACGTCCTGAACTCGATACCGCGCCCCTTGCACGCCGACCCCAAACGCTCCTCGCGCATCCGCGCATATTTGCTGTAGTCCGCGCTCATGAACAGCGCATCTGCGCCCGCGTCGTCGGCGATAACCATCGCCTCGGCAACAACATCACCTCGCCGGATGACGAGGCGAGCGCCCCTGGCCTTCAGCGACGCATCCAGGTCCTTGAGCGAATCGATCAGGAAACTGACTCGGTTGGGGCGGCCGTATCTGCTGCCGAGGATCGCATCGTCGAGCACGAATGCTGGAACGACTCTGCCGCCGCGAAGCTGTGCCTCATGGAGCGCGGGGTGATCGTGCACTCTGAGGTCGCGCGTGAACAGGACGACGGTGGTCCGCATAACTCTCCTCTTCCAACCAGTGGCCTACCCCTGCGTCCATTCGTCACCGACTACTCGAAACGATGGACACAGATTTTCTCGGCTTTTGGTTTGCTTGCTCCGCACGAGGGGAACCACCAAGTCAAGCAAGTCTCACCCTGCACCGTCCAAGTCTGCGGGGGAGATCCGACCCAACTGGGAGGGGTCGCGGGACCCTCCCCAACCTGGGGCGGTCTGCACGGCTCGCCCGGCGCCACACACGCTCTGCAGTGGCGCCGGGCCAGCCGTTTCACAGCTCGGGAATGCCCTCGGGGGTCGTCGAAGGCTCGGCGTAGAGCCGCTTCGGAATGCGTCCGGCCCGACGAGCGAGCCGCCCTGCTTCGACCGATCTCCGCATCGCGTCGGCCATCACGGCCGGCTCTTGGGCCCTGGTTACAGAGCTCGCCAGCAACACCCCGTCGCACCCCAGTTCCATCGCCAGCACCGCGTCCGACGCCGTCCCGACGCCGGCGTCGAGAATGACGGGAACCGAGATCCGTTCGACGATCAGCGCCAGGTTGTAGGGATTGAGTATGCCCATGCCGGAACCGATTGGGGAGCCGAGCGGCATGATGGCGGCGCATCCCGCCGACTCGAGTCGCGCGGCCAGCACGGGATCGTCGGTCGTGTACGCCAGCACGGTGAACCCGTCGTCGACCAACTGCTCGGCCGCGTCGATCAGCTCGGGCCCGTCCGGGAGCAGCGTCTTGTCGTCCCCGATCACCTCGAGTTTGATCCAGACCGTCCCGAACGCTTCGCGCGCGAGCCGCGCGGTTAGCACCGCATCGCGCGCCGTGAAGCACCCCGCGGTGTTGGGCAGCAGCCTGATGCCGTGCCGTTCGAGGACATCCAATACCGAGCCGCGCGCGTCGGGACTGATCCGCCGAAGGGCGACGGTTGCCATCTCGGCCCCCGACGCTACGAGCGCGCTCTCGATCGCCTCGATGCTGCTCGCTCCCCCCGTGCCGATGAGCAGCCGCGAGTTGAACGTCTCGCCGCCTATTACCAGGGGATCGTCCATGACTCCATCACCTGTTCTCCTCCGCCGATGGCCCCCAGTACCTCTACCCGGTCACCGTCGGCCAGCTTTATGTCGTTCCAATCCGAGCGCGACACCACCTCGCCGTTGAGCGCCACCGCGATCCCTCGGACCCCCCGTCCGAAACGCTGAACGACCGCGCTCACCGTCGTGCCGTCGTCGAACTCTTTGTCCGAGCCGTTGAGCCGCACCCTCATAGGCCGGCCCCCGTCGCGATGGAACGGTTGGAGAATCTTTGCGGCGAGAAGGGCTTGATGAGGTCGGGACTCTCCCCCGTCGAGAGCAGTTCGGCGATGGCCCCACCAGTCAAGGGCGCGAGCAAAATCCCATTGCGATAGTGGCCGGTGGCCAGCACCAGGCCCTCGACCGACGTGGGGCCGAGCATGGGGGCGTTGTCCGGCGAGCCCGGTCGCAGACCCACGCTCGTCTCGACCAGCTCGAGCTCGGCGATCCCCGGAACCAGTTCGAAACCAGCCCGAAGGAGCTCGTAAATGCCGCCCGCGGTGACACGCTCGTCGAATCCCTGCTCCTCGACCGTCGCGCCGAGCACGATGCGGCCGTCGGGGCGCACAACGATGTAGGCATCGAGGCCTCGAATGGTGCGCGGCGCGAGCCGCTCTTTCGAAGCGCCGCGCAGGTGCAGAAGCTGCCCCTTGACCGGTCTCACGGGTGGAACCATCTCAGGCGACAGACCCTCTATGCGCGCTGAATGAGCACCTGCAGCAATCACCACCGTCGGACAAGAGACTCGTTCTCCACCATCGAGGCTCACGCCCGCGACGCGACCCGAGGCCAGGTCGACGCGCGCAACTGGTCTGTCGACGGTGCGAACTCCCGCTCGTTCACAAGCAGTCAAAAGTGCTTCGAGCAGGGCCCTGTTGTCGACCTGATGGTCACCCCGACTTAGAATGCCGCCGCGCGTCGAAGGGGCCAAAGCGGGTTCGATCTGCCTGCATTCTCGGCCTCGTAACCGCTCGACCTCGAGTCCGAGACTCTGCTGGAAGTCAAAGAGCTGGTTCAACGCGCTGTTGTCGTCCGCGTCGCGCGCAACCACGAGGGTTCCCGTTTCCGCGTACCCGCAGTCTCGCCCCGACGCCTCGTTCAACTCCGCGGCCCATCCCGGATAGAGCGCGTGCGACTCGAGGTTGAGCTCGAGGAGTCGCTCCTCACCGTAGTGGACCTCCGTCACCGGGGCTAGCATTCCGGCGGCCGCCCACGACGCACCGCGGGCCGAATGCGGATCGGCAACGACCACCGAGAGCCCCCTGACGGCCGACTCCCAGGCGATTGCCAGCCCGATCACTCCGCCGCCGGCGACGACGACATCAGGTGTATTCGTGGTGCGGGCCACAAAACCAAGCCTCCCTACGCCGGCATGAACCGGATCAGGTCGATGCGGGTCGCGGACGCATGAGTCCGCCTCTCAGCCCGGTGCTCCGGACTCCCCGGCGGTAAGAGCTCATTATACGTTTCACCACCGCCCTACCCATGCGATCTGGTTCAGGCCGGGGACGCCTCGACTTTTCCGAAGCGAGACAGCGGCGAATCATCGGACAGCACTATGGTCTTCGTCAGGTGGACGATGGTTCCGGCCTCTGGCTGGCTGGTGAACTCGAGTTCGTCCACCAGAGCTCGCATCATCATGATCCCCCGTCCACCCTCCTGGGTGACGTCGAGGTGCAGATCCGGCGCAGCCTCGTGAGCATCGGACAGCGATGCAGGGTCGAAGCCACCGCCGGTGTCCTTGATCCTGATGGAGGCCCGCGTGGGGTCAATGGTGAGCTCAACCTCGTACTCGTCCCGACCTCCCTGGGCGTGCTTCAACACGTTCGTGCAGGCCTCGGTGACGGCCACCTCGACGTCATAGACACAGTCGGGGTCGACACCCAGCTGAGACATCGTCGAGCCCACGATATGGCGGGCGAAACGGATGCTGGAGGCGTCCCGCGGGAGGTTGATGGCGAATACGAACTTCATGTCTCGACCCTTCCCGCATGAGCCGAGGTAAAACGGCCTAAACGGCCGCCAAGCCCGGGTCCAGGGGCTAGGTGAGCACCCTCCGAAGAGCCGAGACGGCGGTTTCGATGTCATCCGAGGACACGTCCCTGTGAGTGACCAGGCGCATGACGGAAGCCTCCGAGCCGAGCGTAAGGATCCCCTCGCGCCGAAGAGCGTCGCTCACCTGAGCACCGGTTGTTCCGAAGACACCGACCTCCACGTAGACCATGTTCGTGTCGACGGCCCCCAGATCGACGGCACCCGGGTTCATGGCCGCGAGAGCCTCGGCCAGCCGCCGCGCGTTCGTGTGATCCTCCTGGAGGCGCCCGGGTCCCGTCTCTAGCGCGACTCGAGCCGCCGCGGCCAGAACTCCGGCCTGACGCATTCCCCCTCCCAGGCGCTTGCGGAGCCGGTGCGATTCCTTCAGAACGTCGGACGGGCCGACGACCATCGAACCGACCGGCGCACCCAGGCCCTTGGAGAAGCAGAAGGTCAGGGTGTCCACGCACGACGCCCACTCGGACGCGGCCGTGCCGGTTGCGGCCTGAGCGTTGAAGAGCCTCGCCCCGTCCATGTGGAGCGACACGCCCCGGTCGCGCGCGATCTTGGATACCGCGCGCGCCTCATCGATGGGAAAAATACGGCCCCCGGCCGCGTTGTGGGTGTTCTCCATCGCGACGACGGCGGTGTGCGGATTGTGCTCGGTCCCCGTGCGAACGACGCGCGCGACCTGATCGGACGTGATAACTCCAGCTTCGCCTTCGAGCGGACGCATCATCAGGCCGAGGTGGGCCGCAACCGAACCTCCCTCGTAATGCAGAAAATGCGCTCCCGCCTCGCATACGACCTCGTCCCCGGGACGGGCAAGCGCGCCAAGCGCGACCTGATTGCCCATCGAACCGGTGGGGACGAAGAGACCGGCTTCCTTTCCGAGCAGCTCGGCCGCGTACTCCTGCAGCGCGTTGACGGTGGGGTCGTCGCCGAAGACGTCGTCGCCGACCTCGGCGGTGGCCATGGCGCTCCTCATCTCGGGAGTTGGGCGCGTAACCGTGTCCGAACGAAGATCTATGAGCTTGTCCATTGCCTCACTCTAAAGCGCTAACCGAAGAAGACCTGGGCCGTCTCGTACAGCTCGGGATCGACGGTCTTGAGGGTGCCCACCGCATCGCTCAGCGGTACACGCTTGATGTCCGGCCCCTGTAACGCCACCATCATCCCGTAGTCCTCGTCACTGGCACAGTCAATGGCCGCGATTCCGAATCGTGTCGCGAGGACCCGATCGAAAGCGGTGGGGGTTCCGCCGCGCTGGATGTGTCCGAGGATCGTTGCCCTGGTCTCGTACCCGGTGCGTTTTTCGATCTCTTTCTCGAGCATCACGCCGATGCCCCCGAGGCGAACGTGACCGAACGAGTCCGTGGACTCCTCCGACGTAACGACGTCCGAGGTCTCGAGCGGAACCGCGCCCTCGGCCACCACGACGATCGAGAACGTCCGGCCGGCCCGGTGCCGGTGCCGAATGTGCTCGCACACTCCCTCGATGTCGAAGGGGCGTTCGGGCACGAGGATCGAGTCGCCGCCGCCGGCGATTCCCGCGTAGGTGGCGATCCACCCGGCGTGTCGGCCCATGACCTCGACGACCATGACCCGGTTGTGCGACTCGGCGGTTGAATGAAGGCGGTCGATCGCGTCCGTGCAGATCTGCACCGCGGTGTTGAAGCCGAAGGTGAAGTCGGTCGCGCTTAGGTCGTTGTCGATGGTCTTGGGAACACCGACAACGTGCACTCCCTCGGAGTGGAGCTTGTCGGCGACCCCGAGGGTGTCCTCGCCGCCCACGGCGATGAGGCAGTCGATGCGCTCTTCGGACAGGCTTGTCTTGACCCGCTCGACGCCCCGCTCCTCCTTGAAGGGATTGGTGCGGGACGAACCAAGAATCGTGCCGCCCCTATGAAGGATGCCCGAGGTGTTGTCGGGCGTCAGGCTCATGCGCTGGTTGTTGAGAACCCCGCGCCAGCCGTTCCTGTAGCCCACGATGGCGTGCCCGTAGCGGTTGACGCCCTTGCGAACCACCGCCCGGATCACGGCGTTGAGGCCGGGGCAGTCCCCGCCTCCCGTCAAGATGCCGATGCGCGCCACTAGCCCTCCTTGTTCTCCCTCTCTTTCGGGCCAAACTAACCGTTCGATTGCACCCCGCAGGCGCTCAATCAGGGCCCCCGAGGTACCGATGTATCCGCTATGGGCAAATCCGGCTCGGCGCTTGCGCGCGTGGTGACCGCGGTCGTGATGACCGCGGGACTGATCGCGTCCATCACGACTCAGGTCGCCGGCGCCGCGGACCTCGGCACGGTCAAGGCCCGCGCCCAGAGCGTCGCCGACGAGGTAACCGA
The DNA here is from genome assembly GCA_050693895.1 of Actinomycetota bacterium. Taxonomy (GTDB): domain Bacteria; phylum Actinomycetota; class CADDZG01; order CADDZG01; family WHSQ01; genus WHSV01. The sequence goes on along the minus strand of JBOGWS010000060.1, from coordinate 30,177 downwards.
GCTCGAACGGCGGGCCCAGGACCTGGAGGCACGCAAGAACGCGCTCGACGACCGCATCATCGATCTGAGCGGTGAGATCGGCGCCCTGGAATCCAAGATCAACGACATCGGGCGGGAGCTGGCCGACGCGAGGGATCTCTACATCGAGCGAGCTGTAGAGGCCTACAAGAGCGGCACCTCGGGGACCAGGCTCGACGCTCTGTTGGCCGCCGAGACGATATCCGAGTTCATCGCGGTGGCCGAGATCAACAGCGTGGCGGTTGCAGTCGACCTGAAGCGGCTGCAGGAGCTCGAGGACGCGAGAGTGGAGATCGTTCAGGCGCAGGACGAGCTCGATAGACGCAAACAGGAGCAGATCGACGCGATGGCCGAGATCGAGGTGCTCGGGGCCGAGCTGCAGACCACCCTGGACGACCGCCGAGGCTCACTGCGCCGGCTCGCGGCCGAGGTGGAGGAGCTCGAGAAGCAGGTCCGGCGCGACGCGCAGATCACAACGCAACCGAGCAGCCCCCAACCCCCCTCGTCGGCCATCGCGACGAGCGACATCCCGGCCGGCTACATCTCGAGCGGCGTCACGTTCGGAGGTGTCGCGTCCTGGTACGGGCCAGGGTTCGCGGGCAACCTGACCGCGAACGGCGAGGTCTACGACCCGATGGGCCTGACGGCTGCGAGCAAGGAGCTGCCGTTCAACACGCTCCTGTTCGTGAAGTACCAGACAAGCGGAGTGGTGGTGCGAATAAACGACCGTGGCCCGTACGTGGGTGACCGAATCATCGACCTCTCTCAAGGGGCCGCGGAAGCGGTAGGAATGAGTGGCATCGGATGGATCGACGCCACCATCGTGGTCAAGAACTAGCTCGGGGGCGCCAAGCTAGATCGCCTCGGCCTCCACGAGCTGCTTGACGAGGCACACCGTCGTGCCGTCGGGACCGATCTGGATGTCGACCTCGTCCATCAGCCCACGCATGAGGTCGAGCCCGAACCCACCAATTCGCTCCTCGAGCTCGGCCTCGGCATCGCGTGAGGGATGGGAGGTCTTCGACCATTCCTGGGTCGAGTAATCCTGAACATAGAAACGGGCGGAGTTTCCGTCGATCTCCCACAGGATCTCCGGAGGCGGGTCGTCGGTTCGGTGGCCGTGGACGAGAGCGTTCGTGCACGCCTCGGTGACGGCGACGAGGCAGTCGAAGGACAACGAGGCATCGGCCCCCGCCTTGCCCAGGTCCGCGCGGATCTTCTTGCGAACGCCGGAAAGGCTGGCTTTGTCGGCCAGGGGGTGCTTCCTCACGGTCATCGTCGCTTCTCTCTCGCTCGAACCACTCCTGCCCCACCGGCCTGATGCCGGGCCTGCGTTATGCCGGTCGACCCCGTTGCTCTGCGCGATCCTCGAGACGATCGCTCGGTCATGTTAAAGACTTCAGACCCGGCCCGGGGGTCAATCGGTGTAATGCGATGTTTGGAGGATTCATCCCCGTCCGGGAAGGTTTCATTCAGAGAAAGGTCGCACGTGGATTTAGACATCCTTGCGGGAGCCGAAGAATTCTCCTTCGAAGGAGGTCCCGTAGGTGCCCTGCTCATACACGGGTTCACCGGAAGTCCTCAGGGGCTGAGGGGTCTCGGCGAGTACCTCGCGGAGCGGGGCATCGCGGTCGAGGGGATCCGCCTGCCTGGACATGGCACAACCTGGCAGGACCTGAACACCCGGCGCACGACCGAGTGGGTCGCCGCGGTCGAACAGGGATACGCGAGGCTGGCGGAGGGCAGAGACAAGGTCTTTTTGGTGTCGCTGTCTTTCGGCTCCGCGCTCGCGCTCGACTTCACCGCGCGCCATCCCGACAAGGTGGCGGGACTCGTGACGCTCGCCGGCATGGTCCTCGTGAAGGACCCCCGCCGGTTCCTCTCGGGTGTCATCGCCAGGCTCACCCCCTCGATTCCCGGCGTGGGGAACGACATCGCCGATCCCGGGGGGCGGGAGATCGCTTACGAGCGCTTCCCCACCGCGGCCGGTCACGAGATGCTGCGGTTCATCAAGACCGTACGCCGGGCCCTTCCCGGAGTGAGCTGCCCCCTGCTCGTGATGCATTCGCACAACGACCACACGGTCCACCCGGACAACGCCCTCGAGATTCACGACCGCGTCGCGTCGACCGACAAGGAGTTGGTCTGGGTCGACGACAGCTATCACGTCATCACCCTCGATGTCGATCGACAGAGGGTCTACGAGTCGACCTACGAGTTCATCAGGGACAGATCCTAGAATTATCAGCGAAGCGCGAACGACAAAGGAGTTACCGCAAATGCCCTCGGAGACCGTGACTCTCAACGGCCACATCATCGACAGTCTCACCTTGCCGAACGTGCTCGATGAGATCGTCAACGGGGGCTTCACGTATCGGCTCATCGACCTGAACCTGGGCGTCCGCCACGACGACACCTCGACCGCGCGCATAGAGGTCACGACGAACACCGAGGAGGAGATGACCCATCTTCTCGACCAACTGCGCACGCATGGGGCCAACCCCGAGACCGTCGAGAACGCACGACTGATCGAGGCCGATATGGACGGTGCTCTTCCTCCAGGCTTCTATTCTTCGACGAACCTGGAAACCGACGTTCGCATCGACGGCAAGTGGCTGCGCGTCACTCACCCCGAGATGGACTGCGGGATCGTCGTCGAGGAAGACAGCGCACGCACCGTCGCGATGGGCGAGATCAACAAGGGCATGAAGGTCGTGATGTCGGGTCTCGGCATACGCGCGCTGCCTATCGAGCGAACGCGCGGCGAGGACCGGGGCGCATTCGAGTTCATGAGCTCGGACCTGTCCTCAGAGAAGCCCAAGGGCCTCCTGCTCGACCAGGTGGCCGACCAGATGCGGGCGGTAAAGGCCGAAGGTAAGCGCATTCTCTGGGTTGTGGGACCCGCCCTCGTGCACACGGGCACAGCTCCGGACATCAGCGCTCTCATCCGAGCCGGGTACGTCGACGCCCTCTTTGGGGGAAACGGGGTGGCCGCGCACGACATCGAGTCGAACATCTACGGAACGTCGCTCGGCGTGCACCTTGATCGCGGCACACCCGCGGAGCACGGTCACGAGCACCACATCCGCGCTGTAAACGAAGTTCGGAGACACGGTTCGTTCAAGGCCGCGATCGACGCGGGGGTCTTTAAGGATGGCATCGTCTATCACCTCATCAAGCACGAGTGCGACTACCTCTTCGGAGGAAGCGTCCGCGACGACGGTCCAATGCCCGAGACTGTGACCGACATGATGGAGGTTCAGCGCAGACTACGGGACATCATCTGGGGACGTGAAGGGAACGACCTCGTCGGCTGCTGCATCGTCGTGGGCACGATGCTGCACGGCATCGCAACCGGAAACTGCCTCCCGGCCTCCGTGCCTCTGGTGTGCGTCGACATCAACCAGGCCACGGTTACCAAGCTGATGGACCGGGGATCGTGGCAATCGATCGGGATCATCACCGACCTGAGTCTGTTCGTTCGCGCGCTGGTCGAGCGTCTCGCCCCCGAGGAACTGAGCCGGAACCGGTAGCCGCTGCCTATAACTTCAGGCGATCCTTGAGGATCGTCGCGATGTCCGGTTCCGAGACGGGCTCGAGTTCGTATGTTGCGCGCACCGCCGGCTTGTCCAGGTCGCACACTTTGCGGAGGTCTATCGGCGTGGCGATGAGCACGACGTCCGCGTCGGACGCATTGATCGTGTCGCTCAGGTCCCTGCGTTGCTGGTCCGAGTAGCCCATCGCGGGCAGCAGCTCGTGACCGATGTGCGGATACGCGTCGTAGACGTCCTTAATGGAGCCCGTCGCGAAGGGGCGAGCGTCGACAAGTGAAGCTGCCTGGGCACGTTTGGCCGCGACGACTCCCGCTCCATAGCGCATCTCGCCGTGAGTGAGCGTCGGTCCGTCTTCGATCACGAGCACGCGCTTGCCCCGCAGCGCCTCTTCGTCGTCGACGGTGATCGGCGACCGAGCCTCGACGACCTGGACGTCCGGATTGACCTCGTCGATGGTCTTCTTCAACGTAGCCAGGTCCTCTTCCTCGGCGGAGTCCACCTTGTTGATGACGATCACGTCGGCCATTCGCAGGTTTGCCTCGCCGGGGTGATAACCGGTCTCGTGACCCACCCGAAGCGGGTCGGCAATCGTGATGTGAACGTCGGGCTCATAGAAGGGAAGGTCGTTGTTACCTCCGTCCCACACGACGACATCTGCCTCGGCCTGGGCACGCTCGAGAATGGCTCCGTAGTCGATGCCGGCGTAGACGATCGATCCCTGCGAGAGGTGTGGCTCGTACTCCTCTCGCTCCTCGATCGTGCAATCCGCAACAAGGAGATCTTCGTAGGTCTCGAAACGCTGCACCGCTTGCTCGCTCAGGCTCCCGTAGGGCATCGGATGACGTACGACGGCGACCTTCTGCCCCAGTTCCTTCAGGCATGCGGCGACGTGCCTCGTGGTCTGAGACTTACCCGAGCCCGTCCGCACCGCGCAGATCGCGACGACCGGCTTCGTCGAGGAAATCATCGTCGAGCGAGGACCGAGAAGCCGGTAGTCGGCCCCCGCCGCAAGCGCGCGCGACGCAAGGTGCATGACGTGGTTGTGGCTTACATCCGAGTAAGCGAACACGATCTCGTCGACATCGTGCTCGGCACAGATCCGCTCGAGATCGTCCTCGGACGCGATCGGGATGCCTTCGGGATAAAGATCACCCGCAAGCTCGGGCGGGTAAACGCGATTCTCGATGCCGGGGATCTGGGTCGCGGTGAATGCCACGACTCTGTGTCTCGGGTCGCCACGAAAGACGGTGTTGAAGTTGTGGAAGTCGCGGCCCGCCGCTCCGACAATGACCACGCGTGTTTGCCCTGCGGCCCGGCTTCCGTCTCCCATGGGCGGGGACTCTACCCCACGGTGCAGCGCCCCTCCGGCCCGGTCGCACGGGTAACGGTGCGCGCCCGGTGCAGTCTCAGTATTCGAGAAGCCGGAATTCTGGCTCGCGAACCCAAGGCGGCGGTAGGGTACGTCGAATGGCAACTCGAAAGCTCACCAAGCGAGGCACGAAGCGCAGGGACCAGGTCATGGACGTTGCCTTGCGCCTCTTCGCCGACCAGGGCTACCACGGCACGACGGTCGGCGACGTATGCGACACCCTCGGAGTCGGCAAGGGCGTCTTCTACTGGTACTTCGAGTCCAAGGAAGCCCTCTTCACCGAGCTCCTGCAGGAGTGCCTGCACAAGCTGCGACGGGCTCAGCAACACGAGATCGAGAAGGTCGCGCAGCCGGTCGCTCGCATCGAGCAGGGGATCAGGGCATCCATCGACTTCTTCAGAGAGACCCCGGCCTTTCTTTCGTTGATTAGAGGGGCGGCCCGCTACGAGGAGTTCGCCGCACTGGTGACGCACGGCCAAGAAATCGTCGTCTCCGACGTCGCGGTGCACGTCAAAGAGGGCCAGGCTCAGGGAACGATTCGCCACGGCGACCCCGATTTGATGGCGCACGGAATCCTCGGCACGGTCTTTCACTTCGTCGAGATCTACTTCGGCAATGACATCGAACAGACGGCCGACCGTCCTCAGCTCGCAGACGAAGCAGTGGCGTTCTGCCTCCACGGCGTTCTGACCGGATCGGCGCTCTGACGCCTCAACTCGTTCCGTAGAGCTCCGTCATCGCCGCCTCGGCAGTCGACCGCGCGAGGTCGAGCGCATGCGGCCTTGCCTTCGGCACGCCGATCCTCAACGATGCCAGGTCGAACGCTCGCTGCACCGGGCCGCGGCTCAAAGCAAGATGCTGAACGTTGGCACGGGGGATGATCGTCGTACGACGATTGAGGACGCCCGACTGAACGGCCAGGTAGTCCGAGTCCAACCGGAAACCGAGCGCTCTGTAGGAGAACCAGGCCATCGCCGCAAGAGGAATGAGCAGCAGGAGCGACCACAGACCCCGGGGGCCGAGCATCACGAGAGCGATCGCCACCAGCGGGGTGCCGAGCACGGATGCCTCCACCAGTCTGCGGAGAAGCGCGCCGCGCGGCGCTCCCGCGAGCGGTCGATCCGGTGGCGCGGGAAGGTCGAGCGCCAACCCGGCGAGCCACAGTGCTTGTTCCCGGCTTCCGATGGGAAGCAGCATCGAGGTTTCCTCCCGCTCCTCGTTCGAGGGTGAGTAACCCGCCGTTATCGAAGTCAGGGCCGCCTTTCCGAAGATGCGCCGCAGGGGATTCTCTCTCACCTGCACCGCCTGGACCCGTCTCAACGGCACGGTGGCTCGACGCCGTTCGAGTAGACCGCGCTCGACGATGAGCCGGGCATCCTGCCTTCTCACAGTGAAGTTCCAGTAAACGAGCGTCGTCGCGATCACAGAGACCGTCAGGACGAGAGCGACGACTCCGAAAATCGCCAGCACCGTGACGAGCAGCGCGGAGCGCAGTGCGTCCTCGGCGCGACCCGCCAGCGACTCGAGCAGGTCATCTCCGAGCACCTCCTGCGCGTAGCCGAAGATCACCGCAACGACGGCCACGCGCCCTCCGGTAAGCGCTGCGACGATGAGATCGCCGGGGGTCAGCGTGACCAAGGCGGGAGGCGGAGGGCCGGCCGGCGTCGCCGCGTCCTCGCCGAGCAGCATGGGGCGCAGCCTCTCGGCCTCCTCCGGTGTGAGCGCGACAAGAGGCGCTTCGGTGGATGATCCACCCGCGGTCTCGATCCGCAGCTCGACGACGCCGAACAAACGGTGCCTGAGCTTCTGCACGACATCCACGCTTTGGATGCGCGCGAACGGAAGTGAACGACGGAAGCGGTTGAGGAGACCGCCCTCGACGATGAGCGTGTTGCCCTCGATACGGTAGGTGAATCGCAGGTAGCGAAGCGCCTCGAAGATCGTAAGGACCGCCGCCGCCGCGGACACGATGACCAAGGCGTTGCCGCCGCGCGCGATGACGACCGCGAGAAGGGCCAAGAGGAACCGGCGGGCGTCGTCGAGCCACCACACGGCGATGGCCGCAGGATGAAGCCTGTTCGTCTCAATCACCTGTGATTTGGGGTCGGTTACCGTCTTCTTTCGTTGAACAGTGAACACCACAGGGACGGGTGGTCATGACCGAGCTCCGCATGCTTTGTTGGCGAGGACCCGAGCCGCAACGAATCGACAGCGCGCACGTGAACCTCGAGGCAGACTTTCTTAGGGCGCATGGAGCGAGCCTTACGGCGTCCTACGTCTTGGACTACCGCCTCGAGACCGGGCCGGGATGGGGTACGCGCGAGCTGAACGTTCGTTCGCGCGGGGATGGTTGGTGGCGGTCGCTCATCCTGCGTCGCTCGGCGAGCGGTGAATGGTCTCCGACTGGGCGGGAGAGGGATTGGGTTCGCTGCCCTCTCGGCTCCCCGACCTCCATAGTGCTCTCGACAGTGATCTTGGCCTCTGTCCTCTGACGAACACGATGCCGATCCTTCGGCACGACCTCGTCGGAGCCTCGCATCGGCGCGATGCAGACTCACTCGAATTCGTAATGGCATGGGTGTCGGTCCCGGATCTGGCCGTCCACCGGTCGGAACAGCGATACACGGTGAGCGACCCAATCGACGAGGGCGGAGCGCTCGTCGTATTTGCGAGCGAGGATTTCCAAACGACCATCGAGATCGACGCCGACGGCCTTGTCGTCAACTACCCCGGACTCGGACGTCGTGTCGAGTGATTCGTGTGACGCCGCGTTACAGCGAGACCGCTCCGGCCACCTTCGACAACTCGTCGCGCAACTTCTGAGCCTCGTCGGACTCGAGTCCCGGAATCGTGCCGGCTCGCCCGGCCCCCGTGTAGACCACCAGCTGGTGGAGGCCGAAACTCCTGTCGAGCGGGCCCTGGCGGGTCTCGACGTACTGGATGCGGTCGAACGGAACCAGGGTGCGAACAAGCCACAGCGCGCCTCTCGAGAAATAGAGATCGTCGGAGCGAATCTCGTAGCGCCAGCGCCGGTAGCGCAACGGGGGCACGACGATCGCAATTGCGAACGCGACCGTTGCACCGACGATGGGTACCCAGGCGGGCAACTCGAAGACCATGATGGTCATCACCAGAACCGCGGTTGCAATAAGGGCACCGAGTCCCCCAGCGACCAGCCACAGGTTGACGACCGAACGGCTCAGGTGGTTCCTCGGATCCTCCACGGTCTCCTGAGCGCTCTAGCTCGGGGGCCCGAGGTCCAGTGCACGCTTCATTCCCCTGACCGCCTGGCGAATGCGGTGCTCGTTCTCGACGAGCGCGAAGCGAACGAACTCGTCCCCCGCGGGGCCGAACCCGATGCCGGGGCTGAGCGCGACCCTGCCCTCGGTGAGCATGAATTTTGCGAACTCGAGACTGCCAAGGTGACGAAAGGCCTCGGGGATGCGAGCCCACGCGAACATCGTGGCGGGAGGCCGGACCATGTCCCACCCGATCCTGTCCATCCCGTCGCTAAGACAGTCACGCCTGCCGCGATAGATTTCGCGTATCTCCTTTGGCACGGTGTCACACTCGTTTAGCGCGATGATCCCTGCGATCTGGATCGGTTGGAAGACTCCATAGTCGAGATAGCTCTTGATCTTCGTAAGCGCTCCGATCATGGCCGCGTTGCCGACACAGAACGCCAGTCGCCAGCCCGGCATCGAGTAGCTCTTGCTCATCGAAAAGAACTCGACGCCCACGTCTCTGGCCCCGGGCACCTGCAGCAGAGACGGTGCGCGTTCGGCGTCGAACACCATGTCCGCATAGGCGAGGTCGTGGACCACCATGATGTCGCGCGCCTTCGCGAACGCAACGAGTTGCTCGAAGAACTCGAGACCGACAACGGCGGTCGTCGGATTGTGTGGGAAAGAACACAGCACAACGCGTGGCTTGGGAGAAGAACGCTCGTAGGCGCTCACCATGTCGACAAAGAAGTCGCTCTCGTGCGTCAACTCGACGCTCGTGACGTTGGCTCCCGACAACAACATCGCGTAGGTATGTATCGGATAGGTCGGTTCGGGCACGAACACGCTGTCCCCCGGCTCGCAGAGCACCCAGGCCAGATGGCTGAGGCCCTCCTTCGCGCCGATCGTCGCGATTGCCTCGGTGTCGGGGTCGAGCGTCACGCCCCAGGAGCGCTCGTAGTGGTCGCAGATCGCCCGGCGCAGCTTCGGAATTCCCTTGGAAGCCGAGTAGCGATGGTTGCGGCCGTTGTCGACGGCCTCCTTCAGCTTGGCGACCACGGGCTCGGGTGTCGGGATGTCCGGGTTGCCCATGCCGAGGTCGATGATGTCCTCGCCCGCCCGCCGGGCCGTCAGCTTGAGGTCGTTGACGATCGAGAAGACGTAAGGCGGGAAGCGTTCGATGCGCCGAAACTCCATAGGGCTGAACCTAGCAGTCCGCACAAGCACCCCTATTGCCTGGACCCACGAGGCTTAGGCGTTGGGGTCCTCGAGATCGGCCGTCCTGCCGTCGATTCGAACCAGGTTCCCGAGCCGGAGCTGACCGCCCTCCAGAGCCGCGTCCAGTACGATCGCTCCCCCGTTGCTCAGCCCCCTGATCCGGGCCGAGCCCTCGATGTCATAGCCGAGGGCGTGCGCCGCGATCCAGCGAATCGTGCCCCCGTGGCTGACGAGCGCCACGGGCCCTCGTGGATGGCGCTCGACGACGCGCGCCACTCCCTCGAGTGCGCGCTTCTGGACCTGTTCGGGAGACTCGCCTCCCGGGCGTTGGACGTGGTGACGAGCGGGGCCCCACAACTCGGGCCAGCGCGACCGGATCTCGTCCAGGGCGAGTCCCTCCCAGTCGCCCTGATCAATCTCGCGAAAGGCCGGATCGGTAACGATCTCGAGGCCCTGCGATCGAGCGATCGGTTCTGCCGTATCGACGGCGCGGCTCAGGTCACTCGAGTACACGCCGGCGAGGTTCACTCCATCGAGCTGGGCAGCCGCCTCTTGCGCCTGGAGTCGCCCCAGGTCGTTCAGGGGAACGTCGGCCTGGCCCTGAGCGCGCTTGGTCGCATTCCATTCGGTCTCGCCGTGACGAACCAACCAGATCCGGGTGATCTCAACCTCCTCGATCACTGTCGCACCGTGTACGAAAAGCGTGGCAGCCTGTCGGTGACCACGCCGGACATTGTGCCCCGGCTTCGTCGAGCTGACTGAATCAGACATCTGAGCCAAGTCGGATACTTAGTCGCTTACCAGCCGCGGGATCACCGTCTTCGCGAACAACTCGTACGACCCCTCAGTCCCGGCGTCCGGGAACGCGGCGATCATGTGCGTCGCGCCGGCCTCGACGAACCGCCGAAGCTGTTGTGCGACGGACTCGGGTCCCCCCATCAGGAAGGAGTCGGGATTCCTGCCGCCGAGCTTCCTGCGGGCATCGTCGTCGCTGTCCGCCAGCATCACCTGGCCGGCCCAACTGAGCTCGATGTCCCGGCCCCCCGTCGCGTCGGTGACCGTGCGAGCGGCGCGGGCGAAGCGGTCGACATCGGTGCCCCAGCCGTTCCACCCATCGGCTCCCTCACCGGCGAGATGAAGCATGCGCCGGGACCATCCCCCGATCCAGACCTCGGGTGCGGGATCCGGTTGAGGGCTGGTCGGGAGATGCTTGATGTGAGCGAACCCGTCGGTGTGACCGACGACACCTTCGCTCGAGTAGGTCGTAACCACCTCCACGGTCGAGGCGAGTTGATTGATGCGGTCGTCTCCATCGAAGTAGGGCAATCCGAAAGCGACGTTCTCCGCCTCGCTCATCTTGTCGCCGCTGCCCAACGCGCAGATCAAGCGGCGTGGAGCGAGCTCGCCGACGGTGGAGACCATTTTGGCCAGCAGAACCGGTTGACGCAGCGAAGAACGAGTTACCAGCGATCCGAGCGTGACTCGTTCGGTAACGACCGCGAGATGGGCAAGCGAGGTCCAGGACTCCAAGACAGGGCGCTCGCGGTCGCCGCCCAGAGGCCAGAGATGATCGAAGACCCACACCGAGTCGTATCCCAACGCCTCGGCTCTGCGCGCTCCATCGAGAAACCGCTCCCGCTCCTCCGTGAACTGAGGAAGCGTTACGCCGAACTTTGTGCTCATCCGGCGATCACGACGCGTTCACCATCAGGTAGCGCAGAACGAACTCGGACACACCAGCGGTGAGAATCGCGACGTAGTAGAGCCCGGTCGCGCTTTGGATCGATCTGATCTGGATACAACGGCGCGCCATCCAGACCACGGCTCCCGTGAACACAACGAGAGCGACCCAGATGCCATAGAAGAAGAATCCGAAGTCCCCACCGAAGCCCTGAATGCCAAGCGCGGCCCCCTCTGTGGAGGCGCCCGACAACGTGCTCGCGGTTGCGAGACCGAGCGCGAGTGATGCGCCGCAGGCGATGAGCGCCAGCGTCGTCAGCCGCGCCAGCGCCCACGGCTTGAGGCCTGGCTGGTTGAGATACCAGTGCCCGAGCATCATCCCGTTCGTCACCCCACCTAGGACAAGCGCACCGACCGCCAGGTGCAGCCAAGCAAGAAACCTCTGCCACCCGTCGATGTAGGCAGCGATATCGAACATCAAGAAGAGACCGAGCAGACCAACGAGGGCTCCCACCACCACGCCGGGCAGGTCCGTGTTCGAGTACTGGACCGCGAGCCAGTTGACCAGCAACACCGCCCCCGCGATGACGAGGCCCTCTGTGGTCGAGGCGTCCTCCTCCACCCGCAACGCAACGAGGATCGCGTACGCCGCCGCGGCGCCCAGCAGCAAGGCACCCCACGCCGTTATCCGGAAGTGTCCGCGCTTGATGACGTCCCAGGACTGAGACCAGGCTGCGACCGCCACCCAACCGACCGTCCACTCGAGCAGCACGAGCGCGGTCACCGCGCCGGCTCCGGTCACTGATTGATGAAACGCCTACGGATGCGCGCGGGCATGAAACCCGTCGAGATATCGAGAATCTCCTTGATGATTCGCAGTACGTCCTCGTCACCGTCCCAGTGCTCGCGGACGACGTGCTCCGGCACACGGTTGAGTATCTGATCGAGAGCGAAGGCGGCCACGATCAGGTCGTCGAAGCGGCCCAGCCCCAGTATCCAGTCGGGAACGAAATCGACGGGCGACACGACGTAGGTGGCGGCGACAAGCAGAGTCGCCTTGGCCCTCGTGGGCACGCGCGGGTCCTTCATCAGCCGGTAGACCAGTTTGCCGAAGAGAGGAACGAAACGGGCGTAGTAGCGGAGGCGCTCCCTTCGCTCCTGCTGGGTCGCGGGAACTCTTCGCGGAGGCCGCGGTCCGGCCGAGCCCGCCCCGCCGTCGACGATCTCTCCCTGCAGGGCCTCGTCCTCTGTCATCCCGATCTCCTCGCATAGCTTACGTCCTCGTCGAAGGCCAGCGCCGCGGCGCCGATGATTCCCGCGTCACTTCCGAGAGCGGTCACGTCCAGTCGCATTGGACGACGGCGTTGCGCGGCGGTCATCGCCACGAATGTGTCGCGGGCAACACCGAGGAAGGTCTCGCCCGCCTTCACCACTCCACCGCCGAGGACGATGGTCTGAGGATCAAACAAATTGGCGATGTTGGAGAGGCCGATACCGAGCCAGCGACCGGCCTCGCGCATCACGCCGAGTGCAACCTCGTCGTACTCGCGCGCTGCCTGAGCGACGTGCTTGGCGGTGATGGCGTCGACCGAGCCCGCAAAGGCCACGAGGGTCGATTCAGGATTCCCCTCGGCGGCGCGGCGCGCGGCACGAGCGATGGCGCCTCCCGATGCAAACTGCTCTATGCAGCCCCGCAGACCGCACGGGCACTCGGGTCCGCGTGGGTCCACGATCATGTGGCCGAACTCGGCCCCGGCCCCCGTCGATCCCCGCAGCAGACGTCCACCGATGATGAACCCACTGCCGATCCCGGTTCCGAGCGTTAGGAGCACGACATGGTCGAGGCCCTTGGCGGCACCGAACGCCCTTTCGCCCCACGCAGCCGCGTTTGCGTCGTTGTCGACGATCACGGGCAGGTTCGTGCGCGCTCCGACAGCGTCGGCGATGTGCGGGTCGTCGTAGCTCAGGTTGGGAGCGAAGGTCACAGTGCCCGTGCTCGCGTCGATGAACCCGGCGGCTCCCACTCCAACGGCCACGGGGGAATCGCTCTCGGTCGTGCGTTCGAGAAGTTCCTCGACGACCTCGATGACGCCCTTCGTCCCGGCCGCGTTATCGGTGGGGCGTTCGACGCGCAGCAGGACCTCTCCGGAATCGGTTACGAGTCCTGCCTTGGTTCCGGTCCCTCCGACATCCACGCCTATCGTGGTGTTTGTCATGACCCCATCGTAGTGGTCTGACGGTCAACCAACGTCGATGCGGCGCACCTTCGAGCTCGTCTCGGGCGGATCATCATCTGCGGGATCGGTCGAGGACCCGACCACTCTCTCCGCCTCCTCGAGCAGGATGCCCGCCGCGACGACCATCTCGCGCGCCGCCGCCGCCAGATGATCGAGGATCTCGGGGCGCGTGTTTCGGACGACCGCGATGGTTGCGCAGATCGGACAATAGGCGCAGTCGGAGCCGTGCTCAGAGTGCGTCCGCTCGAAGAGATCGCTGTAGCGCGCTGCACGTTCTTCGCTTGTGCTCATCGTGGGTCGCTTCCTTCAGATCCGCGATCGTCTCGACGATCGCTTGCAGCAGCTTCGCGTCGGTCGAAGGCGATCTCGATCCGGTCACCGACCAGCTTGGCCGAGGTGATCGATTTCGAGGCCAATACCCTGGGAAGCATAAGCGTTCTCCGGTAGGGTCCGACCTTCACGAACAGCTCGTCGACCTTCGTCGAGAGTTCGAGATCGTCGTGGGTTGCGAACGGTAGCTTGAGGGCAAGAACGTAACCCTCGCCGCGACGCGTGATCGTCATCGGGTCGTCTTCGTACAGGACACCTGCCGCGTCAAGTTGACCGTAGACCTCGCGTCCGACGTCGGCCAGAAGGTCCGCTCCGATTAGCTCGGTCTCGCGCAGTCGCGCTGTGAGGATCGGAACCGGAGCGAACGCGTCGTGGATGGTCGCGAGGTGCTCGGTCTGCAGCTTCTTCCAGCGCTCGAAATAAGGATCGGTGATCTCGTCCGGCAAGAGACGGTTAGCCACCAGCGCGTCCACCCGATAGCCGAACAGGTTCAGGTAGGTGAAGGTTCGCTTCGCCTCCGCGATCACCATCTTCTCGGGGTTGACCACGAGACGCACCGACGTGACCGCGCCGTCCGTCAGAACCCTTCGAACTCCGTCGAGGCGGTCGTAGAAGCGCCGCACCGCGGCATAGACCTCTTCGCCGGGCAGAGGCAGACTCGTCATCTTCTTCGCGACGGGGCGAAGCACGCCCATCACACGTCGCTCGACCGGAAAGATGCGCTCCATGTACCAGGAGATGACGTCCGGGAGGCTGAGGAGCCTCAGCGTTTCCCCCGTCGGTGCACAGTCGACGACCACTACGTCGTAGGTGGCCTCGTCGTGATGGCGTTTGACGTCCGCGAGCGAGAAGACCTCGTCCAATCCGGGAATGAGGGCCAGCTCCTCGGACTCGAGCTCGCTCAAACCCGCCCAGTTCAGGACCTTCATCGCGTGTTTCTGAATGTCCTGCCAGCTGTCCTCGAGTTGCCACTGAGGGTCAATCTGCTCGGCCCACAGGTTGGGCGCGACCTCGAGTGATTCGGGTCCGAGTTCGACGTCGAATGCGTCGGACAGAGAATGAGCCGGATCGGTCGACATCACGAGCGTCTTGGCTCCGGTTGCGGCGATTCGAAGCGCGGTGGCGGACGCAACCGTCGTCTTTCCGACGCCGCCCTTGCCGGTGAACAGAACGATGCGCATCGTCTAGCGGGACTCGACGCGCTTCTTGAGGCCCTTCAGTGCGGTCGACACGATCTGTTTCTCGCCCTGTCGCCGAAGCATCGATGGAATCTTGAACCCAGGATCGACTGAGATCTCGTACGTGACCTCGGTAACTTCGTCGAACTCATCGAAGCCGTACCTCCCATCGAGTGACTTCACGTCCCCGTCGCGGAGCTTCCAGGTGAAGTAGTTGGGCCAGCCCGTGTAGTCGTACTGCAGCGTGTAGCTGAGTTTCTTCACTACGGCATCGACCTCGTAGTAGACGACTGTGCCGTATCCGTCCTCGTCCGTCTCGAGCACCTCGACCTTCTTGACCTGATCCTGCCACTCCGGGTACTTGGCGTAGTCGGCGGCCACGTCGAAGATCTCCTCGGACGTGGCCTTGATGTCGATTGAATTTTTCACCATGTTCCCCACTGTTATCCCCCTGTCCGGCCGACCGGCCTGTGTGGCCATGCTCGGCCCGTTGCACGGAAGTATCCGACGTTCACGCACAGCGTGCTTCCTATGTGCAGGCTCGATACCAGCGGTTGGTGGACGTGGCCGAAATAAGCGCGACGCGGTTGAACGTCTTGGATGTACTCGAGGAGATCGACGCTCCCCCTCTCGAGCCTGCCCGCGAGGGTGTCGTAACAAAGCTCGTCCACCGCCGGAGGAATGTGCGAGCAAACGACGTCGACCTCTCCGATGGCCTCGATCTTCGACCGCAGCTCCTCCTCCGTGACCTCGCCGGCGACTTTGAGCGGGGTGGGAAGAGCTCCGCCGACGAAGCCGAAAACCTCGCCGTCGAGCACGGCGGTCTGCGCGTCGCTGAACGTGACCGCAGGCGTCTCCGCGGCGAAACGCTGCGCCAATGCCGGATGATCGACGTTGCCGAGAATCAAGTAGGTGGGATCGGGCAGGACGGCAAAGACCGACGCGTACGCCTCATGCACGCGGCGCCTGATGTCCTCCTGGATAATCTCCTCCCGGCCCTCGGCGCGCCGGCGCATGATGTCTCGGGCCTCGAGCATCTGGCCCTCGGTTCGCAGCCGGGCGACCTCGGTCACGGCCTCGACCGAGAAGACCTCGGTCAGGATCCCGGTCATCGTCGTGTAGTCGAGAAAGTTGATGAGGTCGCCGAGAAGGACCAAGGTCGAGGACTCGGGCACGGCCTTGGCCAGCGCGTCGGGCGCGCCGTGGAGGTCGGCGACGACATGGACCGGCATGAGCCGAATCGTATCGACCGGCCGGGCGTGCGGCGACGCGGGGCCTCCCCGAGCGAAAGGCCCGGAATCCGCCCTGCGGGCGGGGCAGTCAATTTAAGCTCTGGGGCCTATGACCGAGCCACGAACACGGGTCTACGTGCACGGCGGCGTGTCCGGGACCGACAAGCCTCTGGTTTCGCTCGCGCACTCGCTCGTGGAGGCGATCGCTGCGGCCTCCGCCCTGGATGGGGTTGAAGAGGCGGTGCGAAGGCTCGAGGATGACTCCGAGTTGAACGCCGGATGGGGCTCGGTCCTCAACCGAAACGGCGTGATCGAGCTTGATGCGGGGATCGCGGATGGAGCCACGGGAGGTGCCGGCGGAGTGGTGGGGGTGAGCGTCCGCTATCCGGTCTCGCTCGCGCGGCGGGTAATGACGTCCACCCCCCACGTCCTGATGGCGGGCGAAGGCGCGATGGCCCTCGGCGAATCGATGGAGGTTCTCGAAGGGACGACCGAAAGACAGATGGAGCGCTACAGGCGCGCGCTCGACTCCGGCAAGCTAGAGGTCCACCACTTCGGAGCCGACGAGCACGTCGACACCGTCGGTGCGGTCGCCGTGGACTCGAACGGTCAACTGGCCGCGGCGTCTTCGACAGGCGGAGTGTTCGGAAAGCTGCCCGGGCGCGTGGGAGACTCGGCGATCTTCGGGGCCGGCACCTACGCATCCCCCGGCGCGGCTGTGGTCGGAACGGGTGTGGGGGAGCTCTTTCTCGAGACGCTTGCGTCCGCACGTGCCGGGCGCCTGATCGAGGAGGGAACCCATCCTCAGATCGCCTGCGAGCACGTCATCGCGTATCTCGGCACCCGTTCGGACGCTGCGGCCGGCCTTCTCGCCCTGGCTGCCGACGGCGAAGTCGGAGCCGCGTACCGAGGAAAATCGTGGGCCGTCGAGGGTCCGAGTGGACCGCTCCGCCCGGTGCACCTGGAGTAATCACGGGGCGACTTGGACGCGCCGGTGGCCCCGTCAGGGCAAGGCGACGGAGCCACCAGCGTCTTGAAGCCAGTAGTTCAAGAAAACGTCCGAAAACCGTTACGGAGAGACGCTCTCGATGGAAAAGCGGAGGGTTGGCTATCTAACGGGCGGCGTTGGCCTGCAGGCCCTGAACCATGAGCATCCCCATGAGAAGCACCAGGAGTCCCAGCACCAGCCAGAGGAAGTACCTCGGCCGCAAGATGACTCTGCCCGGAGCATTGCTCGCCTCTTGGAATGCATCGTGCGCCGCGATGGCCCACAGAGCGAAAGCGACGCCTCCGAAGATCGTCGCCATGGCTCCGATCCCACCCTGGACCAGGGACACGGCGGCCACGATCAGAACCCACAAGCTCACGACGGCGCGGGCGATCGCCTGTCCCCATTGGCCGATG
This sequence comes from Actinomycetota bacterium, assembly GCA_050693895.1. Taxonomy (GTDB): domain Bacteria; phylum Actinomycetota; class CADDZG01; order CADDZG01; family WHSQ01; genus WHSV01. The sequence goes on along the minus strand of JBOGWS010000060.1, from coordinate 12,733 downwards.
TAACCGTGGCCGGCGCCCGGCCAGAACAGAGAGATGAGCGCCACGGTGTTCGGGTCGCGCTTCGGCCTTTCGGGCCCGGGCGGACGCAGCAGGTCGGCTAACGACATCCCGCAGACCGAGCAGATCTCGGTCTCCATCGAGTTCACGGTCTCGCAGTGTTTGCAAGCCCAGCTGATTCCGTCGGCGTCCACCAGAAACGTCTTGCCCTCGGCGGCATGTGACGAGGACGGGGCCGCGACCAACTCGGACAGAATGGCGGCCTCGGGTTGAGGGGCCCCTGGCGGCGGCGGAGGTGGAGGAGGTCCACCTTCCGCCGACCCGCCCGGGATCTCGAGCGGCTTGGGGGGGGCAAAGCGCTCGAGACACTGTCCACACCACTGCGCGCCGGCCCGATTCAGGCCCCCGCATTTGGGGCATCTGATGGCTTCCAACTCCGGGGGCGCGGCTGTGGCTTGGTCGTACATCCCTCCATTTATCGGCTTGTGTGGGGGGCGACTCAAGCTGGGAGATTCCTCCAATCCCTTTCCTTTTGGGCGCGATCGTCCAGACGATCGCTTGGGGCTCGAGCTCCGGTTCGGCTACGAGTAGGAGTGCTCCTCGTCCGGGTGGACGCCGCTACGGACCTCGTCGGCGTAGGCCCGTGCGGCCTCTGCGATGGCGTCGCCGAGCTGCGCGTAGGCCTTGGCGAACTTGGGCGTCTTGCCGGGCGTGATGCCGAGAAAATCGTGGTACACGAGGACCTGCCCGTCGCAGTAGGGGCCGGCGCCGATCCCGATGGTGGGAATCGTGAGACTCGCCGTGATCTGCCGGGCGAGATCGCTCGGCACACCCTCCAGCACGAGCGAGAAAGCTCCCGCCGCCTCGAGGTTCTTGGCATCCTCGGTGATGCGATGGGCCTGCTCCTCGGTGCGCCCCTGAACCCTGAACCCGCCGAGCTGGTTCACGGACTGCGGGGTGAGCCCGAGATGGGCCATCACCGGTATGCCGCTCGCGGTCATGCGCTCGACGACGTCGACGATGCGACCTCCGCCCTCGAGCTTGACCGCGTTTGCGCCCGCTTCCTTGAGAAAGCGGCCGGCGTTGGACACGGCCTCGTCGGCATCGCCCTGAAAGCTCATGAAGGGCATGTCGCCGACGACCATGGCGTTGTTGGTTCCACGACTGACGGCGCGCGTGTGATGGAGCATCTCGTCCATCGTCACGGGAACGGTCGAGTCGTAGCCCAGCACGACCATGCCGAGGCTGTCCCCCACCAGGAGCAGGGGAATGCCCGCCTCATCGAGGATGCGGGCCGAGAGGGCCTCGTAACAGGTGAGCATCGGGATCCGCTCGCCTCTGTCCTTGAAGCCCTGAACGCTGCGCACGGTTACGCGCGCGTTGCGCTGGTGAACCGACACTGTCGCCTCCTTCACAGGTAGCCGCAGTAGAAGGTTTAAGGATACGCCCTATTTGTGGGTTGGCGCTTGGGCCGCGCCCGACTGGGGAGACTCCCTGTCGTACATCTCCTCGATGACGGTGGTGTAAAGCTCTCCGATCGTGCGCCGCTTGACCTTCAGGGTCGGGGTGATCTCGTTCTCCTCCTGGAGGAAGTCGCGCTCGAGGACGCGAAACTTCTTGATGCCCTCGACCTTCGCGAGGTTCGAGTTGAGCTCGTCGACGGCGGCCTGGATCTCCTTGAGCGTGCGCTCGTGCCGGCAGATGGCCGCAAAGTCTCCCTCGATGCCGTGCTCCTTGGCGAAGTCCGGGGCCTTCTCTTCGTCGAGAGTCACGAGCGCGGTCAAGAACGGACGCCGGTCGCCGATGACCACCACCTGGGAGATGAGCCCGTGGAACTTGAGCCGGTTCTCGATCTCCTGCGGAGCGACGTTCTTGCCACCCGCGGTGATGATGATGTCCTTCTTGCGGTCGGTGATCTTCAGGTACCCGTGCTCGTTGAACTCACCGACGTCGCCCGAGTGCAACCACCCGTCGGAGTCGATGGTCTCCTTCGTGGCCTCTTCGTTCTTGTAGTAGCCCATCATGACGTTCCCGCCACGCACCAGGACCTCGCCGTCTTCGGCGAGCTTGACCTCGAGCTCGGGGAATGCAGTGCCGACCGTGCCGATGAGGACCGAGTCCGGCGGGTTCCACGTCGTGGGCCCGTTGTCCTCGCTCTGCCCGTAGCCCTCGGTGATCTTGATGCCGACCGAGTGAAAGAACCAGATCATCTCGGCGGCCAGAGGGGCCGCAGCGCTGAGCGCCAGATTGCACTCCTCGAGGCCGAAGGCGGCGCGCACCTTGGAGAGGGCCAGCTTGTCGAGGACCCTGTGCTGGAGTTTGAGGCCGAGCGGCACCTCGGCATCGGCCATCTTGCCTCCGCGCGCGACGGCCTCCTGCTCGAGCTCGGTGACCTTCCGGCCCGTCTCGATCGCCTTCTTGGCGATCTTCACCTTGCGATCGTCTGGATTGGCGGCCGCCATCTTGGCGGTGACGCCCGCGTAGAACTTCTCCCAGACCCTCGGCACCGCGAAGAAGTAGGTGGGTTTGCACTCCTGGAGATCCTCGATCAGCGTCGGCACGCCGCCGCCGAACCAGGTCTGTGTCCCGTAGTAGATCTGCAAGATGTGGCTGATCATTCGCTCGGCGATGTGGCTGAGCGGAAGATAGCTGAGGGCCCGGCCACCGTCGGCGTCCCCGATCGGGATGTGCTGCTCGGAGTGGGTGGCGGTCCACCATATGTTCGAGTGGCTAAGCATTACCGCCTTGGGGGGGCCGGTCGTCCCCGAGGTGTAGACGAAGGTCGCGAGGTCCTCCGGTTTGATGCTGGCCGTGGCATCGTCGTAAACCTTGTCGTCGACGCCGGCGGCGAGGGCCAGGAAGTCCTCCCACGTAAGGACGAGCTCCTTATCGGCAGAACCGTCGTAGTCGTCCAAGACAACGACCTTCTCGAGGGCAGGGAGCTCGGAGCGCATTTTCAGGACCTTCTCGAGCTGCTCGGTGTTCTCGACGCACGCGACCTTCGAGTCCGAGTGCCCGACGATGTAGGCGACCTGCTCGGGCGAGTTGGTGGTGTAGACGGGAGCCGTTGCGCCGCCGATGCTCAGGCAGCCGATGTCCGCCACGTGCCATTCGACGCGATTTCCCGACAGCAGCGCCATCTTGTCGCCCGATCTGAACCCGAGAGCGTGGAGGGCCTTGCCGACCTTCCTGACGGAGTCGCCGTACTCCCGCCAGGTGATATCCCGCCATCCCTCCTGCGGTCTGGCCGAGCCCACCCCGCCATCCTGCGGTCTGGCCGAGCCCACCCCGCGACCATCCTTGTAGCGCAGGGCCACCTTCTCGGGGTGTGTGCGCACTCGCTCGTGGAATCTTCCGATGATCGTCGTTGCCGGCATCCCCAACTCCCCCTTCTTGGTCGCCGCCTGACGCTTAGGCGTTCAGGACCCGACCGGTTATTCAAGTTTGTTAGACGGAGTCTAGGGCGAGTCCTGGTTTGGAGCCAAGAAAAGCTCGATTCGGTCGGAGATGGGGGGATGCGTATACATGGTCCAGACCGCGAGTTGCGGCGGATCGAGATCGGCGAGGTTGGCGAAAGCAAGGCGCCTGAAGGTTCTCACCGCGGTGTCCGAATCGTCTGTCAGCTCGCGCGCGGTCGCATCCGCCTCGCGCTCGAAGGTGCGGGACACGAAGTTCTCGGCGGGGAGCAACACGAAACCAACCACAAGGGCAAAGGTCGCGAGCAGCGGGAGCGCCCTCAGGTCCCCAACCCCCTCGGCTCCGGTCCATGTCCACGGCCAACTTCCTCGGCCGAGCAAGCCCAGCAGCGCGAACGATCCGAGCAGCGCAAGGCTCCCCAGAGCGACGTTTTTGAGCACGTGGTTGGCGCGCTGGTGACCGAGCTCGTGGGCCACGACGAATAGCGTCTCTCCCCTGCCCCCCGCTTCGAGCAGCGTGTCGTAGACCACGACCTGCTTCGTCGAACCGAAACCGGCGACATAGGCGTTCTCGGAGGTCGTCCTGCGGCTTGCGTCGGCGACGAGCACGCGATCCACCTCGATCCCGGCCTCGGCGGCCAGCGACTTGATATCTCGGGTGAGCTGGGCGTCTTCCAGCGGCGAGAAGTCGAAGAAGAGGGGGGCGACGATCACCGGGTAGAGATAAGCGAGCACCACGGTAAGAATCGTGAACGCACCCCAACCCCAGAGCCACCAGGATCCAGGCCGCCACCGCACCACTCCATAAAAGGCGACCGCGGCGACAGACAAGGTACCGGCCGCCACCAGAAGACTCCGGCCTTGATCCGACAGCCATCCCCCCACGTCCTGAGTGGAAAGACCCCAGTCGTGCGCCACCACGTACCCACGCACGAACGAGAGCGGAAGGGTGACAAGGGCGAGGATCACTGCCAGCGCGACGGCCGCGAGGAGAGCGTGCACAGGCCACCCGCCCGGCACCCGCTCGAGCGCGTCCACCAGCCTTCGCATCGGTCCGCTCGCCAGCACCAAGAGGACTGTTAGTTGAAGGACCGCTCCCAGGGCGAAGCTCAGGTAGCCAGGTCTGCGATAGGCGCTTCCGCGCGCGACCTGCTCCTGGCTGAACTCGGCTCCCAGAGCGGGATCCGTCGCGCTCGGGCCAGGTTCGGCCGTGCGAAGAGACGCCGGAGCGCGCGAGAACCATGCAACCAGCCCGGCGCCGGCAAGGGACAGAACGACGATCAGGATCAACGCCCGCGCAGTGCTCACACGGGCAGCCTAGTCAACCCTCAGTTTGCTTGGCGGTCTTGGGCGGCAGATTTGTCCCGGTTCGGTGGTCGGGGCCGAAACTTCAAGACCGGTATCAGCCCCGCCCCGGCCAGTTCCTGTAACGGTGGATCCAGGTCCTGGTCGATCTCGACCGGCCCCGCGGGCGGATGCAGCACCGCGGTCACGAGGCAGTCCTCGCAGTGCTCCGACTGGAACATCTCGCACTTGGTGCAATCGATTCGCATGTCACACCCCTCCTGGTAGCGCCGGCCTGGGGACCGCTGTAGTTCCGGCACCAACGCTACGGGGGGTCTGTGACAGGAAATTCTTGTACTCGCCAACCGGGTGGGTCGGGGTCAGCCCTCCAGGCGCTCGGGGAGGTCGGCTCCCATCGCGTGGTAGCCGCCGTCTACGTGGATGATCTCGCCCGTTATCTGCGAGGACCAGTCAGAGAGCAGCCATGCCACCGTGCGGCCCACCGGCTCGGGGTTCGTGACGTCCCACTCGAGCGGCGATTTCTTGGACCATGCCGCGGCCAGCTCGTCAAAGCCGGGAATCGCCTTGGCCGCCATGGTCCTGAGGGGGCCGGCCGATACGCAATTGACCCTGATCCCGTCGGCGCCGAGATAGCGGGCGAGATAGCGCGTGATCGCCTCGAGCGCCGCCTTGCTGACACCCATCCAGTCGTAGATCGGCCAGGCGACTGTGGCGTCGAAGTCCAGGCTCACGATCGAGCCCCCCGAGCTCATCAGGGGGCGGAACCCCGCGCTCAACGACTTCAGGGAGAACGCGCTCGTCTGGTAGGCGGTCTGGACGCTGTCCCAGGGTGTCTCCATGAACGAGCCGCCGAGCGCGTCCGGCGGTGCGAATGCGATCGCATGCAGGAAGCCGTCGAGCGATCCCCAGCGGGACTGAACCTCGGTCGCCACCGCTGCTATCTGCTCGTCGTTGTTGGCGTCCAGTTCGAGCACGTCGACCTTCTCCGGCAGCTCGCGCGAGGTGCGTTCGGTCAAGGACATCGCCCTGCCGAAGCTCGTGAGCAGCACCTCCGCTCCCTGCTCCTGCGCGATCTTCGCCGCGGAGAAGGCGATGCTCTGACGCGTCAGGACGCCGGTGATGAGCAGTTTCCTGTTCTCCAACAACATGTGAAGCGCACCCTCCTCGAATACATCCATCGGGTAGTGCTGCACGATCGCCGATACGATCGCTACGCCCGCAAAGTATGCCCTTCTCCCCCTTGGCGCATCCACCAGGGGTCAGCGAATCAGCTCCAGCAGTTGCTCCGCCCGAGCGATGGTGGCCCCCAGAGCGACGGACTTCGCCTGCAGCTCCCGGTCGTTGGTCACGACGATCACGGGGTGGTTGGGCCGCTCTTCGAGTAAGGCGACGAGGTGATCGTCGGCTATCTCCGGCGGTCTCGAGTAGGCGACCACGACGGTGCGACGTTTGCGCCTCACCGATGCGGGCTCGATGAGAGCGCCGTCGAAGACGATCGTGCTCGGCACCTTCCTCATCCTGGCCAGGCGATCGATCTCGTCGACCAGACGATTGCGTTGGTGCTCGAGGCTGAGGTCCCCGAAGCCTCCTTCGGTCTTACTCACGTTGTATCCATCGACTAGGAGAGAGACGTTGGGCTCCTTCAGCCACAGGTCCAGCGCCTCGCGCGACTCGGCCAGCAGGCCCTTGGGAACCCCCAGCGGAGAGCGGACCTTCGGCTCTATGGGCTGCGCGACGGACGGCGCTCGCCGAGGCCGGCCGGCGACACTCGCATCGGCGAGCTCGCGCGTCAGTCGGGCGATCTCCTTGCGAAGAGACTTCGTTTCGGATCTCGACTCGTTGCTTGCTGCCCTCGCCCTCTCGACCTCTCGCTGCGCGCGGCGCTCGCGGCGTTCAAGTGCGCCCGTTACCCGGCTCGTCTCCGACGCCGCGGCCTCGATCTCTGCTCTCGCCCGCTCCAACTCGGCCCGGGTCGTGTCGAGAGCGCGCTGGAGTTCCACGACTCCCCTCGAGCTCTTCTCGAGCTCGGCGCGGGCAGCGGCCTTCGCCCTCCGGGCCTCCTCGCGCGCGTCCTTGACCTTGCGGCGCTCGCGTTCGAGCTCTTTTCCGATATCCCGTCCGGACTTCGTATCCGTCTCTTCCGGCATCTCGGACAGCGCGGCGAGTTTCGCCTCCCATCCATCCGTGCGATCGAGGGCGATTCGGAGCGCCGTCTCGTTGCGCTTGGACGGTCTCAGCTCGCCGTCGTCGAGAGCCTGCAGCACCAGCTTGCGCTGCGTCTCGTCCTCGAGTAGCTCGAGCAACTCGTCACCGTGACGGGCCAGCGCCTTTGGCCTGAACCCCTTGAGCCGGCGAAGGTTCTTGGGCAGGTCGAGAGTCTCTGCGCGCGCAATGTACGCCCCGAGAGCCTCGACGAGAGCAGCTCGAACGTCCGGCGGAAGGACCATCGGCAACACTAGACGGCCGATGCGGCCCGCAATGCCGCCCGTTCGGCCTCGTCGATGCCGGCCTCTTCGAGAACCTCGTCGGTGTGCTCGCCGAGTCCCGGTGCCGGTCGGCGTAACAGGTCCGATTCGATCGAGCGCATCTTGATGGGGTTGCCGACGTGCTTGAAGGATGCGGCCCCCGCGACGTCCGCCTCGATCACCATCTCCCGGTGCTGCACCTGCTCGTCCCGGAACGTCTCCTCAAAGTCGTTTACCGGGCCGACGCAGACGTCCAAGCCGTCGAAATGCGCCATCCACTCGGCTCTCGACTTGCTCGCGAACAGCGCCTCGAGCTCGGCGAGAACCTCATTGCGACGAGAGCCCGTAGCGAACCCATCATGGAGGAGATCCGGCCGGTCGATGGACTCGCACAGGGCGGCCCAGAACGGCGGTTCGAGTGCCGCGACGGTCAGCCAGCCGTCGCCGGCCGGGTAGATGCGGTAACAGGGAAACGCTCCCGACAATGCCATCAACTCGCGGTGCGGGACGGCGCCGGAGGCGAAGAACTCGGCCGCGTGGATCGACGACCACGAAACCGCCCCGTCCATCATCGAGATGTCGCAGAAGTCACCCTGTCCGGTGACGCCCCGGCGCACGAGTGCCGCCAGCACCGCGATCACCGCAGACATGCCCCCACCCGCGAGATCTCCGATCTGTACTCCGGGGATGACGGGGCGCTCGCCCTCAGCGCCGATAACCGACAACAGCCCCGCATAGCCGATGTAGTTGGCGTCATGACCCGCGACCTGGGCGCGCGGTCCATCCTGGCCATAGCCCGAGATCGCACAGTAGACGAGCTTCGGATTGCGCTCGCTCAGAGCCTCGTACCCGACGCCGAGTCGGTGCATCACGCCCGGACGATAAGACTCGATGAGCACGTCGTACTTCTCCACGAGACCCATCAACAGAGCGCGCCCCTGCGAGGTCTTCAAGTTGACGGTCATGGAACGCTTGTTGCGGTTGAGCGCGATGTGTGCGGCCGAGTGCTCCCCAACCATCGGGGGCGACCAACGTATGTAGTCGCCTTTTCCCGGCTCCTCGACCTTGATCACGTCGGCTCCGAGGTCCGCCATCAGCAACGTCGCGTAACCGCCGGGCAACAGTCGTGTTAAGTCGAGGACCTTTATTCCCTCCAGCGGGTCGCCCACTATCCGGTGGTTTCCGATGTGCCGGCCCCGCGTGGTTCCTGCGGTCCCGCCGAGCCGGCCCCGCGTGGTTCCTGCGGTCCCGCCGAGCCGGCCCCGCGTGGTTCCTGCGGTCCCGCCGAGCCGGCCCCGCGGCTGATCGAATCGGACGAGCCACACCACCGGCACACGATCTTCTCGATGTTGCTATCGAGGACTTCCTCCTCCTCGACGTCGAGCTGACCTCCGAGCGAATAGTGGTGAAACGCGCGCACCCGTTTGGTCTCGAAGATGTCGAAGCGAGTCTTGTTGCCGCACGCTTCGCAGCGATAGCTCATTCGTCGTCAGCCTTCATCACCAAGGAGAACACGACCGTATCGTCGGTGACCGAGCCGAACGCGTGCGCGTCTTGATATATGGCTCTGGTCAACTGCGTCGCGCGGAGGTTCGAGTTGCGACTCAATGACTCCGCCACTCGCTCCACTCCATACAGGTCGCCGTTGTCGGCGCGGGTTTCGATGAGTCCGTCGGTATAGGCCACGAGGACGTCTCCCGGTTCCAAGTCGATTCTCGCTTCGACGAACCTTTGGTTCTCGAACGCGCCCACGATGCTTCCTTCGGCTTTCACTACCTCGATCTCCTTAGTGCGTGCTCGGTAGAGCAGTGGCTCGGGATGACCACCATCCGCGAAAGTCAGCACTCGCATATCTGAGTCGTACACGCCGTAGAACATTGTGGTGAACTTGTCCTCGGCCAACCCCTTGCACAGCGCGTTGTTGAGGTGAAACAGAACCGACGCCGGGCTCGGATTGCGCATCGCGAAGGCGCGCAGCATGTACTTCGCCATCGCAGTATGGGCGGCCGCCTCGGCCCCCTTGCCGGACACGTCGCCCACCACGATGGCCACGCTTCCATCGGTCAGTTCGAATGCGTCGTAGAAGTCTCCACCAACGTCCGCTTCGCTGCCGGCCGGCTCGTAGGTCGCGTGTATCTCGAAACTATCGCTGCCGGGTATGTCGGTGCTCAGCAATCCTGCCTGCAGGCTGCGGGCCACCCGTCGCTGGCGTTCGTAGCGCTGGGCGTTCGCCACGGCCGATGCCGATTGCGCCACCATGACGCTTAGCGCCTGGCTTTCATCGGGGCCGAGCGAGACCACCCTGTCGAAGGTCACCACGACGGCGCCCACGAGAGCCGACTCCGAGCCGGGGATCACGGTGCCGACCGCGCTGTGCGGCCCCTTGCTTGTGCCCAGGTGCGAGCGCAGGTCCGGGACGGTGACCGTGCGGCCCTCGAACAACTCTCCCCACGCCTCGTCATCCGGGGAGATCCTCCCCAGTCTGTCGTAGACGCCGTGATCCAGGCCCGCACCGCCGGCCGCAACGAACTCTCCGGAGTTAGCGTCCTTGAAGTAGAGAAGCGCCCCGTTGCCCCCCAACAGTTCCATCGCTCCGGCCGCTATCTCGCGCGTCACCGCGGCCAGCCGCAGGGGGCCGCCGACGCGCAGCCCGATGCCTCGCAGAGCCTGTAACAGGCCGAACCGCCGGGCATTCGCCAGCGCGACTCCCATCTGGCGCGCGATGCCCCGAGCGAGCGCCACCTCCCTCGGTCCGAAGTGCTGGGCCTCGGAGAACTCGATTCCCAGGCCCCCGAAATCCTGACCCCAGCGCAGCAGTGGAATTCCGATGAACGCCCGCACGTCCCTGACGTACGCCTCCTCGGGATGCAGCCGGCCGTCGGTAGCGACGTCCTCGATCAGCTTCGGCTGGCGCTTGGCCAAGGCGTCGAGAAGCAGGGGCAATCCGTCTCTCTCACGAGCGTCCACGGCCGCCGGGTCGCCCTCCGAGGCAGGCTCGTAGCCGAAGCGGCTCAGAACGCGGAACCGTCCGGCTCCGGGGTCCCAGGTGGCGGCGAACGAGCGATCCGCTCCGAACAGCTCGCGTGCGATGCGGACACCCTTGTCCAGGGTTTCCTCCACGGTGCGGACCTCGGCGAGCGCCCCGGACAGGCCGAGTAGAACGTGGGCGACCTCGGAATCCTCCCTTAGCGATTCGAGGGTCCGCTCCAGCTCTTTGATGTGCTCTAGTTCCGTGCCCGCTGCGTCCATGCGCTCGGACTCCCTGACCATCGGCCAACTCTAAGCGGGCCCGGATCGAGGCGGATGCTTGCCATGGCGAACATATGTTCGTATCTTGATGCGATGTCGGCCTTGCCCAGCGTGCCCTCTGGTGTGCAACGTAGTTTCGAGGACCTCGGAACCGCTCTGGCCGACGTGACCTTCTGCATCGTTGACCTCGAGACGACCGGGGGCTCCCCCGAGCAGCACTCCATCACGGAGATAGGAGCGGTGAAGGTCCGCAGGGGGGAGTTCGAGGGAACGCTTCAGACACTCGTCGACCCCGGTGTCTCGGTCCCGGCTTTCGTGAGGCTTCTCACCGGCATCAGCGACGACATGCTCGCCGATGCGCCCTCAATCGATGCGGTGCTACCGACTTTTCTCGAGTTTGCGCGCAACACGGTGCTCGTGGCTCACAACGCCGGCTTCGACATCGGCTTCCTCAACACGGCCTGCGAACGACTCGGGTACGAACCCCTCGAGCAGAGGGTCGTGGACACCGCAGGGCTGGCTCGCCGAGTGCTGGGCGGGGAGGTTGCGAACCGCAAACTCGAGACGCTGGCACGGCACTTTCGGTGCCCCCACAAGCCGACCCACCGAGCGCTGTCGGACGCGCTCGCGACGACGGACGTATTGCACCACCTGATCGAACGACTCGCCGGTTTCGGGGTGACGACCCTCGAGGATCTGCTGGCCGCGTCGTTCACGAAGTTGGACGGGACCTTCGCAAAGATAACGATGGCCGATGGGGTACCGCACGCGATGGGTGTCTACCGCTTCCTGGGAGCCAACGACGAGACGCTCTACATCGGCAAGGCATCGGACTTACGAGGCCGCGTGCGCTCGTACTTCTACGGAGACCAGCGAGCACGAATGCGCGATCTCCTGCGCGAGACACAGCGTATCGAGTGTGACGTGCATCGGACGATGCTCGAAGCCGAAGTCGCCGAGGCGCGTTCTATTGCACTCGAGACTCCGCCCTACAACCGCGCCGGCAAGAGCAACGGTACGTGGTACCTCAAGGTGGTGCTACGAGGGCGTTCTCCGCGCGTCGCCAGCGCGCGCTCCCCCAAAGAGGACGGGAGCACCTACGTCGGTCCGTTCTCTGCGCGCGACGTGCGCGGCTTGATCGACTGTCTGCGGGCCTCTGGGCCGGTTCATCGCTGCACCGATCCCGCTCGCTGCAATGGTTGCGCGTTCGCGCAGATGAAGGCGTGCAGCGGGGCATCCGAACGGGCGCACAGATCCGAGATAAGCCGCGTCGCTCTTGGCCTCCTCACCGATCCCGGCCTCATCCTCGCTCCATTGCACGACCGGATGCGGCGTCTGGCGCGCGAGGAGCGTTTCGAGGAGGCGGGCGAGATGCGCCAGCGCGCCGCCTTCCTCGAGCGATCGCTCGAGCAACACATGCAAGCACTGGCCCTCATCGACGCGGGTGAGTTGGCGTTCGAGTCAAACGGGAGGGCTCTCCTTTTTCGAGGGGGACGGCTGGTCGCGGCAATCGACATCATGGGAGATGACGCGACAACTCTCGACAGCCTTCGAAGCGATGCCTGTGCTCCTGATGAGGAGCGATCGTGGATGACGATGACCCTCAAGCGCGAGGCGCGCGTCATTAGCTCCTGGCTGAACCGCAACGCGCTCGAGGCGCGCCTGCTCTTCTCTTCGAACGGTTGGTCGCTGCCGGCAGCAGCGCGCCCACTCAATCGCTTTGGGGTGCGCGCCTCTCGCTAAGAACTCCCAACAGGAGGAGCTACGCCGCAGTAGGCGGTCCGAACCACTTGGTTAGCGCGTCAGCGAGCCCCACCTGGGTTAGGTCTCCCGCCCAGGCCACATATCCGTCGGGCCGAATCAACACGGCGGTGGGAGCAGTGACCGCCCCGAGTGCTGGAAGCTCCCACGCACCAACGTATTCGGCGTCGACGAGCTGAACCCGATCTGCCCACGGAGTGATGTCGATGGCGCCGGGCTCACCGAGGTTGAGTAGCACCGGCCGGGCGTCGTGCAGCAGGGTGAAGACCCGCAGCGGGCCGTCGGCGGTGGCGAGGTCGAGATCGGGCATGCGGCGTCCGAGCAGCGGGTGGCCCTCGCCCAGGTCGTAATGGATGTCCAGACCGGACATCATCGCGGCGAATAGTCTGCGCGACTCGTCCATGCTCAGCAGCTCGGACACGGTGTCGCGCAACGCCTCGATGCGATCGTCGGCGCGCATGAGCGCGGTCTGCGCCATCGTGTTGCGCAGCACGCGGGCAGCGACCGGATGGCGCTCGGCATGGTAGGTGTCCAGCAGGC
>JBOGWS010000059.1:0-11107 GCA_050693895.1 Actinomycetota bacterium | reverse complement strand
CCATCGAGCCGGGCACGACTCCGTACAGCTCCTTGATGCGCTCACCAAACTTCTGCGCGTGCCCCAACTCCTCTTGGACGTCCGCCTTAAGGGATTCGATGATCTCCTGAGCGCGAACACCGTCGGGGTTGATGGAGTTAGCCATGTAGCTCATGACCGTCTCGATCTCCATCCAGTACGCTCTTTCGAGCTTCTTGATGAGCTCCTTGCGCTTGCCGTCGTTCTCCTCGCTCATGATGCCGCGACCTGTGTGTGTGATACCCATACGAACCTCCTGGGTGCTATGTGTGGTTGCTTCCAGTCTCCCGCTCTCGGAATGTAACGGAAGCCTTCTAGATGTCCTATCCAGGTGCCTCTGGCGTAAACGAGCGGCCCTACTCCGAGTAGGCCGCCAACTCCAGCGCGCGCATGGTCAAGTCGAGATCGCTCCAACCCTCTGGTGAAGCATCCGACTTCAACTCCTCGAGGAAGCCATCTACTGAGGGGTGCTCGATCGGAACACCCGCAGCCAGCCAGAAGGTCAGAGCCGAGACCTGCTCGGCCGGCCCCCACCAGTCCTCCGACCATTCCCGGGCCCAGCGGAGCGCCCACTCGGCGATCTCCGAACGTGGTCCCTCCGCGAGCCAGTAGACACCTGCCGATGCAAATGTCGGATAGGCGCCACCCGTGAAATGGCCCTCCTGGTCCGCCTCGGATCTCAGCAGGTCGAGAGCACGGGGGCCTGGGTCGCGGCCCGTCGCCATGAGCGCGCAGGAAGCAGAGGCCGTGGCCCACACCCGTCCTGCAGCGTGGTCGTCGATGAGGCCGGGAACGTCGTGGGGGGCATCGAGCCACGCCTGCGCCGGTGTGCGCGCCGCCTCGATCCAGTCCGCTGCGACGACCGCCGCCGGTTCCTTGGTCACACCGATGAGTTTCAGATGACAGAGCGCTTGCCCGGTAGCTCCGGGCGAGAGCCGGCCCGTCGGCCCCGCGAAGCCGCCGGTCGCGTCTTGATCGGGTATCTGCGGCAGTGCCCCGGGGGCATCTCCGGCCAAATGCAAGGCACGCCAGGCTCTCCACTCGTCACCTTCGGCGAGCACCCGTTCCAGTGCACGTTCGACATCGAGGCTCATGAGTCGAAACGATAGTCCGGGCCTCCCCACTAACCCAAACACACCCTCCCTCAAAATCGTTGTCATGACTTAGGGACTCGCTGAGCGAGTCTGGAAGTCAAGAGATGTCAGCCTGGCGGAAGAGTGACCGGCCGCGCTCGCAGCGCAGACTCAAGTTGGGCGGCTACCCATCCTGGTCGATGCAAGACGTCGTCCCACTCGAAGCGAAGAACGCGCCAACCCAGCGCCACTAGTAGATTCTGCCGCTCGTTGTCTCTGTGGATAGCGCGTACACCCGAGTGCCAGCGCACGCTGTCGATCTCAATAGCAAGCTTCTCGGCCGGGTAGGCGAAATCGATGTGGATCGTCAGACTCGGACGAAGCTCGACGGCAAACTGAGATTCAGCCTGAGGGAGGCGGAAGTTCCGCGTGAGCTGAACAAACTCAACCTCGAGAATCGAGTGGGTGGGGCGGGGTGTGGACTCGCGCCCGAGGATCCTCTTGAGCGGCTTCGAACCCGGGACTCCTCGGCGCCCAATCTTGGCCACGTGAGTGACAACGCGATCGAATCGAGTGTGCCCAAGCCTCAAGGCGCTATCTAGGGCCAGCTCTAGGGCCTCGAGGTCGAGCAAAGAACCCAGGTCCAAAAGCGTCTGCTCTATGGATGTCGATCGAACGAGTCCGATCCGCGTCGATGGGAGTTCCTCAGTGGGTCGCGTGTGAACTATGACGTTGCCGGATCGAAGCCTTCGAGGTGTTGAGATCTCGATTCCCCGACTATCGATCCCCTCCAGGTCGAAGAGTCGCCCCGAGGTCCCATGGGAGATGAGCGCGCCCTCACCTGCCCAGAAGTAGGCGGCCAAGACCTTGCGCATGAAGGTCGCAGGGTGGCCTCTCAGGACGAAGGTTTGTGGGAGCAGATGAATCCACTCGCCCGATGCCAATCTGCGGCCGATGGCGGCACTTGACATGCCAAGGCCCCGAGCTTGGTCTCGAGTGATCACGTCCTGCTGGCGCAGCGCGAGGGTCTGGCACAGTCGTGCCGTCATGTGTGGTGGTTCTTCTCCCATGACCGTCATCACAGCAGCCCTGGCATCCATTGGCTGTGACGCAAGTCACACTTCTTGTGACTTTCAGACTCGCTCAGCGAGTCCCCAGGTCATTTGTTGGACTGATGGGCTTGGGCGGGGTTCAGGGCGTCTTCGGTGACGCACTACCCTTGCTCCATGCCGAAGATCATCCTGGTCGAGGGCGACATCATCAAGCAGCGCGTAGACGCCATCGTGAACGCGGCGAATTCTTCTCTCCTGGGCGGCGGTGGTGTCGACGGCGCCATCCATCGCGCCGGCGGAAGAACCATCCTCGAGGAGTGCCAGCAGATTCGAGCGGACCGGTATCCGGACGGACTTCCCACTGGCCAGGCGGTTGCGACGACGGCGGGAGATCTCGACGCGAAGTGGGTGATCCACACCGTCGGCCCCACCTATGCCAAGTCCGAGGACCGCTCTCACCTACTCGCGTCGTGTCACACAGAATCCCTGCGAGTGGCCGACGATCTGGGAGCATCGAGCGTAGCGTTTCCGGCGATCTCGACGGGCGTCTACCGCTATCCCATCGAGGCCGCGGCAGCCATCGCGATATCGACCGCCGCCCAATCGCACACCGACGTCGAGGAGGTTCGCTTCGTGCTTCACGGAGCCGATGCCTACGCGGTCTTCGAGCGCGCGCTCAGGACGCAGATGCGATGAGCGACCTTTGCGTCGGCGTCACGGGTCCCACGGGCGAGATCGGCCGGAGCCTGGTGCGAGCCCTGGATCGTTCTGACGAGGTCGGTCGCATCATCGGAATGGCTCGAAGCCCGTTCGATCCCAAGTCCGAGGGCCTGACCAAGGTTCAGTACCGCGAGGGCGACATCCTCGATCGGTCGGCGGTGAAGGCGCTGGCCGAGGATGTCGACGTGCTCGTGCATCTCGCCTTCATCATCTTTGCCGACAAGGGTGAGAGCCGGAGAATCAACCTGCAGGGCTCACGGAACGTCTTCGAGGCCGCGTTCGAGGCAGGGGTCCAACGGCTCGTCTACACGTCGTCCGTCGCGGCCTACGGATTTCACGACGACAACCCCGACTGGTTGACCGAGGACATCGAGCCGCGCGGGTCGGACGAGCATCACTACTCCGCCCAGAAGGCCGAGGTCGAGGAGCTCCTTGCCAACCTCGCCTCGGCGATCGGCAAGGAAACAGACGTCTACATCTTCAGGCCATGTATCGTCGCCGGCCCTCAGGCGCTCATGCTCATCCGCAAGATTCCCTATGTGAGCATCGGGCGAAAGCTCCCGGACCACGCTCGCAAGGTCGTCGGCGCACTCCCGTTGTTGAGACCGGTCCTTCCCGATCCCGGAGTTCCGTTTCAGCTCATCCATCACGACGACGTGGCTTCGGCAATGGTGGCGGGAGTGCTCGGGTCGGGTCAACCGGGTCCCTACAACCTCGCTGCCGATGGCGAGATCACGATCACCGATCTCGCTCATGCGCTCGGTTGGTACTCCGTTCCGATCTCGGACCTGCTCCTGGACGCAACCGCCAAGGTGGTGTCGACGCTTCCCCTCATGCCGGTCGAGGCACACTGGATAAACGCGTTGACCGTGCCCGTACTCGCGGATTGCGACCGAGCCAAGACCCAACTGAACTGGTCGCCGGTGCACGACTCGCTCGAGACGCTCTTCGAGACGGTTGCCGCGGCTCGAGCTCAGGGTCTCCTCAGCGCCAAGGAGAAGTCGCTCGCGAACCAGTAGGTCGCGTCCGCCTCAGAGACTCAGCGCCTTGTCGACCAGCTCGTTCGCCTCTTGCTCGTGCACGGTCGGGCTCCCCGTGGCCGGGCTCCCGGACTCGGCGCGCGCCGCCCGCCGAAGGGTAAAGCGCTTGTTGAGGTCTCCACGGATGTGCCCGTAGACGAACCACCAGGCCCCCATGTTCTCGGGCTCGTCCTGAACCCACATGACCTCGTGTGCGTTCGGGTAGCCGTCGAGGATGGCGTAGATCTGCTCCTTGGGGAACGGGTAGAGCTGCTCGAGGCGAACAACCGCGACATCCGAATCGCGCTCGTCCCGCTCGTTCATTAGCGAGTACGCGATCTTGCCGGTGCACATGACCACGCGCTTGATCGATTCGCTATCGGTGACTCTCGGGTCGTCGAGCGTCTCGCGGAAGTGTCCCGATGTGACCTCGTTGAAAGCGCTGCGCGCGTCGGGGTTTCGCAGCAACGACTTCGGAGTCATGACGATCAACGGCTTGCGCACCGAGCGAACCATCTGACGACGAAGCACGTGGAAGTACTGTGCAGGTGTGGTCGGCTGCGCCACCTGCATGTTGTCCTCGGCGCACTGAGTGAGGAATCTCTCGAGACGCGCGCTCGAGTGCTCTGGTCCCTGGCCCTCGAAACCGTGAGGCAGCAACAGGACGAGTCCGCTCTCTTGCAACCACTTGTCCTCCCCCGAGCTCAGGAACTGATCGACGACGATCTGTGCGCCGTTGACAAAGTCGCCGAACTGAGCCTCCCAACAGACGAGCGCATCACCGTTCGCCACCGAGTAGCCGTAGTCGAAACCCATCGCGGCGTACTCGCTCAACAGCGAGTCGAAGCAGCGGAAGCGTGCCTGGTTTCCGGAGAGGTCGTTGAGCGGTGTGTACTCCTCGCCAGTCCTGTAGTCGACGAGCACGCTGTGTCGCTGGCTGAAGGTCCCGCGCCTGGAGTCCTGGCCGGACAGTCGCACGTCGATGCCCTCCAAGAGGAGCGAGCCGAAGGCGAGGGCCTCGCCGTGCGCCCAGTCGATCGCGTCGTTCTCGAGGATCCCGCTCCGCTTCTCGATCATCTTCCTAAGCTTCGGATGGGGCTCGAACCCCTGCGGGAAGCTGGTGAGAACCTCGTGGATGTGTTCGAGCCTGGCGGGCTCGACCCCCGTCTCCACGGGCGGCAGCACGCCGACGACCTTGGGCGGCTGGGCCACGATCGGTTCTGGTTGCTTGGACTCTCTGGTCTCGTCGAAAGCTTCCTT
The DNA here is from genome assembly GCA_050693895.1 of Actinomycetota bacterium. GTDB lineage: Bacteria > Actinomycetota > CADDZG01 > CADDZG01 > WHSQ01 > WHSV01. The sequence continues at coordinate 5,965 of JBOGWS010000059.1, read as the reverse complement.
GAGTCTGTCCCGGAACTGATCGAGCGCCGCCTCGGCCTCCTCGACCGTGATCTCACCGCTGTTGAGCAGTTGTTCCGTGTAGAGCTTCCGCACGCTTCGGCGGTCGTCGATCTTGGCGTACATCAGCGGCTGAGTGAAGGCCGGCTCGTCGGCTTCGTTGTGTCCGTATTTCCGGTAGCACACGAGGTCGATGACGACATCCTTTTTGAAGCGTTCTCTGTATTCGTACGCGAGCCGGGTTACGCGCACCGCGGCCTCGGGATCATCTCCGTTCACGTGGAAGATCGGGCACTGCACCATCTTGGCAATGTCGGTTGCGTAGGTCGACGATCGGCCTGCGTGCGGAGCGGTTGTGAATCCAATGAGGTTGTTGACCACGAGGTGAACCGTTCCGCCGGTTCCGTAACCGCGCAGTTGACTGAGGTTGAAGGTCTCGGCAACCACGCCCTGGCCCGCGAACGCCGCGTCGCCGTGAAGGAGCACCGGCAACACTCTGCCCGTCGAGTCGTCACCGAGCAGATCCTGCTTGGCTCGCGCCATGCCCTCTACGACGGGATCGACGGCCTCGAGGTGGCTCGGGTTCGATGCTAGGACGACCGCGATGTCGTTGCCGGCACGGCTAGTGAAACGACCGGTCATTCCCAGGTGGTACTTGACGTCGCCCGAGCCCTGGACCGTGTCGGGGTCGATCTCGCCCTCGAACTCTTTGAAGATCTCCTTCGGAGGCTTGCCGACGATGTTCGCGAGCACGTTGAGCCGGCCGCGATGGCTCATTCCCATCAAGACCTCGATGTGCTCGTCGTCGGCCGCCCGTTCTATCAGGGCGTCGAGCATCGCGATCGTGCTCTCGGCCCCCTCGAGCGAGAAACGCTTGTTGCCCGTGTACTTCGAATGAAGAAAACGCTCGAACGCCTCCGCGGCTCCGACGCGGTCGAGGATGTGAATCCTCTCCTCTTTCGGAAACTCCTCCAGCGGGCCCTCGACGCGCTCTTGAATCCAACGTTTTTCGGAGGGCTCCGAGATGTGCATGTACTCGACGCCGATCGTTCTGCAGTATGAGTCACGCAGCGTGTCGATGATGGTTCTGAGCTGCTGTTTACGGGGTCCGGGCACGCCATCGGTGAGGAACTCCCGGTCGAGATCCCACAGCGTCAGCCCGTAGTGGCTGAGGTCGAGCTCGGGATGATGGAGCACCTCCCACCCGATCGGGTTGAGCTCGGCCAGCAGGTGGCCGCGCACGCGATACATGTTGATGAGTTGCATGACGCGGCTCTGCTTCTCGAGCGTCGCGTCCACGTCGTCGAGGGCCGCAAAGTCCCGGCTCCAGCGGACGGGCTCGTAGGGAATCTTGAGGCTGGCGAAGATCTCGTCGTAGAAGCGGTTGGCGCCCTGCAGCAGATCGTGGATCAGAGCCAGGAACTGGCCGGACTCGGCCCCCTGGATGACCCTGTGGTCGTAGGTCGAGGTCACCGTGATGAGCTTGGCCACGCCCATCTGGGCGATCATCTTCGGGTCGGATGCCTCGAACTCGCCCGGGTAGCTGATGGCCCCGGTGCCCACGATGAGCCCCTGGCCCTTGACGAGTCGGGGCACGCTCTGCGTGGTCCCCACGGTACCGGGGTTCGTGAGCGTCATCGTGGTGCCCGCGTAGTCATCCGGCTTCAGTGAGTTCATCTTGACCTTGTGAATCAGGTCCTCGTAAGCGTTCCAGAAGCCCGAGAAGTCGAGCTCGTCGGCCGTCTTGATGTTGGGGACGATGAGGAGCCGTTGTCCGTCGCGCTCCATGTCGACCGCAAGACCGAAGTTCACGTGCTTGGGCACGACGACGAGAGGCTTGTCGTCTACCTTCTCGTAACGCGCCTTCATGGCCGGGCGGTCCTCGAGCGCTTTGAGAATCGCCCAACCGATGATGTGGGTGAAGCTGACCTTGCCCCCCTTGGTCGCGGCGAGGTAACGGTTGATCGTGCGTCTGTTCTCCTCGAGGAGCTTGGCCGGGATGTTTCGGACCGAGGTCGCGGTCGGAACTTCGAGCGATGCTTCCATGTTCTCGGCGATCTTGGCTGCAATACCCCTCAGAGGCGCAGCGTCCTCGAGAGCGGCCTGAGCCGGCTCGGCCTTCCGTTCGGTCTTTGTCTCTCTCTTCTCTGGCTGAGCGGGAGACTCCCTCTCGGCCCTCGCCGCGTCGGGCGGCTCGGCTTTGGTCTCCCTCTCGGCGTCCTTGGCTTGTCGCCAGTTGCCCGAGGGCTGCCCGCCTCTTTGCGGCTGATAGTCCTCGAAGAACTCCCGCCATGACTCGCTCACAGAATGCGGTGACTCCTGATACCTGCGATACATCTCGTCGACCAGCCAGATGTTCGGGCCGAAGGCTTCCTGTTGCTCGATCTCTTTGTTGCTCATACGCTCCGTTTCCGGTGGTGAGCGGTCGCTCGGCGACTGCTCCGGCCGGCGATTCTCTCGTCTCTGGTCGGTTCCTAAGAGTAGTGGCCCGCGGGCGGGACGGGAAACATACCGAGTTGGCCGAAGCGCCCCCCTCGAGTCTGAGCGTCCCGGCCTTTCAGGTGGTGAAGGAGGCCGCTTGCTAGAATGAACCTCGGCCAGCACCGAAGCAGCAAAGGCCACGGGGGCAGGGACGGGACCTTCCCTTGCGTGTCACCGGCACCGACAACGCTCCGCCCTGCCCCCGCCTCTTGTGCGGTGTTCTAACCTCCGACCCTTTCGTCGAGGCCAAGGAATCTCGTTCGTCCCGACGAGGTTGTGCTGGTGGATGCTTGGAAACTAAGGAGTCTGTTTGTTCTTGGATCAACGACGCCGCAGGGGCATGACCCAACGAGAGCGACCTCAGCTGGTGGGGCCGCTCTTTCTGTTGATCATGTTGGCGACGTTCGCCTACTTCGTCTCGGTTGGGGCTCTGCAGCCGACGCTCCCCCGCTTCATCGAGGGGCCACTTGGCGGGGACGATGTTGCGGTCGGCGTGGGAATCGCGGGGTTCAGCCTCTCGGCCGTGCTCATGAGACCGTTCGTGGGACGCATCAGCGATGCCTACGGGCGGCGAATCCTGATCGTCTCCGGCGGGCTGCTGGTCGGGGTCTCGACCCTCGGGCTCGTGTGGGCTTCGAGTCTTCCGTTGCTGATCTTCCTGCGCTTCATGTCGGGCGTCGGTGAGGCGGCCTTCTACGTCGGTGCTGCGACCATCATCAACGACCTCGCCCCGGATGAACGACGCGGCGAGGCTCTGAGCTATTTCTCGCTCGCGCTGTTCGGGGGCCTGGCCCTCGGGCCGATCTTTGGTGAGCTCATGCTCGAGCGATTCGGCTACGACGCAGCGTGGCACGTCGCGACATGGACGGCCGTGTTCGCCGGACTGCTGGCCGTGCGCCTGCCCGACACTCGGCCCGAAGCGGTGCGGAGAAAGGGTTTGCAGAAGGGAGGACGGATCGTGCACCCCGCTGGGGTTCTGCCGGGCTCGGTTCTGGCCTCGGCGATCCTCGGACTGGCGGGCTTCTCGACCTTCATCCCCTTGTATGCGCTCGAAATCGGGCTCGACGGGTCCCGGCTCGTCTTTGGTTTCTTCTCTGCGATCGTGCTTAGCATTCGGCTGTTCGGAGCTCGGATTCCGGACATCCTGGGGGCCCGCAAAGCCGGGCGCATCGCGCTCGTGACGAACACGGCGGGATTTCTCGTGATGGCGTTGTGGGCCGAGCCGGTTGGGCTGTTCGTGGGAACCGCCCTGTTCTCGATCGGTCAGTCCCTCGTGTTCCCGGCATTGATGTCGCTCGCGCTGGCCAACGCGCCGGCCGCTGAGCGGGGGGCCGTCGTCGGGACCTTTACTGCGTTCTTCGACCTTGCGTTCGGTATCGGCGCGATCAGCTTGGGCTGGGTCGCCTCGCAGTTCGGATACTCCGGGGTCTTCGTGGGAGCGGCACTTGCAGCGGCGCTCGGACTGGGGGCCCTGCAGATGGCGACGAAGTCGGTGGTGCGCCCATCGGTCGAGCCGGCCTGAGCTTCTTGGTCGTGTCCGTCTCGACTGCTAGGCTCTCTGAGCTATCCATGGCGGCCGTAGCTCAGCCAGGTTAGAGCACCCGGTTGTGGTCCGGGATGTCGCCGGTTCAAATCCGGTCGGTCGCCCTTCGTGTTCTCGACGACTGCGTCGTGCTCTGCGTCCTCCGAAATGATTCGAGGGCGCCGCACGCGACTACAATGCCCGTCGGGGTCGCTAGCTCAACCAGGCAGAGCAACGGACTCTTAATCCGTAGGTTCAGGGTTCGATTCCCTGGCGACCCACGTTGTCATGTCGCGGGGCATTGTGAAAGTTCGGCACCTCTGTCCCACATTGGCTTCGGCACCTCTGTCCCACTCTCCGACCCGGCTCCGGCTCCTGGGCGACACTGGCTTCGGCACCTGTGTCACACCAATTCCACGTCTCTAGGTCCAAGTCGCGTCATCACTTGTGCTCAGTCGAGCCGAGGAGGACGCCGTGCCACTGGTGGAACTTGCGATGGTTGAGCAACGCTACGACGCCGTACGGGAGGTGCTCGACGGAGCTACGGTCAAAGACACCGCGATCCGCTACGGGGTCGACAGAAGGACGCTGCATCGCTGGCTGCTGCGCTATGCGGCCGAAGGGCTGGCTGCGCTGGCAGACCGCAGCTCAAAGCCCGATCGCTGCCTCCACCAGATCGCCCCGGAGATCGAGGCCCGCATCGTCGGGATGAGACGGTCCCACCCGGGGTGGGGCCCTCGCACGATCCTCAACAAGCTGCGGCGAGAGCTCGAGGCACCACCGTCTCGCTCTGCGATCTACCGCTGCCTGGTGCGCCATCGCCTCATCCAACCCAAGCCTCGCCGGCGCCGACGGGACGACTACAAACGCTGGGAGCGATCGCGCTCGATGGAGCTGTGGCAAGTCGATGTCCTGGGCGTCAAGCTGGCCACCGGGATGACGGTCTCAGTCGTCACCGGCATCGACGATCACAGCCGCTTCTGCGTCATAGCCAAAGTGGTGGCCCGGGCGACTGCGCGTCCGGTGTGCGACGCCCTGCTTCAAGCCCTCAACACCGTGGGCATCCCCGAGCAGATCCTCACCGACAATGGCAAAGTCTTCACCGGGAGAGTGGCCAAAAGGCCTGCCCACGTGCTCTTTGACCGCATCTGTCTCAACAACGGCATCCGCCACCTGCTTACCGCCCCCTATTCGCCGACTACCACGGGCAAGGTCGAGCGCTTGCACAAGACCATGCGCAAGGAGTTCTTCTCGGTCAACAGCTTCGACTCGATCGTCGAGATGCAGGCCGCCTTGGACATCTGGGTGGTCGACTACAACCACGCCAGAGAGCATCAGTCCCTAGGCGACGTGCCGCCGATCAGGCGATTCGAACTTGCCACAGCACCATCGCTCGAGGTGATCGACGGAGATGTCGCACCCGAACAGGAACCGATAGCACGCCCCAAGACCGTCACCCGTCGGGTCGACCGAGCCGGTCGCATCAGCATCCTCAAACACCGCTATCACGTCGGCCGTCACCTCACCGGCGAGGCGGTCACGATCGAGTCGGTAGATGGGCTGCTCCACATAACTCACAGCGGCGTCGTGGTCGCAACCCACGCCAGACGTCATCTCAGCGATGACGACGACAGGATGGATCGACGCACCAAGGCTGCGCGTCCGAAGCCCCCGACAAAGGGCGCCGAGGTGCTGCGAATCGTGGACAAGCATGGCTCGGTGAGCTTCGCCGGCATCGGCTATCGGGTGGGCAACCGCTATCGGGGGCAGACCGTCGGCGTCCGCCTGGTCGGCGACACGGTCCAGGTCACCCTTGACGGCGCCCTCTTGCGGACCCATCGTGCTCGTCACGACCGTTCGAAGGAGTTCGGCGCTCTGGCTCAGCCCAAGGGCAAGCCCAGGAGGGCCATGTTGTGAGACATACCTACCGAAGCCAAAATGGGACACGGGTGGTGAGACTTCACA
>JBOGWS010000058.1:0-2020 GCA_050693895.1 Actinomycetota bacterium | reverse complement strand
AGCTTTGTCTCGACGCAGCAAGCGCGCCCGGCTAGGCAAGTTGCGCTCGGAAGGCTTGGGTCTCATAGGGCAGAGCGAATGACTCTCGTCCGGTCAAGTCGGGGTGCGTGTCGCAGAGATGGGCGATCCGGTCGAGTGCGCGCTGGCGATCTCGCTCTGACATCGCCGCGACGTTGCTGCGTGACCTGACGTGAGCGAGCAATGTTGCCCTGTCCATCTCCTGAGTCGTGTGCCAGGTTCGGAGCTCGAAAGGCTCGAACCCCGGCAATTGATCCAGACGAGAGCGCGTCTCCAGCGAGTTCTCCGGACCCGCGATCCGAGCCAGCTCGGCGACCCAACCGACCGTCTCATCGCGTACGTTCCAGATCAGGCCGAGCCGTCCCCCGGGCGACATGATCTGCCGGATGGCAGGCACCGCGCGTTGCTGATCGAACCAGTGGAACGCTTGAGCCACGACGACCGCTTCGGCCCACCCGGAGCGCACCGGCAGAGACTCGGCCGCCGAACACGCTACGAGCGCATAGGGAGCCGCGCGTCGCAGGTGCAGCAGCATCTGATGTTGAGGCTCGAGCGCGAGGACTTCCGAAGAATGTCGTGATAGCGCTCCAGTCAGCTTGCCGGTACCCGCTCCCAGATCGACGACCCTGTTCGCCCCCTCCACGAGCCACTGCACCGCTTCGTCCGGATAGTGCGCGCGCCCGCGTTCGTAGTCGCTCGCGGTGCCCCCGAAGGAACCTGCTCGCATCTCTCGCGCTCTGCCCACAAGCGACTTACGCGTGCAGGATGTGGTCGACGATTGCGTCACCGACCTCGGCCGTGCGGGCGTTCCCACCGAGGTCCGGCGTCTTGGTTCCTCGCACCAGGGTCGTTTCGATGGCGTCCATCACCCGATCGCCGAGTTCTGGCATGCCGTAGAAATCGAGCAGCATCTTCGCGGACCAGATCTGTCCTATCGGATTCGAGATGCTCTGGCCCGCGATGTCGGGAGCGGAACCGTGCACCGGTTCGAACATCGACGGCGCGGTTCGGTCGGGATTGAGATTCGCCGCGGGGGCAACTCCGATGCTGCCCATGATCGCTGCACCGATGTCCGTGAGTATGTCGCCGAGAAGATTCGATGCAACCACCACATCCATGGTGTGCGGCCGCGTGACGAAGAAAGCCGCCAGCGCGTCGGCGAGAAGGAGCCTCGACTCGATCGACGGGTAGTCCCGGCCGACCTCTTCGAAGATCTCGTCCCAAAACGGCATGCTGTAGACGATGCCGTTTGACTTCGTCGCCCCAAGCACCTCCTTACGGCCCTGGGAGACGGCCAGTTCAAAGGCGTAGCGCACGGTTCGGTGGATGCCCATCCGAGAGAAGTAGTTCACCTGCATGGCGGCTTCGAATTCGGTTCCCGAGTGGATACGGCCTCCGATATCCGAGTACTCGCCCTCGGAGTTCTCACGCACCACGACGAAATCGATATCCCCCGGCTCCCGGTCGCGTAGGGGACTCTGCATCCCGCGCAGGAGCTTGACGGGCCGGAGATTGACGAACTGCTGAAAGTGCCGGCGGATGGGGATGAGAAGTCCCCACAGACTTACGTGGTCGGGGACACCGGGCCACCCGACGGCCCCGAGCAGAATGGTGTCGAAGTCACTCAGCGTGTCCAGCGCGTCGTCGGGCATCATCTCGCCGTGCTCGAGGTAGTAGGTGCAGCTCCAGGGGAAGTCGTCGTACTCGAACGTGAGCCCTCCGTGGACCTGCGCCACGGCCTCCAATACACGGCGCGCCTCGGTGACGACCTCGGGACCGATGCCGTCGCCGGGGATGCAAGCGATTCGAATTTGCTCGGTCATCAACTTCCTCCGCGCGGTTGAGTTAAAGGATCATTGGGTGAGCAATCCACCATTCACGTTCACCGTCTGTCCGGTGATGAAGGCCGCTTCGTCGGATACGAGAAATCGAACCGCTGCGGCAACCTCTTCCGGCCTGCCCCGGCGACCAACCGGGATGCGCCGGTCGTCGTGATGCTTCG
>JBOGWS010000057.1:0-58355 GCA_050693895.1 Actinomycetota bacterium | reverse complement strand
AACCGCATCTTACGGGCTTGTGAGTACAATCACAAACCGGAAAACCTGTCCTGACCTGCACTTTTAGCACATGAGTCCGAGCCCACAACGATTGGCCTGTGAGATTGTGCGCTGGGTACGGTCGAGGTTTAGAGACTGAAGGGGACCCCCGGGAACGTTCTCTGGAACCAAATCGACATCTGGAAGAACTGACCCGAGATGAACAAGAGTCCCACCAGTATCAACAGCGCCCCGCTTACGAAATTGATGACGCGCGTGTGCCGGCGAAGCCACGCCACGGCCCCGGTTAGACGGCTCACTCCCAGCCCCGCGAGCAAGAAGGGAACGCCGAGCCCGAGCGAATAGACGAGCAGTAGTAGCGCTCCCTTCGCGACGCCTCCGGTCGCGGCCCCGCTGCCGGCGGCCATCGTGAGCACCGCGCCCAGTGTCGCTCCGATGCACGGGCTCCAGCCGAACGCGAATGTCGCTCCGAGCAGGGCGCTCCCCGCGGCTCCGGCCCCCGGGCGCGGGTGGAACCGCTTCTCGCGGTAGAGCCAGGGCAGCTTGATGACCCCGATGAAGACGAGCCCGAGCACGATGATGAGCGCTCCGCCGATGCGCGAGAGAAGCTCCTGATTGTCGTTGAGGTAGTGACCGAGCAGGGTCGCGGTCAGTCCGAGCGCCATGAAGACGGCGGTGAATCCCCCGACGAAGGCCAGAGCCACGACTCCGGCCCTGAGCCCCGCGCGCGCGTCCTGCTCGGTCGCCGTGAGTCCCGACATGTAGGAGATGTAGCCGGGCACGAGCGGGAGGACGCAGGGCGAGAGAAACGACGCAAGCCCAGCGGCGAAGGCGATGGGGATGCCGACGTCGGCCATCAGCGGGTCACTCGCCCGCGGCCGTGCCGGCCGTGGCTGCGAGGCCGTCAAGGAGTCCCTGGAGATAAGCCGCGTCGGTGACTGCGCCCGGGATGTGCTCGTAAATGGTGCCGTCGGCCGCGATCAAGAAGGTCTCCGGCTGGCCCGTCAGTCCGTAGGAGTCCTCGATCGTACGATCCTCGTCCCTGACGCTCGGATAGCTCATCTCGAACCGTTCCTCGAACTCCTTGGCGTCACCCTCGGTGTCCTTGATGTTCACCCCGAGAAACGCCACCTCACCCTTGTACCGCTTGGCCATGGTGTCCAACAGGGGGGCCTCTTCCTCGCAGGGGAGACACCACGAGGCCCAGAAATTGATCACGATCGGCCGGCCCTCGAAGTCTCCGAGATCCAAGGAGCCGGAGCCATCGAGGCGTTCCGCGGCGAAGGTGGGGGCCTCATCGCCCGGCTGCGGAGCTCCCCCTTTGGCGAAGGTCGCCCACACCAGCAGCGCCACGAGCGCGACGGCCGGGCCCACGATGAGCCCAACCTTCAGCAAGCTTTTCTGAGTGCGCGCCGGCACGTCCGGAGCGGGGGTGTCCATGAATCAATCTTCGCGTGGCTCCGCCACAACCTGCGCCTGGCCCGGCGGGGTTCAGCCGCCGTTGCGGGCGAGTGAGCTCAACGTCTCTCGCATCGACGAGCCCCAATGACGTTCGAGCGCGGTGCAGGCGGCGTCGGTGTCGCCGCGGTCGACCGCCTCCATGACCGCCGCGTGCTGGAAAACCCATGAGGGCTGAGGCCACCTACCTGCAACTCCCGCGGTGGCCAGCCAATAGCGACGCTCGATCGCTCGCCGGCGTTCGATCTGACCCATGAGCGACTCGTTGGAGCAGCCCGACGTGAGCACGCTGTGCCACCTTTCATCGATGGTCCGAGCGGTCTCGAGCGTCGCGGCGGACTCGTACTCCGCGTGGAGGCTCCGCAACCGGTCCAACCGGTGAATAGCGACCCCCTTCGAGCTGCGAAGAGCGAGAACCTCGAGCGCAGCGAGAATGGGCCAGGCATCGCGCGCTTGTTCGACGGTCAGCGGCGCGGCCAGGAAGCCGCGAGCGGGCTCGCACACGACGAGGCCCTCTCCGGATAGGAGCAACAGGGCCTCGCGCAAAGGGGTCCGGCTGACCCCGAGTTCGCCCGAGAGGGTCGACTCGTTGATCCGAGCTCCGGGTGGAAGATCACCCTCGACCAGCAGCGATCGAAGCCGGTCGAGAATCTCGTCCCTGAGCGATCCCCTTGTGATGAGTTGGGTTGCCACGGCGTCCTTTTCCTGAGCGGGTCTTCGAGAAGACTGTATGCAGCCTGCGAGGACCGGCCCCGGATTTCGGGGCTGGTCACATTGGTTCCGTGGTCTCGGAAGGCAAACCGAAAGGCAAAACCGGCAGCGAAGCCCCACCAACTCGCCCCCGTGGATGCCGGGTTTCGCCTTCGAGCCCCCCGTTTTTGGGTCTGGACAATTCGCCGATGTCTCTTACGCTTGAACCCGAGGAGGGGCGGGCATTAGCCTGCCCCTTTTCCGCGCCTCGACATGCCGGACCTGACGGGCTCCGCCCGCCGACAATGTGGAGGTAACTCGATGTCGCACCTGCCCGGGTCAGCAGTACTCGATGCCTTGTGTCCCCGAGACCGGGCCCGATTGGTCGACAGGGCCGTTCCGAGAGGACTGGTGGCGGGTGAACGGCTCTATCTTGCCGGACATCGAGCGGATCGGGTTCATCTCGTTTGTTCCGGCGTCATAAAGATGACGGCGTGCGACGCGGAGGGACGCGAAACCATCCTGTGCCTGGGTCTGGTGGGGGACGTGATCGGCGACGTTGCCGCTCTGGACGGTCAGCCCCAACCACTCGACGCGGTGGCGGTCATGCGAACGAGCGTCCTCGGCTTTGACGCCAATCTCTTCGCTCAACTGCTCGAGAGCAACCCGGCCGCGGGGGTCGAATTGGCGAAGGCCCTGGCCCAACGGACTCGTTGGATCATCGACACCGCTCTCGAACGGACGGGCAGTGAGCTCGCCGCGCGCCTTGCGGGCAGGCTTCTCGACCTCGCGGATCTCGTTGGCTGCGTTCGCAACGGCGCGGTCGAACTCGAGGTTCCTCTTCCTCAAGCCGATCTTGGCGGACTGGCCGGGATGTGCCGCGAGAGCGCGAACCGCACGTTGAAGGCGTTCAAGCAAGAGGGCGTTGTCGACTACCGAGGTCGCAGATTGAGGATTCTTCGTCCCGACGCCCTCGAACGAATCCGGTGCGACGGACGCGGGGGTCGAAGCCACCTCGAAGAGATCGGCTGATTCCTGGGATTTTCGCCCAGTGAGGCTCAAGGAGCCCGCGAAACGCACCGAAGTTGAAGGCAGAGTCCGGACGAGGTTTAGGGGATTCAGGCGGCACCCGGTTAGGGCGTCGCTCTGTAATTGAGCCTCCCAGCCCGCCCCAAGCCGGTCCACCTCCCAAGGGCTCAGCAAGGCGGCCAGGCGCTTCCGGACTACGGTTCGGAGGCGCTTGCCGCGTTTGGGGTACCGGCGACGACCGTGCGAACATCAGCCCATGACCGCGTACAGCCCGCCCAAGTTGCAGTGCTCGACCGGGCCCTTCTGGGCCTTCGAGCTGGAGCGCGCCATGGACGCCCTCGCCGAATCGGGTTTCACGGAGATCGAGTTGATGGTTACGCGCGACACCAAGACTCACGAGCCGGACCTGCCCATGAAGCTTGCAGAGGAGCGCGGTCTTCGCATTGCGTCGGTGCACGGGCCCTTTCTGGTCATCACCAAGAGCGTGTGGGGCATGGATCCGATCGGCAAGATCGAGCGAGGGATCGAGATGTGTACGGCCCTCGGTGCCGACACGCTCGTGGTCCATCCGCCGTTCCTGTGGGAGCGCAGCTACGCAACGTGGGTCACCGAACGCTCCGAAGAGGCGCACGCAAACAGCGGAGTGAAGGTTGCAGTCGAGACCATGTATCCGAAATGGGTGGCCGGCCGGAAACTACGCGGATACCGCTGGCTCAAGCCGGCGGAGCTTGCGGCAGAGGCACCACACGTCGCGGTTGATACGAGTCATTTGTCTGTATCGCGAGAAGACATCTTGATTGCTTATGAGATCTTGGCCTCCCGCCTTGCGCACATCCACCTAAGTGACAATGCTGGAGACGGTAAGGATGGGCATCTCGAGCTCGGTCAAGGAATTCTTCCGCTCGAAAGGTTCCTGAGCGAGTTGCGTCGAACGAAGTACGCGGGAGCTATTTCGCTCGAACTGTCGGTGAGTCGCTACGTTCAACGCTCACAGAAACAGCTCGTGGAGATGCTGACCCGCAATCGGATTTACGTGGAGGAACGTCTGAAAGGCCGCAGCCGAATCTCTAAAGGGCTGCCTCGCAAGTAAACGTCTCCACCTACGTGACGGAGGTCGCAGGTGAGTGCGAAGGTGGTTGTCGTTGACGACACCGCGCACGTGCGGGCCATGTTGGTCGCGATGTTGGAAATCGACGGATTCATCGTTGTGGGACAGGCGGGAACCGGCGCCCAGGCGATCGTGATCGTCGACGATCACGATCCCGACGTGGTCATCATGGACTACCAGATGCCCGGAATGGACGGATTGGAGGCGGCGCGCCGGATACGGGCGCGCCGCTCGGATCAATCGATCATCCTCTACACCGCTTACCTCGATTCCGAGATCGAGAGACGAGCGAAGGAAGCCGGCATCGCTCTGTGCGTTGGCAAGGTTGAGGGACTACCGCAGCTGGAGAGACACATCTCGGAGCTCACGCGCGAGATCAGCCGGAGGTAGGCCCCCTACGGCCGTTTGACTTCACACTGTTTGCACAGTAGAAAACTTGTTGACGGGGCAACGCGGCCCTGCGAGCCATTCGCCGAGCGACCGCCGTTCAACAAGAAGGGTTTTGCCGTGCGCCACGATCACCCCCCGAGGGACCCCCGTTGAGCCCCCCGACGGCAACCAGGTCTCAACGCTCCGAGGGTCAGTGGGCCCTCGGTTACCGGGAGCCTCTGAACCCCGCCGAGCAGGCCAAACGTGAGGACGACGGCCTGAACGTCCGACCCCGGATCGAGCGCATCTACGCGAAGGAGGGCTTCGGCTCGATCTGGCCCAGTGACCTGCGCAACCGCTTCCGCTGGCACGGCCTCTACACTCAGCGGCCCGAGTCGGACGGCTACTTCATGCTCCGCATTCGCATCCCCGGGGGTCAGCTGACGAGCGATCAGACGGGCGTGATCGGTCGCCTGTCCCAACGATTCGGTCGCGACCTCGCCGATGTCACCGACCGCCAAAACATCCAGCTCCACTGGATCCGCATCGAGCACATGCCCGAGATTTGGGCCGAGCTCGAGCGAGTCGGCCTCTCGACGACCGAGGCGTGCGGAGATACACCCCGGAATATCCTCGGATGTCCCCTTGCGGGGGTGGATGCTTCCGAGGTGACCGATGCATCGGAAGTCCTCTTGGAGGCCAATGCGAAGCTCGCGGGCAACCCGGAGTTCTCGAATCTGCCCCGCAAGTTCAAGATCTCGATCTCGGGCTGCGCCCATCAGTGCTGCCAGCACGAGGTGAACGACCTCGCCATGGTGGGTGCGGTCCACCCGGATGGCCGGAGGGGATTCGACCTCTGGGTTGGTGGCGGTCTCTCGACCAATCCGATGTTCGCCCAGCGTGTGGGCGTCTTTGTCCCCCCGGATCGGGTCTCCACCGTGGTCCTGGGGGTCACGGCCGTGTTTCGCGATCACGGATACCGGAGAGCCCGAAATCGGGCTCGGCTGAAGTTCCTGGTCAAGGACTGGGGGGCCGAGCGCTTCCGAGCCGTACTCGAGCAGGAGCTCGGTTTCGAACTCGACGACCTCGAGGAGCCGCCCCCCTCCCCTGCGGCCCACAGGGAGCACGCAGGAGTCTGGCCCCAGCACGACGGTTCCTTCTACGTCGGTTTCGCTCCCAAAGCGGGCCGGATCGCCGGCCACCAGCTGGGTGCCGTGGCGCGACTCGCCAGCAAGTACGGTAATGGCCGCATGCGAACAACAACCCAGCAAAAGATGGTCATCCTCGACGTGCCGGAAGAGCGCGTCGCATCGCTCATCGACGAGCTAGCCGCGCTGGACCTGCCGGTCGATGCCAGTGCGTGGCGGCGCGGCACGATGGCCTGCACGGGAATCGAGTTCTGCAAGCTGGCCATCGTCGAAACGAAGGGCCGCGCCGCCGAGCTCTACCGCTACCTCGAGGAGCGCATCCCCGATTTCAGCGAAGACATCCGCATCAACGTCAACGGTTGTCCGAACTCCTGTGCTCGGTACCAGACCGCAGACATCGGACTGATGGGTTGTCAGGCGAGCGAACGCGCCCACGCCACCGATGGGGCGGGTCACCCGATCGAGGTCAAGCGGAAGGTCGAGGCCTTTCTTGTGCATCTCGGTGGGCACCTTGGGTCGGACCGCGCGTTTGGAAGAAAGGTAAGAGGCGTGAAGGTGCTCGGGAACGAGTTGGGGCCCTACGTCGAGACCCTTGTTCGGCGATACACGAGATCCCGACGCGACAACGACACATTTGCGTCCTTCGTCAACCGGCTCACCGATGTAGAACTCAGCGAGTTCGGTGCCAAGCCGGACTTCGTCGGCCTATCTCCGGCACCTGGGATCCTTGCGGAGGCACGCGCGTCGTGAACATCGCTCAGCTCAACGCCGTTGCTCCCATCGTCGACTTGGACGCGCTCGAGAACGCCCATCCGCACCACATCCTGAGTTGGGCGGCGAAGTCGGTTGAACGTCTCGCCATTGCCACTTCGTTTCAATCATCGGGTCTGGTGATGCTGCACATGCTGCAGAGCATTCGGGCCGATCTGCCCGTCTTGTTTCTCAACACCGGCTTCCACTTCGACGAGACGATCGCGTTCAAGAACCGCATCGTGGAGATGTGGGACCTGAACCTCGTCGACCTGCGCGGCAAGCACGGGAGCGTGCCCCAGCAAGACCTCGCCTACGGTCCCGAGCTCTTCCGGCGCAATCCGGACCAGTGCTGCTTCATCAACAAGGTCGAGCCGTTGCAGCGAGCTCTCGAGGACTACGACGGCTGGATATCGGGGCTTCGTCGCGACCAGTCAAAGATTCGATCCAGGACACCGATTGCCGAGGACCAGGAACTGATGTCCGGTCGAGATGTCATAAAGATTCATCCCCTGGCGAACTGGACGAAGGCCGACGTCCACCGCTATCTCGCGAAGCACGACATTCCAACCAACCCGCTCCTCGAGCAGGGCTTCGCCTCCATTGGATGTGCGCCATGCACCAGCGCTACGGGGGCCAGGGAAGCCGACGAGCGGTCGGGTCGGTGGCAGGGCTTGGACAAGACCGAATGCGGCATCCACGAGATCGGTCCCTCGGGAAGATCGCGCCGGGAGGCCGAGCAGTAGTGCGGGCCGTGCCCTTCTACTGTCCCTACTGCGCAGAGCAATCGATCGAGCCCTCCGGCGACGGACCGGACTATTACTGCGAGTCGTGTGACCGACGCTTCGAGGTCACCTTCAAGGGACTCGGCGAGACAGCTTCTGCGCCGGCCGTATCCTCGAAGTCATGAGGCGAAACACCCTTTACGCCATTGTTCTGTTGCTCGCGGCGATCGCCATTGCAGGCACGCTCAGCGTCATTCGCATCTGGAGCCTCACGGGAGGCTGATCAAGGGCTCGCAACGGCTTCGACGAGTCCCTCGATGCCCATCAGACCGAACGCCTTGATTCGAGCCCCGCTGGCCGCATCGAAAATCGCGAGCTTGCCCGGCATCGATGCATAGAGGCGCCGCCCGTCCGAACCGAGCGCAATGCCCGTCACCCGTTTGCCTATGTTCCAGCGATCGCGAATCTCGAGCGTGTTTCCATCGACCACGAGAAGCTCGTTACCCCCTGCGAGATAGAGCGTTCCGTCCTCCCCGGCCGCTGCCGACGCTGGTCCCTCGGTTAGAGCTCGGAGATCGAGAGTCACCGACTTCAGAACCCTGGTCTCCTGCGGCGAGATGACTGCAAGTCCACCCGACGATGGATCGGCCACGAACAGCCGGTCACCACTGGGGGACAGCGCCATCGCGTGGGTTGTCACCCTGCCGGTGCCGAACGGAGCACGCAGGTCGATGCAATGCGTCCAACCTCCCTCGAGATTCAGCAGGTGCACGAAGGCATAGGTATGGCCGAGTTCGTGGGTTGTCTCTCCGTGCGCGTAGTTCGGTCCCTGCTGCGTATAGAGCGTGTAGAGCTCGTGGCCGCTTGGTGAAAAGTCCGAGATCCTGCCGGTGCCGCGCATGCGACCCGGCGCGTTCTGCTTGCGTTCGCTGATCGCGCTCAACCGGCCGGTATCGAGCTGCAGGCGTCTCAGTCCGTAGTGAGTTGGATTCCTCGCCGGCATGTACTCGAGCAGGAAGAGCTGACTTCCACTCGTGGAGAAGCCCTCCAACTCGAAGTTGCCCTTCAGGTTGTAGTTGGCGGTCTCCTGCGAACCATCGGTTCGCACGACGGCGACCCTCGTCCGTCGCCTGCCCTCGGGAAGCCAGGGGGTGACTCCCGGTTCGAGCGGTGGAGCGAACGCGAGCAGATCACCATTTGACGACGCCACTCCCGGCCTCAGGCCACCGGGCGCTGCGGTTTCAGCTAGCTGTTCACCTGTCGTGGAATCCACAGCCGCCACTCGTGTCGCGCCATCGGTTCCCGAGACCGTAAACAGCTGCGACGAGTCCGGGGACACGATCGAGCGCGGCGCACGGGCAAGGGTCGCCGGGCCGGCCGGGTCGACTACTGAATGACCCGACCGAGTACGAACGAGCAACAGGTCGCTCCCAGCCTGCGCGGAATCGCGAGTGAGCTCGGCCTCGCCGGCGAGTGTCGAGCAGGATGCGAGCAGTAGTGCCGTGGCTGTGGCTACGCACGCATTGACTACCGATCTCATCGATGTACCCCCTGTTCTCTCCGTCCTATGACTCACTACGAACCGGAAAGGTTCGGGGTTCCGCCCGACTAGAGAAACGCGCCGCCTCTGTACTTCAGGCCCTTGTAGATCATCTGTTGAATCCGATCCCGGATCGAGTCCGTGAGGTCGAACACAAACATCTTGTCGTCCGCCGCGTCGTCCGGGTAGGCATCCATGGGAATCGGTTCGCCGAACTCGATGACCCACCGGCTCGGGAGCGGAAGTAGTCCAAGGGGGCCGAGAAGCGGGAACGTCGGTGTAATCGGGAAGTACGGGAACCGCAGCAAGGATGCCAGCACCTTCGCGTTCGCAACCATCGGAAAGGCTTCCTCCGCTCCCACGATCGCGACCGGGACGATGGGAACGCGTGCCCGAAGCGCCACCTCGATGAAACCGCCGCGACCGAAGCGCTGGAGTCGATAGCGCTCGCTCCATCCCTTCCCGACTCCCTTGAAACCCTCGGGAAAGACCGCAACCAGTTGGTCGCGTTCGAGGAGCGCATACGCATCCTCGTCACAGGCGACGGCGTTACCCGTCTTGCGCGCAAGATGGCTCACGAACGGAGCGGCCCAAACGAGGTCCGCCCCAATGCTTCGGACAACGCGTTCGGCTTGATGCTCGGTTGCGACCGCGTACTGCATCATCACCGCATCGATCGGAATGGTCCCCGAATGGTTAGCGACGAGCAAAGCGGGCCCCTCGCTCGGAATGCGACTCACACCCAGGGTACGAACCCTGAAGTAGTGCTCGTAGAGCGGCCGGAGCAGGGGGATCAGGATCTCGCGCGACAACTCCTCGTCGTAACCGAACTCATCAATCGGATAGTCACCTTTGAGCCGGCGGGTCATGAAGGCGTTCAGTCTGTCGATCAAGGAAGCATCAGAATCGAGATCGACGAGCTCCTCGAGCGATTCTTCATCGCGGATTGGCTGCTTCGAAGATGCAATGGCTGGAGCGTCGGCCTTCTGTCGTCGGTGAAGGTGACAGTAGGTCTCGCCCTCGACAACGTTGTTCCGACAGGGCCGACCCGTCGTCGTCGTGGCTCCACATCTGTGCGGCTCTCGCCGAGCATCTAGTCGAATGACGTTGTCGTTCGAGGCGCTCTGCACTAGACACTCACCTTGGTCCCCGCTCGCCGATGTTCTCGAAAATCGGCAATGGCTTCCTCGGTGCTGTAGCGGGCGACGAAACCGAACTCCTCGCGCGCCCGCTTGTAGTCGACAACTCGGCCATAGATGAGGAACTTGAGCTGATCGGGCGGAAAATCGACCGTTCCTACGCGACGGAGGAACGAGCTGGCCGTCGTCGCCGCCGGATAGAGCATCGGAAGTCCCACCTTGCCAAGCATGCGAATGGCCTTGGAAAGAAAGACAACACCATGACCGGTGATGTTGTAGATGCCTCTTGGGGCACCGTGAGTCGCTTGCGCGAAAGCTTCGATCGCATCCTCCTCGTGAACGAGCTGCAGCCGAGGATCGTAGCCAAGCGCGGTCGGGATGACCGGCAACGACAGGTAATCGGTCATGTTCGTTCGCACCCTCGGGCCGATGAGACTCTGCGTTCGCAGAATGATCACGTCGACGTCCTTACGTCGCCGCGCGAAATCGCGCACGTACGTCTCCGCCTCCGCACAGTCCTTGCCGTATCCGTAGAGGTGAGCGTGGCGGTTGTCGTGGTCCTCACGCACTATCGAAGGCTCTTTCGGCCCCATGCCGTAGACCGCGGTTGACGACTTCATGATGACGCGCTTCAACTTCTTGGCCCGCTGAGCCGCAGCCAGGAGCTGAAGCGTCCCCATGACATTGTTCTCTTTCATCTGGGACCGGCCCCCCAGGCGGCTCGGATGGGAGCTGATATTGGTGTGGATCAGCGTGTCGACCTCGGTCGAATCGAGAGCGCGCGCGATCAGAGGATTGCGGATGTCGGCATGCACGAACTCGAGCTTGCCGATGGGAAGCGGTGGCTCATGAAGATCGACGCCGACGACCGCTTCAACATCATCGTCGTGCTCGAAGCGCTTGGCGAGCCCCAAACCCAGGTAGTTCGAAACCCCGGTGATGAGGATGCGCGTGCCTCGACCCATTCGTCTCTCGTCCCTCTTTTAGACCCGTTCGAGGTTCCGGCCTCTATCCAACAGACGGACCCACGATGATCGTGGAGCCGGCAGCCGCCTGAAGCCGTGCGGCCGCATCCCCCTTGTTCACGGCCAGCGATAGGTTCTCGTACGAGTCCTCGACAAGCACGAACTCACCCACCTCAACGTCGGCGAAGCTCTTGCCGTAGGCCACATGCAGGCGATGCCCCTCCATGCGTATCTCCACTCTCTTTCCTGCGGCCATCCCGACTTCCTCGAGGATTCGCTGGTTGAAATTGAGCTGCAGATTGCCGAACCGATCGAGCTGGAGCACCTCCGCATGGAGATGATCGTCGTGCGGCCAGGCAACGGGGATCTCGAGCCCCGTCAACCCATCGACAGGAACCTCGGGTCCGAACTCCTTGAGATCGACACCGTTGGCGATGTGTGCCGCGGCGGGGGCGAAGACATCGCGGCCGTGAAACGTGGCCGACATGGGGCTGAGCATGAGGCTGCGATTGGTGAGCAGATGCGCGGACTTCACTCCACCGCACTCGCCCACCGCCGGCATGACGAGCCCGTTGTCCGGAGCGACAAAAATCTCGCCATGGCGTGTCTCGATCGCAACCGATCGTCGCTCTGTTCCGACGGCCGGATCGACTACCGCCAGGTGAACGCCCTCTGGCATGAACTTGATGGACTGCTGCAGCACGATCGCACCGTGCCGAACGTCCTGACGCAGGATGTTGTGGTGGATGTCGATGATTCTGAGATCGGATTTGATCCCCAACATCACCCCGTGGCAGACACCGACGAACTCATCCTGCAATCCGTAGTCGGACAAGAACGTGACGATTGATCGCTTGACCATTGAGCGATGTTACCCGCCGTCCAGTAGCGCCATGCGACCCCCATGTGTCGCGGGGATTACTTGCCCTGTTGGCGACGCTGCCAGCGCGTCTTCTTCAGCATCTTGCGGTGCTTCTTCTTGCGCATCTTCTTTCGGCGTTTCTTTACCAGTGACGGCATACGTGTGGTTCCTTTCTCATCATCTTGAAAGCACTATTCGGTCTGGAACAATTGTTTGAGATCCACCGGACCGCGGGAACGACCGGAGGTGTCGATTCGGATCGAACCAAGGCGTAGGCCCCGTACCCCCGCCGTGACCGGAGACATCATGCGAAGGATGTCCTCCCTGGCATCGTATTCGAGCACGCCGATGCCGACACACGTCCCCTTGCCGTCCTCCATGCCGACCACCAGGGCGTCGAGCAGCGCGAGGTCGAACTCCGGCGGGAGGGTAGGCATGAAGACCGTCGGTTTTACCCGCCAGCGAGAGGCGCCTTCGGCGAAGTAGGACGCGAACTGCTCTTCACGAAAGGTGATCCGTTCGTCGACCGATCGCACGACGACGTCGGGTCCCACCTCGATCTCGATGACCTCGGCCGGCGTGAAGCGCTGGGCCACCCCTAGCACCGGTTCGAGCTCACCCCCCCGCTCGAACCCCACGACGAAATCCGGTGCGAGCACGTCCATCTTGTAGTACTTGAGCCCCTGACCCGAGAGACCCGAAACGAAACCCGTGGTGTCGACGATTATCATCCGCGCCCCCGAGTCCTTGGCCCGTTGGGTGAGCTTGGCCGTTCCCGTGACGAGGGGGAGCATGTGGCCGCGCGGTGCTATCGATCCGACGAAGCTCAATGAATCCGACTGGCGCAACGCGGCGGGAGAAAAGTCACCGAAGCCGCTGTACTTGAGGCCGATGGTCGTCGGGGGTCCGACCACGGATTGCCCGATGTCGGAGTCGACGATGGCGGTCTCAATGCCCGCAGCCGTTGCTCTCTTAGCGAGCTCGATTCCGAAGGTTGTCTTGCCCGCGTCGATCGCTCCGAGAAGGAAGACCACGCCCGGATTTGCGAGCAGGCGTTCGTAGACCTCTTCCAGAGCGGCGTGTGTCCCCATGCGTCATCAACCCTTCAGTTTTCGCTACGTAGTTCGAGGCGACGGGCGGGGTGGAGGGGAAAAAATGAGCGAGAAAGGCGACGGCCACCTCAGCCGGCATCCATGTAGCGCTGTTGCAAATATCTGCGGACGTCGTCCTCTTTGAGCCTGTATCCCCGGCCGACCCGAACCGCGCGCATCTCGCCGGCTTTGATCAGGCGATAAACCGTCATGTTCGAGACCCTCAACTGCTTTGCGACCTCGGCCACGGTGAGGAAGTCCCCCATTGTTGAGGTCGAGTTGGGTTCGGTAGGGCCCTCTGAGGTCTCGTTCATGGCGGCCCCACTATAGCAATAGGGGCGGTTTGCCCTGCTCAGCGGTGGTTCAGGACACCCGTTCGATGTCGCTCCTGAGCGCGAATGTCCGAGATGAAGGCCCCGACTACCTCGGCGTCGAACTGTGTGCCCGCGCAGCGCTTCAACTCGGCGACCGCCTCCTCGACGCTCATCGCACCTCTGTAGGGGCGATCGGAGACCATCGCGTCGAAGGCATCGCAAACCGCCACGATGCGAGCGCCGAGCGGGATGTCCTCGCCGCTCAAACCATCGGGGTAGCCGCTGCCGTCGACGGCCTCGTGGCTCGAGCGGACAAGCTGTGCGACGAAGTTGAGGGCGGGCGAGACGCCGAGAATGCGCTGTCCGATGATGGTGTGCTGTTTGATGAAGGCCATTTCGTCCTCATTGAGGGGGCCCGGCTTGTTCAGAACTTCGTCGGGAACGGCGACCTTTCCGACGTCGTGCAGTTCGGCCGCGAGTCGCACGAGGTGGGCCTCGACCTCAGGGATGTCGAGGCGGTTACACAGCTTCTCGGCAAGAGCGGCAACACCGGTTTGGTGAAGCTGAAGCTCGGGGTCACGTTCCTGAAGAACCTGGAGAAGGACGTTGCCGGCGAGCCGGCCCTCGGAAACCCGTCCACTGTTTTTGTTCTCATACATCCGGCGATCGGCGTGCCTCAGCGCCCCCGAAGGAGTCGTCTCTTCTGTGGGAATCACACTCCAGCCTGCGGCGGCTCCGATCGTGAAGCCTTCGCCCTGATCGGACAGGGCCGGGACGAGGCGGCTCGTGATTGCTTCGGCAGAGTCGTTCCGACAGCTGACGAGAACGCAGAACTCGTCACCCCCCAACCGATAGGCGCGTCCACCCACGATGGCCATCTCGAGCGAATGTCCGAGTCGTGCGAGCAGGGCGTCGCCCGCAAGGTGGCCGAAGGTGTCGTTGTAGGGCTTGAAGCCATTGAGGTCGAGGATGACCACGGCCAGCGGCTCTTCGTCGGACGCCTTGGCGCAAGCATCCTCGAGGTCCCTCATCAGGCACCGGCGATTGCCCAGCCCGGTAAGAGAATCGGTCATCGCCTCCCGCACGCTTGAGTCCAACATACGAACGTTCTGGCGAAAGACAATGGTCATCCTCGTGATGGCAATCGCGAGGGCAGCAGACGCCATGGTGAGCGAGATGATGTTCACCCGGTCGAAATGGTCCCAGATCACGAGCGAGAGCGCGAGCGATGCAAAGAGAAGCGGCATGGTGGCGATCCGGGTTCCATATTGATCGATGAGCGACAACTTGCGGTGCGGATGCCAAGCGGCGAACCCGACGCACAGCATCGCGGCGGGCCATCCCGCCTCAAGCACGTTCCCGGGAACCCATGTTTCGTTGGCGACCTGCACGAGATAGATGCTGTCGATCACGGCGAAGAGGACCAGCCCACCACCGAGCCAGACCCACGGTCCGTCGAGACGCCACCCGGATACGCCGATGGCGCCGACCACCAGGGAGATCAGCAGCAGGTCACCAACCGGATATGCAAAGTTCGTCGCCAGGGCAAGAGCGTTGCCCGAGGCCACCTCGAAGAGAGGGTCGAAAACGATCGCGGCGACAATTGCTCCGGCGGCAAGAGCACCCATCGTGCCGTCCAGCCAGAGGTGAAGTCCCGACGTCCGCGCTCGCACAAGGGCAGCCACGGCGACCAGAGACAGTGGATAGAAGACGATCCAGAAGCCGTCACTGATCGAAGGCACCGGGATGACACTCATGTCCCAGAGAGCGACCGAGTAGTAGATGTTTCCAATCGACCACAGGACCATGCTTCCGCCGAGCAAGGTCCAGGCTTTTCGGCCCTCCGGCACCAGAACGCCGCGCGCCACGCATGCGAGAGAGCTTCCGATCAGGACGACGTTGTAGGACCACTTCGAAATGAAGGCCTCGAGGGGGCCGAACGAGAGATCGGTCAGCGCGTGGAACACGGCAACCACCAGCAGGCCGGTCAGCCCAGCCAGACATAGGCGCGCGGTGCGCCCCATGCCTTCCGTGCCCACAAGCGTGCTCATGTTGGTTTTCTCGACACTTGTGACTCAGTAATTAACCGAGATTCGGCCGGATTTGAACCCCAGTTATGCGTACATTTCGGTATCCGTGCTCCCCAGGATGTCCTCGAAGAGGCGCCAGGAGGGTTCGTAAAGCCTCGGGGGGCGGTTGTCGTCCATCGGAACTATCACCACGTCCTTCCCCTCGGCCCATGCGACGGCCAGCGCGGGGTCGTTGATGTCCATGATGGCGAGGGTCGGGATGCCTCGTTCAATGGCGGCTCCGGCAAACCCGTGGTCGCCCATGACGAAGTCGGGATAAGACTCGGCCTCGAGCAGCGCCTCCATCGGCTCGCTCGAGTGCGTGTGCAACAACTGGCCCCAGTCGGCGAGCATGCCCACTCCACCCACGTAGCGGATCTCGGAATGCCTCCGGCGTATGCCGAGGTCGGCGTCCTCGTGGAGAACTACGACCTTGCCCCCGGCGGCTCGGTAGGCGTCGAGGACGCGGATGTAGTGCTCGAGCATGCCGGTCGGGTGCCCCGTGCAACACAAAAGGGTCGAACCTCTGCCGGCCTCTGACTTCAGGCGCTGGGCGCCCGCGACGATGGCATCCACGGTCCTGGCGGGATCCATTACGTCGTAGCCCGCGTAGTCGTCGATATCGTCGCTGCAACCGGTGAGTTCGGCCATGAATCCAAGCACCTCGGCAGGCTCATAAGTCGTCAGCCCGGAGAGCCCGAATCGAGACTCCTCGTCATCTCCGGACACCATGGCCTTGATTTTCGTGAGAGCGTTGCGGCGAGTGTGCGACTGGTGCGGTCCTGTGATACCGGCGGCAACCAGAGCATCGCGCGCGTCAGACAAACTGTAAGGGGGCATAGGAGAATCGTAGCGAGTGTCTGAGCTATCGCGAACGGCACACCCAGCTTCCAAATAAGAGGAGATCGACGACATGGAGTTGTTCTCGCTCGAGGGCAAGGTTTCGGTGGTCACCGGAGCGTCGAGAGGGATCGGGCGCGCAATCGCGCTCGGCCTGGCCGGCGCAGGCTCCGACGTTGCGGTCGCGGCGAGGACCGAAAGCGACCTCGAGACGCTGGTCAAGGAGATCGAGGGCCTCGGTCGCAACGCCCTCGCGGTGCCGACGGACGTGCTCGATCGGAGCGCGATCGAGACACTGCTCGATCGCGCTATCGACCAGCTTGGGGGTCTCGACGTGCTCGTCAACAACGCCGGTGGAACCCGTTTCGTCGCGCCGATCACCACTCTGAGGCCCGAGGGATGGGACAGGATCATCGACCTCAACCTGAACTCCGTCTTTCACGCGACGCAACTCGCGGCTCAGAGAATGGTCGACAGAGGTGGGGGCTCGATAATCCAGATCTCTTCGGTAGCAGGCGTGCAGGGGGCTGAAGGGCTCTCTTTCTACTCCGCCGCGAAGGGGGGCGTGAGACTGATGACCCAGGCCGTGGCGCGCGAGCTCGCATCCTCCGGCGTGCGTCTGAACTCCATCGCACCGGGATGGATCGCGACCGACCTCAACGTCAACATGTGGAGCGACGAAGGCGTCCGCAAATCCATGGAGGACATGATCCCCATGGGCCGGCTCGGCAACCCCGAGGAGATCGTCGGTCCGGCGGTGTTTCTGGCAAGTGACGCATCGAGCTTCGTTACGGGCGCGACCCTGTTGGTGGACGGCGGGCAGCTGGCCTAGCCCGCTTTCGCCCGAAACGTAACTCCAACCATTCCGACCGCCTGAGGACCGCGACGTCGGTTGCAGGATTCTCCCTCGAGTGCTCGAACCTAC
The DNA here is from genome assembly GCA_050693895.1 of Actinomycetota bacterium. Taxonomy (GTDB): domain Bacteria; phylum Actinomycetota; class CADDZG01; order CADDZG01; family WHSQ01; genus WHSV01. The sequence goes on along the minus strand of JBOGWS010000057.1, from coordinate 41,333 downwards.
TCAAAACGGACTCCATTGATCGGACGTCCGCCAGAGATCAGGAACCTCGAGGGGGAGGCGCAAGCATGAAGCGACGAAATCGACGGTTGTGCAGAACGGCAGGACCACTCTTGTCGATTGCCCTCATCGGGGCGCTGCTCATGCCTTCGGCACCCAGCGCCTTCGGCGCCGAAGAACCGTACGGCTTCCAGGGTGAGACGGGGAGAACTGAGGACGTGGATGCCCGCACGGGTTCCGTAGCTCCGACATCCCAGCAGCTCGCCATGGTCGAGGACATGGGAGCCACGGCGCGCTGGAATGACCACGGCACGCCGCACTCGCTCATCAAACACGGAGGCTATTTGGCCTCCGGCCTGTCATCCGACGCGCTCGAGGCCGCCCGTTCGTGGGTGGCCGACAACCGAGCGCTGTTCCGTCTCTCAAAGCGGGGTCTGGACAACCTCGAGGTGATCAACGGCTCCAAGCTCGACGGCAGCGACGCTCACGTCGTGTTGTTTCGTCAGCGCTTCGGCGAGCTTGAGGCGGCCCAGGACGGCATGCTTACGATCGGCGTCATCGACGGCAAGATCGCCTACGCATCGTCGTCCATTGCCGGGGATGGCGACAGTCCCGCCACTGCCGAGCTCAGCGCCACCGCGGCCTACCTAATCGCCGCCGGTGACGCCGGACTCGGCATCGAGGCCACCGACGTGGAGATCTTGAACAAGAAGGAGGGCGGCTGGACGCTTTTCCGGGTCAAGGGCCTGACGGGCCTGCAGCGCTCCAGGCTCGTCGCACTGCCGACGCCCGAGAATGGGATTCGGCCGGCCTACGAAACGATCGTGCTCGACAACCAGTCGGGCGAGCAGCGTCACCCAGTTGCCTTCACCTACTTCATCGACGCGGTCGACGGCAAGGTCTGGTTCCGTCAGAACCGCGTACAGCACCTCGCTCAGGCCGAGACGGGAACCTTCAGCGGCGAGACCGGTGGTCCGGGCATGCCTTGCGGGCCCAAGCATCCCTTTGAAGCGCCCGCTGGGACACAGAGCATCGACGTTGCGGCGACGGCGAACAACCCCGCCGACGACATAGTGATCAACCTCTACGACCCGAGCGGAGAGGTGGTTGCATCGACCGACACGCTCACCAGCCCCGAAGCGATCCATTACTCCCCGGCCGTAGTCGTACCGGGCACGTACGAGGCCGAGGTATGCCAGTTCGAGCCACAGGCGGAGGCCTTCGCATACAGCGGTTTGTACTCGGCGAACCCCGTGGGAACCAGCGGGCTTCCCTATCCACCCAAGTGGAACGTGTTCCCCGCTAATCCACCGCTCGATTACTCCACCACCGATACCCGCGAGTTGTGGTGTTGGGAGAGCGCGGTCGACGGCACTCCTGTCGAGGGTTGCGACCGCGCGGTCAAGAACATTGCGGCGCGTGCGCCGTGGGACTACTCTTTCCGCACTTCAACGCCCACCTTCACCACCATCGGCAACGCGGCCTTCAACGCCGAGGCATGGCTCGCCGCCAACACCGTTGTCTTCGGGGCAATCGGACCCGGCCCCACCGGATACCGGCCCGTCAGCCTCGAGCGAAACTATGACTTCGATTGGACGAACCAGTGGAACGAGACCAAGTGCGACCCGAGCGTGTTCACCAGTGGCCAGCGCAACGACGTCGATGCGGCGACCACGAACCTATTCGCGATGCACAACCGCATGCATGACTGGTCCTACTTCCTCGGTTTCACCGAACAGAACTACAACCTGCAGGACTCCAACCTCGGAAACGGAGCGTCCGGTCCGTTCCCCCTGGGTCGTGAGGCCGATCCCGAGGTCGGCAACGTCCAGGCGGGAGCGATCAGCGGCGGCTACCCGACCTTCGGAGGTCGCGATAACGCCAACCAGATCACGCTCAACGACGGCATCCCACCGATCACGAACATGTACCTGTGGCAGTCGATCGCCGGCGCCTTCTACGCCGAGTGCACCGACGGCGACTTCGACATGTCGGTGATCGGCCACGAGTACACGCACGCTATCTCTAACCGCATGGTGGGAGGTCCCGACGCCGGTCTCAGCGGCCCGCAGGCGGGCGCCATGGGCGAGAGCTGGTCGGATCTGAGCGCGGTCGAGTACCTCAATGAGTACGGCTTCGCACCGACCGGCGACGAGAATCCGTTCGCCGTCGGGCCCTATGTGACCGGCGACCACCAGGCCGGAATCCGCAATTACGGCATGAACAAGAGCCCGCTCAACTACTCGGACGTCGGCTACGACGTCACGGGAGCGCAGGTTCACGCCGACGGCGAGATCTGGAGCGCGGTTAACTTCGACATCCGCCGGGCGATGATCGAGAAGTACAACGGGGCATTCCCCTCAACAGATTCGACTCTCCAGCGGCGCTGCGGTGACGGCGAGCTGCCGGCCGACCAGTGTCCCGGCAACAGGCGCTGGATCCAGATCATGTTCGACGCGTGGCTCCTCATGCCGCCGACTGTCAGCATGGTGGACGCACGCGACGCGTATCTTGCAGCCGATCTCATGCGCTTCGGTGGAGCCAACCAGGACGTGCTATGGCGGGAGTTCGCACGAGGCGGCCTCGGCACCGGTGCGGCCAGCGACACCAACGCCGATCCCGATCCAACGCCGAGCTTCGAGTCGCCGCTGGCGAACAACGGCACGATCACCTTCGCGCCGATCGCCTCAGACGAAGGCGGGGCCTCGGTGGATGCCGAGATCTTCGTCGGTGACCACGAACAGCGCGCCACGCCCATCGCCGACACCAACGCCACCAGCGATCTAGGTGATAGTGCCCGTTTCGTGCCCGGCACCTATGACCTCATCGTCCGAGCCGATGGCTACGGCGCTCAGCGCGTCACGGTTTCGGTACGACCAGGCCGGAGCAGGACGCTCACGGTCCGGATGCCGACCAACTGGGCCTCGCTTAACAAGGGCGCCAACGCATACGGCGACGGAGTCAACCTCGACTCGCTCATCGACGACACCGAGGAGACCAACTGGGCTTCGCTCGGCGAAGAAGTCAAGGGGCGCACGGTGTACGTCGACATGACCAAGGGCGAGCATCTTGTCAGCAGGGTTCAGGTCAGCGCCATGCTGCGTGCCTCCGATCCCGAGAACGAGGGCGACCCAGGCTCGCAGAACCGCTTCTCGGCGCTGCGCCAGTTCGAAATCCTCACCTGCAACGCAACCGAGGAGAACTGCAGCCGGACAGACAACTTCGAGGTGGTCTTCACGAGCGCCAATGATGCATTTCCGGCACACGCGCCCAGGCCGCGCAGCCCCGAGCTGATCAGTCGGTCGTTTGACGTTCCCGACACGAGGGCCACGCACGTCGCGCTGCGAGTAATCACCAACCAATGCACCGGGGGGCCCGACTTCCAGGGCGATACCGACAACGACCCGCTTAACAACCCGGATTGCGACGAGGGTGACGCCGGTCCGCTCATCTCCCTGCAGGGCAACAACGTGAGGGCGGCAGAGCTTCAGGTGTTCTCTCGTTAGATCGGTAGCAGCTATTGGGGGCCGGGAACGCAACCCGGCCCCCTTGGCGGCGCGTTCAGCAGCACATCGAGCAACTAACGACGGGGAGGCAGCGACCGCAGTGAGAGCGTCCTCGGCCAGACGGAACTTCTGCGCGGCCGCGAGATCGACGGCGCCCCTAGGACAGCGGCTAGCGTGTACACCGACCCGTGGACACCGCGTTCGTCGCACCGATGCCGGCATCGATCTCGCCGACGACCTCGGCCCCCGTTAGCGCGAAGCCTCGGCCCGAATCGGTGGTCGAGGCCGCGAAGACCACACCGGCGACGCTCCCGTTTGGGAGCACAAACGGTCCACCCGACTCACCTTGGGTGACCTCGGACCGAAGTTCGTACACCTCGCGCGATACGTCATTCTGACCGTAGATGTCCTTTCCCAGAGCTTCGTAGCGATCCTGCACGGCGGCTCGATCGGCGTCGAGGTCGCCGTTCGCGCTTCCGGGATAACCGAGCGTGGCACCTGGTTGCCCGCGATCCTTGCCCTCGGTCTCGAGGCGTAACGGCGGAGCGGACACGCTGTCCGAGAGTCGCAGGATTGCGACGTCCATGCGCGGGTTGAAGCGCACAACCTGGGCCGAAACGGTTTCTTCCTGTTGGGTTTGAACCGTGACGTTCTCTCCCCCGGCGACAACGTGAGCATTCGTCACCACCACACCGTCCGAGACGACCCAGCCACTCCCAAGCTGCGTGCCCCCGCATGCCGGCACGGAGATCCGGACGGTCGAAGGTGCGGCGGCCTCGATCGCTCGACGTGCGGTTCGAGTGTTCGGCAGGTCCACCGGAGGACCGACGGGGCGCGGGAGACCGGCGAAGACCTGGGGAAAGCCGGAGGTGTTGAGGTACTGGCTGAAGTAAGAGAGAAGGTTGGGGGGTGGAGGCAACGAGTCGTCGAGCGTCTGCAGGATGACCGAGCGGGCCAGAGCGCGGTTCACAGGACGAAGGGTCGACACCGCGACAAGCGAGCCAATCAACCAGAACGTTAGGGCCGCGAGCACGATTCCACCCAGCGCTCCGAGCCCCTGATTGAGCTTTCCAAGCTTCACCCTGTGGGCGAGGCTCGCGAATCGATGTCCGATGATGTAGCCGATGGTCTGACCAACCGTCAGGAGCACGAATACCGTGAGCAGGGAGATCATCACGCCGGTTAGCCCCGCGCTGTCGGTCACGACGTCGGCGATGCGGGGGCCGAGCGCGACTCCCGCGAGCAGCCCTACAAAGCCACCTCCGAGCTCGAAGACGAGGCCGAGGAGACCCCTGCGATAACCGCGGTAAGCGGTAAGCGACGCGATCAGAAGGAAGAGCAGATCGACGATGTTCACGGGATTGGCGGGGCGGGCTCGGCCGGACCGCAGACTGGCGGGGCGGGCTCGGCCGGACTCACATGCCCTCCAGCCCGGTCATGAGGGCGCGTACCGTCAAGGCGCAGCAGAGCAGCGCCGCGATTCCGAACGGCACGAATGGCACCTCCGAGAAGCGACCCTTCGCAGCTCGATGGGCGAAGAACAAAAGGGCGGCGGGAAAGAACGCCCCGTAGACGTAGTGAAGCCACGTGGTCCCCTCGAACGCCGGACGCCGGCCGGACAGAAACAGAACGGCCCCCACGATGAACTGGATCCCGACCACGACCTGGAGGATTCCGAGCAGGCTCCAGTACCAGTCGTGCGGGACCCGGTTGCGGAGGAGGATCCACAACGACCACAGAGTGAGGACTCCGAATCCAATGGGCACGGACCAGCCGACGTAGAGATGAATCTCGCTGATAGCGTCCACGGACGAGAGGGTAAACGGACTGTGCCCTAAATCGATGCAAGCTTTTCAAGTTGGGGGACGCACGCTCCTAGCACCTCGTCGACCGACTCGGCGATGGAGTCACGGTAGCGGCGCGACACCTCGTCGGGGGCCCTATCCCTCAGCCACTCGGGCGGAATCACCTCGGGTATCCCGCACAGTTGTGCGAAATGCGTCGTCCAAACCTTGGGTACGACGGTCTCCGCCTGATATCCGCCGCCACCTGTTGCCACCCAACGACCCGACCCGTGAGCGCGGATGGCGTCGTCCAGGATCCGACTCATGGGTGGATATGCCTCCATCGTGAGTCCCAGGTTCGCGAGCGGGTCGTCGTAGTGCGTATCAGCTCCCAGTTGGGTCACCACGAGGTCGGGCTTGTAAGCCTCGGCGAGTCCGTTTACCAGAGCGTCCAGCGCCCAGAGGTAATCGTCGTTCCCGGTCAGGGGCAGGAGGGGCAGGTTCGCAGACGTACCCACCGCGTCACCGCTTCCCAGCTCGTCGGTGAAGCCCGTCCCTGGATAAAGATAGCGGCCGCTCTGGTGAAGAGACAGAGTCAGGACGCGAGGTTCGTCGTAAAAGATCCACTGCACTCCGTCTCCATGATGTACGTCGACGTCGATGTACATGACGCGCCAATCGGGCTGCATGGCAAGGACGCGTGCGATGGCCACGGCCGGATCGTTGTAGATGCAGAACCCCGAGGCCTCGCTGCGACGTGCGTGGTGCAGCCCACCCGCGGGATTGAATGAACGTTGTGCCTCGCCCTTAACGACGACTTCAGCCGCGGTCACGGTAGCGCCGCAGACTGCCGCTGAGGCGGTGTGCATATCCGGGAAGATCGGGTTGTCCGCAGTCCCTACCCCATACTGCAGTCCGAACTGCGTCGTCACGGCGCCGGCATCGATATCGCGCACTGCGTTCATGAACTCTGCCGAGTGAACCGCGAGGATCTCGTCGTCCGAAGCGGGCCGGGCATCGATTTGCTTGACCTCGGCCAGCTCGATGATACCGAGATCGCAGATGCGATCGAGCGTGCCGAGCACTCGCTCGGGGCGAAGAGGGTGAGATGGGCCGAAGTCGTAGAGGTGTGCGAGGTCTGGGACCCGGATCAGCATCGTCGAGTCATTCATCCCGCCACGGTACCCGCCCGACGCTGACCTGCCTCAACCCCGGCTCGCTCTTCAAGCCGACTCTCGCCTGTGCCGATGCGATGAGTTGGCCAAGGACCGCGGGCGCCCAGCTGTGAAGGTTTCCGATATGCGCAAGTCTGCAACCGATAGAGAAAAAGTAATGCTTGCGAGCCTCGCGGGCGTCATTGCGATCATCGGAACCCTGCTCGGCTACAAGTCCTGGGAAGTAGGAAAGATCGAGGAGGATCGGGCCCAGGTCAAGCGGCTGGTCGTCGAGCTCCCAACCCCAAAGGGATGGAACGGCGCAGCCGCTCCCTGTCGAGGAAGTCGCTGCATGGCAACAACCGTTCCGGCGCACCTCGCAATCGATCAGCTCCAGGAGGCGCTTGCCGACGAGGGGTTCAGGATCGTGCCGCGAAATTGCGATCTGCCCATCTCGGAGCCCGCTGCACGGCCACTGCAGGGATGCGCGATCGGCGCCTATCGGGGGCGTTCGGGCGTGTCGGTCTCGGCGACCTCTGGCCCGGCCCGTTCCTCGAGCGGACTACTGTCCAGGGACACCGCGGTGACGATCTCGTCGCCCTTCGTGCGACCCTGAGCCTTCTATAGCTGAAGTCCCATGACGATCGCATCCCAGACCTCGCCGTTGCGTCGCTTCCACTGACGTTTGAGGTAGCCCTCCTCGACGAATCCGAATTTCGCGTAGAGCTTGCGTGCAGCTTCGTTATCCGGCCACAGCTGGAGAGTCACCTTGTGGGCGTGGCGTAGCCTGGCCCAGTCGAGGCCTGCGATAAGCAGCGCCGAGCCGATCCCCTTCCCCCGCAGGCCCGGCGCCACCAGCATGCCGATCTCGATCAGCCCGTTCATGTCCTTGAGCCCGATCTGTCCGACGACGGCGCCGTCCGTGTCGACCGCCACCAGCGATCCCCAACGGTCGGAATCCAAGCGTTCGAGGAACTGCTCACCCTTGCTGGCTCGATCGATGGGGGCCTCGGCTCCGATGTAACGCTTCTCCGTCGCCACGATCTCGAACAGGTCGAGAAACTCATCGAGGTCGTCTCGATTCATGGGACGCACTTCGACGGCGGTTCCGCGCAAGGACTCGGACCTCCAGTCTTCGGCGAAGCTCCGCTGCGCCTCGCCGAGCGAAAGGCTCGGTACCCGCCCTTCGGGCGGGCGATTCTCATCAGCCACTATGCCTCCGGCTCCCCTTCCGCAAGCTCTTGGGAGCGTTCCATCGCAGCTTGAATCGCATTGAGGAACGCAGCGCGGACTCCGGACTGTTCCAGGACTCGAATCGCACGAATCGTCGTGCCGCCCGGAGAGGTGACCATCTCGCGCAATTCGACGGGGTGCATTTGCTCGTCGCGCAGAAGCTTGGCCGAACCAAGCATGGTTTGAACGACCAAGTCGGTCGAGATCTCGCGGGACAGGCCCAGAAGAATCCCTCCCTCGATCATCGCCTCGGCGAGCAGCGCGAAGTAAGCGGGCCCCGAACCCGATATGGCTGTGACGGCATCGAGGTAACCCTCCGGCACCGTAACGACCCGGCCGACGTGCTCGAGAACCTCGCGCGCGAGCTTCAGGTGCGTCTCGTCGGCGTGGCGCCCCGCAGCAATGCCCGCCATGCCCTCATGAACCCTGGACGGAGTGTTCGGCATCGCCCGGACGACCGGCACCGCTGGATCGAGACGCGCTTCGATAAAGGAGGTGGGAATGGCGGCAATGACGCTTAGAACAGTCTGGTCGGGGGTCACGGATGAGGAGATGTCGCCGAGCAGTGCCTCGCAGTCCTGTGGCTTCACCGCAAGGACTATGATCTCGGCCCCCGAGATCGCCACCGAATTGTCCAAGGACGCTTCGACTCCGTGACGCTGGATCAATTCCTCGAGGCGCTCGGGCCGGCGAGTCGTGACACTGATGTCGCCGGGGGCGCGCCAGCCCGTGGAGAGCACTCCCGCCACAAGCGCTTCGCCCATTTGGCCGCATCCAAGAACAGCTAGCTTCGTCATAGACGCTCATATGATGGCACGGCGTCAAACCGGGTACCTACGGAACCGTCAAGGCGCGCGACTCTGTCTAGCCGGAGAGGAAGAAGCTTGCTCGGACGTCTGTGGTTGTGGGTGGCTGAGAAACCGAGAATCGAACGGTTAGTGACCAAAAGCAAGCTCACGGAGGGCATCGTCAGCCGCTTCATCGCAGGAGACGACCTCGAGGACGCGCTCGCTGCCATTCGGGTGCTCAATACCAAGGGCATCGGTGGGATTCTCGACCTGCTTGGTGAAGGAGTGACGGATCCTGAGGGGGCCCAGTCGGCGTCGGACGACTACCTCCGGGCGATCAAGCGCGTCGAGGAGACCGGTGTGGACACCACGATCTCTGTCAAGCCCACTCAACTCGGGCTCTCGTTCGATAAGGGCCAGTGCATCGACCACCTCCGCCGCATCGCGGCCGAAGCCGCCGCCATCGATATGCGGGTTGAAATCGACGTAGAGCAGTCCCAGTTTGTGCTCGACACTTTGGACGTTTTCCGTATCCTCCAGGCCGACTACCCCGACATGCGCCAGGCCATCCAGGCCTATCTCCGGCGCACTCCCGTCGACCTCGAGACCTTCTCCGGAGTCAAGCCGCGCATCCGGCTCGTCAAGGGCGCGTACGCCGAGCCCGACCAGATTGCCTTCCAAAAGAAGTCCGAGATCGACAACCAGTTCAGGTTCCTGATCGACTGGCTGTTCGAAAAGGGCACGGATCCCGCGATCGCGACCCATGATTCAAAGCTCATCGACTACGCGCGTTTCGCGGCCGTGAGAACCGGGGCCGATAAGAAGGACTTCGAGATCCAGATGCTCTATGGCGTTCGGACGAAGCTGCAGGAAGAACTCGTCGGACACGGCTATCGGGTGCGCACCTATGTGCCCTATGGCTCAGCCTGGTATCCGTATCTCATGCGACGCATCGCCGAGCGTCCGGCGAACCTTCTCTTCTTCCTTCGCACATTGGTGCGCGGCTAGTCGAGCATCACGCAAAGAGGGCCCCAGAAACCTTGTCGAGCCTGACTCGTGTACTTCCCCACACACGAGACCGATTCGCCTCAGCTTCTGGGACCCAGTTGTCCTTCGAGACGTTCCGAAGACCGGCCCGTGAGACGTCGCAGACCATAGCGACCGGAATCGATTTCAGTCAACCGCGCGTCACCGCAGGTAGAGCAACAAACGAGCAGGTCAGAGAAGCGCCTTATTTCTTCGCGCTCCGCGCGCTTTGTTGAACGAGCGTTGTTCGGTTCTAACAGGTGCAGGCTTCTGGTGAAAGATCGCGCGCGAGGCATTCGTACAACTCGACCAAGGTCGACGCGGTCACGTCCCACGAGAACGAGCTCGCCGTTTCGCTCGCAGAGAGAGAAAACTCGCGCCACAGTTGAGGATCGCTTAGAAGTGTCTTCAGCCTCCCCGCAAAAGCCACCGGGTCTCGCTCGTTCAGGAGAAAACCTGACTTCCCGTCGCGCACGATGTACGACAGTCCTCCAACCGCGGTTGCGATCACTGGAGTGCCACATGCGGATGCTTCGATGGCGGCCAGCCCGAAGGACTCCGAGTGAGAGCAAACGGTAAGCACGTCCGCAGCTCGGTAGTAGGTCGGCAAACGGCGGTGAGGTTCCGAGCCCACGATGCGAACGTGATCTCTCAATCCGAGAGACTCGATCAGCTTCACAGTTCGGTCGAGCTCACGCTCACCGCTCGATCCGCCGGCCCCCCCGACGACCAGGAAGGTCAAGTTTCGGTCGAGCGCCGGAAGGACCTCGTAGGCTGCTCGGACCGCAAGCTCCAGACCCTTCAGCGGCTGGATGCGTCCCACGTAGAGCATCACGGCATCGTCGGGCGCGATCCCCAGCTCGGCCCTGGCGTGCAGGCGGTCGCCGGGATGAAAGACCTGGTGATCGACGCCCGGATGGATCGTCTTGATTCGGTCGTGTGGGGCCCCATAGAGGCAGGAAAGCTGCCCCCATTCCTCGTCGGTCGACGCAATCAAGACGTCCGCCTCGTCGATCAGCCTGTGCTCTCCGTCGAGGCGAGCCTGAGGCTCCGGCGCGTCCCCGGGGGCCAGGAAGGTGTTCTTCACAAGTCCCAACGTGTGCTGGGAGTGGACCAGCGGGATTCCGAGGGCCCTCGCCAGGGATGTGCCCGCGATCCCCGACTGCCAGTAGTGGGAGTGAACCACGTCGTAGGTCACCCGCTGCATGGTCGAAAAAGCGCGGACCCCGATCGCGAAATCCTCGAGATACTCGGGCAACAGCTCCTTGGGAAGCTCCTTGGCCGGGCCCGCCTGAATCGAGATGACTCGCACATTGTCGGACAGGGACACGATGGCGCGCCCGGATTCGGTCGCGCGCGTGAAGATGTCCGTGTAGATGCCCATGCGCTCGTGTGCCTCCGCGAGCTGGCGCACGTAAACCGTCATGCCCCCCGCGTCGCCCGACCCCGGCTCCGCCAGCGGTGACGAGTGGTAGGCGAGGACAGCAACACGCGTCAACATCGGTGCGTCATCGTATGTCCGCATCGGCTTTACTTACCCTCTCTGAAGAGTCTGACGTTATTCAGCGGGACGGCCTGACCACCGAGCTTGTACTTGTATCGTTCCGGGCCCCGCATGAAGTCGAAGATCTTCAATCCCTCATCGATCGACATCCTGACGAGCTCCGATACATGCACGAATCCAGGGGAGAGTCGGGCCAAGTCGGGTTCGTACGCCGAGTTGTAGAGGTAGAGGTTGTCGTTGTAGGCGAACGAGAATGTCGAGGCGAGAGCGCGCTCACCGATTTCGAGCAGGTCGAGCTTCAGCCACCCGAGAGGCATGAAGACGTGCGCGATCCGTTCGAAGAAAGTGGCGATCTCGGGGCGCATGAAGTGACCCTTCAGTCCTTCGGCACCTCTATGCATCTCTACGAAGGCCTTGAGGTCTCGCTCGAGCGACTCCTCGGTGGCCGTACGGACATAGGCATCGGGGAAGTCCCTGGCCAGGTTCTTTCGCTTGCGCTTGAGTTCGTGCCTCTCCTTCGAGTCCAAGCCGGCCAGGTACTCGGCCCAGCTCTCGGGAAGCGGAAGCAGAGCCGCCGTTTCCTCCTGCTCGAGCTTGAAATCCAGTCCGTAACGGTCGGCTCTGTCGACCAGAAAGTCGGCGAATCCAAAAGGCACTGGCATGTTGTGAGCATCGAGGACATCCCATTCGACGTCCGTTTCGATCAGCCAGGAGGCGAGCGTGTCCGCCACGTCCTCACGATCATCGAGCGAGCAGATCGGGCCCAGGTAGTCGCTCAGATCGATACCGCCGACGAAGCGGAGAATCTTCTGATCATCCTCGGTCTTTCGGTAAAGGGGCACGATCGCGACGACCGCTCCCTCTCGTCTCATCGTCAGAAGGAAAAGGTCCTTTTCTCCTTTGAATTCCTCCCACCACAGCCGATTCCATTCCGGCGTGGCGAAGATCTGACGATCGGGGTCACGCTCGAGGAGCGCCCGCCATTCGGGCAGGTCGAAGCACCGCTCGGTGCAGTCCAGCCCAACGTCGAGTTTCATTCTGGCAGTCACCGTAGTTCCTCATCGTGGATAGAAGGTTAGGAGTTCCCCCTATACGCACACAGACAAACGGGGGCCGACTAGCCCCCGTTTGTTCAACGCCTTATGGCAAAACCTATTTCTGCTTCATTTGCTTGGTGATCTTGAAGCTGCGGTTGGTGCTAGCCGGCCTTAGCGGTTTTGGTCGAAGCGGACCGAGCGGCCTTCGCGTTCGCTCGTACGGCCTTGGTTGCGCTGGTCGCTGCGGCCTTGGCCTGGCTACGAGCGCTGCGAGTCTGCGCAATCGCCTGCTTCGTGGGAGCAGAGCTCTTGATCTTGGTAGAGAGAGTGCGCCCACGCTTCACGAGGTCCTTGTAGACCTTCGTGGCTTGCCTACGGTCGGTGAGGTCCTTCGCCTTCTCAACTGCAAAATCACCGGCGCCAACCACCGCGTACAGTAGCTCTTGCGTCTTAGCCATCTGACTTTTCACCTCCTCAGCGTGTGCTGCGAACTCATGGGGGACCACCTGGCTTTCGCAAGAAGGCCCGCCCTCTAAAAGGTGACGGGATCCGGAGGCTCGCCGGGCGTCGTCGACACAAAGGTCGCCGGAACCCAACGCCGGGTGGGGGGTGAAGAGGGTCGCTCCGCAATCCCGTCAGGTCTATTCGTTTGTCACGTCTTCGACCGACGCCGCTCGCTCGTGCGGTTCACCGACGCCGAACTGGTTGAGCTCGACGTAGTTGCGGTAGGTGTCGATCAGGTTCTGCTTTTGCCTTTCGGAGAGCTTCGTGTCCTTGAGGATCTCGGCGACCAGGTCGTGGTCCCGGTTCTCCTCGAGGATCCCCGCTCTCACGTACAACGTCTCGGACGAGATGCTCAGCGCCCGCGCAATCGCCTGAAGGATCTCGGCCGACGGCTTTCTGAGCCCTCTCTCAATCTGGGAGAGATAAGGGTTCGAGATGCCGGCAAGGTCCGACAGCTTGCGCAAAGAAAGACGAGCACCCCGGCGCTGTTCACGGATGAAGGAGCCAAGTTCCCCGAGCTTCATGCGCCCGGTGGTGAGGTCGAGCTTCTCCTTGCGGTCCGTGTCCTTGCCCGTGTCGCCTCCCTACGTTGTGCCTCTCTGGACCGCTAACAGATATAGCATCTCCGTATAACAGTTGCAAGCATACCAGGGCGGAGGGCATTGCGGTTCTTACGTATTTGTCCGCCTCGGGCTTGCCAACGCCCTGGAAATCGGCGACAAAGGCTCAAGCGATGCGGCCGTCAGGCCGAAGAATGAAATAGTGTCGAGATAATCCAGCTACGCTTAGTAATGAATCGGTTACTCTAAGCACCCGAAACATGAGAGAGTTATGAGTGCTCAACCGGTTCGCTCGGGCGACCGCGTAGCGTAAGACTCGGCAGAAAAGGGTTGGGATGAGGCACAGAACGAATATGAGCCCAGGTGTGGTCGGGACCGCTCTCGCTGCCGTGGCAGCGGGCTCGTTGGTGCTGTTCTCCCTCGTTCTGCAGCAGTCGGCCTTCGACTCCTCTTTCACCCAGGGCCTGGCCCCGCTCTCTCCGAACGACACCGGATCGAGCATCAGCGTTCAGGCTCCCCCCCAGGAAGACAACAGGGCCGGTGACGGAACGAGCGTCGCCGAGAACACCGCTCCCGATGACGGAGGAGCGTCGGCTCCCACCAGCGGAAGCGACACCCTCGGTCCGATCGTCGAAGACGGAGACGATGACGGATCACTCGTCGCCTCCACCGAAGAGCCTCCGGAAAACGATGACTTTCCGAGTGCCAGTGGCGACACCGACAACAGCGTGAACAACAGTGGCTCCGGACCGATCGTGAATGCCGATGGGCCGCAGGTCACCATCAGCAAGGATCCGAACGGTGGTCCCGACGACGTCACTCTCCCCGACCGAAATGGCCCGAAGAACACCGCGACTCCTCACGATCGGGACGAGGATGGCCACCGCGACGATGACTCTGATGACCGCGAGGACGACCGTGACGATGACTCCGACGATCGCGACAAGGACAAGTCCAAGAGCGACGATCCTCAGAAGTCCGGGGACCAGGACGAATCGTCAAAGAGCGAGGACAAGTCCAAGAGCGACGATCCTCAGAAGTCCGGGGACCAGGACGAATCGTCGCAGGGCGACAAGTCCAAGAGCGAGGACGAGCATCCCGGAACGAGTCGCGACGATGACCTGAGAACCAATCCTGACCGGGATAACGACGACAGGGACGATGATGGCGGCGACCGATCGCCCGAGGGTGGCGAGCCCGAGGACCGCAACGACCGTCACGACACCCGCAGAGACCCGGACGACGACGACGCACCCGACGACGACGACGACGACGATGATGACCGAGAGGACTCGCATCACAGCGATGTCGGCTCTCAGGGTCACAGCCGGGCGCGCGGACCCAAGGGTTAGGGCCTCCTAGAAAGCTCTCGACCGATTAGCCGAGAGCGATTGTCGGGTCTGCCTCTCCCGATGTGTATCGGCGCACTATCTCCGCCTGAATGACGTCCATGACCTCGTGAAGCTTGCGCCTGCGTGCCGATAGATTGCGCTCGTGTTCGGCGAGACTCGACATGATCTCTTTGATCTCGTCGCTCCGCAATTGATTGAGGCGCGTCATCGTCTGCTCGCCGGCGATCTCCTCGACCCGCCGTCTTGGGATGTCAGCGTTGCGCGGGATGGAGAGGTCGGGAGCGCGCGAGGGAAGCGCAGACTCGTCCCGCAACTCGGCCGAGCCCAAAATCTCGGGGAGGCGGGAAAGCAGATCTTGGTCCTGCTCGCCCGATCGGCGCTCAATCTCGGCCCTCAGGATGTCGATTCGAGCGTGGCAGAGCCTCCGCTCGAACGAGATTTCGTTCTCGACCTCGCGACATTCGTCGCGCAGACCACGAAGAACCTCGAGGCTCCGTCCGTTGAGGTCGTCCACATAACTAGGCTCGGCGATCGCTTCGTACCGCCTACGTCGATGAGAGTCCATTGAATGGAGGTTATACGAAGCGGCGTTTGAGACCTAGAAGGTTCCTGGCCTCATCTGGGGTGGCGATCTCACGTCCCGCGGCGCGTCCCATGCTCGCCACCCGATCGATCAACTGGGCGTTGCGGTCGGCGAGCCGGCCCCGCTCGAAGTAGATGACGTCCTCGAAACCGGTCCTCACGTGACCGCCGAGCTCGATAGCGGCCTCCGTCACGGCGAGGTGCCAGCGGCCAATCCCCGTGGCACTCCACGTCGCCTCGGAGGGGGTATGTCGAGCCATGTATGCCACCGAGTCCTTCCAGGCCGGCATGGCCCCCGGAACCCCCAGGACGAAGTCGAAGTGGCGGTGGTGGCTCTCGGCTCGATCGTCGTAGATCCGCTGTGCATTGGCGATCATCCCCGGCTCGAAGATCTCGAACTCTGGAACGATCTCGAGCTCCCGCATGCGAGCGTAGAACCGCTCGATCAGAGAAGGAGGGTTCCAGAAGACCTCGGACCCGAAGTTGACCGTCCCCGTCGTCAGCGACGCCATCTCCGGCTCGAGATCCAGCGGAGCGATGCGCGCCCCCTCGGTGTCGGTTACCGCTCCCCCGGAGCTGAACTGGACGATCACGTCGGTTGCAGCTCTGATCGCAGCCAGCGCTGCCCGATATGCCTCAACGTCCATAGTCGGGGTTCCCTCGTCGTCCCGAACGTGGAGGTGGTAGATGGATGCCCCTGCGGCGCGACACTCGGCCGCGTCCCGCGCGATCTCTTCGGCCGTGAGTGGAAGGGCAGGCTGTTGAGCACGGCTCACTTCTGCCCCCACGCCGGCGCAGGTAATGATGAGCGGCTCCATCAGGCGGGCCACTAGCCGGTGGCTAGCAGAGCGAGGCGACGAGCGGGTAGGGATTCACCGCGCCCCCGCCGCCGGGGTGGTACTCGAAGTGAAGATGAGGCATGCCCGTCGCGTTACCGGTGTCGCCGACGGTAGCGATCTGCTGGCCGGCGCTGACGGATCCACCGTTCACGATGTTCTGTTGATTGTGCATGTACCAGTAGGCATTGCCGTCGCTGCCGCTGAGGATCTGCCAGTTGCCCGCGCTGCCGCCGTAGCCCGAGTAGGTGATGGTTCCAGCGGTGATGGCGACAACGGGGGTGCCGTAGTCGGCCATCATGTCGACGCCCTCGTGGCTGCGACCGCCGGAGCGCGGGTAGCCCCACGAGTCGATGAACGAGACGGGACCGGCCACCGGACAGGTCTTGCCGTTGGTAGAGGTGGTCGGCACCGATACCGTCGGCACTGCACCCCCACTAGAGGTGGGCTGAGCCGCCGCTGCGGCAGCGGCGGCCTCCGCGGCCCTCTCGCGCTCGATCTGCGCCTTGAGGTCTTTGTATTCGTCGGTTACAGAGGCGAGCTTGTTCTGTAGTTCGGTCTTCTCGTCCTCGAGCTCATCGAGAGTGCTGGCAAGCGCCTTGGAATCAACCTCGAGTTGTTTCTCGAGCTGCTCCAGCTCTGAGTTGTTCCGCTCGAGTGCAACGAACACGCCGGATTCCTCTTCGGCCACCCGCGAGAGCATCTCGGCACGATCGGCGAATTCACCGAAATCCTCCGCGGCCAACAGGGCCTCGACCGCTCCGGCACCGCCCGACATGTAGAGCTCCTGAGCCCGCGCGACGACATCCTTTGTGAGCTGGTAGTTCTCTTCGTTCAGCGCGTCACGCTTCTTGCCCACGTCGCTTATACGGGCGCGCAGTCTGAACTCTTCGGCACGTAGCTGCTCGACACGCTCGGACGACGCATCGAGGTCGGCCTGGAGCTGCTGCATCTGATTTTCGTACTCGGATAGTGACTCCTGCCCCGAGGCGCGACCGGCCAGGGCCGGCATAAGCGACAGCGTCACGAGGACGCCTGCGATCGCGATGCGGGCCGCGCGCGTTGGTGCTGCGAACCTCACTTACAAGACCTCCCGGCGGACGGTTTTCCCGCGACTACAGTTGCTCGACCGCCAATTCCTAACGCGACCATCGTACGTTTGGGGCCAGAACTTAAGGCGTATCCGCGACGACACTCGCTGCACGCTAGCATGCCCCGTCTGGGCGCTCGCCAATCAAACTCCCTGGTCAGGGCTACTACAATTGTCGTTCTGGAGCTTCGTCAGAAGGAGCAGAAAAGGACACATGAGAGGCGTCGAGGACTACCTCGAGGAGATCAAGCGGGAAAGAGCGATCGTCTCGACGATCGCGGGCATTACCCGACGGCGGCGCCTTTGCGCCGGCGTGAGCGGAGGCGCTCCCAAGGGGCGCCGCAGCGTGAGGGAAACAGAAAAGGACACATGAGAGGCGTCGAGGACTACCTCGAGGAGATCAAGCGGCTGGAGGAGGACGGTGAGCGCATCACCGCCACCGTTCTGGCGCGGATTCTCGAGGTGTCGCTTCCCTCGGCGTCCGAGATGCTCAAACGCCTGGCCTCCGAGGGCTACCTGACCAGGGAGAAGGTCGGAACGATTCTCCTCACTCCCGAAGGCCGCAGGCTGGCCCACACCATGCTCCGCCGCCACCGCCTCATCGAGTGCCTGCTGGTCGACAACCTCGGGATGTCCTGGTTCGAGGTGCACGGCGAGGCCCACAAGATCGAGCACGCGATCTCGGCCCGAGTGGAGGAGGCGCTCGCCAAGGCTCTCGACTACCCCGACTACTGTCCCCACGGCCATCCGATCTGTCCGGTAGACCTACGACCGCTCCGCAAGCTCAACGAGCTGGAGCCGGGGGACGGGGGCGTCATCGCTCAGATCTCCGAGCTGAAGGAAGAGGTGCTGCCATATCTCGATCAGATCGGGCTCCGCCCCGGGATCGAGCTGACGGTCAAGGACCTCGCCCCAATGGAGGGCCCGATGACGGTCGAGACCCCCACCGGCCCGGCATCTCTGGGACGCGAGCTCGCAGCGCTCATCCGCGTGGTTTCGACCGAGGTCTAGAGCCGCGGGCGAAATCCATAGACTCGCCGATCGACGAACATGGGGTGCATGAGAAGGCTCGCCTCCGCCGCCGCCCTGATCCTTGCCTTGAGTGCCTGCGCTGGAGAGGTTTCCAACGACACTCCCGGCCGGGGCATTGAGTCCGCTCCCGATGAGGGCGCGGGTGATGGAGCAGAGGACGGCGCTGCCAGCGAAGCGCCGGACTTCTCGTTCGAGACATTCGAGGGCGAAACCTTCAGTCTTGCCGACCAGCGCGGCACACCCGTCGTGCTCAACTTCTGGGAATCGTGGTGACCGGTCTGCCAGGGCGAGCAGCCCGACCTCAACCAGTTGGCTGAGGAGTACGAGGACCAAGCGGTCTTTGCGGGCGTGTCGAACAACGACACCGTCGAGGACGGCATGGGATATGTCGAGGAATTCGGAGTTCCCTACGCGATGGGGCATGCACCCGAGGTGTGGGCTGCGTTCGACGATCCGGTTAGGCCCAGCACGATCGTGATAGATGCCCAAGGCAACGTCGAAACGGTCGTTACCGGCCCCATCAGCTACGAGGGGATGAAGAAGATCCTCGACCAGGTCACCTAGGGGCGGCGCGGGCCCAGCTCTCGCGGCTACCGCTCGGCTTTCCATCCTGCGAAGTCACTCGTGAGTTGAGCGCCGCCGCGCGGTGACTCCTTGACGTCCAACCAAGAATGGTGCTTCTTGTCGTTCTCGAGAAGAACCCATTCGTAGCCGTAGCTGCGCGGGCCTGCCCAGAACGGTTCGATCCAGGTCTCGTGCTTGAGCTCCGCGACCGCCGCATAGCCGAAGCGAGGTCGCTTGGTCCAGAACTCAGCCACGTTGTGAATGGGGGCATCGCGCACTCTCATGCGGATCTCCTTCGGAGACGAGAACTCACCTCTCCAGCAGATCTCGACGTGGGCCTTGGCCACGAACAGCCCTCCATGCAACTGGACCCAGACGACGTCGCTTTCGAAGGCACCCATCTTGTGAGCAGGACCCGGTCGGTCGCGCATTTCGATCGCATACCCCAGCTCCGGGCGCCGCTGGTTGCCGGTCAGATGCTCGAGCTTTCTAATCAGTACGTGATCCATTGCCCCTTCCCCCCGCCCGCCGCCGAGGCCCCCCGGCCAGTACTCCTCACTGCTCCTCCAAGAGTCCCCTTGCGATGATCATCTTCTGAATCTCAGATGTGCCGCCACCGATCGAGATCAGCTTTGCATCGCGCATCGATCGCTCGATCGGGTACTCCTTGATGTAGCCGTAACCACCGAAAATCTGAGTCCCCTCGATGGCGTTGCGCATCGCGGCTTCCGCGACGAACAGCTTGGCCACGCTCGCCTCGGTTTGATGTGGCAGGCTCTCCTGTTTGAGCCAGGCCGCACGGTAGAGAAGGAGGCGCGCGGCGTCGAGTTGCGCCTTCATATCCGCCAGCTTGTGCTGAATCGCCTGTTGGTGAGCAATGGGTTTCCCGAAAGCAACCCGCTCCTTCGCATAGGCAACAGCAGCAGACAACGATGCCTTCATGCCACCGATGGACGAAGCGATCATTACCGTGCGTTCCCAGTCGAAACACTCGAAGGCGACCGCCCACAGAGCCGCGCCCTCAACTCCGAGCATGCTGTCGCGGGGCACCCGACAGTCGTCGAATTGAAGCAATGACAACGGCGAAGATCGTGTGCCCATCTTGTCGAGATCCCGGCCCAACGTGAAACCGGGGGTGTCGCGCTCGACGATGAACGCGCTGACGCCCTGTCCCGGGCCGGCATCGGGACCGGTCACCGCCAAGACGATGATCGTGTCGGCAATCGAGCCGTTGGTGATGAAGATCTTCGAACCGGTAAGGACCCACTCGTTTCCGTCGCGTCGCGCCCGGCAGTTGATCGAAGCGGCGTCTGAACCCGCCTCGGGCTCGGTGATCGCCATCGCTCCGATGTATTCGCCGGTGGTGAGCTTGGGCAGGTACTTTTGCTTTTGCTCCTCGGTTCCGTGGAGCCAAATCGGAACTGTACCGATCGTTACGTGCGCGCCAACGCTTAGGCCTAGCCCCGCGTCCCCTCCGCCTTCGGCCAGAGCTTCGAGCCCCAAGCAGGTCGTGATGATGTCGGCCCCCGAACCCCCGTACTGTTCGGGGACCGGAAGTCCGAGGAGTCCGAACTCGCCGAGTTTGGACCACAGGTCGCGATCGAATCGTCCTTGGACATCCCGTTCGTGCGCACCCGGTTCGACTTTCTCGGCAGCAAAATCGAACACCGACTTGTAGAACGCAAGCTGTTCTTCGCTGTGCCGAAAGTCCATCGTTCAAGACTATTCGGAGCCGACTTGATAAGACTGTCGAATGAGCGAAGAGAGGCAGGTCGCACGAACTCCCGAGCCGGTCACGGTCACCTCGCTGACGAGGGATCTCGAGGCCCTGGGAATCAGGAACGGCGCGACCTTGCTGATTCATTCGTCGCTGAAGGCCGTCGGCTGGGTGGCGGGCGGAGCCCATGCCGTCGTCATTGCCCTCCAACATGTGCTCGGCGATGAGGGCACACTCATCATGCCGTCACATTCGAGCTCCCTGAGCGATCCCGCGACCTGGTCGAGCCCTCCCGTACCCAAGGCATGGTTCGATGCGATCCGTGACGAAACCCCGGCCTTCGACCCAGATATGACTCCGACGCGCGGGATGGGCGCAATCGTGGATTGTTTCCGCTCTCAACGCGACGCTCTTCGCAGCAACCACCCGAGCGAATCATTCTGCGCGCGTGGACCCCTGGCGAGTCGGATCGTTACCGGTCACTCGCTCTCGATGTGTTTTGGAGAAAGATCACCCCTCGCGAGGCTCTATGACCTGGATGCATTCGTCCTGCTGCTGGGAGTCGGACATGAGTCGAACACCTCCTATCATCTCGCTGAGTACCGGGCTCACTGGCCCAGCAAGAGGGTCGTCGCTGGGGGTGCCCCGATCCTCGTCGATGGTGAACGACGATGGGAGCACTACGAAGACGTGGATCTGAACTCAGACGACTTCACATTGCTCGGAGACAATTTCGAGCGCGACTCTTCTGCAATCACGATGGGGCGCGTGGGGCTCGCTGACTGCCGCCTCATGCCTCAGAGAGATGCCGTCGACTTTGCCGTTGGCTGGATTGAGAGCAATCGATACTGATCAGTCGTCGTCGAACGCCTGGGCGAGGTTCAGGCCCATCGTCACCGCGCTCACCGACGACGCTAATCCGAGCAACCGCCGCAGGCCCGGAAGGCCACCCCAGTTGGTGAGAGTGCTCATCGCGTCAGACGCATCGGACAGCGCGCCGGCCTCGAGCCACCCGCGCACGTTGCCGTCGTTCTCCAGGGCGATCAACGTTCCGAGGGCGATTGCCGCGTCACGGCCCCCCAGACTTCGCAGCGCCATCCTGGAGGTTGTCGAGATCTCCTCTTCGCCGGTCCACCACCTGCCCAGCCTCCGGGGCATCAGGAAGAAACCAACCCCGATCCCCAACCGGATGAAAGAGAGGATCTGAACCAGCTCCCTCTCATCGAGATCGAGGTCACCAACGGACACGGTCTCTTTGCTCTTCCCGCCAAAGAACAGCGCCATGCTCACTTCACCTTCCTGTGGTCACTCGGTTACGTGCTCGTTCGATTTTTCCCTAAGGGCGATCTTGGCGAGCTCGCGATCGTGTGGCCAGGCCCAGTCGAGGTCGTCGAGCTCACTGTAGGTAACCCAGACTGCGTCCGCCACGTCGTCGGCAGGGCTGAGGTCGACGGACTTCGCCCGCGCCGTGAAGCCGAGCGACAGCACCCAGTCCTCCTCGTCACCATAGGTGTGTGGTACCCCCTGGACGAAGTCATCGAACGAGACATCGATCTCGATTCCGAGCTCCTCACGGATCTCCCTTCTGAGTCCATCGAGCGGAGCCTCGCCCGGCAGCAGGAAGCCACCGGGCGTGTCGGCCTTGCCCTTCTTGGGATCGAAGGCACGAATCGCGACGAGCACCCGATCGCCGTCGACGATTGCCGCCGTCACCGTGGGGGCCGAGTTCCGGTACCAGGAGCGCCCACAATGTGGGCAGCGGGAGCCACCCTCGGAGTTCGGGTCCTGGAGCCTGGAAGCACACGCCGGACAGTGGACGAAGGGCTTCATTGATGCTCGCGCGAGGGCTCCGCCCTCACTCCGCTCGCCGCCTCGTGATAGCGGGCCAGCACGAACAGCAGATCCGAAACACGATTCAGCCAGCGCAGGATCTCGGGATCGGGCATCAGGCCCTCAGACTCCATGGTGACCGCCCGCCGCTCCGCTCGTCGAATCGTCGAACGAGCGAGATCGAGGCCCGCGGAGCCGGACGTCCCTCCGGGAAGAATGAACTCCTGTGGCAAGGGGTGCTCGGCCGTGAGTTCGTCTATCTCACGCTCGGCCTGTGCGGTCATTTCGGGCGTAACACGCGAGACGCCCGCCTGAAGCTTGAATTGATTGGCCTCGGCCGTCGCCAGATGGGCGCCGCAGATGAACATCTCTCGCTGGAGGCGCGCCACGATGTCCTCGACCCGATCGACCAGGCCCCCGGCCCGGGCGATCCCCAGGGCGGAAACGGTTTCGTCGATCGTCCCGTAGACATCGGTGCGGATATCGTCCTTGGGCACACGGCCCCCGTAGAGCAGCCCGGTCGAGCCGTCATCACCCTTCTTGGTATAGATCTTCACTTTTTGTTCCTCCCTGAAGCCAAACCCGAGGTGAAAACTACTTCCTTAGTAAGATCACCCTTTCCGCCGCCGCGCCCCGCTTATATGCTCATCCGCGTTAATGACTTCCCTACCCGATTCGGGAATGCCGGGGGACGGCATCAGAGCAATAAGGAGGAGTACTTGCGCACGCGTATGAAGTGGTTCGCCGCGCTATTCATGGTGCTGGCGCTGTTTGTCGCCGCTTGTGCCGAAGAGGAGGAGCCGACGGACACAGGTGGCGGTGGCGGCACCGAGGAAACGGACAATTCCGACTTCCTCGCCTGCCAGGTAACCGACACCGGTGGCGTGGACGACAGGTCGTTCAACCAGACCGCATACAAGGGCCTCGAGGATGCCCAGGCTGAGTTCGGAATCGAGATCCAGGTACTCGAGTCGCAGAGTCCCAACGACTTCGAGCCGAACATCCAGTCGCTGATCCAGCAGGAGTGCGACATCATCGTGACCGTCGGCTTCCTCCTCGGTGACGCAACCGCGGCAGCGGCCGACGCCAACCCGGACCAGATGTTCGCGATCGTGGACTTCGACTTCTTCGACGCCGATGCGGGTGAGGACATCAGCTTCGATAACGTCAAGGAGCTGACCTTCGCCACGGACGAGGCCGCGTTCCTCGCCGGTTATGTGGCCGCCGGTACCAGTGAGACCGGCAAGCTGGGAACCTACGGCGGGATCAACATCCCAACCGTCACCATCTTCATGGATGGCTTCCAGGCCGGCATGGAGCACTTCAACTCCGAGAACGGCGGGAGCGTTGAGCTCGAGGGTTGGGATTCCGCCAACCCCGATGGTGGGCTCTTTACCGGTGACTTCGAGAATCAGGACAACGGACGACAGGTGACCGAGAACCTCCTCGGCGAGGGCGTCGACGTCGTCATGCCGGTGGCCGGCCCGGTCGGACTCGGCTCTGCGGCCGCGGTTCAGGATGCGGGCGAGGGGTCCTTGGTGTGGGTCGACACCGACGGTTGCGTCAGCGTCGAGGAGTTTTGCGACCTCTTCCTGACCTCGGTCATGAAGAACATGGACGTCGCCGTCTACACCGCCATCGAGGAGGCGCTCAACGACGAGTTCGAGGGTGGTCTCTACACCGGCACGCTGGAGAACGGTGGCGTAGGTATCGCACCGTTCCACGAATTCGAGGACACCGTTCCCGACGAGGTCAAGACTCAGGTTGAGGAGCTCCAGCAGCAGATCATCGACGGCGAGTTAACGGTCGGCGAGGGCTAAGAAGCCCGGAAACCGAAGGCTGTAGCCTTCTGTCGATGAAGATCGAGCTGAAGGGGATCACGAAGCGATTCCCCGGCGTCATAGCGAACAAAGATGTGGACCTCACCGTCAACGGCGGTGAGGTCCATGCCTTGCTCGGTGAGAACGGGGCCGGCAAGTCGACGCTCATGAACATCCTCTACGGGCTATACGAGCCAACCGAGGGCGACATCCTCGTCGACGACAAGCCGGTCACATTCGAGAGTCCGGGCGACGCGATCGACTCCGCTATCGGAATGGTGCACCAGCACTTCATGCTGGTACCCGTCTTCACCGTCACCGAGAACGTGATGCTGGGCGTGGAACCCACACAGAGCTTCGGCCTGTTGAACGCCCGTGCGGCACGCACCCGACTCGTTGAGCTGTCCGAGCAGTTCGGGCTAAAGGTCGACCCCGACGCATTGGTCGAGGACCTGCCCGTAGGGGTACAGCAACGGGTCGAGATCCTCAAGGCCCTCTACCGAAAGGCGGACTGCCTCATTCTCGACGAGCCGACCGCCGTGCTGACTCCCGACGAGATCGACGATCTCATCAAGGTCATCGAGACCCTCAAGACCGGGGGCGTCTCGATCATTTTCATCTCGCACAAATTGAAAGAGGTCATGTCGATCGCGGATCGCATCACTGTGCTGCGCCGCGGCGAGGTAGTCGGGTCGACGACACCGGGGGAAACCAACGAACAGCAACTCGCCGAGATGATGGTGGGCCGATCGGTGCAGCTGACCGTGGACAAAGGGCAGGCTCAGCCGGGCGAGAAGATACTCGAGGTTAGCGACCTCGAGGTACTCGACGACCGCATGCACCGGGCCGTGAAAGGGGTCAGCTTCGAGGTGCGAAGCGGAGAGATTCTTGCGATAGCAGGCGTTCAGGGAAACGGCCAGACCGAGCTGATCGAGGGCATCACCGGAATGCGGAGCGTCGAAGCGGGGACCGTCACGCTGGACGGAAAGAACGTGACGGGGAGCTCTCCACGGCGGCTATTCGGGATGGGCATGGCACACGTCCCCGAAGATCGCCAGGAGGACGGTCTCGTTACGACCTTTCCCATCAAAGACAACTTGATCCTGAACACCTACCAAAACGTGCCCTACTCAAAAGGCATCGTCATGAACAGGGGGGCCATTGACGCCGGCGCGGAAAAGCTGGTCAAAGAGTATGACGTCCGCACTCCTTCGATCGAAGTCAACGCAGCGGCACTCTCCGGGGGGAACCAGCAAAAGGTGATCGTCGCGCGCGAGTTCTCGCATTCGAACAATTTGTTGATTGCCTCACAGCCAACTCGCGGCCTCGACGTGGGCTCGATCCAGTACATCCACGGCCAGATCGTAGCCAAGCGAAACGAGGGAGCCGCTGTGATCATCATCTCCTCCGAACTCGACGAGATCATGGCCCTCGGCGACCGCATCGCGGTCATGTACGACGGCAGGATCATCGGTCTCCTCGATCGCAGCGAGGCGACGCGTGAGCGCTGCGGGATGTTGATGGCCGGCTTGAGTGACGAGGGACTCGTTCGGCAATCCGCCGCCGAGGCTCCGAAGCAAGCAAAAGATGAGGGCCCGCCTGCTCCGGCGTCTACCACCGAGGGGGAAACGAAGTCGTGAAGACCGAGACCCCTCCCGCCGAGCCGCAAGAAATCGAACCACCTCGCCAAAAGTCACGCTCGATCGCCGTCGAGGCGATACTGATCCCGCTCCTGGCGCTGTTCAGCGCACTCGTCGTCGGCGCCATCGTCATGATCTTCACGAATCCCGAGGTCGCGCGGGCCTGGGCATCGGTGGGGCGAAACCCGGGCAACGCCATGAGCATGTCGTGGGACCTCGTGAGCAGCGCGTACGGTGCCCTCTTCGAGGGCGCCTTCGGGAACCCAACCGCGATAAGCGAGACCCTGCTCGCCTCGACGCCGCTGATCCTGGCGGGACTGTCGGTGGCGCTGGCCTTCCGAGCCGGACTGTTCAACATTGGGGCCGAAGGTCAGATCATCGGCGGGCTGCTCGCGTCGTCGTGGGTCGGCTTCACCTTCGATCTTCCCTTTGTCATCCATCTGCCGCTCGCGCTCATCGCCGGATTCCTGGGCGGAGCGTTCTGGGGCTCGATCGCAGGTTTCCTCAAAGCCAAGACGGGTGCGCACGAAGTCATCACGACCATCATGTTGAACTTCATTGCTCTCAACTTCTTGACATTCTTTCTCAAGACGCCCATCTATCAGCGGCCTGGCCGGTCCGACCCCCTCTCAAAGGAGGTAGCGGAGTCTGCACGCCTCCCGAGCTTCGGTGACTACCGTGTCAACTGGGGCATCGTCTTGGCCTTACTCATGGCGTTCGTCGTGTGGTACCTACTGTTTCGCACCACGTTCGGGTTCCGTTTCCGAGCAGTGGGCGCAAACCCGAATGCAGCGGCCTACGCGGGAATGAGCGTGGGGGGAACCTATGTCCTCGTGATGGCCCTCGCCGGAGGTCTATCGGGTCTCGCCGGGGCCGCGAACCTCCTCGGAGTCGCTTACAGCATGTCTCCGGGATTCTTGAACTACGGCTTCGACGCAATCGCCCTCGCGTTGCTGGGAAGAACGCATCCACTTGGAGTCGTGTTGGCGGCTTTGCTGTTCGGCGCCCTCAGAGCCGGCGCGCTCCAGATGCAGGGGACCGCCGGTGTCGGTACCGACATCATCGTCGTCATCCAGGCGCTGATCATCATGTTCGTCGCCGCGCCGGCACTTGTTCGAGAGATCTACAGGATTCGGGCACGCAGCGCGATAGAAAGCGACACCTTCACGAAGAGCTGGGCCTCATGAGCGAAGGCTTCGACACACGGGATGATCGAACTTGAGCACGATCGCGGCCGCGCCGGCCGCGAGCAAGGTCTCTATTCGCAGAGCGCGCGTTCTGGGCATCGTGTTCATTGCGCTCGGGTTCGCGGCGGCTTGGTGGTTTGGCTTCGGCAGCGAATCCGGATTGGATTCGACCTTCGGACTCAACGGTCGGAGCTCCGAGGTCGAGCTTCCGCCTCTGGCACTGCCCTCGCGTGAAACTGCGCTCTTCCTGGCCGCCATCTGTGTGTTCCTCGGCGCAATCCAGCTGACGCGCGGATTCGGCAAAAAGGCAAACCTGATTCTGGGGGTCGTGGTTGGCTGCTTCATCCTCGCCTTCCTCGTCTGGGCGGCACGCGACGATTCCCTGAACATGCTTGGAATGTTGCAGTCGACGCTGCTTCGTTCGGTGCCGATCACTCTCGGCGCCCTCGCCGGTCTGCTGTGTGAACGCTCTGGAGTCATCAACATCGCGATCGAGGGCATGATGCTGACCGCGGCCTTCATGGGAGCCATCGTCGGCAGCGCCGCGAGCAGCACGTGGGTCGGACTCATACTGGCGGTTCTGGGTGGTGGGCTTCTCGGCGGCCTGCTTGCTGTTTTGTCGATCCGCTACCGGGTCGACCAAATCGTCGGCGGCACAGTCATCAATATCCTGGCCCTCGGATTGACGAGCTATCTCTCCGCGCAGATTCTGGCGCGCTACCAGAACCTGAACAGCCCGGGTAGATTTCCCGTGGTCGAGATTCCTCTACTGAGCGACATTCCGATAATCGGTCCTCTGTTGTTCGCCAACAACCTCTTCATCTACCTGATGTTCATCCTGGTGATCGGAATCAACATCGCCTTGTTCCGTTCTCGCTGGGGTCTGCGCGTCCGAGCGGTCGGTGAACATCCGAAGGCCGCCGACACGGTCGGCATAAAGGTGTTACGGGTGCGCTACCGCAACGTGATCCTCGGTGGCATGGTCGCTGGACTGGCCGGAGCCTATTTCACTCTCGGTTCGGTCGGCCGCTTCGACGAGAACATGACCGGCGGTCGTGGATTCATCGCGCTCGCTGCGATGATCTTCGGGCGATGGAATCCCATCGGAGCGTTCGGCGCGGCACTTGTGTTCGGGTTCGCCGACTCGTTGCAGAACAAGCTCGCGATTCTTCAGGTGCCGATTGCGTCCGAGTTCCTCTTGATGGCTCCTTACATCGCGACCATCCTCGTGGTTGCCGGTGTCGTGGGGCGTGCCCGGCCCCCGGCGGCCGACGGTCAGCTCTACATCAAGGAGTAGCTCATGCCCGACATCGATTGGGAAAGCCTTCGTAGCGCCGCTCGCAGGGTGGCCACCAATGCCTACGCGCCCTACTCGAAGCTGACGGTCGGGGCGGCCGCCCTCGTCGACGATGGCCGCATCGTGACCGGGTGCAACGTGGAGAACGCCTCGTACGGACTGACCCTGTGCGCCGAGTGTGGGCTGGTTTCGAACCTACACTCGTCGGGTGGTGGCCGCCTCGTGGCCGTCAGCGTTGTGGCCGGAGACGGCGAACAGATCGCTCCGTGTGGTCGTTGCCGGCAACTCCTGCTCGAGCACGGGGGACCCGATTGCTCGCTTGACGCTCCCGGCGGCATCACCACGATAGGGGTCATTCTCCCGAGCGCCTTTGACGGCGAAGAACTCGAGGGTCGAAAGCAGGCTACATAGTGGACGTCGTCGACGTCATTCGCGCCAAGCGCGACGGCCGGCGATTGTCGGATGCACAGATCGAGTACTTCATCAAGTCCTACACCGATGGCTCGGTTGCGGACTATCAGGCGGCGCCCCTGCTGATGGCCATCGTTTGGCGCGGCATGGAGCCGGACGAACTGGCCAAATGGACGGCCGAGATGCTCGCGTCGGGGGACCGCATGGACCTGTCATCTCTTTCCGTGCCCACCGTCGACAAGCACTCCACCGGTGGCGTTGGAGACAAGGTCAGCCTTCCGCTTGCCCCCATCGTCGCCGCGTGCGGCGCGGCCGACCCGATGCTGTCCGGCCGGGGGCTGGGACATACGGGTGGGACTCTCGACAAACTCGAGGCGATACCCGGGTTTCGGGTCGACCTGGCCCCCGACGAGATGCTTCGAATCCTCAACGAAGTCGGAGCGGTCATCTGTGCGGCGGGACCCGGACTCGTTCCCGCCGACAGAAAGCTCTACGCCCTGAGAGACGTAACCGGCACGGTCGAGTCGATCCCCCTCATCGCGTCCTCCATCATGTCCAAGAAAATCGCGGAGGGGACCGATGCCCTCGTTCTCGACGTGAAGGTGGGCTCGGGTGCGTTCCTCCCCGACATTGCACTGGCGCGCGAGCTCGCCGAGACGATGGTGAAACTGGGCGAGGCTCACGGGGTGCGCACGTCGGCGCTGCTCACCAACATGGACACACCACTCGGTCTCACGGCTGGTAACGGTCTCGAGGTAACCGAGTCGGTTGAGGCTCTCAGCGGTCGGGGACCTGATGACCTCATGGAGGTGACTCTCGCTCTGGCGACCGAGATGCTTGGGCTCGCCGGCATCGACGCCGACCCACGTTCGGCCATTGATGACGGCTCGGCGCTCGACAAGTGGAAAGAGATGATTCGAGCCCAGGGCGGTGACCCGGATGCCGGTCTTCCAGAAGCTTCAGAAAGAAGGGAGGTCGTCGCCGACAGCTCGGGTGTGCTCACCAGACTGGACGCGCGAGCCGTGGGAATCGCGGCATGGAGGTTGGGCGCGGGGCGGGCGCGCAAGGAGGATCCGGTCAGTCCCAGCGCGGGTGTCGTGTGTTTCAGGAAGCCTGGAGACGAGGTGAGCGAAGGCGAGCCATTGCTCGAGCTCCATGCCGATGAGCCGGGTCGGTTCGAGCCGGCGGTCGCGGCGCTCGACGGTGCAATCGAGATCGGCCGCGAGGCGACGGAGCCCCAGCCAATGATTATCGAGAGGGTTCGAGCTTGACCGGGCCCATCAGTCGGTCCGCCGGCTTCACGCCGCGCGTTGCGATCGTCCTCGGCTCGGGGCTCAGCTCGCTCGCCAAGTCGCTCGTCGGCGGCGATCCGATCCCCTACGGAGCGATCGACGGGATGCCGGCGTCTGCTATCGAGGGCCACGAGGGCGCCTTGTACGCGGCGGAGGTCTCGGGGGTGCCGGTGGCCGCCTTCGCCGGGCGAGTTCACATGTACGAGGGTCACAGTCCACAGGTCGCAACGCACGCGATCCGGCAGGTCGTCGAGGAGGGTTGCGAGATAGTGATCCTCACAAATGCAGCCGGCGGAATCGACCCCGACCTCGAGGTCGGAGCGCCGTGCCTGATCAGCGACCATCTCAACCTCACGGGAACGAACCCCTTGATCGGTCCTCACGACAAACGGGGGCCGCGGTTCCTCGACCTCTCCGAGGTCTACGACAAGGAGCTGCGCACCCTGGCCCACTCCGTCGACCACGACCTGAAGGAGGGTGTGTACGCGGGCCTCATGGGTCCCACGTACGAGACACCCGCAGAGGTAAGGATGCTCCGCACGCTGGGCGCGTCGTTGGTTGGCATGTCCACCGTTCTCGAAGCGGTCGTCGCCCGCTATCTCGGAGCGCGCGTCCTCGGAATCTCGGTCGTCACCAACCTGGCAGCAGGGATCTCGCCCCAGCCTCTGAGCCACGATGAAGTTGCCGAGGCGGGACGCGGCGCTGCCGCTCGCCTCGAACGCCTGTTGAGCGGCGTCATCGCCGGCACCGCGTGACACCCAGAGAGGCTAAAACCGTCACGCTCTAACAAAGGAAGGGGCCCCCGATTCTCGGGGGCCCCTTTGATTTTCGTCCGTTCGGTAGGAAGCTACTGAGGGACGACGTTGGACGCCTGCTTGCCCTTGGGGCCCTGCGTCACCTCGAACGACACGGCCTGACCTTCCTGCAGAGACTTGTACCCATCTCCCTGGATGGCGGAGAAGTGCACGAACACATCCTCTCCGTCGGACTGGGAAATGAAGCCGTAACCCTTGTCGTTGTTGAACCACTTCACGGTGCCTTCGGCCACCACTACTTCCTTTCTCTTTCCCAAACGATCGTCGGGACGATCGTCCTGTTGACGAAGGCGGACAAGCTCGTGCCTTGCCCTTCACGACCCCCGTCGCATTGCGGAGCAAACCGTAGCACAGCAGGCATCGCCTGCCCCCCGTTTGATGAGACGTCTCTCACGAGTGACTCATCAGTCTCTTACCCCAGTTGCCTAAGTTGATGGCCACAGAGAGAGACCCGTCAACGAAGGAGGAAGAGATGAGCTTGGGAACCGCAGCGGTTGCAGGACTCGCCATGATTCTCGGCCTTGGTGGAGTCTCGACGTTCATGCTGAGCGACGATCAGTCCAGCGAGGCGCAGGCGATCCAGATGGACGACGAGGGCATCAAGCGTCAGGACGATGACGACGACGATGTCTCCGCCAAGGACGACGATGACGATGGCGACGGAGACGACACCAGAGGTAACGACGGAACCGCGGGAGGCAACAACACCGGGGACGGAGACGACACCAGAGGTAACGACGGAACCGCGGGAGGCAACAACACCGGGGACGGAGACGACACCAGGGGTAACGACGGAACCGCGGGAGGCAACAACACCGGGGACGGAGACGACACCTGGGGTAACGACGGAACCGCAGGCGGCAACAACACCGGGGACGGAGACGACACCTGGGGTAACGACGGAACCGCAGGCGGCGACAACACGTACGTCGGTGGTGGCGGTGGGAGCTACAGCGGAGGCGGCAGCGCAAGCGGAGGCGGCGACACGTAGACCAGACGGGACATTCTCAGAGAGGCGCCTCGAAAGGGGCGCCCCTCAGTTCTCGCGGGTCTGCGATCTGCTCGGCTTGACGGGAGCGTTCGAAAAACGAGTTCCAATGGTGAGCAGAAGGTGGATAACTCCGAGCGCAATGAAGAATGCGGTAGGAGCGGTCTCTCCCCCGAAATCGAACAGGAACGGCGTCGCGATCAGAAATAGTGCCAGCACGTAATCGAGCACGACGTGCACGGACAGGGCGAGAGCGTTGACGAGGCTGGTCGGCCCCTCGGTCGTGGCTGCAACGAGCAGTACGATGATGCCCACGACTATCGAGACCGCGACTGCTGCTCCCGACTCGTAGTTAAGAAGCAAGGGCGCCGCGATGAAAGCGAGACCGGCCACGTACTCCAGGGCTCCGTGAACGAAGAGGGGCACAGGACCCTCGTGGATGAGTGGGTTCGCCATGACGCTCAGTCTATGGGGCGGACCCGAGATCAAGCTCCCTTTGGATGCCAGACAGTCTTCATCTCCATGAAGGCGGTCGCCTCGTACGGACTGCGAGCCCCGCTGCCCTTGATCACCCGTTTCACGTTGTCGGCCCCCGCTCGCTCTGCGTCCGCCAACTGCTCGGCGGCAAGGCCGGTCACGTCCAGCGCGTCTACGTCTCCATGGCTCGCGAGCCAAGGTGTCAGTTCGGACGTGTATCCGGTGAGAATGTTGACGACCCCCCTGGGTACATCGGAGGTCGCCAGGCACTCCGCCAGTGCAACGGCCGGAAGCGGGCACGGCTCGCTCGCCAGAGCGATCACGACGTTGCCCCCACACAGGGCGGGGGCGATGCGGCCTACCAAGCCACCAAGCGAGGGGGCCCCCGGAGCGACGATCCCGCAAACGCCCGTGGGCTCGGGAGCCGTCAGGTTGAAGTAAGGGCCGGCAACCGGATTCAGGCCACCCATGATCTGCATGAGCTTGTCGGCCAGGCCCGCGTACCAGACCCAGGTGTCGATGGCCTCATCGACCTGTTTCGAGGCGCCGCGTTTACCCTCGGCCGCTGCTACCTCTGAAACCAGCTCGGCGCGGCGCGTCTCCATCATCTCGGCGATTCGGTAGAGCACCTGACCGCGATTGTAGGCGGTTGCGCCTGCCCACTTGTCCCACGCCGAGCGCGCAACCTTGACCGCATCCCGCAGGTCCTTCCGCGACGCGCGAGACGCGTTGGCCAGAAAAGCGCCCTTCGAGTCCATCACCTCGTAGGAGCGGCCCGACTCCGATCTTGGGAAATCGCCGCCCAGGAACAGCTTGTAGGTCTTGCGGACATCCACTCTCTCGGGCATCTAACGCACCTCCTCGAGGCGAACGTAGGCCTCGAGTCCGTGTCGACCGCCCTCGCGACCGAAACCCGACTCTTTGTATCCACCAAAGGGGCTGGTGGGATCAAAGCGATTGAAGGTGTTGGCCCAGACGACTCCCGCCTGCAGGCGGTCGGCCATCCAGAGGATGCGGCTCCCCTTATCGGTCCAGACGCCGGCACTCAGCCCGAAAGGAGTGTTGTTGGCTTTGGTCACGGCCTCGGCCGGAGTGCGGAAGGTCATCACCGACAGCACGGGGCCGAAGATCTCCTCCTGAGCGATGCGATGACTCTGGCTCACGCCGGTGAAGACCGTCGGTGGGAAGAAGTAGCCGCGATCGGGGATCTCGCAAGCGGGTTGGTAGAGCTCGGCCCCCTCCTCGACCCCGATGCCCACGAGCCTGCGAATTTTCTCGAGCTGGTCACGCGAGTTGATGGCACCGATGTCTGTGTTCTTGTCGAGCGGGTCACCAAGCCGGAGTGTCCCGAGGCGTCGCTTGAGTTTCTCGATCAGCCGTTCGGCGATCGTCTCCTGAACGAGAAGCCTCGATCCCGCACAGCAGACGTGTCCCTGATTGAAGAAGATTCCGTTGACGATTCCCTCGACCGCCTGATCCAGTGGAGCGTCGTCGAAGATGATGTTGGCCGCCTTGCCACCCAGCTCCAGGGTCAGCTTTTTGTTCGTTCCGGCGACCGCTCTTTGGATCTCCTTGCCGACTTCGGTCGAGCCGGTGAACGCGACCTTGTCGACGTCGGGATGCCGTACGAGCGCCTGACCGGTGGCGCCGGCACCCGTAACGATGTTGACGACTCCTTCAGGGAGTTCCACCTGCTCGCAGATCTCGGCGAAAAGCAGAGCCGTGAGCGGGGTTGTCTCGGCCGGCTTGAGAACGACGGTGTTTCCTCCTGCGAGCGCGGGTGCGATCTTCCACGACAGCATCAGCAGAGGGAAGTTCCAGGGGATGATCTGCGCGCACACCCCCAGTGGCTCGGCGCGCCGACCCGGAAAGGCGTAGGCGAGTTTGTCGGCCCAGCCCGCGTAGTAGAAGAAGTGAGCGGCGACGAGCGGGACGTCGACATCACGGCTCTCCTTGATGGGCTTGCCACCGTTCATCGACTCGAGCACGGCAAGCTCGCGCGCACGTTCCTGAACTATCCGAGCGATACGAAAGATGTACTTGGCGCGCTGACTCCCGGGCACCGCCGACCACTTCTTGAACGCCGAGCGCGCGGCCCCCACTGCGCGGTCGATGTCCTCTTCCCCTGCGACCGGAATCGCGGCGAGGACCTCCTCGGTGCCGGGGTTGATCGTTTTGAAGTACTCACCGGATGCTGGTTCGACAAACTGCCCGCCGATGTAGAGCCCATAGGTGTCCTTGATGTCGACGATGTCGGTCGACTCGGGGGCCGGAGCGTATTCCCACTTAGCCATCGTTAGTTTCCTTAGTCACGCGACCGCGATGACGATCGCTAATCCAATGTGTATCGATCGGGGTCCGAGTACCTTCCCGTGCGAAGGAAATCGATCTGCATCAACAAATCATTGACCACCGAGGACGCCCCGATGCGGAAACGTTCGGGGTCGAGCCATTCGTCGCCGAGTGTCTCGTGGATGATGATGAGATAACGAATGGTGTCCTTCGATGCTCGGATTCCGCCGGCGACTTTGAGTCCCACCACTTGACCGGTGAACTCGGCGAAGTCCCGGATCGCCTCCGCCATTACCAGCGCGCTCGGCAGAGTCGCGCTCTCGCCGATCTTGCCGGTCGAGGTTTTTATGAAATGAGAACCGGCCGCCATCGCTATAAGTGAAGCTCGGCGAATACGGTCATAGCTTCCGAGCTCGCCCGTCTCGAGAATCGTCTTGACATGGGCATCGCCGGCAGCCTCGACGGACGCGGCCACCTCCTCGTAGATGGCAGTCTCGTCGCCCGCAAGAAGGGCTCCTCTGCTGATGACGATGTCGATCTCGTCGGCCCCGTCGGCGACCGCTCGGCGAATCTCCTCGAGTCGCATTTCGAGTGGCGCCTGACCGGACGGAAAAGCGGTCGCTACCGAAGCGAGGTGCACTCCCGAGCCCCGTAACGCATCTGCCGCAACGGGAACGAGTCGCGGGTAGATGCACAGCGCCGCCACGGATGGAATCGAGGGATCGCCGGGGGCCGGGCGGATCGCCTTCGACGCCAGCTGGCGAATCTTCCCCGGTGAATCCGAACCCTCGAGCGTCGTCAGGTCGCAGCATCTCAACGCGAGGTCGAGTGCCCACATCTTGGAGTCCTTCTTGATCGACCGCTTCGCGAGCGACGCGGCGCGCTCCGTGGCACCTACGGCGTCGACGACCCCACCGATTCGGTCGACGAGCTCTAGTGGATGTTGTGTGACCGTCGCCACTGACGGACTCCTCCCATTGCTCCCTCGGTCACTTACCACCGAGCGGAAGCGAGATGCGCTTCTTGGCCTTTGGCTTCGGCTGAATCAGGTTGACGAGTTCCTCGGCACACAGATCGTACGCCTGGGCCACGGCCGAGTCGGGGGCTTGCAACACGATGGGTGCCCCCTTGTCGGCGAACTCCATGAGCAGGGGATCCATGGGGATCTGGCCCAGCAGAGGTACCCGGAGACGCTGCGCGAGGGTTTCGCCTCCCCCGCGCCCGAACAGCTCGTAGCGCGTCCCGTGATCGCAGGTGAAGTAGCTCATGTTCTCGATAACGCCGGTCGGCTTGAGTCCGGTCTTCTCCGCCATGAAAGCGGCGCGCTGGGCGACCTTCTCCGCCACGGCCTGGGGAGTGGTGACGGTGATCATGGCCGCCCCTGGGATGAACTGGGCGATCGACATTGCGACGTCACCGGTACCCGGCGGGAGGTCCAACAGAAGGTAGTCGGGGTCGCCCCAGTGCACGTCCTCGATGAACTGCTGAAGCGCCTTGTGGAGCATCGGCCCCCGCCACATCACGGGATTCTCCTCGCTCGTAAAGAGCCCGATGGACACGACCTTCACACCGAACATCTCCGGCGGAACGATGAGGTCTCCGAGCACCGAGGGCTTCTCGTAGATGCCGAGCATGCGCGGAACCGAGAAACCCCAGACATCGGCGTCCAGAAGACCGACGCTGTAACCGCCCTTGGCCAGCGATGCCGCGAGATTCACGGCCGTGGTGGACTTACCGACCCCGCCCTTACCCGAGCCAATGGCGATGACCTGCGTCTTGGAATCGGAACCAGCCATGGGCGAGGGCGAGTCCTTGCGCATCGACTCGCTTAGCGCCAGGCGCTCGTCCTCGGACAAGACGACGAAGTCGACGTCGACCTTGGCGTGGGGGAATGCGTTGCGGATCTTCGCCGGGATGACCTCGAGGTAGTAGGGCCTCGAGGCCGAGTTCGGCACCGTCAGCGCGACCGTGACGGCCACTTTGGAGCCCTCGACCGAGAGGTTCCTGACCATATGGAGTTCGTTCAGGCCGCGGTGAAGCTCAGGATCCTGGATCTCGCCGAGGAGCGAAACGACCTGGTCGCGGTTGAGCGTCGTGGGGGTAGTCATGCGGGAAAATCGTCACTCCTGATTGCTTGGAAGGTTACGAATCCAGCCTAGGCGATGATGGCGCGCTCGTTAGACGGCGGCGGTTCAGACCAGGAGGCTGAGGCCCTCTCGGACCAGGCTTATTTTGGCCATCTTCAGGTCTCCGATGTAGTCGCCGTCCACTTGGACGGGCATGGGCACCTTCGCCTCGAGTCGAACCGACTCGACGTCGTGGTGGTACGAGCTCGTGCGCCAGCGGATGTGGGAACGACTAACGAACAGGGCGTACACGAGGCGAGGGATCGTCCTGAGTCGCAGTCGCCTGAGCCCGAAGACATCCAGTCCGAGATCCAAACGGGCCTTTGGGCACACATCCACCGGCCAGTTCTTGAGGTAGGTGAACGGAGCGCCGTTGCATGTGATCGCGGTTATGACATCCACGGGCTCGGCCCCAGAAGCCGTCATCGAGATCATCGGTTCAACCCCGCGGTACTGGGTCAGCCCCGCCTTGAACGCATTGCGGACGAAGAGCTTTTCATGATTACGGCGCTTGCCGTCCGGGTCACCCTCGACCCGGCGAACGGTCTCGGCATCGAGCCCCATCCCGGCATGGAACAAAAAGGAACGGTCGTTGAGCTTGGCCGCGTTGATCCGAATGCTGGTGGAGGACTTCAGGTGCGAAGCGACGAACGCAGTCGCCTCGACCGGACCGCGTGGAACGCCGAGCGCTCGCGCCATGACGTTGGTCGACCCGCCCGGAAGAATGCCCAGCGCCACATCGGTCCCGACGAGTCCCTGCGCCGTCTCGTTGATGGTTCCATCTCCACCAAATGCGATCACCGCTTCGAAGTCCCGATCAACGGCGTCTCTTGCTAAATCGCCCGCGTGATTGCGCGCCGCGGTCTCGACGACCTCTAGTTTGAAGTCGGCCTCGAGCGACTTCACGATCACCTGTTTGACTCGGCTCGAGACAGAGCCCGCACGCGGGTTCGCCACGAACAGCACCTTTTTCATGACGGGTCATGCTATCGGGGGTCGGCGAGATTGCCTCGACCGCAACCAAGCGTGACGTAGGTCACAGCCCCAGCGGGAAACCCACGACCGGGGGTCTGCCCTGGGCCGCGAGCCCGACTCGTATCCTGTAGCTATGCCCTCCGAGTGCGTAGCTGAGCCGTGGAGATAGCCCTTTTGGGTGCAATTGTCGCCGTCGTCGTCGCTCTCCTGCAGGGCGGCTCGCTCGAGCGCCTGGCGGCGACGAAGTTCCGAGCCACTCCTCTTCTATTCTTGGGGCTGGCCCTTCAGATCGTGTTCGGCTTCTGGTCACCGTCCTGGATGAACGATGCGGCGGGACTGACGGTGCTCCTCGTGTCCAACCTGTTCGTGCTGGCCTGGCTGATCGTGAACCGTTCGCTGCCCGGCCTGCTCATTGCCGCGGTCGGGCTCCTCATGAATCTCGCTGTAATCACTGCAAACGGTGCAATGCCGGTATCCGCCGACGCAGTGCGTGCGGCTGGAGGCGACGAGCTCGAGATTTCGGAGGGGGCACTGAAGCACGAAGCTCTGGACGATGACACCCGCTTGGGCTTTCTCGGGGACGTCATCCCGGTGCTCGAGATCGGGATCTGGTCGGCCGGCGACCTCGTGCTCGCCGCGGGACTTGCGTTACTGGCCTACAAGCAAACTAGATGGGGAGAGCTTGCGGCGGACGGAGCTTCCGGTTGACCGCATGAAGGAGGGCCCTAACGCCGGCGATGGCGACCTCGTCCTCGACGAGCACGGCCCCCGTGACGGGAGTGATCTCGTCGCCCTCGTAGACGGTGGCCTTCACGACTATCGCTTCGTCGCGGCCCATCGGCTGAAGAAGAGCGTGCTCGACCTCGACCCGCATCGATCGAACAGTCAGAGCTGGGGCCAGCGCCTCGACGGTCGCCTCCATGGCGGCTCGAGCCTGGAGCTCGCGTGAGGTTCCCGACTTGGCCTGACCTTCGGTCCGAGCGCCCTCGGGCCATCCCAAGATCACATGGATCGACCTCTTGTCCCCCTCGACGTCGGATCGGACGGATTCGACGATGGGTCGACCCGGTGCCTGAAGGCGGGTTCTGTCGGAGCTTGTCCGGGTGGCCGGAAGGGTTTCCTCGTCGATCTGAACGACGGACACGATTCGGTGGTCGATGCTGACGCCGAAGCCGGCAACGGCCAGGGATTGCACATCGCGCACAATCTGCTTGGGCGAGCGCGAGCGGCCCGCGACTACGTGGATCTCGGACGGACGGGCCCCGCCTACCACCCGCACGTTCCGAACGCCCGTGATCTTGGACAGCTCTTGCTCGAACCCTACGAGTGCAACAGAGCCCTTCACCCCAAGGTCTTTCACTCGTCTTCACCCCGTTTTCCACCCATTCGCCGCTATTCCACCCATTCCTCTACACGTACTGCACGAGAGACTCTACAGATACAGCCCGAGAAAGACGTCGACGATGTCTGGATCGAAAGCGTTTCCGCGCTCGCCCAAGATGATACGGATCGCGTCGTCATCCGTCATGGCCGCCCGATACGGGCGCTCCGAGGTCATCGCGTC
Source organism: Actinomycetota bacterium (assembly GCA_050693895.1). Taxonomy (GTDB): domain Bacteria; phylum Actinomycetota; class CADDZG01; order CADDZG01; family WHSQ01; genus WHSV01. The sequence goes on along the minus strand of JBOGWS010000057.1, from coordinate 2,353 downwards.
GTAAGCGTCCGCCACCGCGAAAGTGCGAGCGGCCAGCGGAGTCTCGGCCCCCTTCAGTCCCTTCGGATAGCCCGTTCCATCCCACCGCTCGTGGTGATGCAGAATGATCCCCATCGTCGCGTCTGAGAACCCGATCGGCTCGACGATCCTAGCCCCCAGCTCCGGATGCGTCCTCATGACGCTCCACTCATCTACAGAAAGCGGACCGGGCTTGTTCAGGATCTCATCCGGTACACCGATCTTTCCTACGTCGTGCAGCGTGAATCCGTACTGGATCTCTTCGTTGCGGGCCAGGCTTTCGTCGATCTCCGTCATGCAGCGAAGTGCGAGATCGGTGACTCTGCGAAGGTGTTGTCCGGTTCCCGAGTCCCGTGCCTCGACGGCCGCGGCAAGCGCATGGATGACCGAGTGGTCACGTCTGCGCTTCTCCGAGAGGGCGTCGACATAAGAGCCCAGGAGGACCCCGGCCGCTTCATCCGCGACCACTGGTCTCTCGGGAGAAGACGAGCGGACGGCCCGTACCAAATCATGAAGTGACATTTCGTCTCGGTAGATCGCCCCTACGGCCCCCGAGGCAAGGGCATCCACCAACCCCAGGGGCGTGCCCCTATCCCTGTCCCCCAGAACGACAATGCGGGTGTCCGGGGAGGTATCGGTCAAAAGGGAGACGAGCGAGCAGTTGGGCGAGAGTTCGAGATCGATGATCGCGACATCGGGTGCCAGAGTTTGACCGATCTCGAGAACCTCGGCCGCGGTGTTGACCTCCGCCACAACCTCAGCGTTGCCAAGCTCCCTCACGAGGGACGATAACGACTGCGCGATCGTGCGATGACGTTCGGCGATCATTACCGTCAGGGGCTGTTCGAGATCAATACGCATTATTGGTCCGCGAGTCCTCGGGGAAATGGGTTGCCTAAGCACTTTGCGACAACTAGGCTTTGCCTAGAAATCCCCCGTTCGGGTCGATTCGTTCACTCGACCGGGTAGCGAAGTAGTACGGGTGGGCAGGGCTATCCGCGTGTGTCGCGCGCCCTTTCTTCGTCCACCCCTTCCCAGCGAAGCGGTGACACTCCCTTTTGATCGTGCCTTCTAAAGGTACCTGTTCTGTTCTCTCGTGGGAAGAAAGGAGGTCGCCTTATGAAGACCCGTCTCGTCGCTTTCGCCAGCACCATCGTCGCCGTGTTCTACGCCGCCGGCGCGGCCTGGAAGCTTTAAGACCTGATCTACCGAATCGTTTATCGGCACATTCGTCAGTTACTTGAGTTACCGAAAGGAGTCACCTGAATGAAGACCCGTCTCGTCGCTTTTGCCAGCACCATCGTTGCCGTGTTCTACGCCGCCGGCGCGTCCTGGAAGCTGTAGGACCGTTCGATCCGAGCATCGATTCTTTCTTTACCAACTACTCAAGGAGCTCACATCACATGAAGACCCGTCTCATCGCTTTCGCCAGCACCATCGTCGCCGTGTTCTACGCCGCCGGCGCCTCCTGGAAGCTGTAAGCACCAAGTAGTCGATTTTTTCGGCCTAAGAGGGGTCCTTGACCTCTCTTTTGTGCCGCGCGGGACCTCCAAACTTCATACGATCGATCATGTGAAGCGGGCACAGATCTTCGCGTGGACCATCATCGGCCTAACTGGTGGCCTTATGTTTCTTGGGCTTCAGAACCTCTCGCAGCCGTTCCCGCCGGTGTCAACGATCATTTTCTGGGTTGCCCTTTTGCTTGGTGCTGAACTGCTCCCAGTTTCGCTGGGCTTCCAGTCACAGGTAACGATGTCGTTTCCTCTGGTGCTGGCCCTCGCCATCGTTTTCGAGCCTGGGATCGCAATGCCCATCACGATCCTAGGGGCCTTCGATGCTCGGGAGATAAAACGAGAGATCCCTCTCTGGCATGCACTTTTCAACAGGGCGCAGCTTGCGTTGGCTGCGGGGGCAGCATCATTGGTGATCGTGGAGCGGGGGGAAAGCGCCTTCACTTTTCCGCAAGGCCCTCTGCTGATTGCGTGCGCCGCGGCCATCTACGTGTTCATGAACCTCGGGCTCGTTGGTTTGGGACTTCACTTTCTAAGAGAGGTGCCTCTCAACGTTGCGTTTAGGAATCTTGTGCCAACACCGGCAGCGGGATTCTGGTTCTCCCAGGCACTGCTGGCAGGACTTGGTGCCGCCACGGCTGCGGCGTACGAAGAAGTCGGGGCATTCGTTGCCGCCTTCCTGATACCACTTCTGTTCGCACGGCTGGGGCTATTGGGTGCCAGGGCCCAACAGGAGTTGTCGGAACGATTGCGCCAGCAACAGGCAGCACTGTTGAAGGCGACTGAACAGATCTTCAACGAACGAGAAGACGAGCGAAAGCGGA
>JBOGWS010000056.1:0-13613 GCA_050693895.1 Actinomycetota bacterium | reverse complement strand
GGTGGGCGATCCCAACGAAGCCGCCGAACTCGCGCAGGAGGCCTTGGTGCGCGTGTACAAACGCTGGGGTCGCGTCCGGGAGGGGTCCCCGAGCGCCTACGCGAGGCGAACCGTCCTCAACCTCGTTCGCAGCGCTCACCGCTACAACAAGCTGCGTCGCGAGCGCCCCCTTCCAACTGGACCCGCAGCCGCCGACAGCCACGCCGTGCGCGTGGAGGAATGGCTGAGAGTCAGCACGGCCCTCGCAGAACTGTCACCCGTTAGGCGAGCCACCATTCTGCTGCGCTTTTACGAGGACATGAGCGAGCACGAGATCTCGATGGCCCTAGACCGGCCGTTGGGCACAGTGAAATCAGATATCTACCGGGCACTTCGGCAGCTTCGACCGCTGCTCGAGGAGTCCCAGGCACAGGAGCGGAGATGAGCATCGAGGGCAGACTGCGCACGCAGTTGGAACACGCGGCCACGACGGTCCCGGTGGTACCCCTGGATCTCGAGGAGACCCTAACGAAGGGACGCCGGGCTCGGCGGATGGCTTTCGCTCGCGCCGCCGGAGCCGCGGCGATCGTCATCGGGCTGGGCATCGCCGGAGCCACAACGGTCATGAACGGGGAGACGCCGCGCCTCATCCCGCCCGTGGACCGCTCTCCCTCGCCCTCGCCCACGACGGCGCCGCGCCCGACCGAACAAGAAAACGAGTCCGTACTCAGGTCCTGGCTCCAGGCCATCCATGACGGAGATGAGGATGCCGCCTGGGCTTTGATGACCGAGGGAGCGCGCTCGGAGGTCGGCCGCGCCAGCTTCGATCGGATGATGGCTTCGGCCCTTCCCGAGGGCCTCGGTGCGTTCGCCGATTCGGACGTCGAGGTCGACTTCGTCGAGATCGATCCGCCGGACGGCGATCTGGGAACCGTCGCCACATTGACAGGGACGGTGCAGCGGGAAGGCACGAACGAGTTTGCAGCCGAGCCGATCCCCATGAGGATCGAGAGGGGCCGGCCGTTAGTGGACGAGGTCTTCGATGACCGTTACGACTTCCTCACCGTGTGGACGAGTGCAAACCTCGGGCCCATGCCGTTCCGCGACGGCCGCGAGCTTCCCATAGAAGAGATCTCCCCCGACATCGAGCGCGTCTATCTATCGATCGACGACGTTCCGGCGCGGCGAGCACAGTTCGACCCGGGTACCGGCAGCGCAGTGGTGACTCTCGGCCGTACTCTCGACGCCGGACCTCACGTCGCGACGATCATGATGGTCGACGGCGACGGAAGGATCTTTCCCGTCGCACGTCTCTTCGAGGCCGCCTCGCCGTAGGGGAACCGATGACGGCGTTTCCCTGGCGCCGGCTCTAAAAGGCAAAGGCCACATGGGACCGATGAGTTTCGCTTCACCGGTGAGTCTGACCACTAACAGCCGAGGAGCAGGTCCGAGGAGAAAGCCATGCACTCAGGTCCGATGGATGAGCTCATCAAGCTACACATCCAGGAGCGTCACCGAGAGGCCGCCCGCTACCGTCTCGGGCGCCCCCCGCAACTCGTCCCGTCGGCAAAGGTGGCTGAGGACACGGTCGTCGGCAAGCCAATCCAATCGCGCGCGGGATCGGTGCGCCCATGCGTAGAGAGCTGAAGCAGGTACGCCACACTTCTCGACGCCCGGCCCCCGAGGAACGTGACATCCCCACGCGTCCCACGAGCACCAGGCCAAGAGGAGACGAGGTGTCGGAGCTACTGACTCGAATCGATCAGCTCATCCGATAGGAGGACGGCCGAGATGGCAACGTACGTATTGATTCACGGTGCCGGAGACAGCGCCTGGTACTGGCATCTGGTGGATGCCGAGTTGCGTCAACGGGGGCACGACGTCGTCGCGATGGACCTCCCGAGCGACGACGACTCGGCCGGCCTGGCGGAGTACGCCGATGTGGTGGTCGACGCCATCGGTGACCGGACGAACCTCGTTGTGGTGGCCCAATCGTTCGGCGGTTTCACCGCGCCCCTCGTTTGCGAGCGGTTGCCGGTGGATCTGCTGGTGATGCTTGCAGCGATGATCCCGTCGCCGGGCGAGCGCCCGGACGACTGGTGGGAACAAACAGGCTACGAATCGACCGGCCAGTACGAAGATGAGTACGCCCTCTTTTTCCACGATGTCCCGCCGGATCTGGCGGCCGAGGCGAAGAAGAGGGAGCGAGACCAGTCCGGCACCCCGATGGAGAAGCCGTGGCCGTTGAACGCGTGGCCAGACGTGCGGACGAAGTTCCTGCTGTGTCGCGACGACCGCTTTTTTGCGGCCGAGTTCATGCGTCGCGTCGCGCACGACCGCTTGGGTATCACCCCGGACGAGATCGACGGCGGTCACTGCATTGCCCTCAGCCGCCCGAAGGAACTAGCCGAGCGTCTCGAGGCGTATCGCGCCGATCTGTAGTGAGGCGATGACAGACTGCTGAATCCGCCAGATCAAACTCCGATGCGGCAGGCCCACCCGAAGGCCTCGTCCGGCTCGAACTCCTGTCGAACCTGCTGCGCTATTCCGGCGGGCAGCGCCGGCGCCAGCACCTCTTGGTGGGACTGGGCGGCGGCTTCGCCCTGAGGCGCGAGACGGATTACGTCCACCCCTCGGCCGTGATCCGCCACATACACGTAGCCCCGGTGGAAGTAAGAGGCCCAGGAACGGCCGTCGTCGGGACGGAAATAGCCAACCTGGATGGGGTCGCTGGGGTTGGAGACGTCCAGGAAGCGAGTGCCCTGCGCGTACCACGAGTACACCACCAGGTCGTCCTGGATCTGGAAGTAGTGCGCGGAGCAGTCCCCGCTGGCGGAGCTCCCCTCCTTGTCGGCCACACTCCAGGTCCCGACGGTCTCCAGCCGGAACGGGTCCTCTGGCGTGGACCGCCAAGCCTGCCCGTCGTGCGAGCCTTCCAGGCTGGCGATGGCGAAGACCCCGTCGTCCTCGCAACCCGGCTGGAAGCTCTCCTCGGTCGCGTACAACAACTCGCCGCGATCGAAATCACCGGTCGGAGGAGCGCTCAGCGGCCGCTCGGAGTTGTGCATGAACCGGGACGGCACGTCCGACTCCTCGAGTCCCCCACCCGCGTAGGGAACGGGATCCCACGGACTGGCTTTCCGGTGCCGGTTCTGTACCGGATCCCAGTGCCGGCCCTGCGTGAAGTAGCCGCGGACGCCACCGGCCCCCGAGACCCACGCCACTCCGCTCTCGTCCACCTGGACGTCGTGCGAGTAGTCGGTCCGGCCGTCGTTGCGGCCGGTGTCCACCGGGTCGGGAAAGGTCGTTGGACTGCGAGGGTTGCGAATGTCCGTCACCCAGATGGGGCGGCCGCCCCAATCCGCCGGCATGTCGGCTCGTCGCGCGGGCCCACCCGTCCACAGGTACTTGCAGTCGTTCACGCAGGTTGAGGTGTGGCCTGCTGGTAGCTCGTGGAAGGTGGTCAGCTCGAGATCAGCCGGGTCCCTGGCGTCGACTATGTAGACACCGGAGATCGAGTCTGGGTTCGACGTGGTCCCGTCGTAAGCGCGTGGGTCCCGAGCCAAGAACACCCTCTTTCGCTTCGCATCGAGGTCCATGTCCTCGTTCTGCCAGTACGTGCCGCTGACATCGCCGGGGAGCATCAGCACGTCGTTCCCCAGATGGTCCAGGAGCTGAGGATTCGCGGGGTCGGTGAGGTCGTAGCTCATCAACCCGAAGCGTCCGGTGACGAACATCACGTCTCGCTCTTCGTAGCGCATGAAGTTGATCGCGGTGGCCTCGGTCGGTTCAGGTATGTTGGCCACGAACTCCACGTTCTTTATGGCCCCCGCCGGCGGCTCCGCGGCCCGGGTCGTTGACACCGGCGCGATGAGCGCAATCACGAGAACCAGCAGGATCGTTCGACGCATCAGAACCCTCCTCCGGCGATCGACCGTGGGATTCTAGCAGTCGGGACATTTGGGTCGAAGGGGGCGCGGGCGACTACCGGACGGTCAGCCCCGCTCGTGCAGATGGTAGGTAACGCTTGCGACAACGACCCCTCGCTCGAACAGGAGGTGCCGTTTTACGAGAAGGGCGGTCTGACCATGCAGAAACTGATGCCACCCCTTCGTTACCACGAATTCCGGAATGACCACGGTGACCACACGCTTGGTCCCATCGGGTTGGAACGCTCGAACGTAATCTGCGAGAGAGCGACCGATGTCTCTGAAGGGAGATTCCTGAAGCTCCAGAGGGATGGGGATCTCGTTCTGCAGCCACTCGTCGCCAAGCCTTTCGATCTCTACCGGATTCAATCCGAAGGAAACCGCTCTCAGATCGGTAGGACCCAGTGTCTCGGCATACTCGATCGCCTGCAGTGTCGGGTTGTGCAGGACCGAAACCAGCACCAAGACATAGTTGCGAACCGGTTCGTGTACGCCGATGCGACTCTCCGTCAGGTCGCTCCGGAGGATCGGCACGTCCATAACCTGCACATCCGGCATCCTCAGGAGCGACGCCTTAAGCTGATGGAGTTGCGGGTGGCGCGCAATTTCCAGCAACCCTTGTCGCTCTAGTAATTCTGGAATTACCAGCGTGAGAAATTCAGTGTTTCTACTCGCTTTCTGTTTGGCTCGCAGAAGCTTCTTGATTACGGCAGCTTCGCTTCCCTGCTTCTCCAGGATGCTCAATGGAATCTCTGGCGCGAGTCGCGTCCACGCCTCGACATCGATCCCTTTGAATCCAATCGCCGACAGGTCACGCGGTCGGACGGACTGCGCATATCCCAACGCGCGGGCCGTCGCCGCGTCAACCTTGTGGACAAGGACCATCATGGCCTGATCTCCCGCGCGCCGATCCAGAGGACGACGTTCCGGAACCCGCACCTGCCGGGCCACATCCGAGTAGTGGTGCTCGATCGCTCGCATCACCATGATGATGAGCGGAATCATGGCGACGACTATCCAGGCTCCGCCCAGGAATTTCGTGGTGACTACCACGAAAAACACGACTCCGGTGATCGTCGCACCAAAGCCGTTGATGAACATCCGGTGCTTCCAGCCTGGCTCTCGAGTTCTTCTCCAGTGCACGACCATTCCCGCCTGCGACAACGTGAAGGAGATGAAAACACCGACAAGATAGAGCTGGATGAGGCTATTGAGGTTCGCATTGAAGATCAGAATCAACCCTGACGCAACAAGAGCAAGAACGAAAACGCCGTTGGAGAACACGAGCCGATCTCCTCGGTTCATAAATTGCCGGGGCATGAACCGGTCTTGAGCGAGAATCGAGGACAGCCTGGGGAAGTCCTGATACGCGGTGTTGGCTGCCAGGATGAGAATGCCGGCCGTCATCGTTTGAATCACGTAGAACATGAAACCTTCATCGAAGACTGCTCGCGAGATTTGCGCTACTACCGTGCGAGTCGACTCCTCCGTGTAGACGACCTGCGTGTGATTGGCCAGCCAAGAGATACCCAGGAACATCGAGATGGACATGACTCCCATAACAGCCAGCGTTGTTGCCGCGTTCTTCGATTGGGGATAGCGAAATGCCGGGACCCCGTTGGAGATTGCCTCCACTCCCGTTAGCGCGGTCGTCCCGGCCGAGAACGCCTTTAGTAGAACGAACAGGGTCAATGAGGTCTCTGTCTCGAGATGGGTACCGGCGCTCTCTGCAAGGGGGCATCCGCCGACGCACTTCACGAGGCCCGTTCCAAGCAGGACGAAAACAGAGATCACGAATCCATAGGTAGGGATCGCGAAGAGAGTGCCCGATTCCTTGGCGCCTCGCAGATTCATCAACGTTACGAGCGCGATGAATCCGAGTGCCATCTCGACACGCAAGTCGCCCAAACCAGGAGCGGCCGAGGTAATGGCATCGACCCCTGCCGTGATCGACACCGAAACCGTCAGCACGTAGTCGATCAGCAAGGCTGCGGCGGCAAGGAGCCCCGGATAGACTCCGAGATTCTCGTGCGCAACGATGTAGGCCCCGCCGCCATTCGGATACGCTCGGACGGTTTGGCGATAGGACACGACTACAGTTGCCAGCAAAAGCGCCACCGCGAATGAAATCGGAATCACGAAACTGAGCGCTCCTGCGCCGGCCAAACCCAGGACGAGGAGAATCTCCTGCGTGGCGTAAGCGTTGGACGACAGGGGGTCGGACGAGAACACCGGCAGAGCCAGCACCTTGGGCAGAAGCGTGTGCTCGAGCTCGCTTGTGGCAAGCGCCCGCCCCAGTAGCACGCGCCGCACGACTTGAGTCGAACTCATCCCGTCTCGCAATTGCCGACGGGAGAGAGCATCTCGATCAGAGGTTCGACCATCATCACGTGAGCCTCGCTGTCGAGCCTCGCCACACCCTCTAAGGTCAGCCACGACCCGATGCTGCTCGTGATCTCCTGAATCCGATTCGGCCCCAACTGTGCGATCAGCGATCCGGTGCCGTCCGAAATCGTTGTCTCGACCGTGTGGTTGATGGGATCAAGACGTATCCGAGTCACGATTCCCACGACCTTGCAGGACTCATAAAGCTCGAGTTCGTCGACTCTCGAAGCGTCACAAAGTTCAGAAGCGACTCGGCGCAGCTCTCTTCTCCGCTGCTCGTCTGTATCGGGGCGAAAGGCCCGGCGGTGGAGCCAGGTCTTGTGCGCGAGGGCTTGAAATCTCATCTCATCAGCCTGGCAGCGAGGGCGTGTGGGGCCCGTTAGAAATTGGCTCTGAGCCGTAAGGATCTCGTTAGGGTTCCTGCACCCCTCAAACAGCAGGACGACAGCGGCTCTGAAAAGTCGGACAATCGAAGGATGATCAGGCTTCGCCTCCGATGGACACCGAATCCAAAGCCCACCGCCCGCTATCTCGTAGCGATTCTCGGCCCCCTCGCCGTAACCCTGACGTCGGTTGCCGATCCGCATCCCCCCGCGACCGTCACCGCCGCTCTCTACGTGCTGGCCGTCGTCGTCGCGGCGGGCATCGGAGGGGCTTCGGCAGGCATCGGAGCTTCGATCCTCTCCTTTGTATGCCTGAACTTCTTCTTCACCCGCCCGCTTCATACCCTGGCCGTCGGAACCGGCGCCGACGTGGCCGCTCTTCTGGTCTTTCTAGTCGTTGCCCTGATCGTCGGCTTGCTCTTGTCCACTGCCCTGTCCGAAAGAGCGCGCGCCGAACGGCGCGAGCGCGAGGCGCGATTACTGAACGAACTCGCCACTCGACTGCTGACCGGAGAACATACAGAGAAGGTGCTCGCTGGATTCGCACGGGGTTTATGCGAGGTTTTCAAGCTGCGAGGCTGCGAGATAACGACGACCTTCACGAACTCGACGATCGTTCGCATCGAGGATGTCGGCGACTCCAGGCCCTATGCAGTCGTGCTCGAAGCCAAGGGCCGGAGACTTGGAGCGATGAGGGTTTGGGTTGGCTTCCCGAGAGAGCGATTAGGTGACGAAGAGCAGCAAGCAATCGATAACCTCGGAACGCAGCTTGCGCTTGCCCTCGAAGCCACGCGCCTCCATCTCGAGATTCGACGTGCCGAGCTGGAGGCTCAGGCGAGTCGGCTCAAGGCCGACCTATTCTCGGGGGTTACCCACGACGTCAAAACGCCCCTCGCCGCGATCATGGCGTCAACGACAAGTCTCCTTGACGGACCGGATTTCTCCATTGAACAACGCCGAGAGCATCTAGACACGATCAGGGAGGAGGGAGAGCGGCTGAACCGCGTCGTCAACAACCTGCTGGATCTGGCTCGCCTGAGAGCAGGCGCACTCATCGTTCAGAAGACTCCCGGGGCAATCGACGAGCTGATGGAGAGTGTGATTAGCAGACTGCGACCTCTCCTGGGTGACCGAGATGTCGAGATACGTCTCAAGGGTCACCTGCCAGAAGTGGCTATGGATGTCGTTCAGATCGATCAGGTGCTGACGAACCTGATCGAGAACGCCATCAAGTTCAGCCCCCCTCGCACTCCCATTTCTCTTTCCAGCGTTGGTCACGCAGATGGAGTTCGAGTCACCGTCGCAGATCGCGGTTCCGGAGTGCGTGTCGAGGACCGAGAGCGAATCTTCGAGCCATTCGAGAGAGGAGCAACGAATACCTCCGGAACCGGCCTGGGCCTCGCTATTGCGAGGGCCATCGTCACGGCTCATGGCGGCTCGATGTGGGTGACCGACAATCCTGCAGGAGGAGCGGTATTCACCTTCGAACTCCCTCGAGACCCGACGTTCAAAGGCGCAAGGCTCGCGACCAATGCATGAGCGAGTCCTTGTCGTGGACGACGACCCGCAGATGTTGCGGGCAGTCAGAAACGCCTTGAGAGCGCGCGGTTACGAAATTCTCAGCGCGGGAAACGGCGAGGGAGCACTCCTTGTTGCATCAGAAGAAGATCTCGATCTCATACTTCTCGATCTCGCGCTGCCTGGAATTCAGGGCGACGAGGTCATCCGGCGTCTCCGAACTTGGTCATCGACGCCGGTAATCGTGATCAGCGTGAAGGAGAGCCAGGATCAAAAAGTCGCCGCTCTGGACGCGGGCGCGGACGATTACGTGACCAAGCCATTCGGAATGAAGGAGCTATTGGCCCGGATGCGAGCGGTAGGTCGGAGAGCAGGCTCGGAAAACGGGGCCGAGCCCGTTCTTCGCTTCGACGGACTCGAGGTCGATCTGATCAAGAAACTCGTGATCCTCGATGGTCGGTCCATCCACCTTACGCCCACCGAACACCGCCTGCTGGAAGTGATGGCGACGCATCCAGGCAGGTTGCTGACCCACCAGTGGTTGCTCCAGAAGGTATGGGGTCGCGGGTACGGGACTGAATCCAATTACCTGAGGCTGTATGTAAGACAGCTGAGACAAAAGCTTGGAGACATGCCGTCGTCGCCAAGATGGATCACGACCGAACCCGGGCTTGGTTACCGCTGGTTGGACCACTCCGCTACCCGCACGGACGAGCAAACCGACTGACTCGATCGAGCAGGCTGGTACACCGAAGGGCTCTATTCAAGGCTGACTCGCCGTCGATCCTGTGCATCGAGCACGAATTGGTCGGAAGCGCGCGCGTGGTACAGCCGATGGCGGGCCGGTGGCTAGTCGGCACTTGCTTGAGACACCTGAGACGGCGGCATCTCAGGGTTTGCGCTAGGGATCGTCACATCCCATTGCCGTACCACTCGAAGATGTGCTCGACCCCACTTTCATTCGGTCCTGAGATGAAACCGTCCAGTGACATTGACGCTTGGGTCGGACCTTGGACATGTTCTCTCACCTCTCATCCAGAAGTGCTCCGTTCGGGATTCAGCGTTGGTTAGACCGCTCGGGGTCCCCGAAACTCACCGGACCCCTCGCAGCCGCATTCAACTATCTTGATCCCTTCAGCACTTCGAGTCGTTCTCTGTATTCCTCCTCGGCAATCTCGCCCCGGGCGTAGCGCTCGGCGAGCACGCCTTCGGCGGACTGGCCATGATGCCACCGATCCCCGCCGCGCCGGCCGCGAACTAGCACGAAGATCACGACTCCTAGGACGAGCAACCACAGGAGGGGGAAGATCGGCCACCATCCGCCCGGCCCCCAATCCGCGCCGTTGGCGAGCACCTCGCCTGCCATAGTCATCACTGCCATCGACCTCCTTGATCGAGTCGGCCGGTTGATCCGGCTCGCTTCTTCACAGGTCACATGCTCGCGAGACGAAGACCGGAAGTCGTCGATCCGACGGCGACTCCTCCGGTACCACGCGGGGCGCAGAATGCCGCGCCCGTGCTACCGCTCGTGCGGTAGGCGACCACCGAGTCGAGCCGCCCATTCCATTCCTTAGGAGTAGGCGGAGCAACGGTGCCTACCCCCGTCACCGCAGGAGAAGTGTCCTCTCTGGCATGACGACTGCCGCTTCACCGATCCCTAGCTTTGTTCGTGACAAGAGAGTTACCAACAAGGAGGTCAACCGTGGCGTTCAGCGGACAGGTTCTCGACAACCCGATCAGCGGCGAGCGGATAACTTTTCGCAAGACGGCGGCCGACACCGACGGCGATCTGCTCGCCATCGATCTCGAGCTGTCCCCGGAGGGCCGGGTGCCCGGCTCCCACGTCCACCCTCATCAGGAGGAGCGCTTCGAGGTCCTGAGCGGAGTCGTGAAGTTCCGGCGTGGGCTGAAGACGGTGTTTGGCCACCCGGGTGACATAGTCGTCGTTCCACCCGGCGCGATCCACCGCTTCACGAACGGGGGTTCGGAGGCTGCGCGGCTGCGGGTCGAGGTTCGCCCTGCGCTTCGGATGGAGGAACTGTTCGAGACCGCGGTTGCCCTTGCGAAGGAAGGTCGGACGAACAAAAGAGGGATGCCTCACCCGCTCGACCTCGCGCTATTCATGAGGAGGTTCGACGCCGAGGTCAGGGCTCCCCTCGCGCCCGCCGGCGCGGTGCGCGCGCTGATGGCGCCGCTGTGGCGGCTGGCGAGACACCGAGGCCTCGACGCCCGTTACCGGAAGCCAATCGCCCGGCCTCCGCGGTCACGACGCGATGCGCGGCGACCGCGATCCCGTTCCTTGCGCCGGGCGTGACGCGAATGGCCGAACGAATCGGAGTGGATCGGGCCTATCAATCCGGGCCCGCGCTCGTGAGACAATCCAGAGGCTTGGCGGCTCTATCCCGGACTAGGTCATGACGGGAGCGAACCGATGTTCCTAAGGGGGTTGGGTTGCGAGCACGTCTCGGACGCCTGAATCCGCTGGTGATCGATGTTGCTCTCGTCCTTGTCGACTGGGCGGCAATCTCGATCACGATCTCCGCTGCGCGCGACCCCGGTACGCGCGATCCCGATGCCCTCGCCTATGGGCTGGGGCTGCTGATGGCGGCCCTGCTCTTCGGCCGACGACGGTGGCCGGTGGGAACTCTTCTAGCGACCGCGGTCGTCCTGTCCGTCTACTTCAACCTGAACTACCCTGGTTTCGTCCCCGCCGTGCCGTTCGCGGTACCGCTCTACACCGCCGCCGCGGCGGGAAGTCTCGGCTGGCCTCTGACGGTCAGCGTGCTGTGGGTGGGCGGCCCCCTCCTGTACGGGCTGTTCGCCGAAACGGTCCCCGTGGCTCGAGTCATCAACGACACGCTGCGCGATGGAGCGTTCTTCGCCGTGATCGTGCTGTTTGGTTCGTTAGTTCGAGGCCGGCGAGCGTACGCAGCCGAAGTGGGCGAGCGATTACGGCGCGCGGAGGACGAGAGCGAGCGCGTTGCTCAAGAGCTGAAGGTCGCCCGTCTCGTGCAGCAGCAGTTTCTGCCGGACGAGCTCCCCGAACTCCCCGGGTGGCGCGTCGCTGCCTTCTATCGTTCGGCGCGCGAGGTCGGCGGCGATTTCTACAGCTTCATCGAGCTACCAACCGGAGAGATTGGCATTGCGATCGGCGACGTCACCGACAAGGGTGCGCCCGCCGCCCTCGTGATGGCGACGACACAGGGGTTGCTGGGGGCCGAGGCCCCCAGGGTCGCGTCTCCCGCGTCGGCGCTCGAGAGGATGAATGAGGTGCTCGTCCTCAACACGCCCGCGAAGATGTTCGTGACGTGCCTCTATATGGTGCTTGATCCCGCAAACGGTCGGCTGCGCTTCGCGAACGCCGGGCACAATCTCCCGTACCTATCCACTGGAAATGGTGTCTCCGACCTCAGAGCAGTAGGGATGCCCCTCGGCCTGATGCCCGGTTCCAACTACGAGTTGAGGGACGCGGTCGTGCCACCAGGCACCCGCATGCTCCTGCACAGCGACGGGCTTGCCGAGGCCCACAACCCCGATGGCGACATGTTCGGATTTCCTCGGGTCATCAAGATCATGGAGAACTGCCGTCGCGAGGACGACCTGATCGAAGCGCTGATGGCCGAACTCGACAGCTTCGCCGGCCCGGGCTGGGAGCAGGAGGATGACATCACCCTGGTGACACTCGAGCGCCTGCCGGCCTGACCGGCGCCGCGGATCACAGTTAGGCGGCCTTGCCGCCTATTTGCTGGACATCCAGGGGTCGGGGAGGTCCAGGTACTTCGGCTCTCCGTCGGAGATAGCCTGATACTCGCTCATGAACTCCTCGAAGCCCTCGAGGGAATCCATCTCCTTCTCCTTGGCGCGCGCCTCGGCTTCGGACGTGAAATAGATAGAGCTCGTAAAGCGTCCGTTCTGCGGATGCCAGGCGGTAATTCCTCCGATCACATCGGGTCGCGCCTCTTTCATCCCATCCTGCATTTTGGCGTCGAGCTCCCTGGACTTCGCGACGTCGGTGACCTTGCCCTGAATTACCTGAACGAAGCCAGCGTCGTCAGAACCTCCGTCGTTGAGCAAGTCGACCTCGGTGCAGTCGTGGAACAGTGGGTCGCTGAGATACTGAGACGTCTCCCCCCACCACTCGCTCTGTGCGGCGCTGTCGCTGTTGGCACGAGCGGCCTCTCCGCTCTCGAAACGGGCCAGCGCGATGAACTCACCATCGGGCGTAACCCCGGCTGTGCCACCCAGGTACCCCTGGGCCGATGGCTTGATCTCCTGATCCCATCTGTCCCACTGCTTCTTCAGGCCGGCGGCGTCGCTTGCTCGGCCCTGGATCACCTGTACGAACATGGCTCCTCCTTCTGATCGTGCCTCCGTTCTACTCTCCTGAACGGCGGCGTCAAGTGGCGCGGATTGAGCGCGGGTTGCCTCGGGTAGTTCACCTACTCGATGCGTGAAGTTGACCCCGTCAGAGAGGTCGGCTACGGAAATCCCCGGGTGCGGAAGAAATGAGGGCTACATGGGACTAGGAAGTGCGTTCACCTCAATTGGCAGGGGTCTCGTCGCAGGTGCGGCAGGCACGGTTGTCATAACGGCAATCACGGTGGCCGAGGGCAAGCTGCGCGGGAAGGAGGACAGCACCGCGCCGGCGGATGCAATGGGCAAGGTGCTCGAGGTCGAGCCGACCTCCGAGGAGGGTGAACAGAAACTGTCGAACGCCTCACATTGGGCCTACGGGACGGCTTGGGGTGCGGCCCGAGGAGTGCTGGGAAGTCTCGGTCTGAGGGGTGCACCGGCGACCCTCGTGCACTTCGCAATGGTTTGGGGAAGCGCGCTCGTCATGCTGCCCTCGCTCGACATCGCTCCCCCGCCCTCGCAGTGGGGAGGCAAGGAGCTCTCACTCGACGCGTTTCGGCACTTCGCCTACTCGGCGTCGGTTAACCTCGCCTACGAGGCCATGGAGAACTAGCGAATCATCCGGGGCGCACGGCTGCGATCGTGGTGACCGTCGCGCCGCCCGCCCCGACGAATTCTCGTTAACGGCTCGCGGCTTGCTTGTACTGTCGCGTCGATAGCGGCACGAAGACCGCCAGGATGATTACGATCCAGATGAGCGAGTACAGGACCGGATTCTGCAGCGACCATACGTCGGGAACCGGGTCTGTTCCAGTGTTCCCGAATGCTTCGCGCACCGCCTGGGCCACTGACGAGATCGGGTTCCACTCGGCGAAGGTCTTCAGCGGGCCCGGCAGGTCGTTGATGTTCACGAACGTGTTGGCGATAAACGTCAACGGAAAGATGAACATGAACGAGGCGTTGTTGATGACCTCGACGCTCGATACCTTCAGTCCGAAGTAGGCCATGATCCAGGAGAACGAGTAGGCAAAGAGCAACAGCAGGAGGAAGCCGCCGATGGCGTCGA
>JBOGWS010000055.1:0-7613 GCA_050693895.1 Actinomycetota bacterium | reverse complement strand
TGGTTCTGGCAGGGATTGGCCTCGTCTTCTATATCGCCCTGTGGATCTTTGTCCCGTACGCTCCCGCTGCGGGCAGCGAACTTTAGGACGAACGAGAAGCGGTGCCCTGGTGATGGAATTTCGGGTTTGCACGGCGCGCGTCTGGCGCGCGCCGTAGGTCAAAGTCCCTATCAGCCCCTTAAGCCGGCTCAAGTCAAGGTTCGCAGGTCACCGCCTGGAAACGCGTCGCTACGGCGCATTGCAATTCGGTTGCGCAAACCTTTCAAGGCGGTAGCAGGGGTTCAAATCCCGTTGGGGCCCGCCGTCAAAGTCAGCTCAGAGGACATCCTTCCTCTCCCAGGACTCACCTGCAGATCCCATGATGTCGGAAAGGGCCCGCAGCATGCCCAACCACCCGGTAAACGGGATCTCCCGACCCAGATAGAGCTGGCGCCCCGGGCGCGGGCGCGCATCGAAGCCTGCCCTCGGGAGGGTCTAGCTGCTCGAGGGACAAAAGGATCTCCACGCAACCCATCGTCGTACGGCGTCCGCACAACAACATCGGTACCTTGCGGATGTTTAGCGCGCATGTCTCAAGCATGCTTCGTCGAAGCCCTCAACTTGAAGGAGGAAGAATGAGAACTTCTGCGACCACGTCGCCTCGGTGGTGGTCGACCACTCGGTGACAACCGACCGCGCCTTTCTGTTGACCGAGATCGTCAGCTAGTCACTACTATCGGCCGTCTGAATCGGGCCTTGTCGCCCAACGCCAACCATGGGCCATAACTGCTGACACGACTGTAGAGTCGTTGACTTCACGGGAGGGGAACCTTGCAGCATTCGACAGGGATCGACTGAAGCATGCGGGCGCCGGACCGTGCCGGACTGATAATCCGTAGCGATCTCCCCGTAAGTAATCGAGTCGTGTTGTCACCTCCGATGTCCATGAGGACAGTTAACGAGCTAGTCCCGAGAGCCGTTTGGGCGCGTCAGCCCACGATCCCTTGCCTGAGGGGGCCCTCAGCCCACCCCGCGCCTCGAACACACTTAGAGCAGAATTAGCTCCTGCTCCGCGCGGGGGTCGCAAACAAGGGTCAGGACATCGACCGCCAGCGCGCTGGCAAACCGCCATCCACATGAAAGACACGTTCGCATCTCGGCCCAGTGGACTCACCGGCGGTTATGCGGGGTGGTCTTCGCGCAAGAGGCGCCCCGGAGGGCGCCTCCACAGTGCGGTTGGCTCCGACTAACGGGTGTCGTTGCGCGACCGGTCGTTGGTGTGGTTCCGGCTCCAGTCACGCTTCGGACCGCCCTTGCCGTCCCTCGTGCGGTCCCTGGTGAGGTCTCCGCGGCTCCGGTCACGGTCACGGCTAACAGAGGTGTGGCGGCTGTTCGTGCGGTCGTTGCTGTCAACGCCGCTGGTGAAGCCGCTACGGCTGTTGGAGTCCCCCCCGGCGTAGTCGTCGTCGTCCTCATCGGCGGCCGCTAGAGCGATGGAGTCCTCCTCCCGCTTGGCGAGGAGGTCATCCGATTCCTTGGCGCTGGCAGTCAGCAATCCGCCGGCGAGGCCGATCATTACAGCCACGGCCAAGAGCCAAACTGCGAGTCGAGCAATCATCACTGTCTCCTTTGTTTCGGTGCCCCCCGGGCGACCAGGTAAGCCAGGTTGAGGCCTTCTTCGTACGCTTCGACCATGAGGTTAGGCGTCTCGCATAAGACGATCCTGAGAGATCCGTGAGAACGCTCTCATCTACTCGGGTGGACACGGTCCGAGATCGTGCCAGGGTATGAACTTCCGCACTCGTGGGCGCCACGGCTGCGTCCATCACACCCAACACTTCTCTTGGGCCACTATGGGCCGCGACAGATCCGTAAATGCTCAAAGCCAGCCACAAACGTTCCAAGGCGTCGCCCAGCTAGTCGTCACTATTCAGTACGGCTCGAAGATGCTCGAAACACTCCGCCCCGACCTTTCAAGGCGGTAGCACGGGTTCAAATCCCGTTGGGGCCACAAGCGCGAAAGCCCACGTCAGACGGCATATCTTGGCATTCGGATTCCGTATCTTCGATGACGTGCTGGGAATGTTCGGGCCACGCCCTGAAGGCCCCAACCACTTCTCGCGGAGCGAACGGAGGCCGAGCTCGATCGCATCCTCCCGAAGCCGCTTCGGCGTCTATCGGAGAACACGATCACCGACAGGAGCGCGCTTCGAAAGGAACTCGACCGCACGCGTCGGCGAGGATGGGCACGCGATAACCAGGAGAACGCCACGGGCATCCGCTGTCTTGCAGTAGCGGTCGGGGAGGACAGACCCCCTGTCAACGCGATCAGCTGCTCGGTCCCTGTCGTGCGACTCGACGCCGGAAGGGAGAGGGATATCGTCGACAAGCTCATGCGTGCCAGGCAGCGCGTCGAGAGGACGCGCGCCTAGTCCAAGCGGCCGCCGGATCCCTCGTCGCGTTGATCGGCGTGATTCCTCGACATGACGTCCATCTGCCCTGCAACCCAGTAATTTGCGAAATCCTGGTCGTGGACAATAGCCATCAGCCGCAGGACGTCGCGACCACGGATCTGCGATGTGAAAAAGCGAAACCGGGACTTACTAGTCAAAGAGAGGGTGACAGGATGCGCTTGGGATTCATCGGACTCGGATCGATGGGCAGCTCGATGGCAGCGAACCTGATCGAAGCTGACTTCCCCATTACCGTCCACAACCGGACAAGAGAACGGGAGCGCCCTCTGCTCGAACTTGGCGCAACCTCCGCCGCCTCACCGGCTGAGGTCGGGAGGCAGGCTGACACCGTTGTCACCATGGTCTCGGACACCGAGGATGTCGAGGAGGTTCTGTTCGGGCCCAATGGACTGGCCTCCGGACTTGCCGAGGGCGCGCTGGTCATCGACATGAGCACGATCTCGGCCGTTGCTTCGAGACGATTCGCCAGCACCTTGAAAGAAAGAGATGTCGGGTTTCTCGACGCTCCAGTATCCGGAGGAACCGAGGGAGCTAAGGCCGGCACCCTGACGATCTTCGTGGGCGGCGATCGCGACGACTTCGAGCGCGCTCGACCGGTACTGGAGCGACTTGGATCGAAAGTCACGCACTTTGGCTCGACAGGTGCCGGTCAGACGGTGAAGGCCGTCAATCAAGTAATCGTCGCCTCTACCTTCTTAGCCGTAGCGGAAGGAATCGCTCTAAGCAAGAGCGCGGGCCTTGACCCCGAACTGACTATTGATGCAATCTCGCAGGGCTTGGCTTCATCATGGATTCTCGAGAACCGGGGACCGCGAATGATCGCCAGGGACTACCCACTCGGATTCAAGCTGGCTCTGCATCGCAAGGACCTTAGGATCGCGTTGGAACAAGCTGCCGATCTTCATCTCGATCTTCCTGGTACGAAGCTGGTCTCCGCACTCGAAGACAGTTTGATGAGCGAATTTGGTGATCAGGACATGTCCTCGATCTACGAGGCGGTGCATTCCGACAACGAACCTTGATTGCCTAGGCTCAGACCGGGTTCGCTGGGGCGGACTACATGAGGTTCGGCGTGTGAAGATCCGAAAGATGGCGTGCTTCCGCGCTCGAGAATCCGGCCGCGCTCAGCCGCCGAACTCGATTCAAACTCCCTTCAAACTCCCCCTTGACCGTTTAGCCCCTTTAAGGTATTTGATACATTATGCCCTATTAGCGAATGCGCTATTAGCGAAGAGGAGCGGGTCGGAAAAGCATCCGCGGGCTCAGCCCGAATCAGGCCCTCAAGGGGGGAGCGACATGAAACTGATTCGAATCGCGTATCTGGCCGCCATCTTGCTCACCGCTACCGTGGGGTTCGGCCTCTTGAATCCAGTTGGGGACGACGCCACCGCACAACAAACCCCGGCTCAGGGAACGCCGAGATTCGTGGTGGATCCCTTCTGGCCCAAAGAACTGCCCAACAACTGGCTCGTGGGTCAGGTGGCCGGCATCGCGGTGGACGCCCAGGATCACATCTGGATCATCCAGCGACCCTCGACCCTCACCGAGGACGAGGCGGGTGCGACCACAGGACGCTCGAACTGTTGCTTCCCCGCCCCTCCCGTAATCGAATTCGACCAGGCTGGGAACTTCGTTCAGGGCTGGGGTGGACCGGGAGCCGGCTACGACTGGCCCGAGAACGAGCACGGGATCTTCATCGATCACAACGACAACGTGTGGATTGCTGGGAACGGGGAGAACGATCACCAGGTACTGAAGTTCGCCCGAGACGGAACCTTCTTGATGCAAATCGGTGAGGCAGGAAGAACCGAGGGCAGCAACAGCACGGAGTTCCTCGGAAACCCAGCAGACACCGAGGTCGATCCCGAGACCAACGAGGTCTATGTCGCCGACGGTTATCTCAACCACAGGGTGATCGTCTTCGATGCCGAGACCGGAGAGTACAAACGACACTGGGGTGCCTTTGGTGGAACCCCGAGCGACGACCCCGATGCGAGGCGACAGTTCGGAAACCCCGTCCACTGCGTGCGCATAACCGACGATGGCCTCGTCTACGTCTGCGACCGCGTGAACAACCGGATTCAGGTCTTCCAGAAGGACGGGACATTCGTGAGGCAATTCAGGATCGAGCGCGACACCATGGGGAACGGATCGACGTGGGACGTCGACGTGTCGCCCGACGAGGCACAGCAGTTCTTGTACAACGCAGATGGTGAGAACAATCACGTATGGATGCTGT
This sequence comes from Actinomycetota bacterium, assembly GCA_050693895.1. Taxonomy (GTDB): domain Bacteria; phylum Actinomycetota; class CADDZG01; order CADDZG01; family WHSQ01; genus WHSV01. Next base: position 2,921 of record JBOGWS010000055.1, on the reverse strand, counting down.
CGCGAGACACCGGACAGCTACTCGGATTGTTCGGCCGCAACGGCCGAAACGCCGGCTACTTCCACTGGGTTCACAACCTCGTCGTCGATTCGAGCGGAAACATCTACACGGCTGAGGTCGATACCGCAAAGCGGGTCCAGAAATTCGAGTTCAAAGGAACGCACGGCCGATCACAGCCGGTAGGAGAGCTCTTCGACCAGTAGCCGTCTCGTGAAAATCGGTGAGGGGGCCTGTTCAACGACCAAGCCCTCTCACCGAGGCCTTTCGGCGGAGGTGAATGTGAGCGGATCAAAAGGAAACCGCCGACATCGCGGGGCGCGCGGCACCACGATGTTGTTACTAGCGCTCGGCCTGGCACTCTCGTCGCCGACTCCTGCCGATGCTCACGACGTCCCGAACAAGATCGTCCTGCAGGGCTTTGTTCATCCCGAAGGCGACACGTTGAATGTCGCACTGCGGGTGCCCTTGATCGCGCTGCTCAATACCGACATGCCCAAGCGGGGGCCGGGCTATCTCGACCTGGAACGGATTCAGGAACTCCGACAAGCAGAGGCGGCAACTGCCGACAGTGTTCGCAGCTTCCAGGGCAATACGCTCTTGAGACCCGCGAGCATCGAGAGTCAGCTCTCGTTGCCGTCGGATGAATCCTTCAACAGTTACGAAACCGCCCTCGAGCACGTGCAAGGCCCCCTTCCACCGACCCATACGGACATCTACTGGAACCAGGGCTTCTTCGACGTTCACTTCGAGTACCCGGTTCGTTCCGACGATGCGGACTTCGCCCTCGAGGTCCGGCTGCCACCTGAGCTTGGATCCCGCACCGAACTAGCCCTGCAGTTCATCGGCTCAGACGGAGGCGAAAGCGCGTACAGGGTGACGGAGGGGTCGGGGCGCGTGGTTCTCGATCCTCGCTGGTATCAGGCTGCCTGGACGTTCGTGCAGTCAGGTTTCGGGCACATACTCGGGGGTCTTGATCACCTTCTGTTCTTGCTTTGCCTCGTGATTCCCTTTAGACGTGTGGGTCCTTTGTTGCCGATTGTGACGTCGTTTACGGTCGCGCACTCGATCACGTTGATCGCATCGATGTACGACCTCGTTCCTCAGGGCCCGTGGTTCCCGCCGCTCGTCGAGATGTTGATCGCCGCGTCGATCGTGTACATGGCCATCGAGAACGTGTTTGCGGTGAATCTCAAGCGGCGTTGGGTAATCGCGGGCGCGTTCGGCCTCGTTCACGGTTTGGGATTCTCCTATGGTCTCCAGGAGAGCTTCCAGTTCGCCGGCGACCACATGCTCGTGTCACTTGCGTCCTTCAATCTGGGTGTGGAGGCAGGTCAAGTTCTGGTCCTGCTGATTGCCGTGCCCTTACTCTTGGCACTGCTTTCGGATCGGCTGCTGGGCCGCGTCGGAGTTGTGATCCTGTCAGTGCTCGTGGCGCATACAACTTGGCATTGGACGGTCGACCGGGCTCGGGTCCTGACGGAGGTGAGCTGGCCGCCTCTCGACGCGGAGTTGGTCTCCGCCCTCGCTCGGATTTTGTTTGCCGTCCTGGCTATCGGCGGCGGAGTATGGCTCGTCTCCAAGCACCGGCGGCGGACGGTTCCTGAACTAAGCCCGAGGAAGTGGGCCGCGCTGGGAGACTCCGCCGGCCTTGCAGACCCCGCCGAAGGAAACGGTGCCCAGCACAGCGCGACGCGACATTGAGCGCACCTGTGTCTCTTGTGGCGGAGACAATCTTGCGCATCCCACATTGGCGCGTCCACGAACCTTCGTTGTCTCCCGGTTGGCCTAGTTAGGGCAATTCCGTTACCCGGAACAGACGCCACTTCCCTGGAATCCCCGTGAGCGTGTGACGGTCTCGATCCTCGAAGCCGATGCGCGATCCCACCACCAGCTCACTCTCAGCGTGCTTGAAACGATCACCTCGTCTGGTTGCGCTACGGACATGACTCTCGCTGCGAGGTGCACGGCAAGGCCTCCGATGTCGCTGCCATGAATGTGGCTGTACGAGACCATAGGCGAGGCGACAAGACGGCTGTCGCGCTCAGGGTTGTTCCCTGATCGCAAAGAGTGTCAGTAAACGTAGATGCTGAAAGGGGTGTCCACCGGAGTCCCATCCGCCTTACGGATCTCGATGGAGTAGGCAGTCCCTACCGCCGTGTTGAGGGCCGTTCCGACGCTAATTAAAGCGTCATCGTGGTTCCCGTAAGTGTTGTCGACGTTTCCGATCGCAACCCAAGTGTTTCGCCTGTCGGGATGGAAAGCAACCATGTACTTCCCCGCGCTGTCGCGTCTGGTTAGAACCTCTTGCACCGGCTTGCAGCCAAAGAATGCGCCTTGTGCCTCGTCGAAACTTGTGCCGTACGTCGAGAGGTCGTAGCTGTTACCGGGGCCGACGACCCAACCCCCCGCGATGACAGTGCCCTGCCCGCAGCGTCGAACGAAGCTTTGTCCTTTGATACCCCCGAGCTTCTTGGCGTTCGGCACCGCCTTGAGGGTCCTCTTTGATGTCCTTACCTTTCAAGGAGTCGTTTACCACTTGGCGACCGGTGATGCTCAGCGCTTAGGCCCCCCCCCGGATAGAGAGACAATCAAGGCGATAGTTGCGGTCACACTGGCGTAAGTAAGTCGAAAGCGGCCCTTTACGACCACGGGCTCATCCTCAAAGTCGGGTGTTTTCGGCACATCAGCAGACCCGCTCCAGAGAACGGGTCAATGGGGTTGGTCGAACCGTTGACCTCCGACGCTAAAGTCGATGGGGTGAACTTGCCACCCACATCGAAGCATCGGAGTCTGCCTGGACCTGACCCGCTTCGGTGGACACGGCTTCGTTAGCTGACAGCGATCTTGCTCCAGTATCTCTCCTCGAACACCATCGGGCTCACTTGGCCAATGGTCGAATGCCGCCGCCTGCGGTTGTAGAA
>JBOGWS010000054.1:0-15577 GCA_050693895.1 Actinomycetota bacterium | reverse complement strand
GCACGGCTGGGGCTATTGGGTGCCAGGGCCCAACAGGAGTTGTCGGAACGATTGCGCCAGCAACAGGCAGCACTGTTGAAGGCGACTGAACAGATCTTCAACGAACGAGAAGACGAGCGAAAGCGGATCGCCGCCGAGATTCATGATGGAAGCCTTCAGATGCTGGCAGCGGCTTCCTACAACGTCGGAAACGCCGGTGCCTTCCTCGACGCAGGGAAAGCGGAGGAGGCCTCGTATCTCATAGACGGTTCACGAAAGGCAATCGAGCAATCCATGGCCGCGCTGAGAGATTCGCTTGTCGACCTTCGAAGATCATCAGTCGAGGCCGGCGGTCTGATGGAGACCATCCGGATATACGTCGGCCAGGTGTCGATGTTGTGGGGAACCGAGGTCGATTTCGACGGAGAGATCGAGCACGAACCACCCGTTCCCGTCGCTCTGGCCGGCTTCCAGATTCTTCAGGAAGGGCTAACGAACGCGTTGAAGCACGCAAATAGCAGTTCAATCTCCGTCCGCGTGGTCGATAGTGACAATATGGTTCACATCGTTGTCGAAGATAACGGCCCCGGCTTCGATCCAGAGGCCGAGATAGCTGCCGACCATGTCGGGATGAAACTCATGCATGAACGCGCTGCCCTCGTCGGAGGAAGTATCGAGTTTCACCCGGTTACGGGCGGCGGCACGCGCTTAGAAGCCAAGCTCCCCGGTGGAATGGCCGAATGAGTCTCCGCGTTCTGATCGCAGACGATCACACCCTCGTATCCGAGGGGCTCGAGGTGATGCTCGCGATGGCGGACGACGTGGAGCTCGCGGGCACCGTCTCGAACGGCGAGGCTGCCATTGATGCCGCACGCGACGGCGACGTAGACGTCATTCTGATGGACGTCAATCTGAGCCAGTCGATGAGCGGGATCGAAGCTACCAGGCAGGTGAAGGAGATCGCCCCCACGACGCGGGTGCTGATCCTGTCGATGTTCACGGATCCTGGAACGGTGTCCGAGGGCATCAAGGCGGGGGCCGATGGTTACCTCTCCAAGAGCGCATCTCGCGAATCGGTCATTCAGGCGATTCGTGATGTCGCCGAGGGGCGCTCGGTTCTCGATCCCAACGTCACCGAGGGCATCTTCGGGCGAATCGGTGGAAAGGACCCGGATGCACTCACCGACCGCGAGCTGACCTGCCTGCAGTTCCTCGCGGACGGGCTCTCGACCAAAGAGATGGCGTCCGAGATGCACCTGGCGGAAGAGACGGTTAAGACCTATTTGAAGTCGATCTTTAAGAAACTCGCGGTCCGAGACCGGACCGAGGCGGTTGCAGAGGCGTTCAGGCGCGGCCTCGTCCGGTAGCCTCTCGGCGTGAATTTCGAGATCACTCACTCCTTTGATGCCCACCCGGACGAGGTCGCCGGAGCGATGCTCGACAAGGACTATCAGCGGTCACTGAAGACACTGGGAAAGCTACGGCGGGAGCTCCTCGATCAAAAAGCCCAGGCCAACGGTGATGTCATGAGGAGGACCAGGTGCGTTCTTGACATCGAGATCTCGGGGGTCGCGAAGAACCTCATGGGCGAAGGAGATCCTGCTTGGGTCGAGGAGGCCACCTGGAACGAGGAAGCCAAGCTGTGGCGCTTCACGATCGATCCCGAGATCGCCAAGGAGCTGCTCGAGGCAAAGGGAACCATCCAACTATCGGGTAACGAGAACGGGGCTCTGCGCACCGTCGAGGGCCAGGTCAAAGTGAAGGTTCCCTTCTACGGGGGCAAGGTCGAGGGCTGGATAGTCGACGGCTTGAAGGACGCCTACGACGAAGAGGCCGAGCGCCTGCGGGCCTGGCTGGGAAGCTGAGCTCGTAACCCCCTTGTAACACCGTTGAAACTCCCGAGAAACCGCCCCTTGCCAAGGTGTGACAACAGACGAACGAGTACGACCTGATTGGTCGAGGTCGTCACAAGGAGGGAGATTCATGCCAAGTCCAGCGGACGCGCTGAAGCTCGGGGAGCAGCACGACGCCAAATTCTTCGACATCCGTTTCTGCGACCTTCCCGGTCTAATGCAGCACTTCACGGTCCCCTTCGAGGAGTTGAGCGAGGAGGTATTCGAAGAGGGGCTCGGGTTTGACGGCTCGTCCATCCGAGGCTTCCAGGAGATCCAGGAGTCGGACATGATCCTGGTCCCCGATCCCGACACCGCCGTCATGGATCCGTTTGCGAAGTACCCAACGCTCGTAATGAACGCTTACGTCAAGGATCCAATCACCGGCGAGGCCTACTCGCGGGATCCTCGGAACATCGCCAAAAAGGCCCAGGACTACCTGGCGGGGACGGGCATCGCAGACACCGCATACTTCGGACCGGAGGCCGAGTTCTACATCTTCGACTCGATCCGCTTCGACCAGAATCAGCACTCGAGCTACCACTACATCGACGCGGTCGAGGGTGTCTGGAACTCCGGAAGCGATGAGGAGGGTGGCAACCTCGGGTACAAGCCAAGGTACAAGGAGGGCTACTTTCCCCTTCCGCCCATGGATCACTACCAGGACCTTCGCAGCGAAATGGTGCTGACCCTGCGCGAGCTGGGAATCCCGGTCGAGGTTCACCACCATGAAGTCGGAACCGCTGGTCAGGGCGAGATCGACATGGGCTTCGCTCCCCTGCTCCAGATCGCGGACCGCCTCATGCTCTACAAGTATGTCGTCAAGCAGGTCGGACGCCGTAACGGCAAGACCATCACGTTTATGCCCAAGCCGATCTTTCAGGACAACGGCTCGGGTATGCACGTGCACCAGAGCCTGTGGCGGGACGGCGAGTCGATGATGTGGGACGAACTCGGCTACGCGCAGCTCTCCGATACGGCTCGGTATTACATCGGGGGCCTGCTGACGCACGCGCCGTCGTTGCTCGCGCTCTGTGCACCGACGACCAACAGCTACAAGCGGCTGGTGCCGGGATACGAAGCGCCAGTCAACCTCGTCTACAGCCAGCGCAATCGTTCGGCCGCGGTTCGTATCCCGCTCTACTCGAAGTCACCGAAGTCGAAGCGCATCGAATTCCGCTGCCCGGACCCGAGCTGCAATCCATATCTTGCGTTCACGGCTCTGCTGATGGCCGGACTCGATGGAATCCGCAACAAGATCGAGCCGCCCGACCCAGTAGACAAGGATCTCTACGAGTTGCCGCCGGAGGAGCTTGCCGAAGTGCCTCAGGTTCCCGGTTCACTGGAGGGGGCGCTCAACGCTCTCGAGGCCGACCACGATTATCTGCTCGAGGGTGGCGTGTTCACCGAAGACGTCATCGAGCACTGGATCGACTACAAGCGAGTGCGGGAGGTCGACGAACTGCGGCTTCGTCCTCACCCCTACGAGTTCTACCTCTACTACGACATTTGATGTCGAGGACCAACGAAGAAGGTCCCGGCAACCCCTCCGCCGGGCCCTTCTTCGTCCCTCTACTCGTAGATATAGTGCTCGGCCACCTTGCGCGCTCGTCGGGTCAGGCGAAGGTAGTCCTCCTCCAGCTCCTGGCGTGGTTGTCTGCGGTAACCCATCGCAATTGCGAGAGCTTCGAGGTCCTCGGGTTTTGCTGGCAGTACGTCTCCGGGTCTGCCGGTAAGCCAAAACAGCCGGTTCCTCAGAGACGACAGGAATTCGTAAGCGGTACGCAATTGCCGGGCGTCGGGCTCAGACATGAGCTCGAGTTCCTCTGCGGCATCGATCGCCTCGAGGGTGGACTGCGTTCGCAGCGTGGCGGCGTCATGCCCATGCCTGAGCTGGAGGATCTGCACCGCGAACTCGACGTCCGCCGTTCCCCCCGGTCCCATCTTGAAATGCCTACGAGGTTCGATGCCCCTCGGAATGCGCTCGCGCTCCATGCGCGCCTTTAGATGCCTGATCTCGGTGAGAACCTCGGACGATAGGCCTTCGGGGTAGGCAAGGTGCCTCGTGCGGTCGATGAAGGCTTTACCGACTTTCGTGCTTCCCGCCGCAAGGCGGGCCCGCAACAACGCCTGATGCTCCCAGGGACGAGACCATCGTTCGTAGTACTCGAGGAACGATTCCAGCGAGCGCACCAAAGGCCCGGACTTTCCCTCTGGGCGGAGCGCGGCGTCGATGCGAAACGCCTGGCCCTCGGGCGTGACCTCGCCGATCGTCTTCATCAAAGCCTCGGCGACTCGCTCGGCAGCAGCGGGATCGGCATCGTGCACGAACATGACGTCGATGTCCGACGAATAGTTGAGCTCACGGCCCCCGAGCTTCCCCATCCCGATCACGGCAAAGGGAATATCGACGTCGACGAGCGCCGTCTCCAGGCAAGCATCCGCGAGATCCGTTAGCCCTCTACAGACCTCAATGAGATCCGCCTCTCCGGCCAGATCAGACAGAGCAATTCTCAACATCTCGCGCCGCTTGAAACGTCTGAGTCCGTCGAGCCGGCGATCGGGTTCGCGCCATTCGAGCGACGCCTTTGCCTCGCGCACCAGCCTCTCTCGTTCCTTGGGTTTTCCCGGTCCGCGCGGATCGGCGATCGTGCTGAGCTCCTCGGGCACATGGCTCAAAACCTCACTCAGGAGTCTGCCGCTGCCGAGCACCTTCGCCAAGAACTCCAGACTCGGCGGGTTGTCCCGCAAATTGCCCAGAGCATCCAGTCGACTCCCCAGCGACTCGCTTACTCGAAGAAAACCGAACAAGCCTTCGTCGGGCAGCGGGGTCGAGGCCAGCCAGCGAAGCTGAGCGGGAGCCAACAGACGAAGCAGCTTGGCCCTTCGCGAGGTCCCAGCCACCAAACCGGAGAGAGTGCGCGCTGCTCGCTTCACATCTCGGTAACCCAGTATTCGTAGCCGTTGCTCGAGAGCATCCTCGCTGAGTTTGGTGCCGCCGCCCTCGGCAAGACTCTCGATCATCGGGCGGTAAAAGAGTTTCTCGAAACGTCCTCGCACGTCGGCCAGCACCGAGTTATGCACGGTGTCGAAACGATCGAGAGCACTTTCGGAACCACCTTCACTGAAACCCATCGCGCGAGCAATCTCGCCGCGGGAATCGTCATCCGCGGGGAGCATTCGCACCCGGCGTTCCTGGCGCAGCTGCAGTCGGTGTTCGACATTCCGCAGCCATCGGTAAGCGACCGACAGCCCTGCCGCGTCCTCCTCGGCGATGTAGCCACCTGCAACGAGATGAATGAGCGCATCGATGGTGGCCGGTGCTCGAACTGAGGGATCCGCGCTTCCATGGACGAGCTGTAGAAGCTGCACAGAGAACTCGATGTCTCTGATCCCACCGGGACCAAGCTTTACGTCGTTAGCTTCATGACTCTTTGAACGACGAGCGGTACGCAGGACATGTTGCTCGACGCGCTCCTTCATGCTGCGAACGCTGGCGATGTGTTCTGGAGTGACCTCGTCTGGAAACACCAGGACGCGAGTTCGGTCAACCAATTCCTGACCGAGCCCTAGATCGCCGGCACTGGCCCGCGCCTTCAACAGCGCCTGGAACTCCCACGTCTCTGCCCATCGTCCGTAGTACTCGAGAAATGCATCAAGCGATCGAACGAGAGCTCCCGAACGACCCTGTGGACGTAGGTTGGCATCGATCGCGTATGCCTGACCCTCCGGAGAGTTGCCCCCGAGCTCGGCAAGAAGCATCTCCACAGCTTTGGTTGCCCGTCCACTGTTACCAGTTGCGACGAACATCACATCGATATCGGAGAAGTAGTTGAGCTCGCGCGCTCCGAGTTTTCCCATCGCCACGACCGAAAGGCCTTCCGGGGCTTCGATGTGAACCAGGGTCGCGCCAAGACACGCATCTGCGAGATCCGATAGGGCGCGCCCGATCTCCTCGAGTGACAGACGGCCGCTTGCGTCGAGGGCCGCTATCTGGAGCAGTCTTCGTCTTTTCTCGAGACGAAGCTCCCGCATGCCGCCGACGGCGGTCGCATTAGCGGCAGCGTCCAGAAAGCCGGTCGCGTCCGGCAGGGTTGGTTCGGCGACCAACTGCGCTGCGCGTTCGTCTGCTTGTAAGAAGTCATTCAAGCTGCGACTTACACGTTCTATTGCAGTAGTAGTGGCGATACTCGGGTTCGAATCCGGCATAACCGAACTCTAAACGCCACGCCTGAAAGGTACTCCTACCTGCTGCTTCGCGACCTTTAGGTTTATTTGTTCGGGGTCGGGTACAAAACTGCACAGCCTTTTTGTGGAAGGAGGCGGGTTTACCTCGTCGAAACCTTCCACTAACTTGCAGCGCTGTGCTACCGCCGCCAGCGGTACGCCTGAAACGTCAGCTAGCGGTCTTTCTAGAAGGGGAACAGGCCGGACATAGAAGAGCCTCGCCCGGACATCGCGGGAAACATCGTCTGGGTCTTCGCGGGACAGCCGCTCACGAACATCCCTGAGTGAGCGCGTGTGTTGTGGGCTCCTCATTACAGGGAGGTGAGAATGAGCGGTAGTAATACCCATCATTCAATCCTGAAGTTTCTGGTGACGTTCGTTGTCGCCACACTTGCCGCAAGCATCCTCATAACGCCAGCCGAAGCACACGAGCGCAGCAGCGCATTCAAGCAGCGAAAGCACCTCAAAGACCGGGGCATGAGCGCCGTGGGAACTCCATACCGCTACGGCGGCACGTCGCGCAGTGGCTTTGACTGCTCTGGGTTCACTCAGTGGACGTTCGACGGCCACGGACAGCAGCTTCCCCGCACTACTTCCGAACAGTTCAACTTGGCCGACAATCGCGGTCACAAGCGGATTTGGAAGCGCACCAACCTCAAGCGCGGCGATCTCGTCTTCCACAAGACTACGAGTGCCCGCGTTGGACACGCCGGAATCTACATAGGTCGGGGCAGGTTCGTGTCCACCACATCCTCCGAGGGTGTGCGCGTTAGATCCATCTACGACCCCTATTACTGGGGCCAGCGGTGGGTTGGTGCCGTCCGCACGCCATCGACCATCAACAGGTGATGATCCAGAAAGCGCTGGTCGCGCTCTCCGTCGCGTGCGTTGCGTCGTTTGTGGCACCGGCGACAAACGCTCACGCTGGAGTAAAGGCCAGGAAACATCATCTGGTGGAGCGAGCGAAGAGTCAGCTGGGCACGAGGTACCGCTACGGGAGCGAGTCGCCTCGACGGGGCTTCGATTGCTCGGGGTTTACCCGTTGGACATTCAAAAAGGTGATCGGGCTGCCCCACAGTTCGATGCAGCAATACAGACTCGCGCGCAAGCCACGGTACAAGCGGGTCAGCAGAAGTCCGGGGCTCCACAGGGGTGACCTCGTTTTCTTCAAGACGACCCGCGCTAAAGTCGGTCACGTTGGTATGTACATAGGACGAGGAAAGTTCATTCACGCGTCTTCCAGCGCCGGCAAAGTGACGGTCTCGTCCGTCTACGACAAGTACTACTACGGTCCTCGCTTCCGAGGCGCGGTGCGCGTTCCCCAGCTCAGACGCTAGCGCGCTCTCTACAGAATCGGAAGGTAACGGTTCACCTCATAGGGACTGACGTAGCTCTTGTACTGGTTCCACTCCGCGCGCTTGTTGCGTAACAGGTACTCGAACGTCTGCTCGCCGAGTGCTTCCGCCACAATCTCCGACTGCTCCATCTCGCGAAGTGCCTCGTAAAGATCGTCGGGCAATTGCGTGATTCCCCGAGCGCGCCGCTCCGATTCGTGCATCTCGTAGATGTTGTCGGTGGCCTCAGGCGGTAGTTCGTAGCCCTCGTCGATGCCTTTGAGTCCGGCGGCGAGGACCACGGAGAAAGCAAGATAGGGATTACACGCCGGATCCGGTGAGCGGATCTCGAGCCGCGTGGATTGCTCCTTACGCGGTTTGTACATCGGCACACGCACCAGAGCCGACCGGTTGTGTCGGCCCCAGCAGACATAGGTCGGCGCCTCGGGAACCGGGTATCCCCTGCCCGTGACGAGCCGCTTGTACGAGTTGACCCATTGGTTGGTGATCAAGGTGATCTCGCGCGCGTGATGAAGCACTCCTGCGATGAATGCCTTACCGACTTTGCTGAGGTGGTACTCGTCGGTCGAGTCGTAAAACGCGTTCTGATCGCCCTCGAACAAGGACAGGTGAGTATGCATCCCAGAGCCCGGCAACTCGGTCGAGGGCTTTGGCATGAACGTCGCGTACATGTTTCTCTTGGCGGCCAGCTCTTTGACTATGAGGCGATACGTCATTACGGAGTCCGCCATCGCCAGCGCATCGGCGTGACGCAGATCGATCTCGTGCTGGCCCGGCGCGACCTCGTGGTGGGAAAACTCCACGGGAATGCCCATCTGTTCGAGGACACTGATCGTGTCTCGTCTCAGATCCTGCGCGACGTCAAGAGGCGTGAGGTCGAAGTAGCCGCCCGCATCCACAGGCGTTGGATCGTCAATGCTCTTGAAGAGGAAGAACTCCATCTCGGGATGGACGTAGAAGGTGAAGCCTCGTTCCGCCGCTTTGTCGAGATTCCGCCTCAACACAAAGCGAGGATCACCCCAGTACGGCCGGCCGTCCGGTGAGTGGATATCGCAGAACATGCGAGCCACACCACCGTCGGACCGTTCGTCGTGTGAGGGCATGATCTGAAAGGTTCCGGCGTCGGGTCTCGCCAGCATGTCCGACTCCTGCACGCGCGCAAAGCCCTCGATGGCCGAGCCATCGAAACCGATCCCCTCGTCGAACGCCTGTTCGAGCTCCTCCGAGGTGACGGCGAACGACTTCAGGAAACCAAGGACGTCGGTGAACCAGAGCCAGACCAGTCTGATGCGGCGCTCCTCGACCGTCCGCAGAACATAATCCTGTTGTCTCTCCATCGCGCCAGATTACGCCGGGCTCATTTCAGGAGCGTTAACTGTCGTGGCTCCGCTTTGCAAGAAGACCGTTCGAGGCATTCTTGTGACCCACAGAAGGATTCGCTCCCCTTCCTCTTAGGATGAAATGGTGATTCGGGTTGCTCTGGGCCAGCTGAACTTCACCGTTGGTGACATCGACGGAAATGCTGCGCGCTCGATCTCGGCGATTCGGGAGAGCGCAGAGCGGACGGCCCAGGTGCTCGTGCTTCCGGAACTCACACTCACCGGTTATCCACCTGAAGATCTCGTTCTGAAGTCGGGCTTCGTTCGGGCGAATCGCCGGGCTCTCAGCGAGGTCGCCTCGCACACCGACGACTTGCTGACGGTACTCGGCTTCGTCGATGCGGATGGCCCACACCTCTACAACGCGGCCGCGATCTGTCACTCGGGGGAGATCAAGGCGATCTATCGCAAGCAGCTCTTGCCCAACTACGGTGTGTTCGACGAGCGTCGGTACTTCGAACCAGGTGACAGGCACACCCTGATCGATACCGGCCACGGTGTCATCGGAGTCTGCGTCTGCGAGGACATCTGGTCTCCCACCGGCCCGGCAATCGCTCAAGGTGACGCCGGCGCACAGGTCGTGCTAAATATCAATGCATCGCCCTTCCACAAGGGAAAGCTGGATGAGCGGGCGAGGATGCTCGGCGAGCGTGCTCGCCGGTCGAATGCTTCGATCGTCTACGTGAACCTGGTCGGGGGCCAGGACGAACTCGTCTTCGACGGTGGTTCACTCGTCATCGACTCTGAGGGTGAGCTTACTGCTCGCCTTCCGCAGTTCCAGGAGAGGCTCGAAATCGTCGACGTCCCTCTCGGCGAGACTCGTTCCCTGCAGGAGAGCAACATCGATCGTCTGTCTCTATCGCTTCGGGAGGCCGATGACGGTAATGCGGCCGTTCCCGTTACACCTACGCTGGATGAATCTGAGGAGGTGTACAGGGCCCTCGAGCTGGCGTTGAGGGACTACATCACGAAGAACGGCTTCAACAGGGTCGCCCTTGGACTGTCGGGAGGTATCGATTCCGCGCTTGTTGCGTGTATATGCGCTGATGCACTCGGACCCGAGAACGTCCTCGGGGTTGCGATGCCCAGCGAGTTCTCGACCTCACACTCTATGGACGACGCGCAAGAGCTGGCCGACAACCTTGGCATCAGACTGTTCACAATCCCAATCAAAGGCGTCTATCACTCGTTCCTTGAAACACTGAACGATTCTTTCGGTGACGAAGAACCCGGGCTCGCCGAGGAGAACCTGCAGGCGCGCATCAGAGGAACACTGTTGATGACCATTTCAAACCGTTACGGGAATCTCGTCATCGCAACCGGAAACAAGTCAGAGAACGCGGTTGGATACGCGACCCTGTACGGCGACATGGCGGGCGGCTTCGCTCTGATTCGCGACCTCTTCAAGCACGAGGTCTATGCCCTGTGCCGCTGGCGGAATACGCTGTCACCGGTCATTCCCGAGAACGTGCTGGCCAAGGCCCCCTCAGCGGAGTTACGACACGATCAGAAGGACGAGGATTCGCTTCCTCCGTACGAAGTGCTCGACCCCATCCTGGAGTCCTACATCGAGCACGATGAGGGCGTTGTCGAGATAGTCGCCCGCGGTTTCGACGAACAGGTGGTTATCGACGCGATCGCGCTTGTCGACAGGGCGGAGTACAAACGCCGCCAGGCACCGCCGGGTCCTAAGGTGACGGTCAAGTCGTTCGGGCGTGACCGACGACTACCCATCACGAACCGCTGGCGCCCGAAAGGCTCCTAGCCGATGGCGCTGAACTCACTCCGTGGGCGAACATAGGCGCATGGCGCCGACCCTGTTGTTTCTCTCCGATCAGGTCGAGGATCTACGCGACCTAGTTCCCGAGTTCCCCCTCACCAGGTACGGGGTCGTCCGGCTTCCTCTGAAAACGACTGAGTCCCAGGACCTCATCCCTGTCCATCCCGATCTGCTCGTCATCGATGGCGTCGGCGACATTCAAGCGGGCGAGCAAGCGGTAAGGCGTCTGGCGTTGGCCTGGGAGGCCGGATTGCCTCCGATGCTCGTTGTGGTGGATCAAGCCGGAATGAGTCGATTCCGATTTGAGTTCGGTGCCGACGACTTCATCATCGCCACCGCGACGATGGAGGAGATCGAAGCGCGCATGGCGATGATCGACCGGCGCACAGGTCGCGCCGACGATGCCACCGTTCTCAAGGTTGGAGACCTGACGGTCAACCCCGAGAACTACCAGGTATACGTGCACGGGCGTCCGCTCGACCTCACCTACAGGGAGTTCGAGCTGCTTAAGTTCCTTTCACAGCGCCCAGGGCGCGTTTGCGATCGCGACATGCTTCTACGTGAAGTCTGGGGTTACGACTACTACGGTGGCACCCGGACGGTCGACGTACATATAAGGCGGCTGCGGGCGAAACTGGGGCCCGAACACGAAGCACTCATCGAAACCATTCGCAACGTTGGTTACCGCTTGGTTCCACGCCCGCGCGATCGCGACCACTGAAGGTCTTGCCGTGACCACCGTTGGAATCATCCTCGCGGTCATCTTCCTCGACGGATGGTGGAGGATCGCCGCCATCGCAGGACTGCTGGTGTTCGAAGTGATCGAGATCTCGATTTGGCTGCGTTGGAGAAAGCGGCGTTCGACAACGGGGGCGGAAACGATGGTCGGCGAGAGGGGCGTCGCCGTAACCGACTGCCGTCCCGTCGGCCAGGTAAGGCTCAGGGGACAACTTTGGAGCGCGACCTGCCCTCGAGGGGTCGGCTCAGGTGAACCTGTCGTGGTTGCTGCGGTTCGTGGAGTGCGGCTCGAAGTCGAACCCGACGTTGGTGCGAAACCTACAGACGCCCAACGACCACATCAAACGTAGTCGTTCAGCATCTCGGCAAAGGCATCGGCAGCCCGACGGTAATCTTTCCGCCGAGGGCCCCTAGCTCATCAGGTAGAGCACCGGACTTTTAATCCGGCGGGCAGGGTTCGAGTCCCTGGGGGCCCACTGGCAAGTCCGTGACCTGGGTAAACGCGATCGGGCAAACTCGACTCTTGTACGTCAGGACCAAGAATCCTTAGCACAGCGCAAACTGAGCCTCGGATACAACTGGCGCCGCGGATCGATGAATTGCTACAAGCTCTGAAGGTCGGTCGCGGACACATCTGGTCTGGCTACTCGCGAATCACTCGTGCTCGTCCTCGTCGTCGCGTGGTATCCGAATGACCTGGCCCGCCTGGGAATCACACTGGCTGCCTCTCCGAGCCGATGTTGGCGCGCTTGATCGTCTCGAAATCCTGTGGCTGTGGGGGCATGTTCGAGAGTTGAAACTCGATGAATGCCTCGGCATCGAGAGAAAGGGCCTCATTGTGCCGGCGTTCGCGCCCCACGGTCGAGATCGTTTTTCCGTCCATGCCGCGACCGCAGGTCGAGCCCGCGTAATGTCCAGGGTAGACCTCGACATCATCCCTGAGGGCCATGAGGGTTCGAAGGGAGTTGTACAGCTGATCTGCCCTCGTTCGGAGCTCGGACTCGTCGACATCGGTGAGTGCAAGGTCGACCCTCCCTACATCCCCGACGAACAACGTGTCTCCAGTTAGCACGAACCAGTCGTCTACCAACAGGCAGACATGGTCGGGGGTATGACCGGGTGTGCGGATGATCCGGGCGCGGCGGTTGCCAACCTCGAGGATGTCACCATCACCGAGCGGAGAGAACTCGAAGCCGACTTCGGCCGTGGCGCCTAGATAGATGGCCGCGGTTCCGGCTTCGGCTAGAGCTCGTGCGCCGGAGGGATGGTCTGCATGGACGTGAGTGTCGATCACGTGGCTAATCACCATGGCGTTGTCTTCGGCGGCGTCGATGTAGCGGTGAGGATCGCCTTGGGGGTCTATGGCAGCACAGAGTCCCAGGGAGGGGCACCCCACGAGGTAAGAGACACAGGATCGGTCTTCGTGCAGCAACTGCCTGAAGAACATATTGGCCTCCTAGATGAACAGTTGAACGTCGGAATCGCCGGCGAAGTCCAGGAACGCGGGGGCGCCGGCGAACTCAACGCCCTCGATCAGATCGTCCTTGGCCACGTCCATCACGACCAGGGTGGTGTTACAGGCGAACATGCGCACGTCCAACTCGCGGGCTATGTCGAGCAGCTCGGGTATCGGAACCAGGTTGGCCTTCGATACCCAGCTCTTCATCATCTTGGTGGCCGCCGACTTCATCCCGGGGAGAGCTCCCACCAACGTCGGAATGTGCATCGGAAACTTCTTCAGCGGTGGAGGCATGGCCGGGTTTCCGATCGGGCTTACCGATAGCTTCGGCATGCGCTCTTTGTGCACGATGTCGAGCCCATAGAAGGTGAAGAAGATCCCGACCTCCCAGCCCATGCTGGCCGCGGTCGTGGCCATGACGAGCGGCGGATAAGCCTGGTCGAGGGTTCCCTTCGAAACGATCAGCGCCAGGCGCTTGGGCTGTACGTCGTGTTCTTCTGACTGTGGGTCGGACATAATCATCGTCTCGGTGTTCATCGGCTGCGCCTCACGACGTATCTGAAGGTGGAGTCTTCGGATGCCTGCTCCACGAGCTCGTGACCGGTGTTCTTGCACCACGCCGCCATGTTCTCCTTGGAGCCGGGATCGTCGGTCCACACCTCCACGAGCTGGTCAACTTCGACCTTGCGGATCGCCTGGCCGAGGCGGATCGTCGGCATCGGGCACACCAGGCCCCGAGCATCGACTTGCGTAACGGTCTGTCTCGAATCCATGGAGCCCCGATCTCCCTTCCCTTTGATGGATTCTGGTCTGGTCCCTTTTGCTTGTCAAGTAGTTTCTTGAATACTATAAGAAGCGTGCACGTAGCCGCGGTGAAAGCCCGCTCCTCGACCATCCAGCTGGGGATTCGAGCGAACCTGGCTCAGTTTGCTCTGCTGGTGGGCGTCAACGGATTGGTCGGGGCGCTGGTCGGCCAGGAGCGAACGCTCGTCCCGCTGTTGGGCGAGCGAGTGTTCGCGATCGGCTCGAGCACTGCGCTCATGCTCTTCATCGTCAGCTTCGGCGTTGCGAAGGCCGCGGCGAACCTGGCCGCGGGTTATTTGGCGGACCGAATCGGGCGGCGAAAGGTCCTCTTGCTGGGATGGGCCTTCGGCATCCCGGTGCCGATCGCATTGATGCTCGCACCAGAGTGGGGTTGGGTGATCGTCGCAAACGTGCTGCTCGGCATCAATCAGGGCCTCGCCTGGTCGGCGACGGTGATGATGAAGATCGACCTCGCGGGTGCCCGTCAGCGGGGGCTCGCGATGGGGCTCAACGAGTTCGCCGGCTACCTTGCGGTCGCCGTTTCGGCCGCGGCCACTGGATGGCTGGCGTCGCGCTATGGACTTCGACCCGAACCGATGTTCCTGGGACTTGCGGTTGTGGGTCTGGGTCTCGGGCTTTCTGCCCTCTGGGTGCGAGAAACGACTTTGCACATGCAGCTCGAGAACGGATCGGGAGCGAGCAAGAGCTTCCGGGAGGTGGCCGTGCTGGGGAGCTATCGAAATCGTGGCCTCGCTGCGGTATCGAGGACCGGCCTGGTCAACAATGCCAACGACGCACTGGCCTGGGGCCTTCTACCGGCGCTCTTGGTGGGCCAGGGCCTCACAATCGTTGAGCTCGGGGCCGTGGTAAGCATCTACCCCGCGGTCTGGGGTGCGGGGCAACTGCTAACCGGTGCCCTGAGCGACCGACTGGGAAGGCGTCTGCCAGTCGCGGTTGGTATGTGGACGCAGGCCTTGGCCCTGCTGTGGTTCTGGGCCGGCGACAAGTTTGCAGAAATGTTTGCTGCGGGGGTGCTGCTGGGACTCGGGACGGCGCTGACCTATCCCGCCCTGCTCGCAGCCGTTGGTGACTTAGCCGCGCCCTCTTGGCGGGCCACTGCGGTCGGCGTCTACAGAACCTGGCGCGACGGCGGCTATGTGGTGGGGGCGATCGCGGCCGGCATCCTCGCCGACCTCTTCGATATCCACATCGCACTGTTGGTGGTGGCCGGCGCAACCGCGCTGTCGGGCCTCGACGCTTGGCTCAACCTCCAGTCTTCAAGTGATGACTTGAACAGTCTAGGATGGAGGCATGGCAAACCGAGTCGCTAAGCAGGCACTGTTCGACGAGTTTGCGCGCGTCGCCAAAGCTCTGGCAAGTGGGAGGCGGGCCGAGGTCGTCGACCTTCTTGCCAACGGCGAGCGCAGCGTCGAAAGCATCGCCTCCGAGATCGAGATGTCGGTCGCGAACGCCAGCCAACATCTCCAGGTACTGCGACGCGCCGGTCTAGTTTCGTCGCGCCGCCAGGGAACTTCGATCTTCTATCGCCTCGCTTCGCTCGACGTGGCGAAGCTGTGGCGCTCCCTGCAGGGCGTCGCGAGCGACAGGGTCGCGGAGGTCGAGCGATTGGCGCGGGCCTACACCGGCGATCTAAATGGTGTGGAGCTCTTGACCAAAGAGGAGCTCGCAAAGCGACTTCGCCGCAAGGACGACCTGTTGGTTTTGGATGTTCGGCCCGAGCAGGAATACACGGCGGGTCATGTGCCCGGTGCGGTGTCGATTCCAGTTGCCGAGTTGAAGCGGCGTCTCAAGGAACTTCCGAAGAACAAGGAGATCGTCGCTTACTGCCGCGGCTCCTTCTGTGCCTTCGCGCCCGAAGCGGCTCGCTATCTGGACAAGAAGGGATTCCGCACGTACATCTTGGACGCCGGACTTCCCGATTGGGAGGCCGCAGGGTTGCCCGT
>JBOGWS010000053.1:0-8620 GCA_050693895.1 Actinomycetota bacterium | reverse complement strand
TGCGGCCCAGGGCAAGAGCGGCCGCGCGCCCGAGTCCAGATGACGCCCCCGTGACGATCGCGGTCTTCCCCTCGAGGTTCAGGCTCATCGATTTCCTTTCGAACGATCACTTCCGGTCCGAGCGGGGGAACTGTTCCGAACACCGGCACGCCGACCCGTTGACCGGGAGGATCGCATGCTAGGCTCCAGGAACACGATGTGTTCGGAACATTGGATCATATGCCTCGCTCTCTAGAGCCCCTCAAGAGGGCCAACCTCCCATCCAGCATCGCGGACCGCATACGGCGGCAGATCAGCAGCGGTCAACTCAAGCCGGGCGAGCAGCTCCCCGGCCACCGTGAGCTGGCCACGATGTTCTCGGTCAGCGTGGGGTCGGTGCGGGAGGCGATCAGCATGCTGGTGAGCGAGGGTCTGATCGCTACGAGAGCGGGTCATGGCACGTTCGTGGCGGAGGGGACCGAGCACATACCGACGATTTGGTCGGCAAGCCCGCTGGACCGCAGCAAGGTGGAGGAGCTGATCGACGCACGCGAGGTACTCGAGGGCGCGCTTGCGGCGATGGCGGCCGAGCGAGCCACCTCCGAGCAGATCGAGAAACTCCAGTCGATTGTCGAACGCATGCAGGAGGCCCACAGCGACGCGGCGGCCTTCCTTTCAGCCGACGTCGAGCTGCACCTTTTGCTGGCAGAAGCCGCCAACAACCGGTATCTGCTGAAGGCGATGGGCGGTATTCGATCGATGCTGCGACGCGATCTCGAGCTCGGAGCCGAGCTGAACATCCGCCGAGTCGGCGATTTGCAGTTCGCGGTCGACGAGCACCGACAGGTAGTGGAAGCGATCGCGGCGCGTGACTCCGCGGCCGCCCGCGCAGCCATGATTAATGTGATCGCTCACAACCGCGAGTCCGTGCTCGGTATGTACGCCCATGTC
This sequence comes from Actinomycetota bacterium, assembly GCA_050693895.1. Lineage (GTDB taxonomy): Bacteria > Actinomycetota > CADDZG01 > CADDZG01 > WHSQ01 > WHSV01. The sequence goes on along the minus strand of JBOGWS010000053.1, from coordinate 7,690 downwards.
TCCACGAGCGCCACGCAGGACAGCATCTCGGCGGAATGACCACTCCTGCTACACCTCGAGTGCTGACCGTGGGCGAGACCATGGCCCTGCTCGACCCCACAACCGACGGCCCGATCGTGTCCGGGATGGAGTTCTCCCTGCGGCTGGCGGGGGCCGAGTCGAACTTCGCGATCGCGCTCAGGCGACTGGGTGTCGCGGTCACGTGGGTGTCGCGACTGGGCACCGATGCTCTAGGCGACGTTATCAGCCGCGCTCTTGTAAGCGAGGGGCTCGACCTTACCTATGTGCGACGCGATGACGCTCCGACCGGTCTGTTCCTCAAGTGGCGTTCGGAGGGAAAGAGCAGCGTGCTCTACTACCGCAAGGGGTCGGCTGCGTCGCACTTGGAACCGGGCGACGTGCCCGATGATGCGCTCGAGGGCGCGGTCCTCGTCCACCTCACCGGCATCACTTTGGCGCTCAGCGAAACCGCTCGGAGAACGGTTGTCGAAGTGGCACACAGGGCGCGGGAGCGGGGTATCCCCGTGATCTTCGACCCAAACTATCGACCATCACTGTGGTCGGGCCCAGACGAAGCGGCGGCGGCGTTCGAAGAGGTGCTTGGCTTCGTCGACTGGTACCTGTGCGGCTTGGAGGAGGGCAACCTTCTTTGGGGCACGTCCGACGAGATGGCGCTCTTCGAGGCGCTGAGCAAAAAGGGGTTCCGCGCGGTGGTACGCGTGGGTCGAAAGGGTGCACTCGTCCGCGACAAGGCGGCGGTGACCATGGTGGCACCGGATCGTCTTGAGCAAGTTCGCGACGAGGTAGGAGCCGGTGATGCGTTCGCCGCAGGGTTCGCTTACGGATTGCTCAACGAGTGGCAACCGATCGACTGTGTGCGCGCGGGGAACACCATCGCGGCCAGGGCGCTGCGTGGCACCGGAGATTGGGAGACGCTGCCACACCTTGCGGAGATCCAAAAAGACCTCACACCGCGCGACCTCGGTCGGACCGCAGAGCAACGCGACAAGACGCCGGAATAGATGAGAAAGAGGGGGTCATGAGCAGATGAGGAAGAAGAGACTCGGTTCCAACGGCCCGGAGATCACCACTGTTGGTTTCGGCGCGTGGGCAATCGGAGGGCCGTGGAAGTTCGGATGGGGTCCCGTCGACGACGATGAATCGGTCGGGGCGATCCGCCACGCCGTCGATTTGGGTGTCAACTGGATCGACACGGCGGCGGTCTACGGACTCGGCCACTCGGAGGAAGTGGTGGGACTGGCGATCGAGCCGTTTGACGTTGGAGAGGACGTACTGGTTTTCACGAAGTGTGGTCGAAGCTGGTACGGCTTCGAAAAGGGCGAGAAGATCGTCAACGACCTGCGTCCGGAATCCATCAGGTTCGAATGCGAGCAAAGCCTGAAGCGGCTCGGACTCGAGCACATCGATCTATACCAGTTCCACTGGCCGGACTTTGCGACCGGCACCGAGGTCGAGGACTCCTGGGCGACCATGCGGGAGCTGGTCGACGAGGGCAAGGCACGCTGGGTTGGCGTCTCGAACTTCACTATCGAGTTGCTGGAGCGATGCGAGTCGTTGCGACACGTCGACTCCTTGCAGCCCCCGCTAAGCATGCTCAACCGGGCCGCGCGCGACACCGTCATTCCCTGGTGCCATGAAAATGGGACGGGGGTGATCGTCTATTCGCCGATGCAATCCGGGCTTCTGACTGGTGCCTTTGACCGCGCGCGCGTGGAATCCTTGGCAGAGGACGACTGGCGCCGAGCCACCGCAACGTTCCAGGAACCCAAGTTCTCTCAGAACCTGGCCCTGGTCGACCGACTGGGGACGATCACGGAAGCTATTGGATGCAACCTCGCCGAGCTTGCGATTGCATGGACCCACGCGGTTGATGGAGTGACGGCTGCGATCGTCGGTGCGAGGCGATCCGATCAAGTCGATGGATGGATCCGCGCATCGGACCTCGAGCTATCGGGCGATGTCGTCGCGGAGATCGAGCGGATCATTGAAGAGACGGGGGCTGGAACGGACGAACCGCCGACCCAGGTGGCCCGCCGCTAACTCGCACCGGTGGTGAACACCGGCCTCGCCGAAGCACCCGCGAGGGTCATGGCCCTCAACCGAGCGGCGCGCGCAGCCGGGCCGAATAGGCGATGCCTCTTGCACTCAAGCGGCGCGCGACCGCTGCCTTTAGACCTGCCAAGGTCGGCCCTTTCGAAACCTCACCCCGAACGCGCGCGATCTCCTCCTGAAGCGATTCGGCTTCCACCTGATCGGCTTCCATGAAAGCTCTTTTCAACGAGGAGAGGAGATCGGGCCTGAGGTTGGCGAGGGCCGACACCGAACCTGCGGCTCCGGCCTGCAGTGCATCCAGGAGCATGGCGTCCGAGCCCATGAACACTGCGAAAGCGTCCGGGTCCGCGGCACCGCGAGCGATCTCCAGGTACTCGAGATGACGTTCGAAGGACTTGGTCGAGTCTTTGAGACCCGCCAGCCCCTCACCGGCAAGGACCCGAACGGCGCCGGGACTCAGATCGTTTCCGGTCCTGCTCGGGATGGTGTACGCGTAGACTTGCACGTCGGTCGAAGCCACGAGGGTCGTGTAGTGGTTCACGACCTGTCGTTCATCGAGGGCGTAGTAGTACGGCATGCACGCGACGAGCGCGTTCGCTCCCGCGTCCGTTGCCTTCCGGCCCAGCCTGACCGTTTCACGGGTGGCCGGTCGGCCAACGTGCGCAAGCACTGGCACTCGTCCCGCGGCTCCCTCTACAACGGTTCCGATCACCGCCGCGACTTCATCTTCGCCAAGGAGCGGGCCTTCGCCGCTTGTCCCGCACGGCATGATCCCATCAACGCCCTCGGAAACGAGGTGATCGACATGTGCCCGAAGGGCCTCGTTGTCGACCCCTCCACGGTCGTCGAACGGGGTGAGGAGGGCTGCCATGATCGAGATCCGTCTCGAGGGCGTCACGCGGCCTCCTCCCATTTCCGCTTTCGTGTCGCACCCGGACGTCAATTCCACCAAGGTGCACGCCAAAAACGGACGCTATCATTGGGTTCCCTTCGCTGAATCTGATCTGATCTCTGCCGGATGGGCACCCCCTAGGGTTGAGCGCATGGAAATCGTTTTCGCATTGGGGTCTGCGCTTGCCTACGGCGTTTCTGATTTCATCGGCGGTGTTTTCCCGAGTACGTCGTCTCCCGCACCCTGAAGGACCCCACCTGGAACAACACCACGGTGATCAGCGGCGACGTGGCCACCCGGTTGCAGGAGCTCAAGGACGGCATCAAGGGCGACATCGGCGTGTCTGGCAGCGCCACGTTGGTGCGCTGGCTACTGGCTAACGGTCTCCTCGACCAGCTGAACCTGATGGTCCACCCGATTGCCGTGGGCAAGGGCCAGCGTCTGTTCGAGGACACGCCCACGCATCCCATGCGGCTGGTGTCGTAGGAAACGTTTAGCACCGGCGTGCTCAACCTCTCGTATGAGCCCGCCGAGGTCAAGGAGAATAGCGGCGACGAGGTCGCTGAGTCAGCAATGAACTCGCTGCGAACGCGGCGGAGCGACTAGTTGTTCCAAAGTGCCGGCCGGCTCTCTGCATCACACGACTCGAGGCACGATGCGGTGACGGAGCGGTGACGGCGAACTGATTGGCTAGGGGGTCACTCCCTAACAAACTCGATACGGAATCAACGATCAACAGGTTCAGGAATCGCGAACAAATCTCCGGAGGAGGCGAGTGAGTCTCGACTGGGAAACGGCTCTACGAGCGATCCCTCTCGTAGCCGGAGCGTTGATCTCGCTGTTCCGCCTCCGGTCCCTTGAGCCGAGACTACGAAGCAAACTTAAGACAGATTCCGAGATCCTCTCCCGCCTCGACCCCGAGTCTTCGGCCCACGGGCTCCTGAAGCGCAACATCGAAGCGGGCGTTGAGAGGCTCTATGCGCGGCCTGCCGCAGAACTCAAGTGGGGGGATGTGGCTGTCGGTGTGGTCTTCGTAGTGGGATTTGGGTTCTGGACCGCATACCTGGTCAGAGACGGCTTCACATGGTGGGCCCTACTAACGGGATACCTCACCTTCGCAGGCATGGGCTTCATAGCCCTTGGCTTTGGATTCGGGTCTGGAAATCGCCCGAACAGCCCCAAAGAGACATGAGAGGTTTGCTCTCATCGTGGAGTTCCGCGCAGCCGCGATGCGTTCGTCTCCTTCGCACGAGTAGACGTGCTCGCCTCAGGCCAACAAGTTGACTGAGGGGACCTCTTTCATCTTGCAACACCTGCCGCATCCGTCCGCAATTCCTAATCTTGAGCTTTAGTTCCCGTCGGGGGGCACGCGGCTTACGCGGTTCGGTTCGAGGAGGCCTTCTTCTCGCTCGATGTCACCGAACTCGCGCCCAAATTCAACACTCCCACCCTGGTACTGCACGCGCGGGAGGACGCGATGGTTCCGTTCGAGGAAGGCCACTGGCTAGCTGCACTCATTCCCGGTAGTAGCTTCGTCCCGTTTGAGGGCCGTAATCACATCTTGTTGGAAAGCGAGCCGGCATGGAGACGTTACGCGGAGAAACTTAGGCGGACCTTCTCCATGACGGCTCCTTACTTACGGGGCACCCTCACAGCCAAACATACGGGCCGGGACTATCTCGAGTACGGGCCACAGATGTCCCGAGGGTTCCACGCCTTAAAGGTGTGGATGACTTTGAAGCACTATGGAGTCTATGGCTACCGCAAACTCCTTAGTCAGAATGTCTGGTGCGCTCAACACCTCCACGACCTGGTGCGCGCGTCCTCGGACTTCGAAGTCCTGCATGACCCGATCCTGTTCGTGTACTCGTTCCGCTACGCGCCGGCGCCTTACCGACAACAGGTCGAGAGCAATCCTGTCCTCAGAGAAGAGATCGAGGAATACCTCGACCTGCTCAATCAGCGGATAGCCGATGAAATCCAGGCGAGTGGTGTCGCTTTCGTGATGACTAGTTCAGTCAGGAACCGCACTGTATTGAGATTTTCCATCTGCTCACACCGCACAACTCTCGCCGACATCGAGAACGTGTTCGGGCACCTTCAACGTGTGGCCCGCGAAATGGACGAAAGGAAAACGGGGCCCACCCGTGTCACCTAAGGCACCGGCGGTTCCGTTGCGGTCTCGCGCTTCCAGATGTGCGCGATCGGCGTTCGTCTCCATACAGATCCTCGGTGAGGAACCCGACCAGCTATTTAGGCGGGCCGAGCGGAACGAGATGACGAAGTTTGGCGGGGTTGCTGACCGCGCGCACCGTCTGCACGAGACCATCGGCGATGTCGAGTGACACAACTCCGACGGGGTGTCCGTTGAGGTCTAGCAACAACGCCCCTGGCTGCCCATTGACTTCCGCGTAGCGGATGTCGCTCACACCCAGACGAGCCGATGGCTTGCCGATGCCGAGGAGAAGACGGAGCACCCGCTCCCGTCCATAAACCGGGCGAGGGAAAGCGGGCGCCCTGCCACCACCGTCGCCGAAGGCGACGACGTCTGCCGCAAGCAAACGAGTTAGTCCCTCCATGTCTCCGGCTACGACCGCGTCAAAGAAGCGACGCGACAGCTCCTCGCGCTTCTGACGTGAGGCCTCAAAACGTGGCTTCTTCGCCTCGATCTGCCGACGGGCGCGCAGCGCGATCTGGCGACAGTTGTCCTCGCTCTTGCCGACAACAGATGCGATCTCGTCGTAGCCGTAGTCGAGCACGTCGTGAAGGAGGAAGACCGCACGCTCGACGGGGCCGAGACTCTCGAGCAGAACGAGAAACGCGAGCGACAGCGAGTCTGCGGTCTCGGCGTGCCGGACCACTTCCGACTCAGTGTCGGTCAGAAGAGGCTCTGGTAGCCAGGTGCCGACGTAGCTTTCTCGACGCACCCGCGCCGACTGCAGATGATTGATGGCGAGTCTGGTAGTAACCGTGGACAGCCATGCCTTGGGCGATTCGATGTCCACTCCCTTGCTTGTTTCGTCGTGGAAGCGCAGGAACGCTTCTTGGACGATGTCCTCTGCCTCGCTCGCACTGCCCACCATTCGGTAGGCGATCGAGAACAGCAGTGGTCGGAGTTCCTCGTACACGATCCTCCTCCGGGCTTTCGGCGCAGCGATATTCATCTTCTCCCCTTAAGACAAGGTAAAGCCCTCTGCTGTGACACTCGCTCCTATCTTTTGCAACCTCTGTCACACCGTCCCACTCCACCTTGTCTCAGGAAGAGACGCCAACCGAACCCGTCCCACCAAGCAAAGGAGCAGATGGATGAATGCAATGAACGTGTTGGATATCGCTCTCTGGAGCGTCCAAGGTTTCCTTGCCCTCTTTTTCCTCGCGGCAGGCGCCCCAAAGCTCTTCGGCCGCGGCATAGAAAAGTGGACGGGATTCTCAGACCTGCCCCGTTCCCAGGTGGTGTTCACTGGCGTTGCGGAGGTCCTCGGCGCTGCCGGCCTGGTGCTGCCCATGGCGACTGGAGTCCTGCCGTGGCTTACCCCACTGGCTGCCGTCGGCCTCGCCATCATCGTCCTCATGGCCGCTGGGTTCCACGTGCGAGCCGATGAACGCCTCGCCGCGGTGGAGACAGGACTCTGGGCCGGTATCGCCGCCGCGGTCGCGATCGGCCGTTGGGATCTCGTCGCCTCTAGCGCCGACGTTTCGCCGTGGGTCCTCGTTGCGGCCCTGGGCCTGCTGGTGCCCGCGGCCATCATCAATGTCATCGTCCTCTGGAAGCGCTCTGAGGAAAGCGGCACGCTGGCCGACGATCGTGGCGATCGCCAAAGGGGTGAGGAATCAATTTCAGATGAACGACGATCCCCGGCACGCCGGCTGCGCTCTCCAGCGCACACGACCTCAGAAGCCTGATCTGGTCAGGGTGACGACGACGGCCATCAGCAGGAACGTGACGCCCGCGTACCGGCTCACCCACTCTCCTAAACGTCCCGTCTTTTCATAAACCATCAGAGCCGTCAGCACGGCCATCCAGATCAAGTTTGCTACTCCAACTGCAAACATCAACAGCATCAACGCCCAGCAACATCCGAGACAGAACAAGCCGTGACGAAGTCCGAGCTCGAGAGCGGCACCCGGCCCCCGTCGGTAGTGCCGCACCAGGAAGGGACCGGGATGCCGGCATTCGCGCAGGCACCGATCCTTGAGACTCGAGAACTGGAACAGACCCGCCAGTGTCAGTACCGATGCAGGAAGCAGCCAGGGACGCGAAGACAACCATGCAGAGGAGTCCGCGAAGTGGTGAAGCAACACGTCGCCTCCGAGGGCCGCAAAGCCGAAGCCCATCCACACCAGCGCGTAGCCCGACAGGAAGACGGCAATCAAGCGGCCCTGTCTCGGTTGTGAGCCGGAGGTCATCCGGAACAGCCGGATCATCGGCAGGCTTGTCGGCAGCATCATGGCCACCACCATCGTCTGCCACGACAACCCGAACACAATGATCGCCATCGACAACGGCAGTCCAGCGTCGATCAGACCGTCGTGGTGCACGATCTCGGCCGCCGCGGTGAGCTGCGCGACGACGATCAAGATCCATGAAACCCCGATGACGAGGGGGATCGCCGGCGGGAGGGACTTCCCGCCGGCGAGGGTACCGATCATGCCGATTCCGCGTGCCTGATGAGGTAGTCGGACTGGATCGCGTTGCGGTCCTCGAACGACCACACCATTCCGAAC
>JBOGWS010000052.1:0-18051 GCA_050693895.1 Actinomycetota bacterium | reverse complement strand
TCCGGCGGCGCTGTGCGGCAAGTGCGTCGCGCGCCCGCGTCAGCTCCTTCTCCTTGACCAGCAGCTTCTGTCGCGCGGTCTTCCACTCCTCCGGCGACACGATCGGGGGTGTGTTCATGGCGGACCTACCTCTTCCTTGGCCTCATGCCGACGAGTTTTGCCGAGCGAGACATGCTTCGGAATCGCCCATTATCTCTGTGACCCTTGGAAGGGCCGAAACTCATCGCAGAGCCGAGGACCAAGTCGCACTCAGCCGAGGTGTGAACCGCACCCCGTCTTGGGCCCCGCTATCCACGAGGTGGAGTGCGACCCGCTGCCGCTCGCCACGCGTGGTCGGTTGTGGCAGCCGTCGCCGCCTCTACTGCGCTTTTCTCTTCATCCGACAACTCACTCACGAGGCAGAATTCGTTTCCGAATGGATCCATCATCACCGCCCAATCGATCGCCAGCCGGCGTCCCGGGAACGACCCTGGGCGCGGATAGATACTCGGCTCCTTCTTGACCAGACCGCCAATAGCCACGATCTGCTCGATCGCGATGAATGCCTCGGTCCGGTCCGCGGCACCGGCTCCAACCCTGATTTGGCCACCAAGTTAGATTGGAGATCAGAGGAGATAGAAAACGTCATGACCGAGCCGAGGACGCAGACTGAAGTGCCTACCGAGCCTCAGTGGTGCGATCGCAATGACGCCTGAAAGAAAGGGCGGCGAAGAGATGCTTGTGATCGAGGACCGTGAGGTCCGGATCAGCAACCCCCAAAAGGTGTTCTTCACGGAGCGTGGCGAAACCAAGCTCGACCTCGTCAGGCACTATCTTCGATTTGCGGAGCCACTGATGCGAACCCTGGGGGGCCGGCCGCTACTCCTGCAGCGCTTTCCACAAGGGGCGAAGGGACCGTCCTTCTACCAAAAGCGCGTCCCCGAGTCAGCACCGCCGTGGTTGCAAACGACGACGGTCACCACACCAAACGGTACCGAGTCCCGCGCGCTCGTCGGGGCCGACCTCGCGCACATCGCCTGGGCGGTCAATCTCGGGTGTCTCGGCTTCCACGTGTGGCCCTATCTCGCCGACGAGCCAGCGTTTACTGACGAACTCAGGCTGGACCTCGATCCCCAGCCGGGCACGGTTTTTGCCGATGTCCGAGAAGCGGCGCACGAAGTGCGAGGTCTTCTCGACGAATTGGGGGTTGTCGGATACCCAAAGACGACCGGTAACAAAGGGCTGCACGTCTACGTACGGCTCGAGCCCCGATGGAACTCCTACCAGGTTCGATCCGCGGCCGTGGCAGTCGCGCGAGAGTTGGAGAGGCGCCGCTCCGACGTCGTGACCGCCGAGTGGTGGAAGGAGGATCGTGGGAAGCGAGTGTTCATCGACTTCAATCAGAACGCCCCGCACAAGACGGTGTTCGGCGCGTGGTGCGTGCGCGCTCGCGCGGGAGCTCAGGTGTCAACGCCGATCACCTGGGACGAGATCGACGAGATCCACCCCGATGAGCTGACGGTCGCCTCACTCCCCGCACGAAACAAAGCCGGAGGCGATCCGTGGTTGGACATGAACGCGAACCCGCAATCACTCGAACCTTTTCTCGTGATGCATGAGCGCGACCGAGCGGACGGCCTAATGGACGCGCCGTGGCCTCCGGTCTACCCGAAACAGCCCGATGAACCGCCCCGAGTATCACGGAGCCGCGCGAAGAACGTCTGACCTGCAAGGGCCAAGCGGACTCTCTGGCCGTCGGGCTTGACTATAGGAAGATATCTTCCTATTGTTACTCCAATGCCGCGACGAAAGCCTGGAACCCTGCTGCCTCTCGAGACCGAGATCCTCGACCTGGCGCTGTCGATGCTGCGCTCGGGACACGCCAGCTTCCACGGATTCGGTCTCGCCCAGACGATGCGGGAACAGAGCGGGGCGCGCTCCTTGACGGCCCATGGAACCCTGTACAAGGCCTTGGGCCGACTCGAGGAGTTCGGTCTGGTCACGTCCCGCTGGGAGGACGCGGCGGCGATCGACGGACGACCCCGTCGTCGACTGTACGAGCTCACCAGCCAAGGAACGAACGTGGCCGAGCGAGCTCTCGCGGGCAAGGCCGCTGGACGTACCCCAAGAATCGCCTCGAATCCCGCGTGACACCAGAGCGCGCGGCAGAGCTGGTGGCACGGTGGGTACGGTTCTACACGCGGGAGCTCCCCACTCCGATCGCACGGAGACGGGTCGACGAGATCGGCGCCGACCTACACGACCACATTGCGCAGGAACGAGCCCGGGAGACGAGCGACGGGCATATCGCCCTCAGCATCCTGTCGCGGATGGCTCGCGGCCTGATTGCCGACGTCTCCTGGCGCCGGCGAGTTCGACCTCTGAAAGGAGACCTAATGAAGTCCTTTGTCGCCATTCTTGCCCCCGTGCTCGGCGTCGTCGCCATCGGCGTGGCCGCCATCGTGTACGGGGAAGCCGATGACGCGCCCGGCCTTGTGCTCTTAGGCATCCTGCTCATCGTCGGCGCGTCAGCGTTCGGCGTGACGCCCGCCCTACGCAGCAGGTCACGTGTAATGGGTCTCATCCTCGCGGCGATCGCGGTAACGGTCATCGGGAGCGGCATCGCCGGCTGGCTTGAGAACGCCATCTAGGACAACGATCGTCCTCCAGATTCACTACGAGTCGACTCTCCCGCGGGTGGGCTTGGCGCTCGCACGCGGTCAAGGTACAAAGGGTACGCGATGGGCCGCGTCCCATGGCGGGTCGGAGGAAGTTCTTCCCTGGCACGGGGCTGTTCAAGGAGGAGATCTGGATGAGAGTGCTCGTTACTGGTGCCCATGGCAAGGTGGGCGGTGCAACGGTGAGAGCTCTGATCGAGCGAGGGCACGAGGTGCGCTCCACCGACTTGCAGCGGGGAGTGTTCGAGCGTCCCGAACCTGGCGCGCCCGAGTACATCCAGGCCGACCTGACCGAAGCGGGAGACGCTTACGCCGTGGCTCGAGACATGGAGGCAATCGTGCACTCAGCCGCCATCCCCGAGCCGACTCACAATCCTCCGCACGTTGTCTTCCACAACAACCTGATGTCGACGTTCAACATGATCGAGGCAGCCATCCGGCTGGGGGCCACGCGCTTCGTCAATATCTCAAGCGAGACCGTCCCCGGCTTTTTCTTTCCGGAGCGTGACTTCCTTGCGGACTATGTGCCGGTGGACGAAGAGCACCCGATCAGGCCGCAGGATCCATACGCGCTCTCCAAGTATTTCGGCGAGCTGCTGATGGACGCGGCGATTCGACGTTCCGATGCTCGTTGTATCTCAATACGTCCGTCGTGGGTTCAACATGAGGGCAACTACGAGCACAATCTGGGTCCGATCATCCGGGATGAATCGCTGCCAAGTCCGAGTTTCTGGAGCTACATCGACCTCTACGATCTAGCCGAAGCGCTCTGCCTGGCGGCCGAATCGGATCTTGGAGGGCACGAGGTGTTCTACATCGCGTCGCCCGATAACGCGGGCGGGCGTGACCTCGTTCAGATGGTCAAGGAACACCACGGCGACAGAGTCGAAATCCGTCCGCTGGCGCGACCGGACGCCAGTGGCATCTCGTGCGCCAAGGCGGAGCGGATGCTCGGCTACTCACCGACACGTTCGTGGCGTGACTATCTCGACGACGAGGGCTGGCTCAGGCCCGACGTCGGCTGATCTAATCGGGGTCGCCCACCATCCCCCGCGGCAAGCACTATAGTTGAGCCGGGGCAGTGTGCCGAACACTGAAACAGTTCGGCGGTACGGGTGCGTCTTTTCGGAGAGGGGCCGGGGGGTTATGAAAGCGATCGTAATCGACGGTCCCAATCAGATCGAGTTTCGCGACGTCGAGAAACCCGTCTGTGGTCCCGGCGACGTGCTCATCAAGAGCGCCAAGGCGGGTCTGTGCCGCACCGATCTGGAGCTTCTTCAGGGCGTTGTGCCGGCCCAGTGGGCCCGGTATCCGCTCATTCCCGGTCATGAGTGGAGTGGCACGGTGGCGGAGGTCGGGGCCGACGTGACCGAGCTCGCCGCCGGAGATCGCGTGGTGAGCGAGGGCATGATCCCGTGCAATCGCTGCAAGCGGTGCAAAGAGGGCGCCACAAACCTGTGCGAGAACTACGAACAGCTCGGCTTCACCCGCGCTGGAGGTTGCGCCGAGTATGTGGTCGCGCCAAGGCACGTCGTGCAGCGCCTTCCCGGTGACGTTTCGTTCGAGTCCGCCGTTTTAGTCGAGCCCGCGGCGGTCGTCCTTCATGTCATCTCGCGTGTGAAGCCGTTGCCCGGAGAGTCGGTCGGCGTGGTTGGGATCGGCACGCTCGGATCCATCGCTGTTCAGATTCTTAGACTGTTCGGCCCCCGCGCTCTCATCGCCTACGGAATCCGCTCCGAGGAACTGGACTTCGCCCGGCAGATGGGAGCAACTCACACGGTCAATGTCGCAGAGCAGGATGCGGAGGAGTCGACGCACGAGATCCTTGGCGAGGGCGTTGACGTGATCGTGGAGACGGCCGGGTCACCCAAGGCCGTGAAGACCGCCCTTAACAACGTCCGCGACGGGGGGAGGGTAGGTCTTCTCGGAATCGCGGGTGAATCGGCTCGGCTCGAGATCCCCTCCGACTACTTTGTTGCCAAGGATGCTGCTGTTTTCGGGGCGTTCTCGTACACGACTTCGATCTGGAGCAAGGTTCTGGGTTTGGTCAACAACGGATTGGTCAACTTCGATCCCATCGTCACTCACCGGTTCGCAGCCAAGGAATTCTCCAAGGCCTACGAGTTGATGGACAACCGCGGGACAGAGGTCGTAGCGAAGATCGTGCTCGAGCACGACCAGACGATTCCCGCCTGACCAGTGCGCCTCTGCGCGGTCTGGAACCCGAGCGAACACCGGCGCGCTCTGTGCGTTGCCGATGACGCTGGTATCTACCCAGTTGACCGGTTCGGTGACGTGGCGGAGCTGCTGACAAGGCACACGGGGACTCTCGAAAGCGCGGTCGCGGCGGCAGGTGTCTCGTCGGAATCTCTGGGTCGGTATGACGACTTGGCGAAGTCCGAGCCCGACGCGGGCGCTCTGCATTTGGTCGCGCCGGTCACGCCGACCGAGGTATGGGCGGCGGGGGTGACCTACGAACGCAGTCGCGACGCGCGCATGCACGAGTCCAGCGAGGCTGACGTCTACCAGCGCGTCTACGAGGCGGAACGTCCGGAGCTGTTCTTCAAGGCAACGAGTGCCCGCGTAATGGGACCTGGGGGCCCGGTAGGCCTGCGGGCCGACTCGGTGTGGCAGATACCGGAGCCCGAGCTCGCTCTCGTGCTCGACGGAGCGGGCAATGTGGTCGGTTACACCTTGGGCAACGACATGAGCAGCCGGGACATCGAGGGGCAGAATCCGCTCTACCTTTCACAGGCGAAGATCTTCTCCGGCTCCTGCGCCCTCGGCCCCACCGTCGTGTCGACTGCCGCCGGCGAGGATCCGTATGCCCTTGCAATTGAGATGCACATTCTGCGCGCCGGCGACATCGTCTTTACGGGATCGACGAGCACCGCTCGGCTCCACAAGCGGTTCGACGTGCTGGCGGCCTACCTGAAACGCGACAACTGGATCGCGCCGGGGACGGTTCTGCTTACCGGCACCGGCATCGTGCCGCCCGATGACTTCTCCCTTCAACCCGGTGATGTGGTCGAGATCTCCTGCCACCCCATTGGGGTGCTTCGCAATCACTGTGAACTGGCCGAAGGGCTTGCCCCGCCGCCCGGCTGGACGTCCTAGGCCGGGCAACCCGCTGGTGCCCCGTTAATGAAGTGTGGCCAAAGCCCCCTACTTCGAGAACTTGTAGATGGTGGTGGTCTCGTACACCTGACCTGGTCGCAGCACGGTCGATGGGAAGTTCGGTTGGTTGGGAGAATCCGGGTAGTGCTGTGTCTCGAGAGCGAAGCCGTCGGTCTGGCGGTACACCTTGCCGCTGGTGCCCACGAGCGTCCCATCGAGAAAGTTGCCCGAGTAGAATTGGATGCCAGGCTCTGTCGTGAGGATTCTGAGACTGCGTCCACTCGTCGGCTCACGCACCTTCGCCGCCAAGATCATGGTCTTGTCGTTGGCGCTTGGACGGCTGAGCACGAAGTTGTGGTCATAGCCCTGGCCGATCACTATCTGCTCGTGGCTGTCACGGATGTGCCTGCCGATCGGCGTCGACCTGGTGAAGTCGAACGGCGTGCCGGCCACAGATGCGATTTCTCCGGTCGGGATCAAGGTCGGGTCGACAGGAGTGTAGTGGTCGGCGTTGAGCTTCAGCCTGTGGTCCTCGATCGTGCCGGACCCCTCACCGGCGAGGTTGAAGTATGCGTGATTGGTCAGGTTCACGATCGTCGGCGCACTCGTCGTTGCGTTGTAGTCCATGCGGATCTCGTTCTTGTTGGTTAGCGTGTAGACGACCTCGGTCTCAAGCGTGCCGGGATAGTTTTCCTCTCCGGCGGGACTCGTGTAGGTGAGCTCGAGACCTGCGCTCTTGTCATCCAGCACCTCGGTCGCGTCCCATACCCGCTTGTCGAACCCCTTGACGCCGCCGTGCAGATGGTTCGGACCGTTGTTGGTTGCAAGCTGGTACTCGACGCCGTCGAGGGTGAACTTGCCTTCCGCGATCCGGTTGGCGTAGCGGCCGGTGATCGAGCCGAAGTATGGGCTCGACGTCACGTAGTCATCGAGGTTGTCGAAACCCAGCGTGACGTTGTCTACGCGGCCTTTGCGATCGGGAACCTCGATCGACTGGATGATGCCGCCGTAGGTCATGATCTTGACTTTCATCCCGCGCGAGTTGGTCAGAGTGTAGAGATCGACCGCCTGACCGTCCACGGTTCCGAAGGGCTCCTTGCTGATGCTCGGTGCAGGCGGTTTCCTTTTGTCGGAAGTTGCGCCGGCGAGACCAACGGCTGTGCCGGTTAGCAGGAGGACGGCGCCGAGAGACGCTAGAACACGGCTCGAACTCCGTTGCCGAAAGAGTCGAAGCATTGGTTTTCTCCTATTGTTGGTGGTAGCCCGCCGATCGCCGTCGATCGAACAAGTCTGTTTCCCGTCGGTTATGGCCTTGCGAGATTCGGTCGATCGGCGGGCCGCGACAACTCTTGGCGCAGTTTTCTCGCGGCCAAAATGCATGAGTATTTGTGGGGCGGGCCATTACGCTGGGTCCAGGTACACGGTCTTCGTCTGGGTGTAGAACTCGATGGCGGCGCGACCCTGTTCATGAGGCCCGTAGCCGCTGCCCGACAGCCCTCCGAAGGGAACGTGGACCTCGGCCCCCGCAGTCTGCGAGTTGACGTGAACGATGCCGGCCTTCACGCGCTCGACGAACTTCTTCGCGCTGTCGAGATCGCGGGTGAAGATCGCGGCAGAGAGGTCGAAGGTCGTGGCATTGGCGCGTTCGATAGCTTCCTCGTCATCGTCGACAGGCCAGACGGCCACGTTCGGGCCGAATACTTCCTCGCAGGAGAACTCTGCGTCGTGTGGCAGATCGGTGAACACTGCCGGGCCCATGTAGCAGCCCTTCGCGTGTTCGCCGTCGGTGAGCCGTTTGCCCCCACAGTGCAGCTTTCCTTGCTTCTCGGCCCGCTCCAGTGCATCGAGCACACCTGTGAGCTGGATCTCGTTGACGAGAGGCCCCATCTCTGTGCTTTTGTCGAGACCGTAGCCAACCTTCATCCCATTGGCTTTGGCGACAAGCTTTTCCGTGAACTCGTCGTAGAGATCGCGTGCGACGTAGACGCGCCTGGTTGCGGTGCATTTCTGTCCTGCGGACGCAAAGGCTCCCAGTGCGACTGCCGCTACTGCCGAACCCAGAGCCGCGTCGGAGCGAACGATCACCGGGTTGTGACCCCCCATCTCGAGCTGCACGCGCTTCGCCGAGCGGGACGCCTTTTCCAGGATCCCGCGCCCCGTCTCCGTAGAGCCGGTGAAGGAGATTGCATCGATGCCGTCGTGCTCGACCATCGCGGCTCCGACCTTGCTCCCAGGCCCGATCACGACATTGACGACTCCTCGGGGGATCCCCGCGTTGTCGAGTGCCTCGATTAGACGAAGTCCGGTGAGGGCCGCGTCGTCGGCCAGCTTCAGCACCGCTGTGTTTCCAAAGACCAGCGCGGGTGCGAGCTTCCATGTCGGAATCGCTGCAGGGAAGTTCCAGGGGGTGATGATTCCGATAGCGCCGACCGGACTGCGTCGCGTGAACAACCACGTTTGAGCTTGATCCGACGCGTACTGCTCACCGAAGGGGCGGTGCGCCTCGCCGGCGAAGAAGCGGAGGATCGCCGCTGCCCGAGCGGACTCGACGCGCGCCTCCGAGAACGGCTTCCCCATCTCGCGTGTCATCAGACGACCCCATCCGTCGGCGCCGGCATCGAGATCGTCCGCGGCCTCGCGCAGGATCCGGGCGCGTGCGCTCGCCGTCAAGCGCGCCCAGCCGGGACCTGCCCGGCGAGCTGCCGCAACGGCCGCATCGACTTCGGCCGCCCCCGAGCGGGCCAGCCGACCGATCACCTCACCGTTGCCGGGATCCGTATCATCGACGGTTTCATCGGTATCCAGCCATTGGCCGTCGATGAAGTTCCGTCCGGTCGGGATGGTCATCGGCTACACCTCCGGGATCGCGAGGTCCTTAGGTCTAGAGTCCTTCGGCTGCGACATCAATTCGGGATCAAGCTCTTCCATGAGTCGCAGGCACAGCTCGGCGCGCCTCACGCGCTCGCGGCCCAACTGCACCGCGGTGTGCTCGACGTGCATACCGGTCGGGTAGATGCCCGGCGAGCTGCGAACGCCCAGCTTCACGTACATGGGGGCAGCGGCCCTGATCATCTGTGGCACCTCGTAAAAGCGTACGAACCCGCCCTGATCGTCGGGGACTTCGACGTAGACATCCAAAGGGCGGGCCACTGCGCCGCGGATCTCCCGGAGTTGGTCGACCGAGAGATCGGTCGCGACGTTGATCGTGCCCGCGCCGAGGTCTTCTAGGGTGCGAGCGGTTGCGGGATTCGCCACCGGGAGCAACACCGAGATCTTGAAGAGCAGGTTGGCCGGGAGGTCACCGTTCGCGCGCGCCCTATTCAGAACTGCGAGAACGCCCACGTCGGCCACGAGCAGACTGCGGATGCCGAGCTCGCAGGCGCGTTTGGCCTCGGCGAGACAAGCGGCGAGATCGGCGTTTCCACGAGCAGAACCGGAGTGCGCGGCTGTTACCAACGCCTGGCCCCCAGTTGCCCACGCGCCGCGGGGGCCCAGAAACAGGCTGACCTCGATCGCGTGCTCCGCCCCGATATGGGCCATCTTGGTGATCTCGGCGTCCGTAAGCATCATGACCCCGCTGCCCTGAGATACACGCTGCACGGGGACACCCCGCTCTTGGGCCTCTTCGACCACCGCGCGCAGGACCGCCGGCCCCTCGGTGCTCGGGATCTCGATACGATAACGCGCTCCGTCCGAGAAGCGCTCCGGCGATTCTCCCGCCCCCGGATCCCAGTCGTAGCCCGCCGATGCCAGCAGCAGGCGAAGATCCTCGAACGTCACGACCCCGTACCCGTCACTGTGCCCCCGATCGCCACCTAGGAATCTCGGCCGCTAATGCCGCGTGGACAAACACTGTTCGGAACAGTATAACTGTCGAGAGTAGAGCTGCCGTGGGCACCGTCCGAGGGTGGGCCTCGGTCGGGGGCGTCTCTACGGGTGGAGGGAGGACCCGAGGTGGGTAAGGAAGACTTCGCTCCGTTGGGATTCTTGGGCAGCAAGTTCAGCCGGCGTGATTTGTTACGCCGGGCCGCCGTCGGAGGCGCGGTGGCGTCGCTTCCATTCCTCGCCGCCGCCTGCGACGAGGATGAGGGGGGTGGCAGTGGGGACGCATCCGCAAGCGCCGGCAACTTCCCTGAGACCCCCGATTACAACTTCGTCTTCGTCAATCACGTTACGACCAACCCCTTCTTCGTACCGACGATCTACGGGCTGCAGGATGCCGCCGCGTTGCTCAACATCCCCGAGCCTCAGTGGACTGGTTCTGAAACGTCGGACGTCGGAGAGATGGTCGATGCCATGAACACGGCTGTATCCGGTGACGTCGACGGAATCGCGGTGTCGGTCGTGGACACAGAAGCGTTCTCGGATCCCATCCAGGAGGCTCTGGATGCCGGCATCCCAGTGGTCAGCTATAACGCCGATGGCACCGGCTTTGGCTCTACCCCGCGCCTCGCTTACGTAGGCCAGGACCTGTATGGGTCCGGCGTCGAGATGGGAAACCGCATCGTCGAGCTCGTAGGAGAAGGTCCGGTGGTGTTGTTCATCGCCACGCCGGGACAGCTCAACATTCAGCCGCGGATCGACGGTGCCGCCGATGCGATCAAGGAGTCGGGCGCTTCAATTGAGTTCGAGCAGATCACGACCGGAGCGGAACTCCCCGAGGAGTTGTCGGCCATCGAGGCGTACTACAACGGCCACAAGGACGTTAGGGGCATGTTTGCGGTCGATGCCGGGAGCACACAGGGCACCGCCCAGATCATGGAGAAGTACGACCTCGCCGCCGCTGATGTGAAAGCGGGTGGTTATGACCTACTCCCGGAGACCCTGCGTCTTATCGATGAGGGCCACATGGACTTCACGATCGACCAGCAGCCGTACCTGCAGGGTTTCTACCCCGTGTTCCAGTTGTTCGTGTACAAGATCTCCGGAGGATTGAGCGGAGTCGCGGAAACCAACACGGGACTGCTGTTCGTGACGGCCGACAACGTGGCCGGTTACCTCGAGACGGAATCTCGCTTCGAGGGAGATGCCGAGGGACAGAAGATCCTCGAGCCCGCTACGTAGGATAGCGTCGGGACCCAATGGCCAAGCAAGCCACGGACGAGATCTCGACGGCGGATCCAGTTAACGCAGACGGGCCTGGTAGAGACGGTGTTGCTCGGCTCGCGACTGCGCTCTGGCGCCGGCGCGAGGCAAGTATCGCCGTGGTCGCTATTCTTCTGCTTCTTTACTTCCAGTCGTCCAACGACGCCTTCCTGTCGCAGGCCAACATCAGGGGTCTCGCGCAGTCCGGGTATGCCACAGCGATAATTGCCTGCGGGCTCGTGATGCTGTTGATCTGCGGTGAGATCGACCTCTCTGTGGGCTCCGCGCTCGGCTTCGCGCCAATCATCGTGTATCTCGCCGACCAGGAATTTGTCTTTCCCGTCGCCGTCGTCGTCGGGCTCTTGGCAACGTCGCTCGTAGGCTTTCTGAATGGCGCCATCACGGTATACCTGAGAGTGCCTTCGTTCGTGACCACACTGGGAACGCTGTTCTTGCTCTCGGGGTTGAACGTCACGCTCACCGACGGTTTCCCCAAACCCGCGCCCGAGGAAAGCGGCCTCACTCGGATACTCGGTGGTGGATCGTTTTCGGGCATCATTTGGGCTCTCATCATCGTGGTCTTGATGCACCTGTTGCTCGTGCGAACGCGCTGGGGCCTGCACACCTTCGCGGTGGGAGGCAATTTGGTCGGCGCGTCCGAGGCGGGCGTTCGCGTCAATCGCGTGAAGATCGGCAACTTCATGCTGTGCAGCACGCTCGGCGGTTTCGCCGGCATCATGGAGGCCATCCGTATCAACTCGGTCGATCCGCTGGCCGGTGGACCTAACGTCATGTTCCTGGCGGTGTCGGCCGCGGTCATCGGCGGAACGGCACTAGCGGGTGGCTCCGGGACGATTATTGGCGCGTTCTTCGGCACTGCAGTGCTTGCAATCTTGCGCAACGGATTCACGCTGCAGGGTGTGAGCGCAAACACGTTCAACATCATCCTGGGCATCTCGATCCTCGTCGCCATGACGCTGAACGTCTATGTTGGACGCGTTCGCCGTTCGGGAAGGACTTGACGTGACTCCACCTGAGCTCGAAGAGATCGACATCTTGAGAGCGGGGAACATCGTCAAGCGCTTCGGCGCGCTGACCGCGCTCGACGGCGTCACGCTGCACTTGCGAAAGGGCGAGGTGCTCGGTCTTATCGGGGACAACGGCGCGGGCAAGTCCACGCTGATCAAGATCATTACCGGCTATCACCGTCCCGACGAGGGGAAGCTATCCATCGAAGGGCGGGAGGTGCAGCTCAAGTCCGTGTCGCAGGCGCGGGGGCTCGGAATCGAGACGGTCTTTCAGGATCTTGCACTCGTCAACGAACTGAGCGTCTTCCACAACATGTTTCTGAATAGCGAGCTCACGTACAAGCCGCTGCCGTTTCTCAACAATCGCGAGATGAAGAAGCGAACGCACCAGTATCTCGACGATATGGGCGTGAAGATTCAGGCGATCGACGTTGAGGTCGCGCAACTCTCCGGAGGCCAGCGTCAGGCAATTGCGGTGGCCCGGTCGGTGTACTCGGATGCCAAGATCCTGCTGCTAGACGAGCCTCTCGCGGCAATGGGCGCGAAAGAAGGCGCCATGATCCTCGATCTCGTGCAGCGCCTCAAGGAGAAACGCGAGGTCTCGATAATCCTGATCGCACACAACTACGCGCATGTCCTAGAGGTGTGCGATCGTGTGAACCTCCTTCAGCACGGGAAGATCACCTACGACCGTGAAGCCAACGCCACCTCCACTGAGGAGCTCACCGAGCTAGTTGTCGCCGAGTATCGCAAGGCACGCGAAACAGCCTGAGTCGTGCTCTCTCCAATGGCTCGCCGGAAATCCCGTCAGAATTGACTCAGTCACCGTACGGGCATGCCCGGCATGTTCACATGCGAGCGAACCGACGCCCCCAGTTCTGTCATGAAGTCCGGGTAAGGACCGAGCTTCTTGTCCGCGTACTTGGTGAGCTCCCACAAGTCGGTTGTGCCGTTGCGTAAGGCTTCGCGAACGGCGTCGTGTAAATCGTACGTGTAGGCAAGGCCCTTCTCCAGCCACTCGATCGCTTTGGCGCCCCCCATGACGTCGTAGTGCGCGGTCAATAGAACGTTGGGCTTGAGCGAGATGAGCCGCCGGATCGTGTTCTGATACGCGATGGCGTCGTAATAGCGGGGAGGTATGAGCCGGTTACCGGCCCGATCGTAGATGCCGGTCTCGAGAACCGCATCGATGATGACGGCCGCCCCGCTGCGCGCGTCCCAAATGCCGAGGTGACCGAGGCTGTGCCCGGGCAGATGCATGATCTCGACCCGCCAGTCTGGCCCGAGCCCGATGGTTTCGCCTCCGCGCAGTCCAAAGTCCACCGGACAGTCCCCGCCCAGGTCCCTCAACATCGACGCGCGCTCCTGATCGTCTGATTGGGGAAAACCGAACGCGGCATGCCATCCGTAGTTCTCGTTCATCATGGCGGCGTTGCTCTCGATCCACGGTCGGTCGATCTCGTGACACCAGAGGCGGGCGCGAGGGCTGAGTTTCTTGAGCAGGCGGTCTCCGCCACAATGGTCGAGGTCGGCGTGGCTCACGATCACATCGTCGACGGCTTCGATGGACGAACCAATTCCCTCGAGATATGGGGCAATGACGTCCCCCGGCGTCGGCCCGATACCCGTGTCGACGAGGAGCTTGCGGTCCGGTCCGTCGAGGTAGTACTGGCACATGATGCGGGGACCGATGTCGGACTGGATGCGATAGATTCCCGGAACAACCTCCATACTGTCCTCCCTTTTTGGGTTACACGGACACCCTTATCTCACCGTCAGCGACGAGTACTTTGAACTTTCGCAGCTTGATGCTGGGATAGGCGATGCATTGTCCTGTCGGCACGTGGAATTCAAGCGAGTGCCATGGGCAAGTGATCACCTCGCCCGAATAGATCCACGAGAGTTTCCACTCGGTGTGCGAGCCGTAGTCGATCGTTCCCGAGGTGGCTCCCGAGCACAGCGGGCCGCGCTGATGGGGGCAGAGATTGGGGATCGCATGGTACTCACCGTTGATGTTGAAGACGCCGATCTCTCGGTTCCCGGCGCGCACGATGTGGTGACTCCCCTCGGGCAGGTCCTCCATCCGGCCGACTGGATATTCCTCAGGCACCGACCACCTCATCAGGTGTATCGAAATTAAAGAACCGCGCCGCGTTGCCGCCCATGATGTTTCGGCGGGCCTCCGGCGAGAACGGGAGGCCGAAGACGTGCTGAGGATGATCGAAGTCGTGATGCGGCCAATCCGACGCAAACATTGCCCGGTTGGCGCCGTCGAACAGATCGAACACCTTGACTATGTCTCCTCGGCGTTCCGGCTCCTCTATCGGCTGCGTGCCGAAGTACCACTCGCGTAGGTAGTGGCTGGGGCGATCCTGCAACAATGGGACCTCGCGGCGGCGCTCTAAGTACTCTTTGTCGAGGCGGTTGATGATGAAGGGAATCCAGGTGACTCCCGCTTCCATGATCCCGATCTTCAGCTCGGGGAAGCGCACCGGCACCGCGGTCTCGATCATGCTCACGATATTGGCCATCATGGCGAACGGGTGGGCGATGCAATGTTGGGCCATCGACGTCTGGAACACCTCGAGTTGGAACGGGAAGGTCGGATAGACGGCCTCGACGCTGTGGATACAGACGGGGAAACCCGTCTCAACAGCTGCTTCGTAGATGGGGTCGTATACGTGATGGCCGTACAGCGGCCGCACCCCGGATGCGGGCAGGTAGATGCAGGCCCATTCCTTTCCTCCGGCATAGCGCCGGATGTCGTCCGCGCCGGCCTTCGGATCCTGAGGGGCGATGACCAGGGAGCCCCTCAGCGTGGCCTGCTCGGTTAGCCAGCGCTCGTAGAGCCATGCGTTGTAGGTGCGCGCGAGCTCGGCTGCAAAGCTCGGATCGCGGACCATCGCGAGGAAGAGCAGATGGTCGGGGAACAGAACGGCCATGTCGACGTGGAGCTGCTTCAGCTCGGCCCACATCGACCCGGCGGACGTCACGACCTGTGGCCGGTTGCTACCACCCGGAAACGGTATTCGGTACTCGGCGCGTGGCGACATCCCGGGAAGGTCGAGGTACCGCTCGTCTACCTTCCCGATCTCTCGCAGCGCAACGTCCCAGGGGTCGGATGCGTAATCGGCCATCTCGGTGGGGTTCTCGTGGACGTGGACGTCTACGTCCACGATGAAGGTGGTCTCGAGCGTGTCGCGCGCCTGCGACCGCGTCTCCCGTTCGGCGGCGATCGGTTGGGCCCCTTCCGGTCCACTGTTCGGAGCAGTATTATAGCGCCGCGATGAGGCTCTCGACACGGTGTGCTGGATGAGCTCGTACTCCACAGCGGGCGGAGGGGAGGGTTCCGGAGAGGGAAGCGGTTCCTTTCAGGTCCATCCCGGCCATTCCTTCGGAGGCTTGCTGCTAACCGGCAAGCACGAGCGCACCGCTGTCGCATTGTGCGGTTGCGGCGCGGTCCTGAGCCGGGCGAAGGCGGTTTTCACAACATGCTCCGAGTGCAGCGGCACGGGTGATCGACGAGCAGACGTCCAGTGCCTGAGGTGTGGAGGAACGGGGGAGGTAGTCGACCACGCCGCCCTCGAGTGGCGGCGCGCCGACGACGAAACGGAGGAAGCGACATGGTAGGTGAGGGTGGGAACGGCTACCGGAGCCGAGATTGGTTCGAAGGGACCGATCTCGACGCCTTCTTGCACCGCTCCTGGCTGAAAACCGAGGGCTTCACAGACGAGGCCTACGAGGGTCGGCCGGTAATCGGCATCTGCAACAGCTGGAGCGAGGTCGTCAACTGCAACGCGCACCTGCGCGATCTGGCCGAGGCGGTCAAACGGGGCGTCCTCCAGGCCGGAGGCTTTCCGCTCGAGTTTCCCGTCATGTCGCTCGGCGAGTCGCTTATGAAACCCACGACGATGCTCTATCGCAACCTCATGGCGATGGATGTCGAGGAGAACATCCGCTCGTATCCGCTGGACGGAGTCGTGCTGCTCACAGGGTGCGACAAGACCACGCCGGCCAGCATCATGGGCGCGGCCAGCGCCAACGTGCCGGCCATCGTCGTCACTGGTGGTCCGATGCTCAACGGCAACTGGCGCAACCGGAGCCTCGGCTCCTGTACCGACTGCTGGCATTACCACGAGGAGCTGCGCGCCGGTCGCATCAACCACACCGAATGGAAGGAGATCGAGGCCTCGATTTCCCGCAGCGCCGGGCACTGCATGACGATGGGCACGGCGTCCACGATGGCGTGCGTCACGGAGGGTCTCGGGATGACACTGCCGGGTGCCGCGGCCATTCCGGCGGCGGACTCTCGTCGCAAAGCCGTGTCGGAGATGGCGGGCCGCAAGATCGTCGAGCTCGTGAACAAGGACATCCGACCAGCGGACATCATCACCCGTGAGGCGTTGGAGAACGCGATCCGGGTTCTTCACGCCATCAGCGGTTCGACTAACGGGATCCTCCACCTGCTCGCAATCGCCGGCCGCGTCGGCGTCGAGCTCCCGATGACTCTCTTCGACGAGCTGTCGGAGACGACGCCTTGGCTCGTGAACCTCAAGCCATCGGGCGAGTACCTGATGGAGGACTTCTTTTACGCCGGTGGGTTGCCCGCGGTGATGGCCCAGATCTCCGACTTGCTGTACACCGACGCATTGACTGTCTCGGCGCAGACCGTCGCCCAGAACCTCGAGGGCGCCGAGATCATCAACTCCGACGTGATCGCACCGCGCGAGAACCCCCTGTCCGCAGGCGGCAGTCTGGTCGTTCTGTACGGCAATCTCTGTCCCGACGGCGCCGTTCTGAAGCGCTCGGCGAGCGATCCCAAGCTGCTGCAGCATGAGGGAGTCGCGATCGTTTTCGAGGATGTCTACGACATGAACGAACGCGTCGAAGACCCCGACCTCGACGTGACAGGTGACAGCATCCTTGTGCTGAGAAACGCCGGACCGGTAGGCGCTCCGGGCATGCCCGAATGGGGCCACCTGCCAATTCCGGCCAAGCTCCTCAAGGAGGGTGTCGAAGACATGGTGCGCATCAGCGACGCCCGCATGAGTGGGACGTCGTACGGTGCGGTGGTGTTGCACGTCGCGCCTGAGTCGGCCGTGGGAGGTCCACTGGCGCTCGTCAAGTCCGGGGACCGGATCCGCCTCGACGTTGCCAAGCGGCGCCTCGACGTACTCGTCGAGGACGCCGAGATGGAGGCCCGCCGGTCTACATGGACGCCCCCGGAGAAACTCGACAAACGTGGTTACCGGCGCTTGTACGAGGACCAGGTGCTCCAGGCGAACGAGGGCTGCGACTTCGGTTTTCTCAAAGGTCGCTCACCTGTCGTCGAGCGCTCCCGCACATACGGTTAGTTCCCAACTGCCTCAGTGCAGGTACCAACCACCGTCCACCAGCAGAGTCTGACCTGTGACGAAGCTGCTCAGCTCGCTCGCGAAGAACAGAACTGCGTTGCCGATGTCCCCGGGCTCACCCTTGCGTTTGATCGCCTGATTGTCCATCACGTCCTGATCCAGTTTCGGGATGTCGCGCCCCGGGAGGAAATACGCCCTCGTGGGAAATGCTCCAGGCGCAATCGAGTTCACTCGGATGGACTCGGGACCGCATTCGCGCGCCAGCGCCCGCGTTAATCCGACGACGGCTCCCTTGGAGGAAACATAATGAAGGAACTCGTCGGCCCCCACAAAAAAGGTGATCGATGAGATGTTGATGATCGACCCACCGCCACGCTCGAGCATCTGCGGACGGATTGCCTTTGAGCACAGGAAATAGCCCTTGACGTTTACCGAGAACACGAAGTCCCATTCCTCCTCTGAGATCTTGTGCCACGGGCCGTTCGGGTACACGCCGGCGTTGTTGACCAGGATGTCGGTCCCTCCGAAGGCGGCCCTCGCGCCGTCGGCCATCGCCTCGACCTGGTCCGCTTTCGAAATGTCAGTTTCCACGGCAGTAGCCTCGCCACCCTCGCTGCGGATCATCTCCGCGGTCTCGTCGAGGCCCTCGGCCTCCAGGCCCGCGGTGACCACAGAAACGCCACTGCGGCCCAGGGCAAGAGCGGCCGCGCGCCCGAGTCCAGATGACGCCCCCGTGACGATCGCGGTCTTCCCCTCGAGGTTCAGGCTCATCGATTTCCTTTCGAACGATCACTTCCGGTCCGAGCGGGG
>JBOGWS010000051.1:0-2130 GCA_050693895.1 Actinomycetota bacterium | reverse complement strand
ACGTCCGCATGGAGGAGGGCTCGCTGCGCGTCGATGCGAACATCTCCGTGAGGCTCAAGGGCGAGACCGAGTATGGAACGAAGGTCGAGGTCAAGAACATGAACTCGGTTCGCAGCGTGGGGCGCGCATTCGAACACGAGGAGCTCAGGCAGCGCGAGGCGATCGAGGCCGGCGAGCAACTCGTCCAGGAGACCCGCCACTTCGACGAGAAGTCTTCAACGACATCGTCGGGACGCACCAAGGAGGGGTCGAGCGACTACCGGTATTTCCCCGAGCCGGACCTCGTGCCCTTCGAGCCGGGCGAAGAGTGGGTCGAGAGGGTCCGGTCGACGCTGGGGGAAACGCCCACCAGCCGGCGCGCGCGCTTCGCAAAGGAGTACGGTCTCGGTGAGAAAGATATCGAGGTTCTCACCGCGACGAGCGCGACCGCCCTCTGGTTCGAAACGGCCGCCAAGGCTTACGGCGGCGATGCCAAGAAGGTCGCCAACTGGATCATGGCCGACCTCTATGGGCTGTTGAACGAGGCGTCGATCGAGCTCACCGAATCGAAGATCGAACCGGGACAACTCGCGGGGCTCGTCAAGTTGGTCGACGGTAAGTCGATCTCCGGCAAGCAGGCAAAGACCGTCCTGGCCGAGATGTTCGCGAGCGGCAAAGACGCCGAAGCTGTCGTCAAGGAGAAGGGCCTGGAGCAGATCAGCGACACCGGAGCGCTCGAGGGAGTCGTCGACGAGGTCATCTCCGAGAACGCCGAGGCGGTCGACAAGGTCCGGGCCGGGAACCTCGGCACGCTCGGTTTCCTGGTAGGTCAGGTCATGAAGAAGACCGGGGGGCAGGCGAACCCCGGCCTGGTGAACGATCTCCTGCGCCGAAAGCTCACCTAGTCGTCCAGCTCCGATGGCTTGACAGGTCCAGTCTCCCGGCGGGATGCTGCAAACGATTGCGGTAGCCGAGGAGATGCACGCTCGTCGTCGGGCTTACGCTGAGGAAACGACACCGAGGGAGTCACATGGGCCTCAAGACCTTTGGTCTGATGAACGTCGACTGGGAGGAGCGCGTCGACATGGGCCGGCTGCGTACACAGCGGCTCGAGCGCGCCAAGGACGTCCTGAGTAACTCCGAGTGCGGGGCGCTGCTGTGCTTCGACATGAACAACATCCGCTACATCACGGCGACGCACATCGGCACCTGGGCGCAGGACAAGCTCAACCGTTTCTGTCTGCTTCCAAGGGGCGACGAGCCGATCATGTGGGACTTCGGCTCGGCCGCGCGGCATCATCAGCTTTACAACCCGTGGCTGGGCGAGAGGTCCCGCGCCGGCATCTCCACCCTGCGCGGCGCGATGTCGCCGGAATCGGGTCGGGCTGAGGACGTGGCGAAGAAGATCCGCGTCGAGCTCGAGGAACGAGGTCTTCTAGGCGAGCCGGTCGGAGTCGATGCCATCGAGCTCCCTGTGCTCTTCGCACTCCAGGCCGAAGGTATCGAGGTCGTCGACGGCCAGCAGCTCATGCAGAGGGCACGGGTCATCAAGACCGAGGACGAGGTCACTCTTCTGAACACCGCGTGCATGATGGTCGATGCCGCATACGAGGAGCTCTACCGCGCCATGAGGCCGGGGATAAAAGAGAACGAGTGCGTCGCGTTGGTGAACAAGGTTCTCTACGACCTTGGGTCCGAGTTCGTCGAGGGTGTCAATGCGATCTCGGGAGAGCGCTGCAACCCACACCCGCACGTCTACACCGACCGCGTCCTGCGGCCCGGCGATCCTGCCTACTTCGACATCCTCCACAGCTACATGGGCTACAAGACCTGCTACTACCGAACCTTCGCCATCGGGAGCGCGTCGCAGGCTCAGGTCGACGCTTACGTGCGATGCCGGGCCATGCTCGACGAGGCGATCGCGCTCATCAAACCGGGCGTGACGACGGCGGACGTTGTCGAGGTCTGGCCCAAGGCGGAAGACTTCGGATTTCCGAACGAGGAAGCCGCTTTCGCCCTGCAGTTCGGCCACGGGGTGGGCATGTCGATCTGGGAGAAGCCGGTCTTCAGCCGGCTCGTGTCCCTGGATCACCCCGAGCCCATCGAGGAGGGGATGGTCTTCGCGCTCGAGACCTTCTGGCCCGCGGCCGA
>JBOGWS010000050.1:0-7116 GCA_050693895.1 Actinomycetota bacterium | reverse complement strand
ACCGAGTCGATCTCGTCCAGCAGCTCGTCGACCTCTTCGGTCTTGTCCTCGGTCGTCGTGGCCTCGGTGGCCTCGGCTTTGGTCTCGTCCTGTTTCGGCTTCGGTTTGCGTTTCTGATCTGCCATGCGGAATCACCTCACCCAATCTCTAGGCGGTCAATCCTAACGGGGGCCAGGGACAGAAATCCGTACGAACGGCCTGTGGATGTCAGGCCCCCAGGTTTGTGATCAGCGTCGCGGCGTCCGGACTCGCCGCCAGGAGGCCGTCGACATGGGCCTGGGTGCCCCTGGTGGGCTCGAGCGTTGGCACCTTGCGGAGCGGTTCGTCGCCGAGATCGAAGATCAGCGCGTCCCACGACGCGGCGACGATGACCTCGCTGAAACGGCGCAGACACTCTCCCCGAAAATAGGCGCGGGTGTCGGTGGGTGGATGGTCGACGGCGTAGGCGACGTCCTCGTCCGAGACGAGGCGGTCGATCTTTCCCGAAGCCAGGAGCTTGTAATAGAGGCCCTTGTCCCTGCGAACGTCGTGCCACTGCAGATCGATCATCTTCAGCTTGGGGCTCTCCCACTCGAGTCCGTCGCGGTCGCGATAAGCCTGCATCACGGAGAGCTTGGCGGCCCAATCGAGTTCCCGGCTCAGCGACATGGGGTCTGTCTCGAGCCGGTCGAGCACGCTCTCCCAGCGCTCGAGCACGTCGGTCTCGACCTCTGAGATGTCGTTGTCCTGGGCGTACTTCTTGGCCAGCCGCAGGTACTCCCACTGAAGCTCGATCGCGCTGACCCGGCGGCCCCCCTCGAGCTCGACCGTCGACCTCAGGCTCGTGTCGTGACTGATCGCCTTCAACGCCCGAACCGGCTCGGCCAGCGTGAAGTCGTCGGTGATGAAATCGTCCTCGATCATCTTCAGCACGAGCGCGGTCGTGCCTATCTTCAGGTAGGTGGCCACCTCGCACATGTTGGCGTCGCCGATGATCACGTGAAGCCGGCGGTAGACGTCGGGATCGGCGTGCGGCTCGTCGCGCGTGTTGATGATGGGGCGCTTGAAGGTGGTCTCGAGACCCACCTCGACCTCGAAGAAATCTGCGCGCTGGCTCAGTTGATACCCGACGTTTTCCGCGCCGTTTTCGGCGCCCGCCTTGCCTCCACCGGTGAACACCTGGCGCGAGACGAAGAATGGAATCAAGCTCTTGACGAGCCTCGGGAACGGCACCTTGCGGTCGACGAGATAGTTCTCGTGACAGCCGTAGGAGTTGCCCTTGCCGTCCGAGTTGTTCTTGTAGATGAAGACGCGCTCGTGCTCGGGGACGATGTTATAGGCCGCTTCGATCGAGTCCTCGAGTATCCGCTCTCCCGCCTTGTCCCAGATCACACAGTCGAGCGCGTTGCTGCACTCAGGGCTCGAGTACTCGGGGTGCGCATGGTCGACGTAGTAGCGCGACCCGTTCGGCAGGATGATGTTGACGAGGCCCGAGTCGTCCTCGGGCGCGGGCTCGGCGGGTGTCCGGTCGAAGCCGCGCGCGTCGCGTAATGGATTCTCTTCCTCGTAGTCCCACCGCACACGTTTGAACGCGGGCTTGGCGTAGGCGTTGATCAACAGCGACGAGGTGAGGATCGGATTGAAGTCGACCGCTCCCTGTACGGAGATGCCGTACTCGGTCTCGATGCCGCAGATCTTTGGGATGGCCATGATGAGAGGCTACGACGAAACCGGAGCCAATCCCTAGAGGTACTGGCCCGTCTGCACGTTCTCGACTTGACGGGCCTCGCCCTCTTTGTGCTCCCCGACCAAAGTTCTGATGTAGACGATTCGTTCGCCCTTCTTTCCGGAGATCTTGGCCCAGTCGTCCGGATTGGTCGTGTTGGGGAGGTCCTCGTTCTCGCGGTACTCCTGGTGGATGGCGTTGATGAGGTCGCCGCCGCCGACTCCCTTGGTTCCCCCGGCGATGTGCCGCTTGATCGCCATCTTCTTGGCCCGGCGAACGATGTTCTCGATCATGGCTCCCGAGGAGAAGTCCTTGAAGTACAGAACCTCCTTGTCCCCGTTGGCATAAGTGACCTCGAGAAAGCGATTCTCGTCCGACACCGAGTACATCGCCTCGACGGTCGAGTCGATCATGGCGCCGACGGCAACATCGGCGGCGCCGTGCTGCTTGACCTCGTCCGCGGAGATCGGCAGCGAGGTGACGAGGTACTTGGCGAATATGTCCTTGGCCGCCCGCTCATCGGGGCGCTCGATCTTGATCTTCACGTCCAGGCGCCCGGGACGCAGGATCGCGGGGTCGATGAGGTCCTCACGGTTGGAGGCTCCGACCACTATGACGTTCTTCAGGCTCTCGACTCCGTCGATCTCGGCCAGGAGCTGGGGCACGATCGTGGACTCGATGTCGCTGCTGATACCGGAGCCACGCGTTCTGAACAACGAGTCCATCTCGTCGAAGAACACGATGACGGGAACGCCCTCGTCCGATTTCTCCTTGGCCCGCTGGAAGATCAAACGGATCTGGCGCTCGGTTTCACCGACGTACTTGTTTAGCAACTCCGGACCCTTGATGTTCAGGAAGTAGCTCCGGTGCGCCGTGCCGGTTCGCTCGGCGACCTTCTTGGCCAGCGAGTTGGCGACCGCCTTGGCCACCAACGTCTTGCCGCACCCCGGCGGGCCGTAGAGCAGGATGCCCTTGGGTGGGTCGAGCTCGTGCTCTCTGAAGAGGTCCGCGTGGAGGTAGGGAAGCTCGACCGCGTCCCGGATCTCCTCGAGCTGTTCGGATAGCCCACCGATGTCCTCGTAGCTGATATCGGGGACCTCTTCGAGGATGAGCTCCTCGACCTCCGGCTTGGGCAGTCGCTCGAGCACGTGGCCGGACTTCGAATCCAGCAGCAGGCTGTCCCCGGCGCGGATTCTCTCACTGAGCAGTGGCTCGGCGAGCTCGACCACGCGCTCCTCGTCGGTGCGGGCGATCACCAGAGCGCGTCTGCCGTCCTCGAAGATCTCCTTGAGCGTGACCACTTCGCCCTGGAGCTCGAACGCGTGTGCACCGATCACATTGAGCGACTCGTTCAGCATGACCTCTTGCCCGCGTCGAAGTTCGGGCGCTTGAACATCGGGCGAAAGATTTACGCGCATCTTGCGCCCGTTGCTGAACACATCGGCGGTTCCCTCGTCGGGAAAGGCCTCGATGAACACTCCGTACGTGCAGGGAGGCTGAGAGAGCTTGTCGACCTCTTCCTTCAGCGCGACGAGCTGGTCCCGGGCCTCGCCCAGAGTGGATACGAGGCGGTCGTTGTTCGAGCGCGCGGATTCCAGCTCGGCAGCCGTTTCGGACAGCCGCTTCTCGAGAGCATGGATCCGCCGGGGTGCCGCGTCGAGCTTCCGCCGGGTCAGCGCGAGCTCGTCCTCGAGCAACTTGACCTGGCCCCGCAGCTCCTGCACCTCTCGGTCGTACTGGACGATCTTGCTTTCAAAGTCGCCCTCAGTGACCGCAACCACCTCCCATGGCTTTTGAAAAAGCCTACTCCTAACACCCCTTCTAGCGACGATGTTTCTCCGGGGTTGGTCGTTCGGCCCTACGGTTCGAGCTTGCGTGCGGTAATCAGAAAGCCCGTGTGCGCCACCATCCGGTGGTCGGGGCGCACCGACTGGCCTTCGACTTTCCACGAGCGCACCAATCCCTCGAAGGTTTCGATCAGGCCGAAGCCGGCGCTCCGCAGTGCATCTACGGTCTCCTGGACCTGGGGAATCGTGGGCAGATAGCAGCAAAGGATGCCCCCGGCGGCCAGCGCGGTCGTGGTCGTGCCTACGGCACGCCACGGCTCCGGAAGATCGAGCACCATCCGGTCGAAGGTGATGTCCTCGATGCCCTCGAAGATGTCGCCGACGCGCAGTTCGACGTTGCGCGGGACGCCGCCGAGCCCCTCGTACCAGGAGTTCAGATTGGCGACGCCTTGAGCATGGTGGTCCTCTCTCAGCTCGTAGCTGATGAGCCGGCCGCTCTCCCCCACCGCCCTAGCAAGCGCAAGCGTGAGCGACGCCGAACCGGTCCCAGCTTCGAGAACGGTCGCACCCGGGTGGATGTCGGCGTAGACCAGGATCAGGCCGATGTCCTTGGGATATACGACCTGCGCTCCCCTCTTCATCTTCAGGACGAAGTCGCTGAGCGTCGGGCGGACGGCCAGCAGCCGGCCACCCTTGGATGCCTGAACGCGAATGCCCTCGAGCTCGCCGATGACGGCGTCGTGCTCCACGGTTCCCTGGTGAGAATGAAACTGCTTTCCCGACGCAAGCGTCACCAGGTAACGGCGCTGTTTGGAGTCGATCAACAAGACGCGCTCGCCCGCAGCAAAGGGCTTCCCGGCGGACAAGGCTAGCTCCGAGCCCGGCGGCGACGCTTGGGGCGGGCGGACTCCGGGTTCTCCCTGCGCTCGAGCGCGAGGGCCTTGGTCTTGCAGAAAGCGCAGCGCGCCCCGGCGGCGTTTTGCTCTGGCTCCCAGATCACGGTGGGGGCGCCGCACGAGCTGCAGGCGACGATCTCACCGCCGTCGAGGCCGGCTGCGTCGTCCGACCGGAAGCGGCCGGCGGCTCTCTTGAGAAAGCCGGAGTAGAACTGACTCTTGGTTCCCGGCGAGGTCTCCTCGAGCATCGTGATGGCCTCTTTGTAGCGATGCTGGGTGTTGCCCTCGACCATGGGGCACTCTTCGACGACGTAGTCGATGCCTCGCAGTAGCGCGTAGGCCGCCGTCTCGCGCTCGGCGACCTTGACCAGAGGCTTGACCTTGCGAACGAGCGCAACGCGCGACGACTCGCCCTCGCCCAGGATGCGTTCGGAGAGCACCGGCATCTGGCGACCGAGCATGTCCGTGTTCCAGTGAAGTACGTTGCCGAACAGCGTGGCCACCTCGTCATCGAGATTGTGTCCCGTCACCAGGACTTCGAAGCCCTCATCGAGCGCCGCGCGGTTGAACTCGTAGCGTTTGTTCAGCCCGCAGCCCGAGCACGGCACCCGGCCGGTCAATTTCGAAAGCTCGGGAACGGTGTATCCGTGTTCCTCGTTGAGCGACCGCACGACGAGCTTGAGCCCGCGTTCGCCCGCGAAGGTCGCCGAAGCATCTTTGCTCCGTGTGGAGTAGCCGCCGATTCCCAGGTCCAGATAGAAGCCGGTCACGTCGTAGCCGAGCGAAACGAGGATGTCCCAGAGCGCAAGTGAGTCCTTGCCGCCCGAAACCGCGAGCAGCAGCCTGTCGTCGGGCCGGAACATCTTGAACTCCTTGATGGTCCGGGCGACCTGGTTGGTGACGTGTTCGAGAAAGTGCTCCCGGCAAAAGCCCGCGTTGTGGCGCCGGATGTCCACGATCGCGTGTTCGCGACACACCTTGCACTTCATCGGGCGTGCTTCCTTGCTCCGCCCGACAGAACGGGCCTGACCTCGACCTCGTCGGCGTCGTCGACGCGCTCGTCGCGGGTCATCAAGGTCTTGTTCCTGATCACCAAAACGGACTCGGGCACGATGTCGAGCTCCTGGAGGAGAGCGACCACGGTCTTGGGTCCCTCGACCTCGATGACTCGATCGGGGTTGCGAAGCTTCACCTGCATTGCCTCAGAGTAGCGAATACGCAGAGCGGGCCGGCCGCAAGGTACAGCGCGGCTGCTAATCGCCCAGGGTCACCGGCCGTTCGTCGAGCTCGACGGTGACCTCGCGTTCGCCGTCTGGACCTACGAGGGTCAGGGTCACGGTGTCCCCCGGCCTGAAGTCCGCCAGGATGTCGGTTAGGTCGGTAGGCGATCCGACCTCCTCGCCGTCGATGGCGGTGATGACCTCCCCGGCCTCGAGCCCGGCCCGCTCGGCGGGGCCGTCGGGAAAGACCTCGATCAGTCCGGCTCCGCCGACGTCGTCATCGAGATCGGCGAACTCGTCCTCGACCAGAGGGTCGGTGGGATCTGCGATGTTCACTCCGAGCCAGGGACGCTTGGCGGGCGGGTCCTCGATGATCTTCCGAACGATCGGCAGGGCCGTGTCGATCGAGATGGCGAATCCGACGTTCTCGGCGGAACCCGCCGCCGCGGCGGCCGTGTTGATCCCAATCAGGCGCCCAGCCGTGTCGACCAGAGCGCCGCCCGAGTTGCCGGGATTGATGGCGGCATCGGTTTGGAGGACACCCTCGAGCCTGTCCTGACCCAGACCTCCGCCGCCCACGGCGATGTCGCGCTCGGTCGCCGAGACGATTCCTTTGGTCACGGTGGCGCCGCCCAGTCCGAGCGGAAAGCCGAGCGCGATGACCTCGTCGCCGAGCCTAAGGTTGTCTTCGGAACCGAGTGGGATCGGGTCCAGTCCGTCCATTTCGACCTTGATGACGGCGAGGTCCTTGTCGGTATCGGTTCCGACCACTATTCCCTTGGTCCTGCGTTCGTCGAGGCGCTCGTCGGTGAACACGACCTCAACCGTGGCTGCGCCCTCGATGACGTGGTTGTTGGTCACGATGTAGCCGGCCTCGTCGATGATTACGCCTGAGCCCTGCGCGCGGGTCTGGTCCCCGCCGAACGACTCATCGAGTCCGACCACCTTTACGTTCACCACCGACGGCAGCGCCTTCTCCACGACCTCGGCCACGCCGGAGGCCGCGATGGGGTCGTTGCTCTGCTCGAGCGTTACGTTGTCGCCCCCCGGCGTGCCTTCATCCACGTCACCGTCGGAGCGCGAGACCGTCAGCGTGCAGGCCGAAAGCGCGAGCGCAACCAGGATGAAGAGGGTTGGTGAGCGAGTTCTCATGTCACCTCAGGATAGAGAGGTTGTGAAATTGGGTTACCCAGAGGTGGGTGGCCTAAGACTACGCGGCTCCTCGGACGGGATCTCGAACGCGGTGACCTCGAACTCGCCGCCGCTGACGCCACCGAGGGCGAACACCAAGAGATAGCTACCGGCCGCGAGTGGAAAGGAATCGGCGATCTCGGTGGTCTCCTCGGTAGCTCCCTGAAGACCCCATGCGCTCTGCAGCCTCTCGGGCCCCTCGTAGATGATCTCGCGCGATTCCTTGTCGACTATGTAGAAGCGCTCGGTGTAGTGGCCGGCCGGCGCGATCCACTGCCTCCACACCGTGAAGGGAAGGGTGCGGCCGCCGCGCAGCG
>JBOGWS010000049.1:0-3982 GCA_050693895.1 Actinomycetota bacterium | reverse complement strand
AACCTCCCGAGCCGCGACCAGGGACGGAGTGTTCTTCAAACCGAGCTGATCCGCGGTGACGCCGAACAAGCGGCACAGCAGCTCCCGGTAGCGCGGGCTCACTCCCTTGACGCCACGCTCCCACTTGGCGGCCATGTCCGCGTTGACCGCGACATGCTCCCGGTACTCCATCCACGCCAGGTGCGCCAGACGATCAGCCAGCTCCTGCTGAGTCCACCCCAACTGCAACCGGTACTCCCGCAGCCGAGGGCGCTCGGAGCCGACCGACACGACTGAGCACCTCCCTGGCATCCCCTGTTCTCCGGTTTGCGGGTCAACCATCGGCTCAGTGGGCGTTGCCTCACGACGGCCCTCGTGTCGCGTCCAGGATTTCTGTTCTCCGTCGTGTTGCGTCGATGTCTCGTCTTCCGTAGCGTCCGCCCGGCGAGAGGTCAGGGGAGGGAGGTCGTCGTGGCCCAGCCCGTGGTGCTGAAGAGCCTGCTCCGGCAGAAGCACTGGCAGACTTACCGCACGTTCTGCCTCCAGTACGACAAGGCTGCCCGAACGATTGATGCCAGCCTTGTTGGAAGCTATCCGAGCCGCGCGCAATTGCACCGCTGGCAATCAGGAGACCTGAAGGGACTCCCGTACCCGCACCACTGCCAAGTACTCGAAGTGATGTTTGCCGGTATCACCGCCGCCCAGATGTTCACACCCGCAGAGGATGAAGGGCAGCTGAGCGCACCGTCCCCGACGGAACCGCTAACCGAGTCTGTGCTGCTGGATTCCATCAAAGACGGCCTCGCCGAGCCGGACTCACCGCGCCCAAACTGGCGCAAGGACGGCCTCGCCAGTGGCTCCAAGCCATCCGGCCCGCCCCTCTCATTCCCCCTGGCCGTAGGGCCGCACACCGCCAAAACAGGCACAGATGCGGATATCGCCAAGCACATCGCCCGATCAGTCGTCATGCTTGGTAAGAGCATGCGCCTTTCTGACGCCGAGACCGCCGAACTGGGCAAACTTGCCGGCAATCTCGTCGACCTACAAATGGAGTGCTCGATCGACATCGCCGCGGACGGCTGGGCATCGGTGACCTACTGCCACCAAGTCATGAACCTGACCAGCCGGCCCGTGAAACGGATGACGCGCGAACAGTGGTTCGAGACGACATCCGGCTCCCTGAAGATCGAACCCCACTCCAGCAGCGACCGTAAGGTCCATATCCAGCGGATTCACGATACCCCCAATATGTCAAAGTTCGCATGCCAATTCTCACCAGCTATTGAACCGGGGGAACTCGCAACCGTCTCCTACACCTCGCAAGGCGGGCGCTTCACGCACGATCACTACTGGCGTCAGTCCCTACCCCGCTACACCCGGTACTTCACCTTGAACATCCGACACCGCGAGGTGTCCATGCTGCTCAACTGCACGGCCATCGAAGAGCAGATCGACGGTTCGGAGACCTCAGCCATCGAGGATCTGGTCTGCAGTGACGAGGACGGAGATGCGCTCGTCACTCTGACCCGGGACTACCTCCAACCCGGCCAGGCCGTCACGGTGCGCTGGGAGGTGAACCATGCAGCTGCGCGACCAAGTTGAGCACGCCATCCGCCGGTGGCACGCGCTCGAAGAGGCCTCGGGCGCCGCTCCGGTCATCGACTACGACTGTGCACCACCGAGCGGGCCGATCGAGTCGTACCCGGACCGGTTCGCTGTCCTCGACAAGCTGGTTCGGCTTCGCCACCAGGCCGACGCGGGCAGCACGCTGGCAGCCCAACTGGATGCGTACACGACCTACCTCCGCGCGCTGCTCGGCGAGCAGCTCTCCCTGGAGGACTACATCCAACGCACCCAGCGATGCAGCGCTCGAGGCTGGACGCCCGACTACGTCGCCCATCGCGGCGACCTCGCCCGCTCGGAACTCAGCTCTCTCGGCATAGCCTGGGACGCTGGCACCTGGCGTCAGCTGCGCGAACTCGAAGAAGCCTCCCCGGTCAGCGATCCGAACGTCACTATCCGCGAGTTCGCCGACAAGTTCGAACCGACCGTCCGCACACTGACCGGCTCGGATGCCGAATTCACTCTGACCATCGAAACCGTCGAAGTCGACGCCTACTGGTCCTACTGGCTCGACGGCGCGGGCCGCGATGCGCGGCTTCGGATCAATCTCGCTAACGCGTCGCTGACGTCGAACGACGCCTACCGTTTCGCGCTCCATGAAGTTCTCGGCCATGCGCTGCAGTACGCCAGCCTCGCGGCTCACGCGGAGTCACACGACGTTGACTGGCCGCGCCTGCTCAGCGTTCACTGTCCCCACCAGGTCGCCTTCGAAGGACTGGGCCAGGTCCTCCCGCTCATCGCCGAACCTGACAACGAACTTGTCCGGGCTCGTGTCCGCCTCGATCACTATCTCCAACTAGTCCGGGCAGAACTACACATACTCATCAACAACGGCGAGCCCGCCAGCGCATGCCGGGACCACGCACTCCGACGGGTGCCCTTCTGGACGGACGCCACCATCGCCCGCGAACTGTCCGACCGGAGCGCAAATCCGCAGCTCCGCACCTATCTGTGGGCCTACCCAGCGGGTATCGACTGGTTCGTCAACCTCCACGAGGCCGGCGGTACCCTCGCGGCGGAGGTACTTCATGAGGCCTATCAGCGCCCGCTTGAGCCAAGCGAACTCCGCGCACTCTGGCCAGCCGGTCCGCCCATCGGCGGCAACCAATGACCTGTTCGTCTACGGCACCCTCGCCCTCGACCAAGTGATCAGTACCTTGATCGACCGAGTACCCGCCCACGAACCAGTCACCGCACAAGGCTGGCGAGTCGCCCGCCTCCCTGACCGCCCCTACCCGGGCCTCGTGCCTGACCACGGCCAGGCATCCGGCCGCCTCTACACCGACCTCACCGACACCGAGTGGGCCACGCTCGACGCCTTCGAAGACCCCACCTACACACTGATCGCCATAGAAGTCCTCCCCGGCCCACGCCCCGCCCTGGCCTACACCTGGCCCGACGAGCACCTCCCCGGCGCCTGGACCCTTGACGGCTTCAGCGCAACCGATCTCACTCTCTACCTCGAACGATGTGGAGTTTGGCGCCAGCGTTACGAACAGAAGCGCTGACCTTGATGAGCGGCCGCGTCTTCAGGAGGATTAGTTGCCAATGTGCCTGTTGGCACCTGCCTCATGGGCACTGAGCCTAGGCAGCATCAGTGGGCGGGCCGGCTTCCGGGCAAAATCGATCTTGACTGGCTCCCCGTGAGCAGTCAAGCTTCTCCGAGGTATGCCCAACGTCGCGGGGTGAGGGAAGGCGACGATGAGTCCAGGAAGCTCGATACCGCCGGGTGAGCCAGTTCATAGTGGAGAGTTTCTGGTCTCTTGCCGCGCATGTGGGTGGAGAGAAGTAATGGATTCCATTCCCCGTTGCCCCAACAACGACCGTCACCGCCCACGCCAACTTGCAGTTGAGGCGGCTTGTCATGAGTGTGATTGGAGTGGCTGGTTCGACGGAATCCCTTATTGTTCGGACGGACATGAGGTCGATATCACCGACTACGAGGCTTGATATGGGAGGATTGCTCGACAGGGCCGCCTCGGTTCTTGAACGTCGATTCCTTAAAAACGCCTTTTTGCCAGTCTTCCTATTTTTTCCAGTAGTAGCGATGCCGTCTGCGTTCCAGGGTAGGCGCCTGGAGATGGCAGTGCAATTCTGGAATAGTCAACCCACGGCGTCCAAGGTAGTTCAGGTGATCGCCTACCTCGCCGCAGTATGGTTTATTGCCGCGATTATCGCTAGCCAATGGCGTAATATTATCCGCCTCTTTGAAGGCTATCCATTTGTCAGGGTGCGAGTCCTCGACGACTTAGGTAAGAATTGGCATCGCAACAATGTGCGTGAGCTAACAAGATCCAGGCATCTCGGGCGATGGTACTCGTTGTATTGGGAGTATCCTGCAATGTCTGATGTTCTGCCGACTAGACTAGGCAACATACTT
>JBOGWS010000048.1:0-32263 GCA_050693895.1 Actinomycetota bacterium | reverse complement strand
GCGACGCCCTGGAGCAGCCGAGCATCTACTTTGCGTCTCCGCGCCCATTCAGGCCCGGATACTCCCTGCCTCCGCTCGGGAAGCGAAGCGACAGCCGCCACGCCTCCTCGGGATCGAAACGATCGCGGTAGTCGCCCATCCCGAGCCTCCTGCCCTGCGATCGTGACGCGCGTCGCCAGATGGACACGGCCCGCGCTCGGTGCTCGGTCTCGATGAGTTCCTTGAGGGCGACCTCGATGGCAGCGCGCTCGGACGGACTCGGGTTCCCCGCGATGGATTCGATGGTGAGGTCCTCGGGCTTGTCGAGATGCTCTGTCATCGCTAATGCCTACAGCGGAACGTTGCCGTGCTTGCGCTGCGGGATGGATTCGCGCTTGCTGCGCAGCATCTCGAGACTTCGCAGCAGGCGGACGCGCGTGTCGCGCGGGTCTATTACGGCGTCGACGTAGCCACGTTCGGCCGCGATGTAGGGGTTGAGAAGATGCTCGGAGTAGCTCTCGATCAACTCGGCTCGTTTCGCCTCCGGGTCGTCCGCAGACGAGATCTCGCGCCTGTGAATCACGTTTACGGCTCCCTCCGCCCCCATGACCGCGATCTGCGCGGAGGGCCATGCCACCGAGACGTCGCTGCGGATGTGCTTGGAGTTCATGACGACGTAGGCCCCACCGTAGGCCTTGCGCGTTATGACGGTCATGCGCGGAACGGTCGCTTCACTGAACGCATAGAGAAGCTTGGCGCCGTGCCGAATGATGCCGCCGTACTCCTGCTCGGTCCCGGGCAGGAAACCCGGCACATCCACGAAGGTCACGAGCGGGATGTTGAACGAGTCGCAGAAGCGCACGAAGCGCGCGGCTTTGGTCGAGGATTCGATATCGAGGCAGCCGGCGAGAATCTGTGGCTGGTTGGCAACGATTCCCACCGAGTGCCCTCCCAGGCGTGCAAAACCGACGAGGACGTTTCTCGCCCAGTGCGCGTGCACCTCGAAGAACTCCCCGTCGTCGAAAACGCTTCCGACCACCTGGTGCATGTCGTAAGGCTTGTTGGGTGAATCGGGTATGACGTCGATCAGTTCCTCGCAAAGTCGACCCGGATCGTCGGTGGGCGCGAAGTACGGAGGGGACTCGAAGTTGTTCGAGGGCAGGAAGCTCAACAGGTAGCGGATCTGCTCGAGGCAATCCTCGTCGGTCTGCGCCACGAAGTGCGCCGAACCAGACTTCGACGCGTGACTCATCGCGCCACCCAACTCCTCCTGGGTGACCTCCTCGCCGGTCACGGCCTTGATGACGTCCGGCCCGGTGATGAACATGTGGCTCGTCTTATCCACCATGAAGTTGAAGTCGGTGATGGCAGGGGAGTACACAGCGCCACCGGCGCAGGGACCCATGATGGCCGAGATCTGTGGGATGACGCCGGAGGATCGAACGTTGCGGTCGAAGATGTAGCCGTAGCCGGCGAGCGAGGCGGGACCCTCTTGGATACGTGCGCCCCCAGAGTCCTTGAGCCCGATGATGGGCGCCCCGGTGGCCATCGCCAGGTCCATGACCTTGCAGATCTTCTCGCCCATGACCTCGCTGAGCGAACCGCCGAAGACCGTGAAGTCCTCGGCGAACACGAAAACCTTGCGCCCATCGATTGAGCCCCATCCGGTAACCACTGCATCGGAGTAGGGCCGTTTGCTCTCGATGCCGAAGCCGTGGCTCCGATGTTTCATGAGTTGATCCGTCTCGACGAAGGAGTCCTTGTCGAGCAGCGCCTCGATGCGTTCGCGCGCGGTCAGCTTGCCTCGGTCGTGTTGCCGGGCGACGGCCTGCTCGCCTCCGGCCGCCCTGGCCTCCGCCCTCTTGGCCTCGAGCTCGGCGATGCGATTCTCGATGGGAACCGTTTGGGCGGCGGCGGCCATCTGGCCCTGTTGGTCGAGCGAGTCCTCTTGTTCCTTTTCATCGGTTGCCATGAGCGCCACAATAGCCGCCCCCGAGCAGCATCCGCCGCCTCCAAAACCTGACCGGCCGGTCCAGAAAAAGCTCCGGTCGGCACGGCAGGTGAGGGGTCGGCGAAGGCGAAACAATTCGATATGTGGATTGGGCGGCTAAGGCGCGAACTCAAAGAGCTCAGCCGGGACTGCACTCGGGCAGCGGACGACGAAGAGACGGCGAGTTTCGAGCTCACTCGTTCGGCGCGCGCCTTTTCGCAGCGCGCTCGCGAGGTCGCCAATGACAAGCTTGCTTTTTCGGCCACGCTGATGCGGGCCGGCGAGGTGGGGGCCGCGAACCGGCTGATCCACGACCTCGAGCGAGATGTTCGCACCGAGGAAGCGGCGCTCGCCGAGCAGGTCAACGAGATCAAGGTGGCGATCGCTACGAGACGATCCAAGATGACCCGTCTCCGTCTGGCGCGCACGCTCGCCGCCGCTGTGTTTACCGCCGGGCTGTTGTCGTTTTCCGCCGCGGGAATGGCTGTGGCCTCGTTCCTGGCCGACTTGAACCACGACTCCGGTGACGTGTCGGCCGCACGAACGGACTCCCGTATCGCATTGACCGATGACGCATCCGCTCGGGATGCCGCGACCCGCAACCTCCGCCTGCCAGACGGAACGAGTGTGAACCTGACGCGCGCCCAGTTCCGCGCGCTCAAGAGTTTGGCTACGAACCCGAACTTGGACCGCGACGAGCTAGAGCGTCTCTTGATCAAGCTTGTCGGGCCAAAGATCGCCGGTCAGCTGGCGAGCGTAATCGCCGACGTCATTATGGGAGCCTCGGAGGCCGCGGGCGAGTTGAGCTCGACCGCCGGCGCTATCGGAACGCATGCCGGGAAAGTCGAATCGAATGTCAAGAAGGAGCTCGGTTCTTCCCCGACCGGCGGCGAGCCCTCGTCCAAGGCGCCCGAGTCCGACGACCACGAGCAGGTGGAGAAGCCGAGTGATTCGGCCGAGAAGCCGCAGGACGATGACGTCATCGACGCACCCCTGGGGACGAAACCCGATGTACCACCGGTCCTGGGCGACGACTGACCCTTCGTCTCCTCCGGAAAACCCAAAAACCAAATCCGGCATCAAAGGGACCGAGGGGGGGCCTACCAGGCCGGGCAACCGCCCCAATCACCCTCGTCCCTGCCGGTTTGGTTTTCGCCCGTTATCAGCCCGTAAGCTCGAGGTCGTGCTGCGTCACTCGCACGACCCCCGCTTCCGCCACGACCGTTCCGATTCGGCTCGCGCTCTGGCCCGAGCTCTCGAGCGAGGCCAGCGCGTGAGTCTCTTGCGATGGCGGGATGATGGCGATCATGCCGATCCCCATGTTGAAGACCCTGAACATCTCCTCGTCGTCGATCCGCCCGTGTTGCCGAATGAG
Organism: Actinomycetota bacterium; assembly: GCA_050693895.1. Classification (GTDB taxonomy): domain Bacteria; phylum Actinomycetota; class CADDZG01; order CADDZG01; family WHSQ01; genus WHSV01. The sequence continues at coordinate 28,919 of JBOGWS010000048.1, read as the reverse complement.
GTCGAATATGGGATGGGGTTCGGGCAGGGCGTCGATCTGGTAGCCGACCTCGGCCTCCAGTCTGAGGAGGTTGCCGAACCCGTCTCCGGTAATGTGAGACATCCCCCGTGTCTCGATCCCCGCATCCCACAGGGCGGTGACCGCCCGAACGTAAATAGCTGTGGGTTCGAGTAGCTCTTCTCCGAGCGAGCGACCGAGCTCACTGACCTGCCGGTCGAGACTCATGCCTCGGTCCTTCAATAGGACGCGCCGCGCGAGCGTGTAGCCGTTCGAGTGCAGACCGGAGGACGCGAGCCCGATGATTGCGTCTCCCGGCTCGACGGCGCGTCCGAGAATCAGCTGCTCGGGGTGGAGCGTGCCGACGCAGGTGCCCACGAGATCGAACGCGGTGGGATCTCCCGGACTGCTACCGTCCGACCCGATGACCTCGGGAAGCTGGGCAACCTCCCCGCCTGGGACCGCGATCCCCGCCTCCTTCGCTGCCGCGCCGAGCCCGCTCAGCAATTGGTCCGTGCGGCCCGCATCGAGAGTGTGAACTCCGAGGTAGTCGACCATTGCAAATGGGCGGGCTCCAACGCAGAGAAGGTCGTTTACGTTCATCGCGACGCAGTCGAACGCGATCGTGTCGTATCGGCCGAGCGCGCTCGCGACGATCGTCTTGGAACCCACACCGTCGGTGCACATAGCAAGGGCTAGATCGGGCGTCAATTTGATGACGCTGGCGTAGTGACCGAACTCGGTAAGGACCTCGCCGTTCGTCGGGAACGAGAAGGTGGGCCGGAGATGGCGCTCGACCGCGGAGAGTGCATCGGACTGGCCCTTGACGCCGGCATCCTCGTAGCTGGGCGCGTTCACCGGCTCACCCTAAAGGAAAGCCTTGTGCCTATGTCCAACATGTCCAATCATGGTTGCGATGAGTCAATTGCGGTCTTATCTCGTGGACGAAGTCAGGCTGCGTCTGCTCCCGTTCGCCGGAGCGGCCCTGGTCGCGGTCGCCTACGTGGGCTCCCCCTCGCGCGCCGACGGCGCATGGTGGTCGGCGATCGCTCTGAGTCTAGCCCTGTCGCTCGGGGTCCTCTTGGTGCCGTGGCGGAGGTTGCCGGACTGGTGGCAGGTAACGGTTCCTTTAGCGTTCCTCGCTCTGGTGGCTCTCGTTCGCCACGTCGAGGGTGGTGCTCCATCGGGCTTCTCGCCCCTCATGCTGCTGTCCATCGTGTGGGTCGCCCTCTACTGCAGGCCGGCTTCCCTTGTCGTGAGCCTTGTTGGTCTCGCCATCGCGCTCGCAGCTCCGATCGTGATGTTCGGGCCACCCGGATATGCGGCGGGTGAGTGGCGCCGGCTGGTCATAACGCTGTCGGTCGGAGCTCTTATGGGCGCCGTGGTTCAACATCTTGTGCGGCAGAACGCCGAACGCGCTCGAGAGCTGTCCCAACAAGCCCGGTCGCTCGAGATCATCGCGGCCACGCTCCGCGCTCTGCCGGCTGGAGACGATCCCCGTACGTCCGTGTGCGAAGCCGTTATCCAAGTTGGTTCCGCCGACGGGGCGTGGTTGCTGGAACCCGACGGGGACGAGCATCTCACGGTCACCGCTCACGCCGGCCAGGCCGAGCTTCCGGCCCTGAGGGTTCATCTCCGGGGAGAGCCGAGCGGCTCAGCCAAGGCGTTTACGACGAGCCGCACCTTCTTCGTTGCCGATGTCACCGCGAGTAGCGAGGTGTCACAGCGACTGGTGAAGCTCACTGGCATCGCCTCGGCTCTGTTCGAACCCGTCCAGCGCGGGGACGAGACGATCGGCGTGCTGATGGCGGGGTGGGTCGATCAGCGTGACCATATCGACGACCAGGCGGTTGCCACCGTGCGAATTCTCGCCGCGGAGATCCCCGCGATAATCGAGCGAGCCGATCTCCTGGCGGAGGTTCGACGCCTCGCCGATACGGATTCGCTCACAGGGCTCGCCAATAGACGCCGTTTCGTGGAGGAGCTCGAGCGGGAGATCGAGCGAGCGCGACGCGGCGATCTGCCCACCTGTGTAGTGATGTTGGACATCGACTACTTCAAGCGCTTCAACGACGAGTTCGGACATCTGGCCGGCGACGATTTGCTGCGGAGATCGGCGGCGGAATGGGGCGGGGCCGTTCGAGTCATCGACACCCTCGCGCGCTATGGCGGCGAGGAGTTCGCGCTGCTGCTGCCGAAGTGCTCTCTCGAATCAGCTCTGCTGGTGGTGGACCGTCTGCGCGGCGTAACACCCCCGGAGGTCACCCTCTCTGCGGGGGTGTCGTCGTTGATTCCCGGCGAGAAAGCGACCGAGTTCCTCAACCGCGCCGACGAGGCCCTCTATCTGGCCAAGCGCAACGGCCGGAACCGAGTGGAGAGTGCTCCAGTGCCCGGGCCCGTCGGAGAGGCCCGTGGTGACTCCTACGAAACGACCGAGCCGGGCTCGACGACCGTCTCCGCTGGTCGGTCACCGTCCGATCGTTCGGCTCGGTAGTTCGGCAACGTCACGGTCCACGCCAACAGGAGCGCCGCCGGCACCGCTGCGGCGATGAAGGCCACTCCGAAACCCGCCACCTCGGCCAGGAAACCGACTGTCGTCGGCGCCAAGAGGTAGCCGAGGTCCCCCGCCATCTGGTTGACGCCCACCGCGGCTCCGGACCCACCTTTCTGCTGCGCCCCCTGCCCTCGGATCGAATCGGCGAGTAGCCCTCCCGCGGCCGTGCTCCCGGCGGCGACCCCGGCCCCAGCAGCGACCATCAGCGGGAAGTAGGCCCAGGGCACCTGCTCGATCTGGCCGAGGAGGGCGATCGCTATGGCGGTGACGACCAGGGACGGCAGGAGCACGGCCTTCCGCCCCAGCCGATCCGCCGCACTCCCAGCCGCGAAAAGAATCAGCACCTCGCCTATCGAAAGCAGCGTCACCGCCACGCCGATTGCAAACTTGCTGAATCCGAGCTCCTCTGCCGCAAACACCGGTCCTATCGTCTGAGCGGGTCCGGCCAGCACCCACCAGCCGACGAACGTCGCGCCAAGCGTCAGGACGTAGCGACGGTCGCGCAACAACGGAGCCGCCTTCCTCAGTGATTCGAGCGGGCTGCTGCGCGGGGCCGTCCGGTCCACCGCCTGGCCCGCCATAACGAAGTACGCGATGACGGCCGCGATCAGTAGCCCTGTGCCGTAGACGTGGAAGGTCGCGGCGTCGCCGAAGTACTTGGCGAGGATTCCCCCGAGCAGAGGCCCGACGCTGATGCCGACGAGGAAAGAGGAACGGAACTGTCCCGTCGCTCGCCCCATCGCCTCCGGCTCGATCGTGCGGATGATGCGGTTCATGAGACCCGCGATGAAGAATGCGGAACCCGCTCCGCCGAAACCACGAGCCGCGACGAGCTGAGGAAAAGACGTCGCCAGCCCCGAGGCATAGGACGACGCCGCCACGATCAAGAGGCCCGCTATGACGCTGGAGCGATCGCCGAACCGATCCACGACCAGCCCACCGACGAGTCCGAAAAGGAAGCGTGTGAGACCGAACACGAAGAACACGAGTCCAACTGCCGCGAGACTGACGTCGAAGCTTCGAGCGAAGTTCGGCAGGATGGGAACGACCAGTCCGTATCCAAGCGCGACGGTGACCGAGATCGCCAACAGTTTGCGAAAGGCGGGATTTCGCAGTGGCGAGGGGGCCGATTGCTGGGTTGCCGGACTATCAGGCTGTCGCACTTGGTCCTTTTCGTCTATGTGAATGTAAATAACGCCGAAACGATCCCTAGCGCTGGATCAGTTCGACGAGGAGGCCGTGATTCGACTTCGGATGGACGAAGGCGACCATGTGGCCCCTTCCTCCCAACCGTGGTTCCTCGTCGATCATTTCAACGCCCTTGTCCTTGAGCGAGTCGAGTGTCGCCGGTAGGTCGTCGACCTCGTAGGCGATGTGATGCAGTCCCTCGCCGCGCCGCTCGAGGAACTTCCCCACGGTTGTGTCCGGCGCCGTCGCACCCAATAACTGCAGATAGGAATCTCCAAGCCGGAGCATGACCTCTTCGACACCCTGGTCGGCGACGCGCTCGCGGTGTGACACCTCGAGTCCCCAGACCTGTGAGTAGTGAGTTACCGCGGCGTCGAGGTCGGCGACCGCGAGGGCGACGTGTTCGATCTTGTTGAGCATCGACGCATCCTATGCAACAGCGGCTTAGGTCAGCGTCGGTGGAAGCCCAGCCTCTTTCCAGTCCTCGAGCCCTCTTGCCGCCATGCGACCGTGTAGGCGCCCGGGCCCTCGTTGGGAAAGTTCGTTGTCCACTTCATGCGAGTGACGAAGACGCCGTCATCGTTGCGGTCGCGAAACCGATCATCCACGCAGGTCCTCGCGCCGGTCGGCGCCTTGACGCAGACTCTGACCTCGCCGCGATGAGCGAAGCTTCGAAACTGAAGCACCCGCGCTTTGTTGCGATTCTTGGTTGTCGACTGACAGAAGTCGCCCGATCGGGAGCAGAAGCTGTTCGGTCGATGATTCGCCAGCGCCGCGCCCGGAAGCATCCCGAGTACCAGTGCCGCGCAACACGACACCACGAGTGCGACCCTCATGAGGAGCCCCCTTCGATCGATAATCGCCCTACGCGGCCAAGCGGGCCGCGCGCTCCAAAGCCTCGCGCACTGCGGGCGGCGGCGGGAAGAGGGCCTTGAACGTCTTGAGGACGGCGGTGGTCGAAGCCCTGAGGACCGGCGTGGCGGGCGCCAACCAGGGAATCCCGTACAGGTCGCGGATGTGCTTGGGCAGGATCGCAACCGCCGCCACGGCGGGGATCGACCACAGGGGCCTAAGGGCAGCTGGCATCGGTGGGCTCAGCACATAGCGCATCCCCTCCCTCGCTGCAGGAGTCAGCGCGAGGCTTGCGGTGCTCGAAACGTACTCGTCCACCTCCGCGTAGGTGTGCGGCACGTCACCGGCACTGAGCCCTACGAGTTCTGCGTGGCGAATCATTTCCGATACGTACTGGTCGGCTTGCGCCCGTGTCACCCTGCCCCCGTAGGCCCTGTAACCCGCGAGGAAGGAATGAACCTCGACGTTATGTACCCAGAGCAACAGGTCGGGATCGTCTGCTCGGTAGCTCCGACCCGTGACCGGATCGGTTCCGCTGATGCGTCGGTGGATCGACCTCAGCCTTGCACCTGCCTCGCCCGCCTGCCGCGTGTCTCCGAAGGTCGTGATCGTCAGGTACTCCGAGGTTCGATTCAGCCGGCCCCAGGGATCGTCTCGATAGTTGCTGTGTTGCGAGACGGCGGCCATCGCAACGGGGTTGAGCGCTTGGATGAGCAGCCCACGAAGGCCGCCGATCAGTGAGGCCGGGTCGGAGTGGACGCGCCACACCATGCTCTCCGGACCAAATAACCCGACGTCCTCCATGAACCCGACCGTACCGTTCTTAGCGCGGTAGCTCCCGCCCGACGGGCGCTTTCGCACATAGAACGCGACCGCCCTAGACTTGAGGCTCAAACCACACGAGTTTCTGTTTGCGCGCTGACTCGAAAGGAGCGCCCCATGGCCAATTCCGTCATCGTCTCGGCCGCTCGGACGGCGATCGGCAAGTTCGGCGGAGCCGTCTCGACGGTTCCCGCAACCGATCTGGGCGCGCGGGCGATCAAGGGTGCGCTCGAGCGCGCCGGGATCTCCGGTGAGCAGATCGACTACGTGATCATGGGCCAGGTGCTCCAGGCGGGGACCGGGCAGATAACCGCGCGGCAAGCGGCGGTCAAGGCCGGCGTGCCCAAGAGCGTCCCCGCGATCACGATCAACAAGGTCTGTCTATCGGGCCTCAATGCCATCGCGTTGGCCGACCAGCTCATTCGAGCGGGCGAGGTAAGCGCCGTCATCGCGGGTGGGATGGAGTCGATGGATCTCGCGCCCTACATGCTGCCGAAGGCGCGTACCGGATACCGAATGGGTGACGGGAAGCTCGTCGATTCGATGGTCCACGACGGACTCTGGGACGCGTTCAACCGCAAGCACATGGGCGACCAGTCGGACGACGTCAACACCGAGTTCTCGATCGGCCGGGAGGAGCAGGACGCATGGGCCGCGCGCAGCCACGAGCGCGCTGCCAAGGCGATCGCGGAGGGCAAGTTCGCCGAAGAGATAGTTCCCATGGAGATACCCCAACGCAAGGGTGACCCAGTCTTGTTCGAAACTGACGAAGGAGTGCGCGAGGGGACAACGGCGGAGAAGCTCGCCAAGCTGCGGCCCGCGTTCCAGACCGACGGCACCATCACCGCCGGCAATGCGTCACAGGTGTCGAACGGGGGCGCCGCCGTGGTTGTGATGAGCCCCGAGCGAGCGGAGGAACTCGGCCTGACACCGCTGGCCGAGATCGTCGCTCACGGCATGTCCGCGGACGAGCCGCCCTACCTCCACACCGTCCCGGCGCTCGCCGTCCAGTCGGCCTTGAAGAAAGCGGGCTTGTCGGTCAACGACCTCGACCTCCTCGAGATCAACGAGGCTTTCGCAGCGGTCGCGGTGCACTCGACGAAGATGCTGTTCAACGGCTCCCCCGAGGGCGAGAACAAGGTCAACGTAAATGGGGGCGCGGTCGCGCTCGGCCACCCGATCGGATGTACGGGAGCCCGCCTCGCGGTCTCGCTCATCCACGAGCTGAAGCGGCGCGGCGGGGGAACCGGTGCCGCGGCACTGTGCGGAGGCGGAGGCCAGGGCGACGCGGTGATCTTCAAGGTGAACGGCTGAGGGACCCTCGGTCCCGGCGACCTACTCGCTGAACTTGCGGAAGCTGCGCATCTGGTCGATATGACGGTCGCGCAACTCTGGGTCGCTGACGCCCAGGCCATCGGACGGCGCGAGCACCCGGATGCCGATTTTTCCACGGTGCATGTTCTGGTGCACCTGGTACGCGGCCTCGCCGATCTCGGTCAGAGGATAGGTCTCGGAAAGAATCGGGTGGATCTTACCGAGGAAGGCGAGCCGGTTCGCCTCCCAGGCCTCTTTGTAATTGGCGAAGTGGCTTCCGATGATCCTCTTCAGATGCATCCATAGATAGCGGTTGTCGTACTCGTGCATGTAGCCCGAGGTCGACGCGCAGGTGACGATGATTCCGCCCTTCTTCGCTACGAAGACGCTCGTCGCGAACGTCTGGCGGCCGGGATGCTCGAACACGATGTCCGGATCCTCGCCGGCGAGCTGGCGTACTTTCTGGCCGAAGCGACGCTGCTCCTTGGCGTTCTGCTCGCCATCGTTCCAGAACTCGTAGCCCTCGGCCCTGCGATCGATTACGTGCTCGACACCGATCGCGTTGAGGATGTCCGCCTTCTCCTTCGACGACACGACGCCGACGGGAACACCGCCACCGTTGAGCACGTACTGGCACGCGAAGCCCCCGAGACCGCCGGTAGCTCCCCAGATCAGCACGACGTCGCCCTGTTTCATGTCGGCGCCGTTTCTCCCGACGAGCATGCGGTACGAAGTAGAGGACACGAGTCCGAGGCAGGCCGCTTCCTCCCATGTCATGTGCTTTGGTTTGGGCATGAGCTGGTTCGCCTTGACCATCGCGATCTCGCTCATCCCACCGAAGTTGCTCTCGAAGCCCCAGATGCGCTGGTTGGGATCGATCATCGAGTCGTTGTGGCCCTCGGGGGCCTCCATGTCGACGTAGTTGCAGTGCACGGTGACCTCGTCGCCCACCCTCCAGCGCGTGACCCCGGGACCGGTTCGAAGCACGACTCCCGCGGCGTCGGAACCGACGATGTGATAGTCGAGGTCGTGCCGCGCTCCCAGGTCGCTCTCTTTGCCGTAGCGCTCGAGGAACATAAAGGTCGGCAGTGGCTCGAAGATCGAGGTCCACACGGTGTTGAAGTTGATCGCCGACGCCATCACCGCGATGAGACATTCATTTGGCCCGAGCGGTGGAAGGTCGACCTCGTCGACGCGCAGTGACTTGCGTGGATCCTTCGTGTTCGACTCGAGTCCCTCGAACATGTTCTGTTCATCCTTGCGGACGAAGGCGGCCGTCACGGCCTCGGGGAGCTCCAGGGAGGCGAGCTCCTCGCCCGGCGCGCCGCTCAGGATGGAATCCCTGATTACGTCGATCGATCCAGCCACTGTGTCCGAGTCCTTTCTCGCGGCCCCCACAACCGAACCGAAGCCTACCTAGTTCATGACCCGTTTCCCTCCCACTTCGCCACGCCGAAGCGTGGCTCCGCTCTCGCCCCCGCTGAACGGCGGCGTCGGGTAATGCACGCGATCGTCTAGACGATCGCTTGGACCGCTCGGTCAAGTTGGGATCTGGCGAGCTTGGGGTATGCAGGACTGTGTCCTTCCAACGTAGAGGGGGAGTGATCGTGCGGCGGCTCATTCTTGTGTTCAGCACGTTGTGCCTGCTGACGACCGGCCTGGTGCCGGCGGCGGCGGACGAGGGTACGAAGTATAGAGAGCCGATTCGCTCTCGCGAGGGAGTTGTGGCGACCGAGGCTCCGGCGGCGTCCGAGGCCGGCGTCCAAGTGCTCGACGAGGGCGGCAACGCGGTCGATGCAGCGGTGACGATGATGATCGCGATGACCGCCGCTCGCCCCCAGTCCTGCGGAATCGGCGGGGGAGGCTTCCTGGTTTATCGCAACGCAAAGGGCAGGGTCGACACTCTCGACTTTCGCGAGACCGCGCCGGCCAAGATGACCCCGGAAACCTTTCAGACACCCGGCCCCCATCAGACCTTTACCGGTCACCTGACCGTCGGCGTCCCGGGCATTCTCAGTGGAGCGAAGGAGGCTCTTCGCCGCTACGGGACGATCTCGATCGACGAGGCGATAAAGCCGGCGGAGCGACTTGCCGCCAACGGCATCGAGGTACTGCCCTCTCTCAGCATCGCCATGGCCCAGAACGCCGAGCGTCTCAAGCTCTATCCACCCGCGGCGCAGATCTACCTGAAGAACTCGACCACGCCGTACGCGCCCGGAGACACCCTGCGGAACCCGCAGCTTGCGAAGACGCTCGAGCTGCTCCGCAAGCGCGGGATCGACGAGTTCTACGGCGGCGAGATCGCGAAGCGCATCGTCGCGGACATGCGCGACGCAGGCGAGGTTCCGGGTGACCGCGGAATCATGCGACGCAGGGACCTCGAGCGCTACGAGGCCGAGTGGCGCAAGCCGGTGACCGGGACATACAACGAGCACAAGATCATCGGCATGCCTCCACCCACCTCGGGCGGAATCGCGACCATTCAAATGCTCAATCTCCTCGAAGGTTTCGACATCGAGGGGGCGGGACAATCGAGCGCGGATCATCTGCACTTCACGGCGGAGGCTCAGAAGCTTGCCTTTGCGGACCGGGCGGCATACGTCGCCGATCCGGATTTCGAAGACGTGCCGACCAAGGAGCTCATCTCTAAGAGCTACGCCGACGATCGACGCGACGAGATTGATCCCGATGTGGCGAAGTCATACGAGCCCGGTGTGTTCGATGAGCCAAACCTCGATAACTCCGACAACCCGAACGGGCACACGACGCACATCTCGGTCATCGATCGCAAGGGCAACGCCGTCGCGCTGACGTGCACCATCGAGCAGGAGTTCGGCAGCGCCGTGGTGGCGCCCAAGACCGGGTTCTTGCTCAACAACGAGATGACCGACTTCGGAGCTCCCGGAACGGCGAACGAGCCCGAGCCGTTCAAGCGCCCACGCTCGTCGATGTCTCCGACGATCGTCGTTCGCAGTGGCGAGCCGGTGCTGATCACAGGAGGCGCGGGGGGAGTTCGAATCATCATGGGCGTGCTCAACGCGATCGTGGGACTGGTCGACTTCGATCTCAACATCGGTCAGGCGATAGACGCGGAGCGCGTCGAGGCGGCCGGAGGCGTCGAGGGTCCACCGTTCCCGCTCGAGCTCGAGGACGGTCGCGTTGACGAGGTCGTCGAGGTCGAACTCGGCACGCGCGGCCACACCATCACTCCGAACGATGAGAGCGAGTACCTGATCCGGCCCCGAATGAACGCCACGGGCGTGGAACTGGGGACGGGGATGAATCTGGGAGTGAGCGATCCACGCACGGACAACGGAACGCGCGCTCAGCAGTAGACGGTCTCTGAGGGTGCATTCGGGGCGTCGTCCAAGGCGGCGCCCCTTGTACCCTGTAACCCATGGACGACAAGGGACTCAACTTTCATCTGACCGAGGAGCAGGAGGCCTTTCGCGCCTCGGTTCGACAGCTCACCGAGGACAAGCTCGCCCCGCGGGCGGCCGAGATCGATGAGGCCGACGAGTACCCGTGGGACATCGACGAGCTGCTGGTGCGCAACGGCTTCGCAGGCGTTTCCTATCCCGAGGAGCACGGAGGAGCCGGGGGCGGCGCCGTCGAGCTCTGCCTTCTGGTCGAGGAGATCTCGCGCTGGAGCGCGGGAACCTCTCTTATTCCAGCCGTGAACAAGCTCGGCGCCATCCCCGTGCTCTTGGCCGGAAGCGACGAGCAGAAGCGCCTCGTGTGTGAGGGCATCACGAACGGTGACCACCGGATGAGCTACTGCCTCACAGAACCCGGCTCGGGCAGCGACGCGGGGGCCATGAAGAGCCGCGCGGCGCGTGACGGCGACGGCTGGGTCCTCAACGGGACCAAGCGGTTCATCACGGGGGCCGGAGCGAGCGATCTCTACACGTACTTCGCGGTCAGCGACCCCGATGGTCCCAAGAACAAGAACATCACCTGCTTCCTGCTCGACAAGAATATGGACGGGTTCGAGCTCGGCAAGAAGGAAGACAAGATGGGAATTCGCGGGTCGCCTACGCGCGAGGTCATCCTCAACGATGTGCGAGTTCCCGGCTCGGCCGTCGTGGGCGAGGTCAACGGTGGCTTCGGAATCGCGATGCGGACGCTCGACTTCTCTCGTCCGACGGTCGCAGCGCAGGCTCTCGGAATTGCACAGGGCGCCTTCGATTTCGCAGTCGGCTACGTCAACGAACGCCAGCAGTTCGGTAAGCCCATCGCGGCTTTTCAGGGCATACAGTTCATGTTCGCGGACATGGCGATGAAGATCGAGACGGCGCGGATGGCGGTGTACCGCGCTGCGACCGCGGTGGACGAGGCCGACTCGAATGTCAGCTACTGGGCCGCGATTGCCAAGTGCTATGCGAGTGACGTGGCCATGTCCGTGACCACCGACTGCGTGCAGGTGCTCGGCGGATACGGGTACGTGAGGGAGTATCCGGTCGAACGACTCATGCGCGATGCCAAGATCACTCAGATCTACGAAGGCACCAATCAGATCCAGCGAGTTGTCATCGCTCGCCAGGTGCTGGGGAAGCACTGATGACATCAATCAGGCTCGACCCTCCATCCTCTCCCCCTACCGTCGACGACGAGCCGAACGGTGGCGGTGGGCGCGACTGGGTCGAGTTGTTTCGTGCGGCGAACGACATCGAGGCCGCGTTGCTCATCGGTAAGCTCGCCGATCGGGCCATCGAGACCCGTACAGTCAAGGACCGGTCCCAGCCGAACTCCTGGCTTTACGGGGGCTCCAACCCGTGGGCTCCGGTGCTCGTCTACGTGCGACGCCTCCAGTTGGTCGATGCCCGCATCCTCCTGGCCGAGATCTCACTGGAGAACGATGACGTTGTAGCGCGGACGGATGAGCGTACGCGCCGGAGGGTTCCTCGTGTGTGGTGGGCGACTGCGCTGGCCCTCGGACTTTCTTTGTCCGCTCTCGCTTTGTTCCAGATCGCCGAGCAGGAGCGCTTCTGCCAGCTACCCGTGCTGTGCGGGGACTCCGGCGCTCCATAGGGGCGGTGTGGAGATTTGGCAAATGGCGACCGATAGGAACGGACCGCCTCCATAATCGATAATTGCACGACCAGGACGGGCGAAGTTGCGCTCGTGTGCGGTCGGGTCACAATTCACTGGGTTTCTAATGAGTCTTTGGCGAAAGAAGAAGAACATCGCTCCGACGGCGACGCGCTACGGCGACGTCTTCAGAAGCGCGCGCGAACGCGAACGAAAGCACTTCCGTCACAGATGGCAGTGGATTCTGCTCGCGGTCTTAGTGGTGCTCGCGGCGGCCGGCGGCTACCTCGTCTACTACTACTACTCGCTTCAAGGTGACGTTCAAACGGACGTCGAGAACGTCGCGCCGGCCGAGCGTCGCGAGGATCCCTTCAACGTGCTTCTTGTCGGCTCCGACTCGCGCGAGGGGCTGACCGAGGAACAGAAGCTGGATCTCGGGGCCGGTGACGTCGAGGGGGGTGGAGATGCGGAGCGCGCCGACACGCTCATCCTTGCCCACATCGATCCCGAGACCAGCAAGGTCACGATGGTTCAGTTCCCGCGCGACCTGTGGGTTCCGGTCGGCAAGCGCAACGACAAGATCAACGCCGCGCTGATGGGGGGGCCGGAGCGGATCGTTGCAACGGTCGAGGATTTGACCAGTTTGTCCATCAACCACTACGTGCAGATCAATATCGCGGGCTTCCGCGATCTCATCGAGGCCATCGATGGCGTCGCGGTCTGCGTTCCCGAGCCGATTCCCTTCGACAAACAGACGGGTCTCGAGGTGACGGAAGAAGAAGTGGGGATGGTCCAGTTTAGTGGCGACGACGCGCTTCGGTTTGTTCGCTCTCGCAACTTTGCGGCCGGCGACTTCGAACGCATTCAGAACCAGCAGAAATTCATCGCCGCAGCTCTCGACAAGGTCCTGTCCAGCTCGACCATCCTTCGGCCCGGCCGGGTGAACTCGCTTGCCGACGTTGCACGAAGCAACGTCGACATCGACCAGAACACGACTCTGAAGGGGCTGGCGGAGATCGGCAGCAAGCTTCGCAACTTCGACCCCGACACCTACGAGGCTTACACGGCCCCCAATCTGGGGACCGGGACGGAGACCGAAAACGGCGTCGAGAGCTCGGTCGTCGTGGGTGACTTCGACACCATGGAGGTCATGTTCGACGCCATTGCCGCCAACGAAAGCCCGGCCGAGGCGGATGGGGTGCCGAGCATCTCTCCTCAGACGGTCCGCGTCGGTGTCTACAACGGCGTAGGTCTCGAGAGGGCGGTTGCCGGTCCAGCCAGGGACATGCTCGAGGCGGCGACCACCGTCGGCGAGGAGCACGTGCAGGTCGTCGAGGTCGCCAACGCCAAGAATTTCAGGTTCAGGGGGACGACCATCGTGGCGAACTCCAAGGAGCCGGAGGCCGAGCGCATGGCCGAGCTGGTCGCTGCGGCAATCCCGGGGGCCGAGGTCGAGGTCGGCAAGACCAAGCCCGACGTTGACGTCGCCGTGATCGTGGGCCGGGGAAGGTTCCGGACCGAGAAGCTCACCCAGATCCTCCCGATCCCGATCCCGAAGCCGGGTGACCTGCCCGAGGTCTGCGCCCGGGACCAGGCCTCGGGCGACTAGCCCCCGAGCCCACCCCCCGCGACCATTGTCATTGGAGACCCCTCAGGGGGGGCTGGAATGACAATGGTCGCTCAGATGGCGGCCGTGGAGCGCAGTTGTAGGAGAGTTGCCCGGATCTCGGAGAGCACGTAGTCCGGGTCGAAGAACACGTCCTCGCGAAAGAACCTCAGCACGGTCAGGCCCAAGCGCTCGAGATGATTCTGCCTGCGGGCGTCCGCGCGTCGTCTGGTCTTGTCTGTATGCCAGGTCCAGCTATCCACCTCGATCGCTAACTTGACGTCTTCGAATAGGACGTCGGGTCTGGCCACGAACTCGTCTCCGTCGAAGATCTCGACCTGGGGGCGAGCTCCGGGGATGCCATTGTCCCTGAGGAGCGTCAGAAGGCGCGTTTCCGAGGATGAGCCGGGATGTATGAGTCGACCGGCGCGCTCGACGAGCATCCTCCTAAGCTGCGCCGTCCCGCATCGACCTTGACTCCCGATTCGATTGAGTTGACGCCATAGGAAGTCGACCTCCGTCTGCCCTCGAACAAGAAACATATCCAGGGACTGCTCGACGAGCTGAGGCGGCACCACCGCGCAAAGGTCGATAATCGTTCGATGGGGGGCCGTCACGGGAATCCCTTCACGCCGGACGACGTCGAGACTCGGCAACGTTGTGGTTCGGTGCACCAAGACACCCGGCGACGAGATGTGTTTCAGCGCGGTGATTTCGATGGCCTTCTCCGCAAACCCTGGAAGCTTCCACAGAGCTGCGGCGGCTCGGTGCGAGGCCAGAGCCGCTGCCCACAGGCATGCCTCCATCAACCGCTGTTTCCACGTGCGGGGTGATCCGGCCAAAACGTAGGTGCCGGGAAGCTGTGACCGCCACGACCCCGTTCGAAGGCGGACCTCGATGCCCTTTCTCGTCAGTCCGGCAGCCAGGGCCTGAGAGCGGCTGATCACTCCGTGCTGAGCCTCGAGTATGCGAGCGAGTCGTGCGGAGGTGTCTCTCATCCCACATTCGTCGCGCCGTTGGGGCACTCGCTCTGTGACGTGCGTCACATTTGAGGAGATCGGCAGAGTCCTCGTTCGGTCTGTGACCATCGTCACCTGAGCCCCCTCACGGGGGTCTGAAATGACAATGGTCGAGGGGTGGTTAGGGTCGCCCGGTGGAAGTCGAGCCGATTCAGCACCTCGTGCGGCCCGCGGCGGGTGATCCGGAGGGCGCGCTCGTCCTGCATCACGGCAGGGGAGCGGATGCGCGCGACCTTTATCCGCTGCACGACATCCTCGACCCCGAGCGGCGGCTCGTCGGCTTGTGCCCCCAGGGGCCGCTTGCGCTCCCGCCCGGTGGCGCCCACTGGTACGCGGTCCGGCAGGTGGGCTCACCCGACCCTCGGACCTTCTGGCCGACCTTCGGCCGACTCACCGAATGGTTCGAATCCATCGAGTCCGAGCACGGAGTCGATGTCGGCAGGACTCTCGTCGGGGGATTCTCTCAGGGAGCGGTGATGAGCTACGCGCTGTCGCTCACGGCCGGACGTCCCCGCCCCGCCGGGCTGCTCTGCTTTTCGGGGTTCATCCCGAAGGTCGAGGGCCTCGAGTTCGACCTCGGCGATCGTAAGGGCCTGCCGGTGGTGATCGGCCACGGCGCCCAGGATCCCATCATCGGGGTCGAGTTCGGACGTGACGCCAAACGAGTGCTCGAACAGGCCGGATGCGACGTTCTCTACCGAGAGTCGCCGATGGCCCACAGCATCGACCCGAGCTTCCTCAAGTCGCTCGTGCCGTGGGTCGGGGGCATCGTGGATGGGTTCGCGGCGAGCGATGCCGGGCAGGCCGCGCGCTGATCCGCTAGCGGCGCGTCGCCATCCTCACGGCGGCTCGCAGCTTTCGCACCGGGTAGGTGCCACCGAAGCCCGCGGGCGCGGGGTCGTCGGGCGTGACCGCCTCGGCCTCGACTATTTCCGAGGCGTCGACCTCGGCGCGAGCGAGACGCTCCTTGCGAACGACGTCGATCGCGTACGCGGATGCGAGCAGACAGGCGAAGCCGCTGATGAAGAATCCCGCCCGGACTCCGAAGGTCTCGCCGATCCAACCCACTATGGGGCTGCCGATCGGCGTCGAGCCGAGGAACACGACCGAGTACAGCGCCATCACTCGACCGCGCATCGATTCCTTTGCGTTGAGCTGAAGTGTCGAGTTAGCAGTCGCGACGAACGCGATCCCGGCGGCCCCCATGGGTACGAGAGCGACCATCTCGAGGCTCACCGTCGGTGCCAGGCCCGCGATCACAATCAGCACGCCGTATGCCATCGCCGAGTAGATGAGAGTCTTGCGCGTCGGATACTTGCGGCTTGCGGCGAACAGCGCCCCGAGAACGGTGCCCACCCCCATGACCGCCGAGAGCGCGCCGTACGTACCCGCTCCACCACCGAACTCCTCCTCGGCCATGACGGGAAGGAGGATGCGGAAGTTGAACGCGATCGTTCCGATGATGGCCATCATCAAGAGCGAGGTTCTCAGGATCGGCGTGTGCCAGACGTAGCGGAGACCCTCGCGAAGCTGACCCTTCGAACGCTCGACGCGCGCGCTGCGATGAAGCTCGACCGGGTTCATCTTGGCCAGGCTGACGATGACTGCGGCGAAGGACACGGCGTTGATGAGAAAACACCATGCGATTCCAACTCCGGCAATCAGCACACCAGCAATCGCGGGACCGATGACTCTGGCCGACGTGAATACCGTGCTGTTGAGACCGATCGCGTTCGAGAGCTGGTCTGAGCCCACCATCTCGACGACGAAACTCTGCCTGGTAGGGACCTCGATGACGCTGACGATACCGAGGGCGAAGGCGAGAACGTAGATCATCCAGAGCTCGACAAGCTCGAGCGCGGTGAGGATTCCAAGCAATGCCGCCAGCAGGGCCGCGACACTTTGCGTTGCCATCAGTATCTTGCGCTTGTCGAAGCGGTCCGCAACGATTCCGCCCCACATGCCCGCGACGAGAACCGGCGTGAACTGAAGGGCCGTCACGACGCCGAGCGCCACGCCGCTCCCGGTCAGTTGGTAGACCAACCACATCTGCGCGACGGACTGTATCCACGTACCCGACATGGAAACGATCTGCCCGAAGAAGTACAGGCGATAGTTGGGCACGCTCAGCGACGAGAACGTCCGGCGTGCCACTCGTATTACTGGACTCAAACTACTTATCCTCCAAGATCTTTTCTATGACCCCGACCGCCTCTTTTAGCTTGGCCACCTCTTCGGGCTCGAGCTTCCGCAGCTTGCGGGCGAGGTATGCGTTTTTTCGTGATCTGTTGCGAGCGATGAGCTTCGCTCCGTTGTGGCTCAGGCTCAGGCGCTGGATGCGCTTGTCGTCCGGATCCACGGTCCGGGTCACCAGGCTTGCGTCCTCGAGCCGCCCGACGATCTTGCTCATCGTCGGCGGCGTGACTCGCTCGGCCTCGGCCAATTGCCCGAGGGTGACCGGCTGCCGGTACTCGATGTTGGCCATAGCCGAGAGCATCGAGGGAGTGAGATCGGCCTCGGCCTGCTGCCTTAGCCGTCGAGCGAGGCGCATGATGGCGAGCCGCAGCCGAGTGGGCAGCTCCTCGGTCGACGCCGGCCCGTCCGCCTTACTTTCGGTGCTCCTGGTTTCCTGAGGCATCATTTAGTCAAACTAATTAGCTAGGCAAAATATTTCCACTCACCCTGCATCGAACGATGCGCCCGAAAGCTGTAGCCGGGGCACAACCAAGAGATGGGCGCGCTGGTTGTGGGTCCGAACCAAAGGGCGGGACTAGGCCCGGCGGGCCCTCAGCTCCGCGAAGAGGTCAGCGTACTGTTTCGCCACCGCCGCGGGAGAGGCCCACTGCTCGACGAAGGCCCGGCCCCCGGCCCCCATGGCCGGCAACTCGTCCCGCCGCTCATACAGAGCGCGCACCGCTTTGGTGAACGCCTCCGAATCCTCCGGTGGTACCGCGAGGCCCGCGCCTGCTCGCTCCACCACCCGGGCGACCTCGCTCCCTGAATCGACGCTCGCTATTAGCGGACGTCCCGCCGCGAGGATCGAGTAGGTCTTCGAGGGAACGCTCGAGCGGGCGAGACCTCGCTTGAGCGGAACGAGATGGAGATCGGCGGCTGCGAGGACCTCGGGGAGACGCTCGGTGGGCTGCATGTCGACGAAGACGACGTTGGTCATGCCACGCGCGCGCTGCTCGAGGCGCGTTTTGCCCGCGCCGCCTCCGTTGATGACGAAGACGATCTCCTTCTCATGAGCGAGCGCCGCCGCTGCGTCGAGAACCAGATCCAGGGACTGAGACAGCCCAACGTTGCCTGCGTACATGACGACGAACTTGTGCTTCAGTCCGTACTGTTCCCGGTAGGCGTTGTCGAAGGAAGCCGGCGCGATCCACTCCGTATCGACGAAGTTTGGTATGACGCGCACTTTCGAGGGATCGTTCACGCGCGGCGAGATGTTGTCTTTCAGGTCGTCGCTCAAGACCGTCACCGCGTCCGCGCGGGCGTAGCAGATCCTTTCGAGTCGCCGAGCCGCCGACACGAGCCCACGGTTGCTCAACATTCCGAGCTCCACCGCAACGTCCGGATAGACGTCTTGGATGTTGAACACGAGCGGCGAGTTCCGGCGCCGGGCGATTGCCCATCCGGTAAGGCCGAGGGTCAACGGCGGAGAGAGTGCGAGCACTCCGTCGACGTTCTCGCCTCGCCCTCCCAGCGCGGCCGACGCGAGACTGAAGCCAATGAAGGACGCGGCGCGGCGTCCGATATTGCGCTTGTCGGTGGTGGGGAACGGGTTCACTCTCACGATCCGTCCCCACGGCATGTCCTCGTAACGAACGAGCTTCCCCTCGTATCCGGGCTCGATGCGATGGTCGCGATACCAGGGCAGCGAGGTGATGACCTCGAGTCGATGATTCTGAGCGATGAGCTCTTGCGTTATGCGCGTGACCACTTCCCCTGTCGGTGCAACGTCGGGGGCGAAGTGCGGGGTTACGACCACCAGCTTCAAAGGGTTGTCCCAAGTGCGTGCCGGTAGGAATCCTCCAGCACGTCGGCGGTCCGGCTCCAGGTGAACTCGGTTGCGCGTTTGAACCCCGACTCGGCAAGCTCGTCACGTTGAGACTTGTCGTTGAGCAGGTACGCCATCGCGTGAGCCCATTGGTCCGCATTGTCGGGAGAGACGAGGTATCCGGCGTCCTCGACGACCTCTGGGAGGGCCGTTGCGTCTGAAGCGACGACCGGACAGCGGCGGGCCATGGCCTCGAGTACAGGCGCGCCGAATCCCTCGAAACGCGACGGGAACGTCATCGCGACGGCTTCGCTGTAGAGCGCATCGAGATCGGCACTCGGGATATAACCGAGCCGCAACACCTTGTCGGCGATACCGAGTTTGGCGACCTCCTTCGCGACGCGCACCTCCATCGACCCCTTGGCCCCCGTGAGAACGAGCATCGTGTCGGGGAAGTGCTCGAGCACCTTTACGAAAGCTTCGATCAGAACGAGGTGGTTCTTGTGCGGATAGGTGATCGCCGGATAGAGAAAAAAGCATCCGGAGATTCCGTATCGCTCGCGCACGTCGCTCGCCACCTTGGTCGTGCGCGGCGAGATGCCGTGGGGGACGACGACCACGATGCTCGGGTCGATGTTGAGGCGTTCGATCACCGTGCGACGCGAGAACTCCGACGGAGTCAGGACGAGCCGGGCAACCTCTGCCGAGCGCGGCACCATGGTTTTCAGATACGTGAGCTTCGCCTTCGTGAAGTA
Source organism: Actinomycetota bacterium (assembly GCA_050693895.1). GTDB lineage: Bacteria > Actinomycetota > CADDZG01 > CADDZG01 > WHSQ01 > WHSV01. The sequence goes on along the minus strand of JBOGWS010000048.1, from coordinate 9,781 downwards.
CTCGGGATAGTAGAGGTACTGCAGATCGTGAATCGTCAGCACCGGGCGAACGGCTCGCACCACGGGAATGGTGCCTCCGGCGTGATGCAGAAGGTCGATGTGTCGGCGCCGGCACTGAACGGCGAGCCAGGAGTTCTCTCCCGCGACGCGAAACGACTTCCAGTTTCCCGTAACCGGGGCGTAAGCGATCTTGAACGACTTGGCCAGATCGGGATGAGCGTCGGCGAATTGAGGCAGTGCAAAGAGCGTGTAGTCGAGCTCCGAGGAACGTTCAACAAGCCCGTGAAGCAGGCGCGTCGTATAAGTCTCGGAGCCACCCACGGCCCCGGGAACCAGCCACAACAGGTTGATTCCTACTTTCGCCATGCCACCTCGCTGTATGCCGCCAGCGTCTTGTTGGCGGCGCTGTCCCATGTGTAGGTCTCCGCACGCTCCCGGCCCTTGCGCGCGAGCCGAGCTGCGAGTTCATTGTCGTTGAGCACGCGCCCGATCGCATCCGCGATGGAAGCGTGGTCATTTGGGTCCACGAGAAGTCCTGCGCCCTCGGCGATCTCCTCCGTCGATGTGCCGCTCGACGTTACAACGGGTGTGCGCTGGGCCATCGCCTCGAGCACCGGCAGTCCGAATCCCTCTGTGAAGCTCGGATAGCAGAACACCGCCGCCCCGGCGTAGATGGGAGCGAGATCTCTTTGAGGGAGCCACCCGAGGACCTTTACGCGGTCGCGCGCCGCTCCGATGTGTTTGTCGAGGTCCTCGTTCCATCCCTTGGGGCCCACCAAAACGAGGTCGGCGTCGCCCTCCAGTTGCGCCCACGCGCGCAGCAGCCCAGGAAGGTTCTTGCGCGGCTCGACCGTTCCCGTCCAGAGCACGTAGTCGCGGCTCAAGTCGTGCTGAGCGCGAATGCGCTCGACGTCTGAGTTCCCGACTCCTTGGATGACGACTCCGTGTGGCACGAGGCGAAGCCGCTGCTCGTCGAACCCCGCCTCCAGGCAGTCGCCGATCGTCGCCCTCGAGGGGCACAGGACGAGTTCGGCGTCTCTCAACGCAAGCTCGAGACCTCGCCTGAAGAACGAGTTGCCCCTGTTTGTGAAGTGGGCGGGTTCCTTCAGGAACGCGAGGTCGTGAATCGTCAGCACAAGGGGGGCCGAGCGCGGAGGTACCGGCATGGCCGTGGCATGGATGACGTCGACGGGGCCCGTGGTGCGTTCGACGCTTGGACGACGGAGCCGGTGCCACGCCTCGTAAAGTGCCAGACGGGGGAGAGGCAGGTGCACGACGGGAATCGGCGGCCGCCATGCCTCGGCGGGGTCGCGAGCGTGTTTGGCGGCCACTCCAACGAGCTCGGGGCCGTCATTCCGCGTGAGTGCGCGCGCCAACTCCAGCGTGGCGACGGCGGTTCCGCCGGGGACTCGGTGCCAGCATTGCTCGAGCGTCATGGCGACGCGCAGCGATTCGGCCATGGACGGAATTGTGGCACGCGAGGACTCACGGAGAACGCCCCCGTCAACGGCAACCCCACTTTTAGTGACTACTTTCGCAAAATCGGCGGTCGAGCCCTTGTAGCGGCCCCGTCGTCTTACTAGAAAGATGACGGCGACGGTCGTAGGTCCGGGGATGACGGCCCCGGGGGCAGGTTCGAACCTCGGGTTCCGGAGCGTTGGTGCCGTGCGAGGGGCCGGGCGAGAGTCCGGCCTCGAGCGCTTCCGGCGACCCCGGCTCGCGCGCTCGATACCATGCATCTCATGTCAGTCGATTTCGAAGACACCCGGGTGCTCGTGACGGGCGGAGCGGGATTCTTGGGCTCGGCCGTCCGCCGCGTTCTGGCGAAGCGTGGCGCAACCGACGTCGTCGTCCCGCGTAGCCGGGACCACGACCTGACCGACCGGACGGCGACCGCGAGGCTCTTCGACGAAGCTCGGCCCGGCCTGGTCATCCATCTGGCCGCCCGCGTAGGGGGCATCGGCGCCAACATGGAGCACCCGGCCGAGATCTACCTGGCCAATCTCCTGATGGGGACCTATGTCATCGAGGAAGCGCGCCGGACGGGAGTCGCCAAGACCGTGCTCGTCGGCACGATCTGCAGCTACCCGAAGTTCACTCCCGTTCCCTTCTCGGAGGCCAGCCTGTGGGATGGGTATCCGGAGGAGACCAACGCTCCGTACGGGATCGCCAAGAAGGCATTGCTGGTACACGCGCACGCCAACCGCGATCAGTACGGACAGAACTGCATCTACCTCCTCCCGGCGAACCTCTACGGACCGGGCGACAAGTTCAACGAGTCCGTAAGCCATGTGATCCCCGCACTGGTCAAGAGGTTCGTCGATGCCAAGCGGTCCTCGGCCGGCCACGTGACGGTGTGGGGCACCGGGAGTGCGACCCGAGAGTTCCTGTACGTCGACGACGCCGCCAGAGGAATAGTCGATGCGGCTCAGCATTACGACTCAGCCGAGCCTGTGAATCTCGGAACCAGCGAGGAGATCTCGATAAAGGATCTCGCCGAGCTCATCGCGAAGCTCGTCGGATTTCAAGGAGAGCTCGAGTGGGACACCTCCCGACCCGACGGCCAACCGCGGCGAAGGGTCGATGCGTCACGGGCGCGCGACCTGTTCGGGTTCGAAGCCCGGGTGCCGCTCGAAGAGGGACTCCGCCACACCATCGCCTACTACGAGGCCAACCCAGACGAGGCCGAAGCAGCAACCTTCTGATGGGGGCCCGGTGACGATGCGCGTGGCCCTCGACGGCGCGCCCTTGCTCGACCCTCCCACCGGTGTCGGGCGCTACGTGCGAGAGCTGATCCGCTCGCTCGAGTCCCAGGGGCTGGACGTGGTGCGCTACGTGGTCGCCCTCCGGGGCCATCCCGACGAGCCGCTCGAGCGCCTGCGTCTGCCCGCTCGGTTGGTCCAGGCATCCTGGAGGCGTTTCAACAGGCCGGTGATCGAATCGCTCGTCGGCGACGTCGACGTCGTTCATGCGACCAACTTCGTTCTCCCCGCGCTGGGACGAACTCCCGGGGTGCTCACGGTCCACGATCTCTCGTTCTTGAGAGACGACACCTTTCCCGGGGGAGAACGGCTTCGTTATCTCGTTCCGTGGTCGCTCGATCGGGCGAGCCTGGTACTCGCTCCGACCAGCGCGGTTGCAAACGAGGTCGTCGAATACTTCGGATTCGACGAGGACCGGATCGCTGTGACCCACATGGGAGTCGCGCCCCATTTCTTCGGAGCCGGCCCGCTGAGCGACCTCGCTCTTGGCCGCATGGGGATTCCCGGACCCTTCGTGATGGCGCTAGGGACAATCGAGCCCCGCAAGAACCTGCCGCGGCTGCTCGAGGCCTGGAACCTCGTGCGCCCGGAGCTCGAGGGCTGGCGGCTCGTCATCGCGGGCCCGCAGGGTTGGGGCCGGGAGCTGCCCGAGACCGATGGGGTCTTGCTCCTGGGGCGGGTGGCCGAAGAGACGCTTCCCGGCCTCCTCGCGGCGGCCGAGATCTTCTGCTATCCATCGCTCTACGAGGGGTTCGGCCTCCCTCCCCTCGAGGCGATGGCGGCGGGGACTCCGGCGCTCGTAGGCGCGTACCCGGCCGCCACCGAGGTGCTGGGCGACGCTGCCATGCTGGTCGATCCTCTCAGCACCGACGCTCTGGCCGAAGACCTCAGGCTATTGGCGCGCGATGCCGATACAAGAAAGAGGCTGGCGATGAGGGGGCGCGCGCGGGCACTGACCTTCACGTGGGAGCAGACGGGAAGGCAGACCGTAGCGGCCTACCACCGCATCGCCGGCTGACACGCCGGTCGTTAGATGTCACTGTTGCGAAGTTGCTAGAAACTGCGTATTACCGATTTGCCCGATTCTAGGAGAGCATTGTTCGATGCGTTCAACCTCCAGCCTCGCGCGGTATTCGTTCGCGGCGGCCATCGTCGCCGCGCTTCTTGTGCTGACCTCGGCGTCATCGGCGTCGGCAGCGCCTAAGAGGGTCAGGATCAACGGGCGCGGCTGGGGCCACGGCATCGGGATGTCCCAGTACGGCGCGTTCGGCTTTGCTCAGCACGGGTGGGGCGGCGAGAGAATCCTGCGCCACTACTACACCGGCGCGAAGGTCGTTCAGAGGTCCGCCGGCAGGGACGTTCGAGTGAGCATGCTGACGGGCCGCTCGTCCATCACCATCAGGCCGCGCGCCAAGTCCAAGAACGGTGGACTCGTGGTGCTCAAGGTCAAGGGCTCGAAAACCAAGATAGTCGGCGCCCGCCCCGGACGGGCTCTGAGGCTGGAGGCTTCTTCAACGGGGGGCGTGCGGATCTTCAAGAACGGAAACAGGATCAGGCGCGACGGCCGAAGCGTGTTCGGAAGCACCAAGCGTCCGATCATCGCCCGGTACGCCCCGCACGGGACCCAGGTCGACACCGACGGCAAGGGCTATGCAGTGGCCCACGGACGGATGGAGTTCGTCTCCTATTCCTCGAGTGGCTGCTCGGTGGGAAAGTGCCTCAGTCAGGTGGCCGTCCTGGGAATGCAGAAGTACCTGTACGGCCTCGGCGAGGTCCCGTCCTCATGGCCATTTCAGACCCTCAGGGCCCAGGCCATGGCCGGTCGCACGTACGCGTTCTCGAAGATACGAGCGAGCGCCAACCGGGGCGTTCCCTGCTTCTGCTCGGTGTACGACTCCGTCGCCGACCAGGTCTTCATGGGCGAGGCCAAGCGCACGGGATCGGGGATCTACTGGAAGAAGTGGAAGAGGGCGGTCGAATCGACGAAGAAGAAGGTGATCCTCGACGAAAGGAAACCGATCGTCGCCCTTTACTCGTCGTCCTCGGGGGGCCACACCGAGTCCAACCACATCGTGTGGGGCTCGGACCAGGAGCCCTATCTGCGCGGTGTGAAGGATCCCTACGACAGAGCCGGCGGAGCAAATCCAAACTACCGGTGGAGCCTGACGATGACGTGGTCATCCCTGAGGACGAAGCTTACGAACGCCTTCGGATCGTTCGGGAGGTTGAAGAAACTCGTGATCGTTCGCAAAGGTGTCTCCGGTCGCGTCGCAATCAATGGCCTGAAGATCGTCGGCTCCAGGAGAACCTTCAGAGTAAGCGGGTGGAATACGCGCAGCGCCCTGGGGCTGAAGGACAGTTGGTTCCGCTTCAAGGTCATTCCGGCCACCACGGCTCGCCGCAGCGCGAGCGGCGCGGCGACCGGCGAGAAGACGGGTGCACCACGGGGGCCGGAGCCGGTACCGACGGAGTCTCCAGCGCCCACGTCCACACCCACACCCCCTCCCGCTCCATCGCCCACGCCGACGGCGTCGCCCTCGCCGAGTGCCAGCCCATCACCCTGAGCCGCGGCCCGGCTTCGCGGGTCGTTTGTAGACTCGCTCGATGGCGCTAGAAGTTCCTCCACCCGAGGCCCTGCATCCCGTCGCCTCGGGTCAGGCTGGATCCTCGGCCTTGTTCTCGCTGATGATGCTGATCGTCAGCGTTGTCTTCGCCGTTGCCGGTCAGTTCACACTGAAGACGGCCATGAACGAAGTCGGGCGAATCGGCGCGGCCGAGATTGCTGCGCCCGGCCACACGATCACGAGTGCCCTAAGGGAGCCGCGGTTGTGGCTCGGGTTGATGCTCTTTGGCATTTCGGCAGCGTTCTGGCTCGTCGTGCTGTCGCGCGTTGACCTGTCTGTCGCCTATCCCTTCGTCGGGCTCTCGTACATAGTTGTGGTGCTTTTCTCTCGCCTCTTTCTCCACGAGCAGGTCACCGCCCTGCGCTGGCTCGGGGTCGTTGTGGTGGCTATCGGCATAGCCATCATCGGGTTCTCGTTCAAGGGGACGACCGGCTCTTGAAGGCTCTCATTCTTGCCGGTGGGTTCGGTACTCGTATGCGGCCGCTTACTTACACACGCCCCAAGCATCTGCTGCCGATTGCCAACGTGGCGCACATCGAACACGTCTTCGACCTCCTTCAGCGTCATGGGGTGGATGAGGTCGTGCTTCTGACCTCGTATCTCGCCGAAGCGTTCGAGGCGACGGTCGAGCGTGCTGCGCAGCGCGGTCTCACCGTGGCGGTCGCACACGAAGTAGAGCCACTTGGTACGGCGGGTGCGATGAGAAACGCGCAAGCTCTGGTGGGCGACGAGACTTTCCTCACCCTCAACGGCGACGTGCTGACCGATGTTGACCTCGGCGCGATCGTGGACTGGCATCGCGAGCGGAAGGCGGAGGCGACGATCGTGCTCACCCCCGTGGTCGACCCATCGGCCTACGGAGTCGTTCCGACCGAGCCCGATGGTCGTGTGCTCGGCTTCATCGAGAAACCACCTCCCGGCGAGGCTCCGACCAATCTCATCAATGCGGGCGTCTACGTTTGTGAGCCTCGGTTGCTCGAGCGAATCCCCGAGGGTCAGGTGTTCTCGGCGGAGCGCGAGCTGTTTCCCGCGGTTGTCGAAGACGGCACCATGTACGCGCGGGGGACGGACGCGTACTGGATGGACATCGGCACACCCGCGAACTTCCTCCAAGCCAATCTGGACGCTCTGGCCGGTCGATATGTTTGCTCCGCGGTCGCGCACCCCGACGAAGGGATGGCTCTCCTCGCCGCCGGGGCCGAGTTCCACGAATCCGCCCGAGTATCCTCGAGCTGTCTTGGTTCGGGGTCTCGAGTGGAAGCAGACGCCACAGTGGAGCGCGCGGTTCTTTTGTCCGGCGCCACCGTGGGCGAAGGCGCGACCGTAAGGGACGCGGTGCTTGGAGAGAGAGTGAAGATCGGCCGGGGCGTAGCGATCGAGGCTACGGCGATCGGCGACGACGAGGTAGTCGACGAGGAGAACTGATGCGAGTACTGGTGACGGGGGCGGCAGGATTCATCGGATCGCACCTAACGGATGCGCTTCTCGCCGAAGGCGACGAGGTCATTTCCGTCGACAACCTCTCATCGGGCGCTCTGGCCAACCTGTCCGAGGCTCGGCGGGCGAGCACCGGCAAGTTCAGCTTTCACCGGGTGGATGTCACCTCGAACGTCATGGCCGATCTCATCAAGCGCCAGAAGCCACAGGTCATCTGCCACCTGGCCGCGCAGGTCGACGTCCGCAAGTCCGTGTCCGATCCGATCCTCGACGCGACGATCAACATCCTCGGAACCCTCAACATTCTCGAGGCCGCGGCGGAGGCTAAGACGGACAAGGTCGTCTTCACCTCGTCCGGTGGCTGTATCTACGGTGAACCGGATGCCGCCCGCCTCCCGGTTACGGAGGACCAGGTCTTCTGGCCCCAGGCGCTGCCCGAATCTCCCTACGGCGTTTCGAAGAAGGTCGCTCTCGATTACCTGCGCTACTACAGGGCGGTTAAGGGCGTCGACTACACCGCACTTGCCCTGTCCAACGTCTACGGGCCGCGCCAGGAGCCGGCGAGCGAGGTGGGGTTGGAGGGTCAAGTCGTCGCAATCTTCAGCAGGCGGATGCTGGCGAACCGCCCGACTACCATCTACGGCGACGGATCGCAGACGAGGGACTTCGTCTACGTCGACGACGTGGTGAACGCTTTTCTCGCGGCCCGTACGAAGGGCAGCGGAGAGCTGATCAACATCGGCAGCAACGACGAGCTGTCGGTGAACGATCTGCACGCCCGCCTGGTAGAGGTGACCGGGACGAGTTTCGAAGCGGTGAATGCGCCCGCGCGTCCGGGCGAGCTACAGAGGATCTATGTCGACAATTCGAAGGCGGCCGACGTTCTTGGTTGGCGACCCACCGTGAGGCTGGATGAGGGTCTGAAACAAACCGTGGCCTGGTTCAAGACCAAGATGTGATGCGCCGCCCCGCCGCCTCCCGGGGACATTGTCCCTATCGGCACCGAATGCCTGATTTGCTTCGAGGACCCTATCTGCGCTATAGGTGCAATTAGGGTCAGAGCATTTCTCGGCGCACATTGACCGACCTGTCGCGGGTGGGTGAGACCGAGAAGGTCCGAAAGAGAAGTCGGTCGTCTTTTTGGGGGGTTTGTCATGCACGCACGCGCGGCAGCCAGATTCGGGTGCACTTTGCTCGTGATGGTCCTTGTCGGGACACTGTTCGTATGGCCACAAGCGGCGGAGGCGAGGCGGTGCCGAGGAAGGCTCGTGAACAGTGTCAAGGATCTCAGAAGGATAAACGGCGCTTCCAACAGAACCTTCTGTATCGCCTCTTCCGCCCGTCGACCGTCGGGTCGCTACGAGCTCGGAAAGCGTGTGATTCGGCCGGGCAACAACGTCAAACTGATCGGCGTCCGAGTCAAGAGGCGCCCCGACGGATACGGCCACCGCTACAGCATCAAGGCTCCGTCAAAGATTCATGGCATCGGTCCCGCCATCATCGATCTGAGCAGGAAGCACACCATCACGATTCGGAACCTCGATCTGAGTGGAACCCGAGGAAGTTGCTCGAACACCAAGGCGGGAACGATCGTCACGAATGGAGTCAACCTCAAGATCAGCAATTCGCGCCTGCATCACGGGTTCGCCCAGGCGATCGGCCACTCATCGGGCGGAACCTTCAGTCACCTGGAGGTCGACCACAACGGCTCGAGGTGCCTGCGCAGCCATGTCTCCGGAGGCATCAAAACGGGCAGTTCCAGGGGGTACTCGATCTCCCGCAGCTTCGTGCATAACAACGTCGGCCCCGGTATCTGGTGTGACGCGAGCTGCGACAACTTCCGCGTCGTTCGAAACGTATCGGTGCGAAATTCCGGTCAGGGGATTCGGTACGAGCACGGCTCCAACGCGGGGCGATGCTCGTCGTGCAACGCAACGATCGCTTACAACATCGCCAAGCGCAACGGCCGCTTCAAGTGGGACCGCAATAACATGAACGCCGGCATCGGGATCAGCTCGTCCGAGAACGCGCTGATTGCCAACAACCGGTTGGGTGGAAACTACAAGTCGAACGGAATCATGCTGCAGGATGGCCGTCACCCCCTGCGGAACATCCGCATAAGGGGAAATTCACTCGGGGGCGACAGGATCAAGAGTTGCGACAAGGCCGGTGTCACCTGCAAGAACAACAGAAGGTAGAGAGAAGCCAGTCGAGCGACCGGGCTGGATGTCTTGGGGGGCAATGCGTCCGCCCCCCAAGATCCAAAATCAGGCTGGGTCGACCGAGCCCCTGCGGGAACTCCGAAGAACGAGCGTTCCTGCTCCGATTGCTCCCACACCGATCACGACGAACAGCATGATCTGACCACCGGTGAACGGCAGGACTCCATCAGTCGAGCTCAACACCTCGGGATCGGTCTTGTCGCTCTTCTGGATGACGTTCGGCTGAACCTCGGGTGGATCGTCGCTGGAACCGGGCGCAGCAAGCGCCGGCACGAAGAAACCCATCAGTACCACCACGGCCAACGAGGCCAGTACTGCCTTCAAAACCCTCACGGGCGCTCCTTTCGACGGCCTGCCAGGAAGATTTGACTTCCTGGCAATTTCTGCTACCGCATCCACATCATCGGCCACCAGATCTCCGGCCGATCCCTCCCGGCTCCGCTCGACGATTCCGTCTCACCGGGGCCTTGATGGGAGAATATTCAAGGCCATTGGGCCGAGCACCAGCCTTTCGCGGTAGAAAACCTGGCCCTAATCCCCCTTTTTTCCGAACTGGGCGCTTCCTTAGTGTTCCGGTTGTAACCGGCGGAGTTGAGTGTGATCTAGGAGGACAAACCACCATGAAGGTTGATGCCCTGACAAGGCCCTGGGCGCTGTTGTGTGCGCTGGTTCTAGTCGTAGCGACTCTTTCGATGAGCGGGACTGCGGCCGCGAATCACGACACCCGCACCCTCAG
>JBOGWS010000047.1:0-5645 GCA_050693895.1 Actinomycetota bacterium | reverse complement strand
CTGCTTGTCGGTTGAGCACCTTCTCGACGCGCGCCGCGCACGACGCGCACGTCATGCCCTGCACGTCGAGCTCGATCTCCTCCGAGACGCCGACGTCTTCGCGGATGCGATCCGTCGCCTTGCCCAGCCTCTCTCGCGATCTCGCCACCTAGCTCACCTCTTGGAACCCCTCGACCTCGTAACCCTGGGCCTCGATGATCACGATCACCGCCGGAGCCCCGATCTCGTCGGCGTCATACGAGACGCTCACGGTCCTGCCCGCGATGTCGACCTCGGCCTTCTCGACGCCCCCGGCGGGGCCCAACGCGCCTTCGAGGGCGGACTTGCAGTGTTCACAATGGACCTCGGGCACGGAGAAGATCGTGGTCGTAGTCATTTCATCGACCTCCTTTTAGCGCCCGCGCTCGCTTTGACCTTTGCCTCGCCGCTGGCGCTTCCGGCGACGCGCGCGCGGGGGCCGGTCAGATCCTGGCTGAACTTGACCGCGTCGACGAGCTCGGCGATCGCCGCATCGCCCCGCCCGGCCGTGACCGCCTCGCTGAAGCAGGTCTCGAGGTGGTTCTTGAGAACCAGCCGGTTGGCCCGCTCCAGCGACGCCTGCACGGCCGAAATCTGCTTCATGATCTCGACGCAGTACGCCTCGTCCTCCACCATCCGGACGATTCCGTCCAGGTGGCCGCGCGCGGTCTTGACCCGGTTGAGGATGGCTCGCTTGTTCTCCTGCAGCATGTTCATTCCTCCCTGGACTAGCTAGCCCCACCCCAGGTGGGGTGCCCTATGATAACAAAGAACAGGGACGCCGATCCCGCCCGCAGGGGGTGAGTTCCGTTAGCACGACGAAGCGATGAAGGGAAGAGGTGGTCGAAGCGTCTGTGGCGGCGCTGGGGAGCTTCGCCGCTTTTCTTGTGGCCGCCTTCGGGGTGCGGACGATAATCCATTACCGCCGCGTCGGTCATAGCGGCTGGCTGTCTTCCCCGACACCGATGGCTCGCGCGGGGAATGGTCTTTTGCCCTGGGCATAAGTGCGGGCCTCGCCGGGTCCGTGCTCGCTATATGGGGCGTCCTCTCGGGTACCCGTCCTCGGGCGCTGGGTGGCTCCGGCGACGTACGCCCTTACGGCCGCCGTCATCGTGGCGGGGACCGCGGTCGAACCCGTGCTCGACGGGCTGCGCGCCGCGTTGCAGTTACCCCGCTAGGTCATTCGTTGATTAGCCCTGCAGGGTCTTCCGCCGCTCTTCGTACTCATCCCGGTCTATCTCGCCCCGGGCGTAGCGCTCCTTGAGGATCTCCAAGGCTGCGTCCCGGCGCGATGAAGGCGAACCGTCATCTCTCTTCCAAAAGGCTCGGGTGACGAACACAGAGGCGACGACGATTGCCGCCAGCACCACAAGGAAAAGCGCGATCCAGGCTAGCCACGACCACATGCCTCCGTCCATCATCCCGTTCCCGTCCATCATGCCGTCGTCCTCCGCTCCAAAGTTTCTCGGTCCCACCGGAAGGGTGTCGAGATAAGCAATGACATCGTTGATCTCCTCATCTGTTAGGCGGTCTTCGAACGCGGGCATCGGTGGCGTCGTGTCGCGGCCGTTGCGAATCGTCACCTCGACTCCCTCAACACTTAGCCGTTCGACGGCGCCGCGCAGAGATGGGTGCATCCCCATCATGCCGCTTGCGTCTCGGCCATGGCACATCGCGCAACTCGCCTCGAAGACGTCGCGACCGGTCTCGGGATCGCTTGATTGCGCCCATGCCGGGCTCAGAAACAGCACGCTCACCCCGACGAGAACGGCGAGAAGACGGGTCACGGGTTCGCGTCTCGCGGTTCCCATAGACGCCTAGAGCCCCCGGAGCAATGCTTTGAGCTCTTGTGGTGCGACGCTTCCCTCGTACTTCGCGGCCAGGCGTCCCCGAGCATCGGTGACGAATACCCACGGCTCCGTGGGCAGGCCCCAGGCTATCGCCGCCGGCACCGGATCGAGCTGCTCCGGGACCTCGTCGAGGTCGTAGGGCTCGACATGTACGAAGTTGACCTGCGGGAAGTCCTCCGCAACGTCCTTGAGGATCGACAACGTAGGCCCGCACACCTGTGAAGTGCAGAACTTGGGGGTGGCGAAGACGATGACCGCCGGCATGCCGGCCTCCAGCGCTGCGCCGATGGAAAGTTCATAGAACCTGCGATCGGGATTGGAGTCCGTAGTTATCTCCGAGAGATCATCGACGTCCGCGATGGTAGGCGTTTCCACGGCCGGCGCCGTCTGTCCGATCTCCGGGGTCGTGCCCTCCTTGCTCACCTCGACGGTGGTTCGCGCTTTGGCGTCGTAGCCGCCACCTTCGACATCTAAACGCGCCTCCCATTGCCCCGGCCGGTCGAATGTGACTTCTCCCACCCAAAGTCCCTGCACCGGCTTGATGGTCCACAGGAACGACATCGTCGTTTCCGCCGAAGGCTGCTCATCGCCAGGACCGACGAAGCCCACATGCAGCGTCGTCTTGGGCGACCTCACCGGAGCATCGTTCGTGTCGATGAGCCCGATCTGCAGGCGATTGTCACCCACGACGATCTCCGACGAAGCGATGACGGGGAAGACCTCTTGGTGGGCCGGCGCGCCCTTGCTCGTGGGCACTTCGCTCTCTGTTGGCTGATTGCTCGAGCACCCAGCCATCACGAGCGCCGCAACCAGCGCAACCGCCGCCAGTCCTCTCATCGATCCTCCTCTGCGGAGTTCATCCGCCCGATGAGGATCTCAACGTTCGAGATCAACTCATCCTCCGAGATCGCTCCTAAGACGACGGTGCCCTGCTGGTCACCGGTCTCGTCGCCGGAGATGGCACCGAAGAAGGTCCAGCGGTGGTCTATGAAGAATGTCTCCGGCAGACCCTTGACCCCGAGGTCCTGCGTCAGACGTTGGTCGAGATCCCGTACGTTGGGATAGGTGACGTCGAACTCCTTGACGAAGCGCTTGGCATCGCGTTCCGCGTCCTTGATGTTGACCCCGAGGAAGACGACTCCTTCGTCACGATAGGCGCGCCATGTCTTTTCGAGTAGCGGCGCCTCTTCTCGACAGGGGATGCACCACGATGCCCAGAAGTTGATGACCACAGGCTTGCCCCTTAGGTCCCCGTCGGTGAGGACACCGCCGCCGTCGAGCAGTGGCAGCTCAAAACTCGGCGCGGCACTTCCAGACTCAGCTTCCGACCCGGTGCGCGCGAGGCCGATCCACAAAACTCCGATGAAGGCGAGCGCGGGAACGAGTGCGATGAAGACGCGCGACAACTGCGATCTTCGTCGCGCCACTTCCCCGGTAGCGTCCTGGCCGGTACTCGAGGTCTCGCTCATTCCGGTCCCGAAGAGGTGCGTTGCTGCCCCGACCATTGCCAGATCGCCACCGCGATGCCAAGCGCGACCACGCTTCCGGCGATTAACAGCGCGACCCGCCCTCCGGAGGATCCCGCCGCTCTTTGGACCAGGGTTGCAAAGCGGGTCATCGCCCCCACGAATGGGTCGCTCCCCAATGACCTCGGCGGCGACCAGATCACGCGCGCCCAGTAGTAAGTGAGGTAGGCGCCCGCGATCAACAATAGGCCCGAGGCGACCCGCTGCATGTGGGGAAGCAGTCGTTTGAGCCGGCGGGCAAGCCCGTCGCGGGCAAGAGCGGCGCCGAGCGACAGCGCCATCAACATCGTCGCCATGCCCAAGCCGTAGGCCCCGAACACGATGGTGCCCTCCATGACGCTCGCGGTCGCGAGCGAAGCTCCGACCAGCGCGACGAAGATCGGAAGCGTGCAGCCGAGGGAGCAAACCGCGTAGGCGGCGCCGAACCACACCATCGTGGCGGGCCGCCTGCGTCGCCCGACCCGAAGGGGTCGCTTGGGGCTCAGGTACAGGGTTCGTCCCGCGAGTCCTGCCCCTGCGGCCGTCACCATCAAGATGCCGATTCCAAGCCCCGCCCACGGGATCGCGCTGGTGAGCTGCGTCACTCCATGGGCGATGGGGACTCCAACCAGCGCGAACACAGCGAGGAACCCTGCCGACACGAGGAGGCCTACCAAGAGACCCTGTCCCACCCGCGCAGGCGCGCGTGGGAGATCCTCCTCCTCCGCCCCGACGTAGAAGGACAGGAACGCGGGCAGCAGCGGGAACCCGCATGGGTTCACGCTCGCCAGCGCTCCCGCTACGAGGGCGAGTGCGAGAGGCACGCTGCTATCTCCCTAGGGACGGGTCCACGTGTCACCGCCGTCTTGGCTCACGTACACCGATGCTTCCGGTGCTTCAAGCACCGCCGCGAACTGCACCCTGGGGTCCTGCGGACTGAACTCGACGATCGACGCACCCTGGGGGATCTCAAACGGCTCCCAACTCTCGCCACCGTTGGTTGACTCGGCCGCCGACCCCTGCGTGGTAACGACGATGTGGTCGAGGTCGTCTGGATCCCAGCTCACCCACATCGCACCCGGGACTCCGCCGAGGGCGTTCCAGGTCCGGCCCCCATCGACGCTCTCCATCGCCCCATCCGACATGTCCGGCGCGAGCAGATGGTGGTCGTCTGAGGGATCGACCTGGATGCGTCCCATGAACGCGCCGCCGACCTCCTCGGTGCGAGGCTCCCACGTCTCTCCGCCGTCGGTCGAGGCGAACGTGCCAACTCCCGCGAGTCCGGCATAGACAACCTCGTCACCCGCGCCGAGGGCATGCACGTCGGTGGACGGCAAGCCCTCGTTTCGTTGCTCAAAGGTCTTGCCGCCGTCGGTCGAAACACTGATCCCAGGATGCCCGCCGACGAGGATCGAGTCTTGGGTGAAGGCCCATCCCATCGCATCGGCGCCGTCGAGGCTCTCGACCACCTCCCAGGTCTCGCCCCCGTCGTTGGAGACAGACACCCCTTGATGGCTGCCGATGTAGAGCCTGTCGAGATCGGTGGGGTCGACCACCAGTGAGTGGAGGTCGCCTCCGACGAACGGCTTCGACACGGCCACGCCGGGAGCCGGCGCATCGGTTTGGCCGGAGCGGAGCGCGACTACAACGATGGCGAGCGCGACGAGCCCCACGGCCCACGGCAGCCACGTGTACCTCCGATACCAGGGTGGAGGAGGTTTCCTTCTTGACCCCGGTCTGCGCTGGCTCTTTCTCGACGTCTTGCGCGGTGCCGGCCGCGTCCGGATCTTAGCCATCGACGACGGTCTCGCTTGCGTCCTCCAGAGTGCGCTCGGCCTTCAGGCGTGCGACTTCCTCACGCAGCTCGGCGATCTCCTGCCGGCTGGCGGTGCCCGCGGAATCGCCATGACCCTTATGCATGTTTCTCATCATCGGGATGCAGATGAGCAGCAGCATCGCTCCGCATGCGATAGCGGACAGATAAGCAACGAGTGTTTCCAAGTTGACCTCCAGTGGTTAGACGTTGCGCCGTGAATTGGGCGCGCGAAAACGTCTAGTCGAAGCGCGGAGGTCTGTAGATAGAACGAGCGAGGAGGAACCGCTGGGAGGATTCCTCGAGCAGGCGCAAACGAGAGCTCCCGAGCAGGACGATCAGCACGAAGAGTGAAAGGAGCCCCGCGCAGATTCCCAACGCGATCGTCTTGGGCGACGTGCACATCGGACAGTCGCCCATCTCTCCCATCCCCATGGGTAAGGCGATCACGACCAAAAG
>JBOGWS010000046.1:0-2721 GCA_050693895.1 Actinomycetota bacterium | reverse complement strand
CGTGAGGAGGAAGCCCGCCAGGCGGTGGCAAGGGAGCGGGCCCGCATCGCTCGAGAACTGCACGACGTGATCGCGCACAGCGTTGGGCTCATTACCGTGCAGGCGGGTGCCGCCAATCTGGTCTTCGGCGAGAACCCGGAAGCAGCCCTCTCCTCGATGTCCTCGATCGAACGAACCGGTCGCCTGGCCCTGGGAGAGTTACGACGCCTCTTAGGGGTGCTACGGACGGAGGACGAAGGCGAGGATCTCCGCCCTCAGCCAAGTCTCGACCGACTCGACGAGCTCGTCGCGGAGGTGGAGGAGGCGGGAGTCTTACGGTCACGGTCGAGGGTGATCTCGGAGACCTGCCGACTGCCCTCTGGCTCTCTGCCTACCGGATCCTGCAGGAGGGTCTCACCAACGTGATGAAACACGCCGGACGCTGGGCGCGAGCGGAGATTGTCGTGCGGCGCACGCAGGACCAACTCATACTAGAAGTCGCCGACGACGGCCGAGGCGCGCCCTCGGAGGCGTCCAAGGTGGTCGGAGGAAACGGTCTCATCGGGATGCGGGAGCGGGTCGCGCTCTTCGGCGGACGAATGTCCTCGGGCTCTCGCCGTGGCGGCGGCTTCTTCGTCAGGACTGAGATCCCGTTGGATCACACGCAGCGATGAGCATTCGAGTCTTGGTCGTCGACGATCAAGAGCTGGTTCGCGCAGGCTTCATCATGATCCTGAACACTCAGGACGACATCGATGTCGTCGGAGAAGCACGTAACGGGTCCGATGCTGTCGAGGCGGTGGGAAGACTTCGGCCCGACGTCGTCCTCATGGACATCCGCATGCCGATCATGGACGGGCTCGAGGCGACCAGGATCCTCAAGGCAAGCAATATCGACTTGCGCGTCTTGGTCCTTACTACCTTCGATCCCGATGAGTACGTCTACAAAGCGCTCAAGGCCGGGGCCAGCGGCTTCGTCCTCAAGGACATCCCGCCGAACGAGTTGCTGACCGCAGTGCGCGTAGTCGCCAAGGGGGAGGGGTTGCTCGCACCCTCGATAACTCAGAGAGTCATCGCCCAGTTCGCGGAACGCCCACCGCCGCCCGAAGCATCTCAGGAACTCGGGCGGCTCACCGATCGGGAGGCGGAAGTCCTTCGGCTCATGGCTAAGGGGCTCAGCAACTCCGAGATCGCAGAGCAGCTGTTTCTGAGTCCCACGACGATCAAGTCCCACGTCGCGGGAGTACTCGCAAAACTGGGGCTCAGAGACAGGGTGCAGGCCGTCGTGTTCGCTTACGAGAACGGAATAGTTCGGCCCGGCTCGACCGTTTAGATCAACAGCCGGCCGGGTCCTGCTTGCGCACTCGCGTTGGCGTTGTAAGAGAGCCGCCCTTTCGTCCTCACGGTGATGACGATGGCGGCGATCATGACGACACCCGACCCGATGTAGAACCCGGCATCGTCCGCCCCGGGGATGAACTCGTGGCCGAACGTGTTGATGGTCGTGTTGAAGACAGCGTGGAACAGCCCCGCGATCAGCAGGCTGCGAGACGTGCTGTTGTAGAGCCAGATGATCACGACGCGAGCGAAGATCAAGACGAACGTCTCGAAACCCAGATAGACGAGAGCGATGGGCAGGTTGGCGAGTGCCCATCCCTCTTCATGCAAGAAGAAGGGGATGTGGAACACCGCGAACGGGAACGCCGTCAACGCGCACGCCTTGACGGGGCCGAATCGATTCTGAAGCTTGTCTTGCAAGAACCCCGTCCACCCGATCTCCTCGGCCAAATTGAAGAGCAGGACCAATAGGACCAGTTGTGGCAACACGAGCGTGAACAGAAGCTCCCACTTGTCGGACAGGTTGTTCAAGAGCGGAGTCCCGTAGGCCGCCGTGGTCGCCAGCGTCATCGCGACGGGCATCCCCAACAGCGCGATCAGATACCAGCGGATGCCGACCCGCCAGCGCACGCAGCGACTAGCCAGGTCACGCACGCCGACCCAGCCGTCAGTCGCCGCGGTCACGAGGAAGGCCGGCAGCGTGACTCCGAAGATCGTGCCCAATGACTCGTAGAGGGCCAGATCAAGGGGTAGGAAGTCGCCTCGGGTCAGAGCCGACGGGAGCGCGATCGGGAAGATGATCGCATAGACCATGATTAGGTACGACGCCACCGGATGTCGCGCGATCATTTGCCGGACCCGAGAGGCGAAAGTCTGGTCCGGCAGGTGTTGATGTTGCGTTGCCATCGAAGTCATGATCTTTGTCCTCTCAAGCGGCGCAGGGGGTAATGGACGTCCCATTTCGTCCGCGGCAGGTATCTGTGGTCAAGCGAGCCTCGCCTCAGGACTCCATTTTCATCGACTGGCGCTTGATCACGTCCTCTGCGTGCTCTGCATCACTGTGAACAAGTGGTCTCAATCTGATGGCGGCACCATTGTTTGCGACGATCAGTAGGTCAGACCACACAAGCAAGTACCTCTTCACCGAGATGAAGTCGATATCGGCAAGGGGAATGGCTATTCTTCGAGCCTCACTCATGACCCTGGGGTGGACGAACTCGACTCGGTCGCCGAAGATCCGCAGGCGCTGATCGCGTATGGACGACATATTCCATGCTGACTGCCTTACCTCCAGTATCGGACGCTCGTCGTTCATCGGCATCACCACCCGTTCCCTCGCTCTAGTTGTCGCTAACGAAGCCGGTTCCCCCTTTGGATGTGGGGTGGATCGCGGCAGGTACAAGC
>JBOGWS010000045.1:0-9300 GCA_050693895.1 Actinomycetota bacterium | reverse complement strand
AAGGGACGCGAGCTCAGCCCACCAGCCGGGCGCTTTCTTCCCTCAGTCGTTTGCAGGTTTCTTCCAGCATCTTTAGCGCCAGAGGAGGTTGCTCTTTCAGCAGTGACCTGAAGTTCCAGTGCGGAATCGAGATGGTGTGAACGTCGGTCTCGGCGATGACACTCGCGGTCCGAGGCCCACCATCCAGGAGAGCGATTTCTCCGAAGAAAGCGCCCGGCCCGAGCTTCCGGCGGGTGCGCCCGTTGACCTGAACCTTCGTCTGGCCCTCGAGAACTACGTGCATTCCGACGCCGGTTTCGCCTTGCTTGCAGATCGCCGTGCCGGCGGTGAAGGAAACCTCCCTCGCCTGTCCGACGATTGATCTCAGCTGCCGATCGCTCAGATTGGAGAACAGCGGCACCGACCGCAGCATCTCGACGGACTTAGCTGCGGAAGCTTTTGACCTAGCCATTTGCGCCCTTTCCCAGAAATCGGCCTACAAAGATTGGAGCATGACACGCCTGCCGAGAGAAGGCCCGCACATGTCGCAAACCCATCATCAGACGTGGGGCTCCGTCAGCTCCTCGAGTCGTTGGATCAATACCGGCGCGCCAATCTCTTCGAACACGCCAGGTCGTCAAACAGCCGGGCGGCTTCCTCCAGTTCACCGGTAAGTGCATGTCTCCCACGACCATCCCTTGGTTCTGAGCCGCACGATCGGGGCTCGTCAACTCGGGAATCGGGCGAATCCGGCCTGTGGTTCTTGCACGACTACGCTTCCACCTTCCCCCAACATCTCTGCCTTCTGTCGTAGCTGGTTCAGAGCCTTGTCGCTCAGCCGCCCGAACACCTCGATCGTTTTCAGCTCGATGAACTCCTTGAGATTACGGAACTTCGGGCCGGCTACTTCCATGTGGAACTCCATGGACGCGGAGTCAGGATGAATCGCGACCACGGTCATCTGCGTGGCTTCATCGTTGATGAAAAAACCGTAGGAGATCAGCTGAGGCTCGTGCACATCAACGAAACGGACGAGCTCATTGATGCCCTCCTTGAGTTCCTCAGACATCCCCTCGACGATTTCGGAGCGGTCGATGTAGACGATGGGCTGGGACATGCTGAAGCTTCCGTTGTCAAGGCTTGATGTTCTGGTTCATGTGGAACAGGTTGCTTGGGTCATAGTTCCGTTTGACCTCGGCGAGGCGATCGTAGGTCGCGCCGTAGTTAGCGGGAACACGATCTTGATCGTCTTCGGCCATGAAGTTGATGTAGCCCCCTTCCTCTGAGTGGGGAGCGGTGGCGGCGTAGTAATTGCGGACCCACTCGATGTTCGCCTCGTTGTCGGCCGGCTCCGGCCACATCCCTGCGATCACGGTTGCGAAACTCGCATCTCGGTGCCCGAACGCAGTCTCGTCGGCACCGACCCTATGGCACGCTCCGTTGATGGGATAGAAGTGCACCGTCGAGTTGACGACCGGGATCTTGGCTCCGTGCTCGACGTGCGCATCGATTGCTGCGTCGGTGAGCTCGGTAACGAAGTTTGCCTTCCAATAGTGCTGCAAGCCGGGGGGCACTAACGCGTCGAACGCCGAGTTGAGCGCGGCGTATGGCATCGGGCCGACATGCTCGGCGACGATGGGAGCGACATCGCGGAGCGCCTTGAGCGCGCTCTCGCCTTCTTCGAGAGGCCCCGCCCAGCAGGCAACGAATGCTATGAAGGTGTCGCCATGCCGTTCCTCCGGGATGAAAGGCAGTGGGGGTGCTATCTGGTAGGCCGGGAATCCACCGAACTCCTCGGGCGCATCCGCGATGAACTCGCGGTAGAAGCGCAGAAGTTCTCCCGCATGTTCGAGCTCGAAGAACATGGGTCCCCCGTAGATGTCCTTTACGGGATGCAGCTTGAACTCGAGCGAGGTAACAACCCCGAAGTTGCCGCCCCCGCCGCGGAGTGCCCAGAAAAGATCGGCGTTTTCGTCTGTGCTGGCAGTCAGGACTCTTCCGTCCGCCGTCACGACGTCGGCGGAGACCAGGTTGTCGCACGACAAACCGTGGCCACGCGCGAGATAGCCGATCCCGCCGCCCAGGGTGAGGCCTCCGACTCCGGTCGTGGAGATGATTCCGCCGGTCGTAGCCAGTCCGAATGCGTCCGTTGCGTGGTTGAAATCACCCCAGGTTGCTCCGCCTTCAGCGCGCGCGGTTCTGTTTCTCGGGTCCACGCGCACACTCCTCATAAGGGACAGGTCGATGACGAGACCGCCATCGTTCGTGCCAAACCCCGGCACGCTGTGGCCCCCGCCCCTCACGGACAGGTCGAGTTCCGCTTCGCGCGCGAAATTGACGGCCGCGATCACATCTGTCACCCCCGAGGCGCGCACCACACAGAGGGGCCGCTTGTCGATCATCGCGTTGTAGACGCGCCGTGCCTCCTCGTACCCGGGATCGTCGGAGGTGAAGACCTCGCCCCGGACCTGGTCACGCAGCTCATCGACAGTCGGTTTGGCCATTTTCGAAACTCCCTTCCCGCCCTCGACAAAGCTGTCACGCCGACCGCGACAGGGCAACGGGGTTCAGCCAATGCGTTTCGAAAAGGACGACCGGGTGCTCATCATGTGTCCGGAATTGCCGGGCGATTCGGCATCGTCATCAAAGTGTCGATAACAGACCAAATGCCGGGAACAGCTCCGGACCGAATGTCGTGATCTCCACGATGGTGTCGTTCTCAATGCGCAGGACATCGAACTTGAAGGCGCGGAACTCGGAGTCGCCCGGCCGGCGGAGGTAGCTCGCGGCCGTGGGCATCCTGTTCGCCCGCGTGGGCACGAGCCGCCAATCGCCGTCCCTGTCTTGTCCGAAGGCGCGCTCGAGGAGTGGTGCGATCTCGTCGAGCCCCTCGAAGAAGAACGGGTTCGGCGGCATCGTGATTCGGATCTCCTGCGCGGCAATCGCAACGGCAGCCTCCGCGTCACACCGTTCGTGAGCGTCGATGAACCGCTCGAGCAGCGCCCGTTCTTCCGCATTGGGCTGGCCCGCGGACCACTCCGCGCGCCGCGCGGGCAGGTGCTTCTGCATCGTCGCGCGCGCACGCTGAAGTGCACTGTTTGCCGCGGCGACGCTCGTCTCGAGGAGAGATGCCGTCTCGCTGGCCGGCCTGCCCAGCACATCGCGAACGATCAAAACCGCCCGCTGTCTCGGCGGAAGGACCTGCAACGCTGCGAGGAACGCGAGTTCGATCGTCTCCCGCTCGACGACGACCGCGTCAGGTTGGTCGCCGCTCGGCGCGATCTCGTCCAACAACCCGTCCGGGTACGGCTGCAGCCACGGGACCTCGGCGAACGAACGCATCTCCGGCACGCGCCGAGATTTGCTCCTGGTCATATCGAGGCACACGTTGGTCGCGATGCGGTACAGCCACGCCCGCAACAGCGAGCAGCCGTCGAAGCCGTCGCGTCCGCGCCAGGCGCGCAGGAACGTCTCCTGCACGGCATCTTCCGCTTCGTCGAACGAGGCGAGCATCCGGTAGCAGTGGACGTGCAGCTCGCGACGGTGGCGCTCGACGAGCTCCGTGAAGGCGGGCTCACCTCCGGTGATCGCCGCGGCCATAGTCGGCTCGGTCATCCTTTGGCCTCGTTTCGCTTGACCTCCTGCAAGACCCAGGTGTTGCCGTCGGGATCGCTGAAGTCGGCGAACGAGCCATAGTCGCGCCGCTCCGGATCCGGGCCCGGCTCCCACCCGCCCGATCCCATGTGGCGGATTTCGCTCACATTCACCCCGCGCTCGACGAGCTCGGCGTGCGCGGATTCGATGTCCGACACGATCAGGTGTGTTCCCCTGACAGAGCCCGGAGCCGCGTCCGTGATCCCCTGGCCGATGGTGACCGAGCACGCCGATCCCTCAGGCGTCATCTGCACGACGCGGAACTCCTCGCCGGCGCGATGGTCGACGTCGAGGTTGAAACCGGCTTTCTCCGTGTAGAAGGACTTGGCGCGGTCCACGTCAGCGACGGGAAGTAGTACGAGTTCCAGCTTGTACTCCATGACGTTCTCTCCTTTGCTTTCCGGGCTCACCGATCTTCTACAGGGTGTAACGATGGTCGTCCCGGAAACTCATCGGTGATGCGATGAGCGTGGGGCCGGCTGAGGGCAACGCTCCCGGGTAGGCGGGACGCCGGACTCTTCGATTCGAGAAAGACGACCATCCCTAAGAAGGCTTCAGGTTCGGCTCATGACCTTTCATTCGCCGGCCATTAGCTCTGTATCAGTGTCCTTCGTGACGTTGTGGCGATGCCCAAGCAGTCTCAGGTACTCAGTCCGTCGATCGAAGGCGTCTCTTAGCTCCTCGCCGAGCGATTGAGTGAACCGATCGCGGTAGGCGGAGTCCACGAGAATGGTCACCGCGTAGTAGAGCCCGGCGAACGCCGCGATGCCCGTAGCGACGCGCAGCAGCTCGGCCGTTATCTGTACTCGCTCGCCGAACCAGGCGAGATTCCACAGGACCGTGTCGGATTGAAGCAGCCATCCTGCGCGTACGTCCGCGGGAACGAGCAGCAATCCGAGAACGACATAGAAGAACCACACTGCAGCGCTCACGAACAGTACGTGAAGCGACTCGGTGGTCAAGGCAACGATCGCAAGGTTGAGGCGCTCACGCCGACGAAGAGGAAAGCCGCCCATAGGCGAGTCGGCTTGCAGCTCGCGCACCGTACGCGGTAGGCGGGTGATCAGGAACACCGTTCCGAGCGTCAGAAACATGCCGATCGCCGACCTGTAGGTCGCAGCTCCGGTCGACGTGAACACCTGCCAAATCTCGGTCGTGAAAAACGAGACCAGCGAGAAGAACAGCAGAAGTGGCAGAGTCTTCACGAGTACCGACAAGGACGCGCCGAGCCGAGTGAACAGACGAGCCCCGGCCCATAGCACGATCGCCACTGGACCCGCCAAGAAGTAGAGGAAGCTCTGCGGAACGGACAGACCCACGATCATGCCCGGCAGTCCGTCGCGTCGAAACCCACGTTCAAGCTCGCGAATGCGTTGCGCGTCCTGGTCCACCTGGTCATCGAATCACAGGGTTACTTCGAAGTGTCGTCCTCACCTTTGCTCGCAGCAGAGCTGCCGGGCCGAAGTCCCCTACGCATCACCGGCCGGGTGGATTTCCGCCGGGCCACTTCCCGGAACCCGGCGCGGTCGGGCCACCGTTCCTTCGTGACCGGGTGTGCCTCGAACGCCATACAAGCAATCTACTCACCTTTGTCGGAGACGAGTCCCATCAACTCGAGGAGGCCTTGGCGGGGCGGGTTGAAGATATCCATCTCGAGGCAGGTGGTGTCGTACGTTCGCGCCGCGTGTGGAACGTTCGGCGGGATCAGGATGGCCTCGCCGCGCTTGACGATTTTCTTTTGGCTCCCGACCTCGAACTCGAACTCACCCTCGAGCACCAGCGAGATCTGCTCTTCGATGTGCCAGTGGAGCGGGGCCTCGGTGCTCGGCTCGAAGTACACGAAATTCGCCATCAATTGATCGCCGAGGACCGGTTGAAAGGTCAATCCGGGAACCACTTCGATCGGTTTCTGCTCGTCCCACTGGAAGAAGGATCCCTCTCCCTCAGGGCGGGCCTCACCCTGCCGGGCGAAATACCTGTCGCTGTGCTCGCTCATCCGTTAGCCCTTTCTGGTGTGTTGCTCGATTACCGAAGCCAATCGCTTGATGCCCTCGTCGATGAGTTCATCGTCGACTCTGCTGAACGACAGACGGACGTTGCTCTCACCACCCCCTCCTGGAAAGAATGGAGCACCCGGGACGATCGCGACCCCCTCGTCGACCGCCTTGAGCGCAACCGTCGTGCCTTCGAGCCCTCTGGGTAGCTCGAGCCACGAGAAAAACCCTCCCCTGGGAGTGGTCCACGACACTTTGTCCGCCATATGCGTCTCGAGCGCCTCCAACAGCAGCGCGCACCGTCGGCTGTAAAGAGCGCGTGACCTACGGGCCTGCTCGTCGAGTCCTCCCGCTCGGCCGTACTCCTCGAGGAGTCGCTGGCCGAGCGCGGTCGCACACTGATCCGTGTTCTGCTTGGCCCAGACCATGCTCGCGACCAGCTCCGACGGACCGGCTCCCCATCCGAGCCGAACACCCGGAATGAAGGTCTTGGAGAAGGTTCCCGCCTGGACGACGACGTCTGGCCCGAGCGACCAAAGACTCGGAAGTCGGTCCTCTGTGAAGCCGAGCTCTCGATAGGCGACGTCCTCGACGATCAGAAAGCCGTGGTGGCGCGCGATCTCGACCAACCGCTGCCTGCGGTCACTCGCGAGTGTGATCCCTGCGGGGTTTTGGTGGTCGGGAATCGTGTAGAGAAGCTTCGGACTGCCGTGCGCAGCAATAGTGGCATCGAGCCGTTCAACGTCCAAACCCTGCTCGTCTAACGGCACCGCGCGAACGGTCGCCTCGAAACTCTGGAACGCCATGATGGCTCCGAGGTAGGTGGGACCCTCGACGAGAACGAGATCGCCAGAGTCGATCAGGCTCTTCCCCAGGAGTTCGAGCGCCTCGATTGCCCCGCTCGTGATGATGAGCTCGTCCTCGCTCGGCCGGGTCCCGTCGCGCTCCAATCGATCCGCGATGAACGCGCGGGGGCCGGGAAGGCCGGCGACCGGCGCGTACTGAAAGGCGGAGACATCGCGGTCCCGCACAAGCCGGTCGAAGTGATCGGCGAGCTCGGCCCCCGGGAACGTCGACGGGTCGGGGAAACCCCCGGCAAACGAGATGAGGTCCGTCTTGTTTGCAAGTGCCAGGATCGAGGTCAGTCCCTCGGACGCGTTCGCTTTCGTCCTCCGAGCGAACACCTCGTCCCATCTGTTTCTCGTCCGGGTCTCGGCCACTTGCGCCCTCCTCGGCTGCCGCTTCGAGTAGTCGTGAGCCTGCAAGGCTACTCTCACGTTTAGCCCGCGGCATCGCCCTCCTCCGTCGGAGCCGTCGCTACCGGTTCAGGCGCGGCGGGAAGCCGCTCTCCAAAAAAGCCGTCGAGAATCAGAAACAGGAGGTTCAGCGCTATCCCCGCGACGGCTGCGGATGCGATTGCGGGCACATCCCAATTGAAGAACGGAAGGTTGCCGCCCTCGAATGCATCGCCACCGATTCCGATCACCAACACCACCGACGTGATCGCGAGTTGACGCGGATCGAACAGGTTGACCCTCTCCGACATCATCAGGGCGATACCCTGTACTCCGATGACACCGAAGAGATAGATCGCGAGGCCGCCCGTTACGGCTACTGGAATTGTGGTGACCACCGCCGCTAGTTTCGACACGAAGCCGAGGCCCATAGCGATGACGCCGGCCGCTATCAGGACCGGGACGGAGAAGTTCCGTGTGATTGCCATCAAGCTGTTGTTCTCGCCGTAGTTGGTGCCCGACGACGCTCCCAACATTCCGTTCGTGATGTCCGAGACACCGTCGAGTATGAGATTCAAACCCACAAGCCGCTTGATACCCAGCGGCGGTCGTCTCATCTCGGTGGCGAGCTCGTCAACGTAGAGGCTCACCTGGTAGAGGTGTGCGGTGCTCTCAGGAATTGTTGCGATGACGATTGGTGCGATCGCCACGATTGCTCGCCACGCGTTCTCGTCCGTGAACGCAGGCAATTGGAAGTCCGGAACCGCCAGCCACGCAGCATCGTCAACCGCCGAAAAGTCGACATTGCCGGTTATGGCTGCAACAAGGTAGCCGCAGACGGCTCCGAGAAGAATCGGGAGCATGCCTAGTAGTCCCAGACCGCGTAGGTATATCGAAAAGAGAATCGTCAGCAGAAGGGTCGTCAGAGCAATGCCCCAATTGTCAATCGCCATGTCCAGGGCTTCCTTGGCAAGGGCCAGCCCGATCACGATCGCGATCGAGCCGGTGACCGACGCCGGCAGCACGAGGTCTAGCTTCTCCTTGCCGGCGGCTTTGATGATGTAGCCGATGACGATGTTGAGAATTCCAGTCGCCACGACGCCGACCTGCGCAAGCTCGGTGCTCCCGAACTCGGCGGTGACGATTCCAACGACTGCCGCGAGGTAGGCGAAGCTCCCGCCGTAGTAAAGGGGGATGCGATTGCGAGAACCGAAGGCGGCCAGAACAGTGGCCAGACCTGATGCAAAGACGGTTACCGCGACATCGAAACCGGTGATGATGGCGACCAGGGCAGTGGCGGGAAACATCGTGAGGACATGTTGGAAGCCGAGGCTTACCAATGCCCCCGGCGGCGGAACATCGGGCGGAAGGTAGCCGAGAACTCTCCCTTCGGCAGGCCTCGTCTCCGACTTTGCCATGCTCACCCTCCCTAGATGAGTCCGCCACAGCATGGGTTCATGGGGGAAGAAGTCCGCAACACGTGCGCGCAAACCCACGCCGCAGAGAATCTACTACCGGGATCGTCGGGGAGCCCGGATTGTGCCCCGGCTACGGGTCCCGCACTCCCCGCAACGTGCGAAGAACCGCCGGGAGTACGACGTCGTGATGGAGGTGCGCGCCTAGGTGATCGGCCTCCGGAAGTGAGACAAACTTTGCGTTGGGAATCTCCTCGGCCGCGCGACGGGCTTGGTCGTGGAAATCGACGTCTCCCGCCCCGACGAAGATGAGACACGGAACATGCCACGCTAGAAGGTCGCGTGCAACCGCTCCCCCGGCGAGCATCGCACGCGAGGCCGCATGAAGGGCGGCGGGGTCGTTGTCGAGATATGCCGCGCGCTGAACGTCAGGGAATCGCATGCGCGAGGACGTTTCCAGACCATCCACGAAGGCCTCCAGGCTGGCCTCCTCGTGGGACTCCGCCAACGTCCTTGTAACGAGAGGGTGCCACCGAGCGGGTCTTGTCGCTCGACAAACCGCATGACGAAGAGGCCTACGCTTCGCCCCAACCCGCGATGGTCGACGAAGATGAGTCGGAATTCATCCGCAGGAAGGCCGCGAGCGATCTCCCCGGCGGGGTTGAGATTCCAGCCTCGCGCCCCTCCTCCGGGTGTCGACACTCCTATAGCACTTAAATAGGAGTGAGGTAGTCGGTCCAGAGAGGCGCGATTGCCCTTTCTGCGTATTAACCACGCCTCCCGCCAGACCGATGGCTAGAGAGAACAGGGAGGGAGCAAGCCGGTGAGATGCAAAACCACCACATCGAATTCGTGGGCCGTGGCAGGCCTCGTCGGCGCGCTTACAACGACGCTCTATTTCCTGTTGTCATCGTCCACCGCGCGAGCGATCCTCTTTACCTCCCTGGTGGGAGGGACATGCGTCGCGATCGTGATCGGTCTGCGTCTCCGCCGACCGGAGGTGCCCCGTGGGCAGGTCCTTCT
>JBOGWS010000044.1:0-49944 GCA_050693895.1 Actinomycetota bacterium | reverse complement strand
GCCTCCGGAAGTGAGACAAACTTTGCGTTGGGAATCTCCTCGGCCGCGCGACGGGCTTGGTCGTGGAAATCGACGTCTCCCGCCCCGACGAAGATGAGACACGGAACATGCCACGCTGGAAGATCGCGTGCAACCGCTCCCCCGGCGAGCATCGCAAGCGAGGCCGCATGAAGGGGCGGGGTCGTTGTCGAGATATGCCGCGCGCTGACCGTCAGGGAATCGCATGCGCGAGGACGTTTTTAGACCATCCACGAAGGCCTCCAGGCTTGCCTCCGTCCTCGAAGTAGATGTGGGTTCCGTCGCTGGCGTTCTCGGCGTAAGGCATCGGCGCACCTGTTCGGTTCCGCCACTCTCCCCGGAGAGGTTGAGATTCCAGCCTCGCGCCCCTCCTCCGGGTGTCGACACTCCTATAGCACTCAAATGGGAGTGAGGTAGTCGGTCCAGAGAGGCGCGATTGCCCTTTCTGCGTATTAACCACGCCTCCCGCCAGACCGATGGCTAGAGAGAACAGGGAGGGAGCAAGCCGGTGAGACGCAAGACCACCACATCGAATTCGTGGGCCGTGGCAGGCCTCGTCGGCGCGCTTACAACGACGCTCTATTTCCTGTTGTCATCGTCCACCGCGCGAGCGATCCTCTTCACCTCCCTGGTGGGAGGGACATGCGTCGCGATCGTGATCGGTCTGCGTCTCCGCCGACCGGAGGTGCCCCGTGGGCAGGTCCTTATTGAAGAGTCGAACCTGGCTCAGCGCGACGTCCAGCGGAACTGGGCCGAAAGGCTGCTCGCAAAGCAAGCCACTACGATGGAGATGATCCTTGGAGGCAGTTATCTCAAGGACGTGCTCGAACACATCGCAGCGGTCGTTGAGGAGCAAGCTCCTGGGGCTCGCTGCTCGATTCTGCTTCTGGACAAGGACGGTTCCACCCTCAGACACGGCGCCGCCCCCAGCCTCCCACCCGCCTACAACCACGCGGTCGACGGAATCTCGATCGGACCCAGGGTTGGGTCCTGTGGCAGGGCGGCCTTCACCGGTGAGGAGGTAAGCGTCTCAGACATCGCCACCGATCCTCTGTGGGACAACTACAGGGATCTCGCTCTCGTGTACGGGCTACGGGCGTGTTTCTCGTCACCAATCGCGAATGCCGACGGCAAGACGCTCGGTACCTTCGCTCTCTATTACGACCACCCAACCGAGCCTCCCTCGAAGCATCTCGAGGTCGTTCGTCTCTTTACTCATCTCGCGGGTCTCGCGGTCGAGCGACGGGTCGCGGAGGAGCGTGGCGCGGAACTCGAGAACCAGCTCAGACAGTCTCAGAAGATGGAGGCCATGGGGCAGCTCGCCGGCGGCATCGCCCACGACTTCAACAACATCCTCTCGGTCATTCGCAACTACGCGGTTTTTGTGAGGGACGAGTTTTCACCGAACAACCCGGCGCGCGAAGACGTCGAGGAAATCGTGCAGGCAAGCGACCGGGCCAGGGACCTCGTCCGTCAGCTCCTCACCTTCTCTCGCAAGGACATGGCGAACCCCCAAGTGCTCGACCTCAACGACACGGTCACCGACGCCCAGAAGCTCTTCCGTCGCACGATGCGCGAAAACCTCAGCTTGTCGGTCGAGCTTGCCCCCGGTCACCCGTCGACCAAAATGGATCCGGGACAACTTGATCAGGTACTTCTGAACCTTGTCGTGAACGCCCGTGACGCGATGCCGGAGGGCGGTTCGTTGACCATTTCAACCGGTCACGAGACCGTGGAAGGTGTCGTCAATCGCCTCCACCCAAAACTCCAGAGCGGTCGCTACGTGAGTCTGTCGGTGACCGACACGGGTTGTGGAATGACGGAGGACGTCAGGGCGCGCATCTTCGAGCCCTTTTTCACCACCAAGGGTCCGGGCGAGGGCACAGGGCTTGGCCTTGCGATGGTCTACGGCATCGTCGATGCGGCGGGCGGTCACGTCGCCGTCGAGTCGACACCCGGCCGGGGATCGACCTTCACCCTGTACCTGCCGGCAAGCATCAGGGAGAAGGACGAGCCTGACGCCGAGCAGACGCCCCAATCGACGCCCGCGGCAAAGGGACGTCGCATCCTCATTGTGGAGGATGAGGAGTCGGTCCGCAGACTGGTCGGTCGCATTCTCTCGGCGCGCGGATATCAGGTAGTCGAAGCAGGGTCGGGCTCGGACGCCTTGGCGCAGCTCGGAGTCATCGAGGGTCGCGTCGACCTGCTGCTGACGGATGTGCGAATGCCCGGGGTGTCGGGCAGGGAGCTTGCCCTGAACGTCCAGATGCTCTACCCGTGGATCAAAGTGCTCTACATGTCCGGATACGCCGAGCAGTCCCTCGCGGAGGACTCGATTAGGGGTTTGGACTCCTGGATTCAGAAGCCGTTCTCCTCCGAGACGCTATTGACCCTCGTCGGTCGAACGCTGGGTGCCGCCGCCTCTGTGCCCGACAGGGCCGCCTCGCTCCACTAAACACCGAGTCCCCGGCACACCTATCATCTGTCAATGACCACGGCCGTTTTCTTTCATGCTCATCCCGACGACGAAGCGATCGCGACCGCAGGCACCATGGCCAAGGCGGTTCGAGACGGTCACCGCGTCGTATTGGTGTGCGCGACTCTCGGCGAGCAGGGTACGCCTCAGCCCGGAGTGCTCAACGAGGGTGAAGAACTTTGGCGCAGGCGCGAGCAAGAACTCCAGAAAGCCGGCGAGATCCTCGGCGTGGCCCGCCTCGAGCACCTTGGCTATACGGACTCGGGAATGATGGGCGAGCCCTCGAACGACGCACCGGGGAGTTTCTGGCGCGCCGATGTCGATGAGGCAGCTCGACGGCTGGCCGAGATCCTGGACGAGGAGCGGGCGCAGGTTCTCACTATTTACGACGAGAACGGGGCTACGGTCACCCCGACCACATTCAGGTGCACCGCGTCGGATCGCGGGCCGCCGAGCTCAGCGGGACTCCAAGCGTCTTCATGAGCACGATCAACAGGATCCATACGATGCGACTCATCGAGCAAGCAGACGACGTCGGATATGTCGTGGACGACGACGTCCGAGAATCGGTGCACACGTGGGGTGTTCCCGAAGAGGACATCACCACGGCGGTTGACGTCACGGACTTCCTTCGCGAGAAGCGCAAAGCGATGGCCGCGCATGCATCGCAGATCGCCGACAATTCGCCGTTTCTCGGAATGCCTCCAGACGTCTTCGCCGTTGCTTGGGGAACCGAGTGGTACGTCAGGGTGGGTGGCAAGCGGGGAGAGGAACTGGAGACGTCTCTCTTCGACTAGACGCGAAGCCTCGCGCGGAAGCGCGCCTCAGTCGGGCCGGGGAACGCCAATCGGATTCGGATAGGTAATCAGGCCGAACTCGAGAACCGGGCGGAGAACGGTCGTCATCAGCTCGTGTAGTCGGGCGCAGCCATTGTCCCCGAGGTGCCTCCACGGGGCGACCGCGAGCTCATCGGTTCTCTGCTCGAGCAAGGCGTGTGCGGTGCCGCCCTCCTTCGTGAGCCGGCCCTTCGGATCGAGCCACCCCCGCGCCTGCAATCTCCGCGTGGCAGCGTCCAAGTCGTCATCCGACCAGCCCCGGAACTTTTCGAGCGAGGAACGCGGGACCATCCCAAGGGCCGCAAGGGCAACGTTAGCCTCGCACCCGTTGAGGCCGGCAATCGATAGCGCCGTCACGTGACCATCGCCCCGCCACTCGCGCAGCAACGTGCAGGCGTGCCACAGCTCGAGATGAGGCGTGGTCGGCCACGGCAAGTGGGAATGACCCGCGTACAGCGGACGACCGGGGGCACTACACGCTGCCGTTGCACGTCGCGCAAGCTCTGCCGCTTCCAACACGTCGTCGCCGTCGGACAGCGCTCCCAGAACCCGCCGCAGGGCCGCATCCACGCCGTCTTGGCGAGCCTCGAGAACCGCGGTCGGGGTCGCAAAGGACCACGCATCGGGAATCGCGCGTCGCACCATGTCGGGGTGAAAGTTGTAGAAGGTCGCGACGACCACCTCTGGTGGGACGGGTCCCATCGCCGCGGAGCGCGAGGCGAAGTAGCCCATCCAGCCGCCCTTGAGTCCCGCAACGTCGTACGCGGCCCTTGGCTCGGGCGCGAAGTACACGACCGCGTGGAAGGGCTCCGTCACGCGCCACATGCGCCGGCTCACGTGTTCTCCCATTACCGGTTGCTACTCGCTCTCGGTCGGCAGACCTGCGTTTCGCCACGCGCTCATGCCACCGATGACGTTGTGAACCTCGCCGTGTCCGCGCGTCCGCAGAAAGCTGGCGATTACGGCCGACCGATAGCCGCTCCCGCAGACAACCGCGAGTGGTTCCGTCGTGCTCAGCTCGTCGAGGCGCTCCGGAATCTCGGCCCCCGTGATGAACCGCGCTCCAGGAATGTGCCCCTCGGCCCACTCCGCCGGCTGCCGCACGTCGAGGACGGTCATATCCGAGTCGTTCATTAGCTTCTTGACGGCGCGGACCGATATCTCGTCGACGACCTCGACGGATTCACCGCTCGTCCGCCACGCCTGCATGCCACCGGATAGCCAACCTAGGGGCGGCCCGTAGCCGGTTCGCAGGAGCTGCCAGGTGGCCTCCCAAAGCCGATCGGGATCCTCGAGGATCAGCACCACGCTATCGCTCTCCTCCAGAACCGTGCCGGCCCAGGTCGAGAAACTGTTGGACAGGCCGACGTTCAGTGCTCCCGGGATGTGCCCCCCGGCGAACGCTTCGGGCGAGCGGGCGTCGAGAACGATCGCGCCGCCTCGCATCAGTTCCTCGAACTCGTGAGGCTTGAGGGCCGGGGGCTCCTTGAGGACGCCGAGTGGCGACGGACCTGCGAGGTTCTGGGCTCGCATGCGCCGCCAGTACGGGGGCACCGCGGGGAGGTTGTCCAGCCGGATGCACTCCTCGACGAATTCCTCCGAGCTCGACACGCGTGTGAGCACTGCATTCGTCTTGCGCTCGTATCCCACCGTCGTCGAGAGTCTGCTGCCGATGTTTCCGCCGCACAGGGAGCCGGCGACGTGTGTCGGGAAGACCTCGACGTGGTCGGGCAATCGCCACAGGATCTTCTCCTGGATGGTGTGGCAGAAGTCGCGCGCAGCGTTGCGCGCCTCTTCCACGCCACCGAGCAGGTCGGGACGGGCCAGGTCCCCGACGAGCAGAGCTCCACCCGACAGCAGCATCGTGGGCTCGTCTCCCGAAGTCCGGTCGTATATCAACAGGCTGATGTGCTCGGGTGTGTGACCCGGAGTGTGAAGGATCTCGAACGCGACATCTCCAATCTCGATCAGCTCACCGTCCTTCACGCCGCGATGGTCGTAGCCGAGCCGGGCCTCGTGAAAACCGAGCAACTCGACATCGCCTCTCGCCGCTACCTCGGTGATGCCACTCACGTAGTCGTTGTGACCGTGAGTGTCGATTGCGTAACCGATGCGCAGGCCTTGCTGTCGAGCGGTCGCGTAGTAATCGGACACTTTTCTCTGCGCATCAAGGATGAGGGCCTGTCCCGTCTTCTCGTCGCCGATCAGATAGGACGCGTGACCGAGGCTTGGGAGGTAGAACTGCCTGAAGATCATCGTTGATCCCTTCCGACCCCGCTTCGCGGGGGCCGTTGCTCTGCAAGGCGGGCGCTCATCGCATTGCTGCACTCGTGCGCTCGACCAGATCCCTCAGCCCGTCTGATCTCTCTACCTGATACTCCGCTCTTTGCGTCAGCGATTTCAATGACTTCGGCAATGTCGCCAAGGTGAAGGCACAGCGCTTCCGAATCTCGTCCAGCGTTGCCGGCCCCGTCACACGCTGCCCGTCCGCCATGACCGGCACCAGGATCGGCCTGGCTCCCGGAATCGTCTCACTCTCCAGAGCGATCACGTCGTGGTCGATGACTCCCTCGCGCTCGTAGCGCCAGACTTGTTTGCACCCCGGTAGCGTGACCTTTCCGGCAGAAAGCTTCATTCTGGGGCCTCCCGAGTCGCCGACCAACTTGTAGACGCCCCCGAGAGAAGGGGCGTCGCCGCTGACGCCCATCTGAGTGCCGACACCGAATGCATCAACGGGCGCGCCCTCGTTCACCAGCTCGGCGATCCTGTGCTCGTCGAGATCGCCGGAGAGAAAGATCTGCGAGTCGACGAGACCTGCGTCGTCCAGGATCTTGCGAACGGACCTCGACTCGTGTGCGAGATCCCCGGAATCGATACGCACGCCGGTGAGTCGAACGCCCTCGCCCGCCAGCTCGCTCGCAACCCGGGCCGCTCGGCGAGCGCCCTCCTCGACATCGAACGTGTCAATCAGAAGAACGGCTCGGTCGGGAAAGTCGCGCGCGAACGCTCTGAACGCCTCGGCCTCGCTGTCGAAGGCCATGACATACGAGTGCGCCATGGTGCCGTTCACCGGGATCCCGAAGATCTTGCCGGCGAGCACGTTCGAGGTTCCCGACGCCCCGGCGACGTAAGCTGCGCGCGCGCTTTTGAGCGCCGCATCCGCTCCGTGGTCACGTCTGAGCGAGAAGTCGACGAAGCTGCGTTCCTTCGACGCGAGCGCGACGCGCGCCGCCTTCGAGGCGACCATTGTCTGGAAAAGAACGCAGTTCAGCAAGAAGCTTTCGACGATCTGCGCTTGAGACAGCGGCGCGGTGACGCGCAGCAGAGGCTCGCCTCCAAAGACCGCCTCCCCCTCCGGAACTGCGAAAACATCGCCTGTAAAGCGGAGCGCGCGCAGGTACTCCAGAAAGTCCTCGTCGAACATCTCCAGTGAGCGAAGGTAGGTCAGGGCTTCGTCGTCGAAGCGCATGCTCTCGAGGTACTCGAGGGCTTGCTCGAGACCGCAGGCGATCAGAAAGTTGCGGTTATCGGGCAATCGACGGACAAACAGATCGAAAGTCGACCTCTCCTTCATGTCGTGTCGGAAGTAGCTTGCAGCCATCGTGAGCTCGTACAGGTCCGTCAGCAGAGCAGCGTTGGCTGAGTTGACCCAGGTCACTCGACCATTCCCCCGCTCTCCCTGACCGCCTCGAGCGCGCGCTCGTCGTCTCCCGGTTTCAGGTTTACTCCTCTGATGCCCTGGCCCAGCACGGTCGTCGTAAAGCCGTAGTCAAGGGCGTCGATCGCGGTCTCCTTGACGCAGTAATCCGTGGCCAGTCCAGCAACGACCACGCGCTCTATTCCGCGCTCGCGCAGAACGTCGACGAGCTCAGTGGCGTGCTCCTCGGCCGTCGTCGGGTGACGCTCGGTGAACCCCGAGTAGCCGTCGTGCCCGGTGGCGCCCTTTCTTACGATCTCACCGTCGACGGCGAGATTGGGATGGAACCGGGC
The DNA here is from genome assembly GCA_050693895.1 of Actinomycetota bacterium. GTDB lineage: Bacteria > Actinomycetota > CADDZG01 > CADDZG01 > WHSQ01 > WHSV01. The sequence continues at coordinate 42,624 of JBOGWS010000044.1, read as the reverse complement.
ACCCCAGGAATCCATCACACAGTGAACAGGCCAGATACCGCCATCTTTCTCGAAGTGAGGGGTGGACGCCGGATGCCAGTCCTGCGTGTAGACGATCAGCGCCCCGGCCTTGCGCGCCTCGTCGATCTGTTGGTTGACGAACGGCACGACGAGCTCTCCCTCGGATACATAGAGGTTGCCTCGAGGGTCGGCGAAGTCATTCTGAACGTCGACCACGATCAGGGCCGTCGCGTCGTCGTACTTCAAAGAGCGTTCACATCCATCGAGATCAGTCTTTCACGACCTCGTTGACAGAGCGGCGACCCGATTCAGTGGTCCGACAGCTCTTCGTGGATTCGGATGACCTCGTCGAGCGCGTCGAAGAACCCGTCGAGCGCTTCCGCATCGAAATGAGATCCTCGTCCCTCGCGCATGATCTCCAAGGCTCGACCGAGCGGCATAGCACTCCGGTAGATACGATCGGTCGTCAGCGCATCGAAGACGTCGGCGATCGCGGCTATGCGGCCCCCGAAGGGGATGTCGTTGCCGGATAGACCGTGCGGATAGCCCGTACCGTCGACGCGCTCGTGGTGAGTTCTTGCAATGACGGCAGCGACGTCAAGGAGCTCCGACTGCGATTCCGCCAGGATGCGCCAGCCGATCTCGCAGTGTCGCTCCATGACCTTGCGTTCGTCCGGGGTGAGGGGGCCGGGCTTTCTGAGGATGCTGTCGGGAATGCCGAGCTTGCCAATGTCGTGCATCTGACTGGCAACCCGGATGAGCTCCCCGCGCTCCGAGTCGGCCCCCATCACTCGAGCGAGGAGGGCACAATAGCGGCTCATTCGTTGAATGTGCCGGCCCGTTTCGTCGTCGCGGAACTCGGCCGCGATAGATAGGCGCTGCACGGTCTCCTCGCGCGACCGGCGAAGATTTTCCTGGGTCGTCTCGAGGTGTCGGATGGCGTTCCAGAGCTCGGCCGTCCGCTCTCTGACCTGTTGTTCCAAGCGCGCCTGATGGCCGCGGTTCTCGATCTCGAGTGCGCGCCGACGCAGCGCATTGGTGACGCTGATCAGAATCTCGTTCGATTCGAACGGTTTGATGATGTACCCGTAGGCACCCAGTTCGAGGGCCGCATTCGCGAGTGCTCTGTCGTCCAAGCCCGTAACCATCACGGTCGCCAGGCCCGGATAGTTCTCAGATGCCGACCGAATGAGATCGAGGCCGGATTCGCCGGGCATGTTCATGTCGGTCAACAGAAGATCGAACGGCTCGGCTTCGAGGGCGGCCGTAGCCTCCCGTGCGTCAGCCGCGGTTCCGCAGGAGTACCCGTTCTGCTCCAGCAGCCGAGCCAGGAGACGTCGGACGGGCGCCTCGTCATCGACTACGAGTATTCGTGCCTGGTTGTTCTCGCCGTCATCCAACTACACCGCCACCGACCTTTCCCGTTCCTGTGCATCCTGAGGGTCGCGGCCCCGTCCTGCAACAGCCGCACGCAAAAGAGGGGCGCCCATGCGGGACGCCCCTCTTGAGAAAGGCTTGCGTTACTCGGAGAACTGGTCCGGATTCTGCGCAACGATCGCACCGGCGAGAGCCGAAGCAGTCATCGGCATGTGCTCCTTCGAAGCGGTGTAGAGAAGGTCGAAGGCCTTGCCGTCGCCCGCGATCACGGAGTCGACTGCAGAAACGAGGCTATCGACGTGCATACCGAGCGCGTCGGCCGCTGCGCCGGCATCAAGCTCGCCGCCCGTGGCTTCGCTCAGAAAGGCACCGAAGTCCTCCTCGTACATGGCGAGGTCCTCGCCAGCTTTCTGCTGCATCTGCTTGTCGTTCGTCAGCCCACCGACGGTGTAGTCGACGAAGAATCCGATGTGCTCACGCCACTGCTTGAGGAACGCGTCGCCCGCCTCCGGTCCGTACAAAGACTCGATGGCCGCGGCGAGATCCTGAGAGTTCTCGTCGAGAGCCCCCGCTGCCGCCTTGAACTGCGCGGAGTTGGGGTCTTCGGTCAACACCGCTTGCTCGACCGCTATCCCGGCGAGGAAAACGTGGCTGTTGAGGAGATCGGTGAGGCCGGCCTGAAGCTCGGATGCGGCCGAGTTCGGGTCGCCGTCAAAGTCCTCGGGCATCTGCCCCGCGATGGCACCCGCGAGTGCTGCCGCAGTCATGGGCATGTGGCCGTGTGCCGCTTCGTAGAGCTGACTGAAGACCTTCGGGTCTCCGGCAAGCACAGAGTCAACCGCGGTCACGAGGCTGTCGACGTGCATCTGCAACGCGTTGGAGGCCGCATCGGCGGGAAGCTCGCCGCCGGTTGCCTCCTCGAGAAACGCCGAGAAGTCGCCTCGGTACGCATCGAGGTCCGCCGCGGCCTTCTTCTGCATCTGCATGTCGTTCGTCAGGCCACCGATCGTGTAGTCGACGAAGAACCCGATGTGCTCACGCCACTGCTTCAGAAATGCATCCCCGGCTTCGGGGCCGTAGACGGATTCGATGGCAGCGGCAAGGTCCTGCGAGTTCTGATCGAGCGTCGACGCCGCCGCTTTGAACTGCGGCGAGTTGGGGTCCTCGGTCAGCACGACCTGCTCGACGGCGATTCCGGCGAGATAGACGTGCGAGTTGAGAAGGTCGGTGAGAGTCTGACGCAGTTTGGCCGCGCCGGCGTCAATCCCACTCGCCGTCGGCTCTTCGGCGTCCATGGAAGTGTCTTCGGTGCCCTCTTCCTGCGCGCCCGTGTCGGTGGCAGTGTCGTTCTCGGAATCGCCTCCGCCACACGCCGCTCCCACGAGAGCAAGCGCCAGCGCCACCCCGCTAAGTCTGAGCAACAAGGATTTCCTCATGTTCATGTAACTCCTTCCGACGATTTCCAGACGAGCGCGACTGCGCAACGGGGGATTGTTGAGTGTCAGCGCACGATCTCTTCTTCAGAGAGTGGTTCGGTTGCGCGCCCGTTTTGGATTCAACGATTCGAGAATTTTCTGCGGATTCGCTGTCTACTCGACCGTTATCTCTCCGGTCATAGAGGCGTGGACGTCGCAGTAATAGGTGTACGTGCCCGGTTCATCGAAGGTGAAGGCGAAGGTGTCGCCCTCTTCGGGCAGATTCGAATCGAACCTCCCGTCGGGTTGCGCGGCTTTGTCTTCCTCCACCCCTGGAACGCCCTGCTCCCTCTGGACGCCACTCGTGACCGTGTGATCGACCGCATCCTGGTTCGTCCATTTCACTTCGGCACCGACCGCGACCGCGATGTCCGGCGGGACGAAAGCGATGCCCTTGATAACCACTTCGGGCGGCGACTGCTCTGAAGTCGAGTCGTCCTGTACGGGTGAGTTCGATGACGACGAGTTTGCCTCGCCCGAGTCACTGCAGGCCGAGGCACCGATCATGATGCACATGATCGCGACCAGCCAGGCGCGTCGAGACCCTGAGACGTTCATCGAGCAGTTGTTCGGTTCTGATCGGGTGTTGGATTGCCTCTAGCCGTCACCCATCGCGATGCTCAGGTCGAGCGGCGGTGATGCGGGCACGAGACCACGGGTGGCGAGGCGCGCTGCAATCGCGGCCGTACTCTCATGACCGCGCCGAGCGGCCCAGTGTCCCTGTCGACAGAGCAGCGCGCAGGCGTAGGTGGACCCGGTTCCCAGCGCGAGCGAACGGGCTCCGGCCTCACCTTCCTCAGCGTCGTCCGCCATCTCCACCGAGCGCTTGGTCAGTTCGTCGATAGCCGTCAGAACCGCCCGTGCGGTCTCACCGGATCGAGGGTCGTCGACGAGATCCGCAACCAGTTGCCGAGCATCTTCCAGAAGGGCTTCGAGCGCATTCGATCTCTGGGCCGAGCGCAACACGTCGAGGGACAGAACGTTGGTCGTGCCCTCCCAGATGGGAATGACATGTGTGTTGCGGACGAGCGCCGGAATCGTCGAGTCTTCGCAGTAGCCGACTCCCCCGATGGCCTCCATCGCCTCGGTCACTCCCGCGATGGACCACCGTCCCGTAGACAGCTTCGTAACCGGCGTCAAACACCGCAACACCGCCGACTCGTCCTCGCTCCCCACACCATGCTCCCAGCGGCCGGCGAGTTCGCAACAACGCAACACGAGGGCGAGGCCGGCGGCGTAATCGACCGTCAGGTCCGTCAACGTCGCACGGTGGGCCGGCAGCTCGTGTAGCGGACGCCCGAAGACCTCCCGCTCGCGCGCGTAAGCGCGCGCCCAGGCAAGTCCGCGCCCCAAGGCCCCCGACGCGCCGAGCGCATTATGCATCCGAGTGATGTTCAGCATGGTCGCGATGCGCCTCACTCCGCTGCCCAGCTCCGGTTCACCCACGGGCCACGCGAGGGCTCCTTCGAGCTCGAGCTCCGCGGTGGGAAGGGCACGTGTACCGAGCTTGTCCTTCAGGCGGCGAACGACGATGCGATTTCTCGTTCCGTCGTCGAGGAAACGGTGCACCCGAAACAGAACCAGGCCTCTGGAGCCTCCGGGTCCGCCCTCTGGGCGAGCCAGTGTGAGCGCCATCTCCGACGTCGTGGCCGAGGTGAACCACTTGGTCCCCCAGAGCCGCCATCTGCCATCTTCGTCCCTGCGAGCGACCGTTCCTGTGCGTCCAACATCGGATCCGCCTGCGGTCTCGGTCATCCATTGACCGCTGCTCCACGCTCGCGTTGAGTCGCGGGTTGTGAGTCGTTCGATGATGTTCTGGTCTGCGTCGCCTCCGTGGACGACAAGCGTTCGAGCCGCTCCGTCGGTCATCGCGACCGGACACGAGGCCAGCGCCGACGACGGACCCCACAGAGAAAGGACTCCGGCCCACACGACACGGGCCTTGTCGCCGTAAGGGTCGGCCTCGTACGGAAGCGCGGTGGCGCCGGCCTCGACCCCCATCCGGCCCAACTCCGTGTACGCGTCGGACACGTAAATGTCGTCGACTCGCTCGCCCCAAGGCGAGTAAGGAACGTGGCGCGGCGGCTCCCGCTCCGCCCGAGCGGCAAGGTCCAGAACTCTGACATCCGTGACGGCCCGACCCAGATCCCTCAACTCCGGCTCCGCTGCCGCGAATACGTCATCGCCGAGATGGTAGGCGAGACCTTCTCGCAGGATGCGGTCGCTACCCCACGCATCGGGGAGTCTGGGAGCGGTCTGTAGAAAATCGCCCATGCTCGTAGCTTATGCTCCCGCAAATGGCGAGGGCTTATGGCGGCTAGGGCAATCGATGTAAAGGGGCTGCGCAAGTCCTACAAGAACGTCGAGGCGGTGCGCGGGATCGACCTGCACGTCGAGGTCGGCGAGGTGTTCGCGCTCCTTGGCCCCAACGGCGCGGGCAAGACGACTACGGTCGAGATCCTCGAGGGTTATCGCAAGCGCGACGCCGGCGAGGTGCAGGTCCTCGGGACCGATCCCGAGAGGAACGAACGCTCTCTGAAAGAGAAAATCGGGATTGTCCTACAGGAGACGAGCGTCGAGCCATTCTTCACCGTGCGTGAGGTCATCGAGCTCTACGGTGGCTACTACCCAAATCCACTCCCCGTCGACGAAGCGATCGGAATCGTCGGATTGACCGAGAAGGCGGACGAGCGGATCCGGCGACTGTCGGGAGGGCAGCAGCGGAGACTCGATGTCGCCCTCGGGCTCGCCGGAAACCCGGAATTGCTCTTCCTAGACGAACCCACCACCGGGTTCGATCCATCCGCGCGCCGCAACGCGTGGCAGATGGTCAAGGACCTGCAGTCTCTCGGCAAGACGATTCTGCTCACGACTCACTACATGGACGAGGCTCAGATGCTGGCCGATCGAGTGGCGGTCATCGCCAAGGGGGAAATCGTGGCGGAGGGGCCCCCCGATGCGCTGGGCGGCAGGGACGTCGCCGGGACCAAGATCTCCTTCGTGCTGCCCACCGGAAGCCCATCGCCGCCCCCCCAGATCGCGGGCAATTTCCAGGTCCTCGGCAACTCGTGGAGATCCGAGACCGAGGCGGCGCTACCGATACTGCACGAGCTCACGGGCTGGGCCGTGAACAACCACGTCGAGCTTCGGTCGCTTCAAGTGTCACAACCGACGCTCGAAGACGTCTACCTCGCCCTCACGGGAGACGCGTCCGAGCCCGAGGCCAACGTCACCGACGACTCGAGTGGTCGAGGCCGGGGCGGCAAATGAGCAACGCTCAACTGGTGCTTCGTCAGGCCCGCTTCGAGAACAAGGCCTTTTGGCGCAACCCTGCCGCCGCATTCTTCACCTTTGCCTTCCCGCTGTTGTTCCTCGTCATTTTCTCGACGCTACTGGGCGGAGGAACCAGCCCCTCGCCGACCAGGGAGGAGATTGAAAGCACGACTTACTTCATCCCCGCCATCCTGTCCTTTTCGGTGGTGACGGCATGCTTCACGAACGTCGCGATCAGCATCTCGTTCTCGCGCGACGAAGGCATTCTCAAGCGCCTGCGAGGAACGCCGTGTCCCGGATGGGTCTACCTCGCGGCGCGCGTCCTGCAGGCGGTCTTCGTGAACCTGATCCTGGTCGTGATCGTCCTTATCTTTGGGCAGGTCTTCTACGGCGTGGACCTTCCCCTGGATACTTTGGCCGCGTTCGTATTGACTCTCGTCGTCGGAGCCGGGGCTTTCTGCGCACTCGGGCTGGCCGCAACTTGTGCGGTTCCCAACGCCGAGGCCGCCCCCGCGGTCGTGAACGCGATGGTTCTGCCGCTTCTGTTTCTCTCGGGCACCTTCATCCCGATTGGCGACGCACCTCAATGGATCCAGACTTTCGCCGGGCTCTTTCCCATCAAGCACTTTCTCGATGCGATGTTCGAGTCGTTCCTTCCGCCGCCGGACAACCCGTCGGGCTTCGTGTGGTCTTCCATCGTCGTGATCGCGCTCTGGGGAATAGCGGGCTTGGTCATCGCCGTACGTTTCTTCAGATGGGAGCCGAGCAAGTAGTCGGCGTGAGGGCCCTCAGCGGTTAGCCTTCATCGCCAGATGAGCACGGACACGATGTCTCCAGTCGTCACCGAGTCCGGCGTGGTCTTCACCGTCGAAGACTCCGCCGGCGACCTCTCCGGAGTGAACCTCTATCAGGAGGTTCAACGTCCCCGAATCGGCCCGGCGTTCACTCGCACGCCCGACCTGAAGTCGTGGCAACTCGCCTGGCCCAGGCCGGAGGCGGACCGCATGGAGTACATGCTCGAGTTCGTTGCCGAAGGTGGGTCACCCCGACTGATGTCGGATCCGAGCAACCGGCTGCGGGCCCCAGGTCCCTTCGGAGACAAGTCGGTCGTCGAGTGGCCCGAGTACCGGCCCCCATCTTGGTTGGAAGGCGAATTCGAGACCCCGGGTCCGATCGTCCGCGGGTCTATCGACTGCCGCCCGCTTAGAACGTCGCTGCCGGTCATGCTGTGGTCGAGCCACGGAACGGACGAGCGTCAGCCGCTCCCGCTTCTCGTTGCCCACGATGGCCCCGAGTACGCCGAGTTCTCGAAGCTGCTCATGCTGCTCGACCGTAAGACCATCGAGGGGGCGCTGCCTCCGATGCGGGCGGCGCTGATCGGTCCCGTCGAGCGCAACGAGATCTACTCGGCCTCGGCCGTCTACGGCCGCGTGCTCGCTCACGAGATACTTCCCTGGCTAAGCCGTCATGCCCCCACCCCTCAGGGGCGGCGGTTCCGCGTTGGTATGGGTGCGAGCCTCGGAGGACTGGCCATGCTTCACACTCACCGAACGAACCCCGCGAGCTTCGGGGCGCTCTTTCTGCAATCGGGGAGCTTCTTCCGGCAGCGCTTCGACAAACACGAGTGGGGCTTTCCCCGCTTCCGACGCGTTTCCAGGTTCGTAGGACGCGTGCTCACGGCCGACGAATGGATGCATCCGATACCCGTCACGCTGACCTGTGGAACCATCGAGGAGAACCTCGCGAACAACCAGGCGGTTCGCGTCGCGCTCGCGGCGCAGAGCTACGAGGTCGGCCTGGTGGTCAACCGCGATGGGCACAATTGGGTGGGGTGGCGTGACACCTTCGACCCCCACCTCGTCGAGCTATTGCAGAGGACTTGGTCCTAGTGGCCCGGATCGCCCGATGAGGAGAGAACAGACGCGCATCTGGTCTAACTCGATCGGCGCGGACGGAAACGTCGTCGCCTACGGGCATCACGGCAGACCTCTGCTCGTCTTTCCCTCCGAGCAAGGCGACGTCATGGATTACGAGAACCGGCAGATGATCGATTCCGTAGCGCACCTCATCGAGGAAGGACGGCTCAAGGTCTATTCCATCGACAGCTTCGACTCCGCCAGCTGGAGTCGCGGAGATATCGAGCTCGAGGAACGCGCCCGGCTCCACGCCCTCTACGAGGACTGGGTTATCGAACAGGTCGTTCCGTGGATTCACGGAGACTGCCGGGGAGCCCTCGACATCATCACCACCGGATGCAGCTTCGGTGCCTATCACGCCGCCAACTTCGCCTTGAAACGGGCCGATCTCTTTCCCCTTGCGATCTGTCAGAGCGGCGTGTACGAGATCTCGAACGTGGGGCATGGCCATCGAGGCGATGCCTTCTATTTCAACAACCCGATGGACTACGTCGCGAACCTGGAGGGCGATCACCTCGAATGGTTGCGTGGTCGGGTGAGCATCCTCCTCGTATGCGGACAAGGTCAATGGGAGGACACCACCGGTGCTCTCGAGAGCACGAAGGCTTTCGCATCTCGCCTGGAAGACAAGGGCCTCAGACACGAGCTCGACTTGTGGGGACACGACGTTCCTCACGACTGGCCGTCTTGGCGAAACCAAATCGCGCATCACATGCCGCGGTTCTGCTGAGCGGATAAAGAGGGGGAAGAGTGGGTGTAGAGAAGCATCTGATCGGGTTGTTGCTCGGGACGGAAGAGGACTGGCCTCGGGCTTTTCAGGGCCTCATGCAGCGGCTGAATCCGAGCATCAAGCTCAAGGGCGCGACGCATAGGTTCGAAACCGAACGCATAACGATCGAACCCTTCGACCTGCGAGCTACTCCCCGGTACTCGCTGGTTATCGACCGCCTCGCGCACTGGTACTACGTGCCCCGCGAGTGGCTGAAGAAGGTCAGTTTGATGAACGACGTCTATCTGATGAACAATCCGTTCACGTTCCAATCCATGGAGAAGCACTCCGCGTACTGCGCGATGATCCGGCTCGGGTTGAAGATCCCGGAGACGTGGATGATCCCCACCAAGAAGCCGCCCGAGAACCCCCGCTTCCCCTACACGGCAAGTAAGTACAACCGTCCTTTCACGCTCGAGAACGTCGCCGAGCAGATCGGCTATCCCTTCTACATGAAGCCGTTCGACGGCGGCGCATGGGTGGGAGTCACGCGTATCCGCAACGACCGGGAATTACACCGCCGTTACGACGAGTCGGGCGAGCGGCTGATGCACCTTCAGGAATCGGTCGAGGACTTCGACGTCTTCGCTCGCAGTCTATCCATCGGTGCCGAGACCATGGTCATGAGCTACGACCCGGGCGAGCCCCTCCACAACCGCTATGAGGTTCGGCACGACTTTCTCTCGCCCGAATTAGGCGAAGAGGTCGTCACCATCAGCCGTCTCGTAAACGCGTTCTTCCGGTGGGAGTTCAACTCCTGCGAGATCATCTGTAAAGGCGGCGAGGCCTACCCGATCGACTACGCAAACGCCTGCCCGGACATGAGCCTCACGAGTCTGCATTACTACTTTCCGTGGGCCATCAAGGCGCTCGCAAAGTGGGCGGTGTTCTGCGCATCGACCGGCCGAAGCATGCGCCTCGACCAGGATGTGCGTGAGTTCTTTTCGGTGGGCGATCGCGAGGACCTCTCCTACGAGGACAAGATCGCCGAGTACCGAAGGCTCAGCGAGCGCTACTTCACCGTAGGGGACTACGAGGAATTCTGCGATAAGCACCTGACTCACATCGACGAGGTCATGGTCGACTTCGTGCGGAGCGCCGAGTTCGACGACATGTTGGTCGAAACGGTCGCGACCACGTTTCCCGCCCACGAGCACGAGAAGTTCGCCTCGCACTACCGCGGGTTACTGGGGGCCTGGGCAAACGACCAGAGCTAGTCGCCCAGCTTCGTCTTCTCGCCTCTGGCTTGCGGCGAAATGTATTCGCGCAACTCCTTGAAGCGCGCCGCGACGACCCCCGTACCCACCAGACAAGCGACGCCGCCGACGACGACAGATGGGCCCGGGCCGATCGCTCCTGCGACAAGCCCCGCCTCCACGTCACCCAGCCTTGGTCCGCCGGTGACGACCATCTGGTTCAGAGAATTGACTCTGCCCCGAAGATTCGCCGGCGTTGCCTCGAGAAGCATGGTGCCGCGGAAAACGGCGCTCACCACGTCTGCCGCCCCCGCTATCGCAAGAAAGAACAGAGTGAGAATGAGCGAGAACAACGAGAGGCCTGCGAGAGCGATCGCGCTCCCCCACACCGCGACCGCCACGACGACGGCGATTCCCTGTCGTTTGATACGTCCGACCCAGCCGGTCGTCAACGCGCCGACGAGCGCCCCCGCTGCGGGGGCCGCGTAGAGAAGTCCCAGTCCCGCGGCTCCGAGCCCGAAGGTCTCGGCGGCGAGTGCCGGAAAGACCGCCCGCGGCATACCGAAAATCATGGCGACGAGGTCGACGATGAAGACCGAAAGGATGACCGGTGTTCGCCACGAGTAGGCGAGACCTTCGGCAATCGCCTTGATCGTCACGCGGGTTTCACGGTCGTGCCCGTCGACATGATGAACGGATCGGGGAACCCATCGGAGCGCAGCGAGAGCCGCGATGAAGGTAATTGCGTCGACCCCGTACACCCACCCCGGGCTCCCGAATACGGCTATCACTAGGCCGCCAAGAGCGGGCCCAACGATATGGGTCGTCTGAAATGCGACCTGTCGAAGCGCCATGGCTGCGGTCAGTTGCCCATCGGGAACGAGGTCGGGTGTCATGGCACTGCGCGCCGGCTGGTCGACGGCCCCGAACGCACTGCCCACCGCGGTCAGCGCGTAGATGGACCAAAGCGACGCGTCTCCGCCAAAACTTAGAACCGCCAGAGCTACGGCGTCGATAATCAAGCCCACCGTCGCAACGGCGACGACCTTCCGCCTGTCGAAGACGTCGGCAATGGCTCCGCCGAGAATGGAAAAGACGATCAGTGGAACGACCTCGACCAGGCCGATCAAACCCACGGCTACCGTCGAGCCTGTCAGCTCGAACACCTGGAACGGAACCGCAACCAGCCGCATCTGTGTACCAACCAGTGACACGACCTGGCCCGCCCACAGGGCTCGGAACGGAATCGAGTCGCGCAGGGGGGATAAATCGATCGCGAGCGAACGCGCTCGCCGTAACCTGCTCAAGCTAGCGTGCTAGTAGAGAATCGACGAGTACGATTTGAGCTTCTCCCGCCGGTGAAGTGCATCGACGAGACGCACCGTTCCGGAACGCGAACGCATGACGATGGATTGTGTGATCGCGCTCGAGCGCTGGTAGCGGACTCCCTTGAGCAAATCGCCGTCCGTGATCCCGGTCGCGGCGAAGAAGACGTCCTCGCCCGCGCAGAGATCGTCGGTCGACAGCACGTCCTTGACGTCGAGACCGGCGTCGACGGCCGCTTGACGCTCCTCGTCGTTGCGCGGCCACAGCTTTCCCTGGATCACTCCCCCGAGACACTTGATCGCTGCTGCGGAGATGACTCCCTCCGGGGTTCCGCCGATTCCTAGTAGTAGATCGACGCCCGTACCGTCGCGCGCCGCTGCAATTGCCCCCGCGACGTCGCCGTCCACGATGAACTTGATGCGCGCTCCGGCCTCCCGGACCTCTTTGACGATCACGTCGTGACGCGGCCTGTCGAGGATGACCACGGTCAGGGCTTCCACGTCCGAAGACTTGGCCTTAGCGATGCGCTTGAGATTCTCGGTGACCGAGGCCTCGATGTCGACGACGTCACGGGCCTCCTCGCCCGTAGCGATCTTCTCCATGTAGACGCAGGGGCCGGGATCGAACAACGTGCCCCGCTCGGCCAGAGCGACCACCGCGAGGGCACCGCTCATCCCCTTGGCGGTCAGGGTCGTCCCGTCGATCGGGTCGACCGCTATGTCCACCTGTGGCGCCTCGCCAGTCCCCAGCTCCTCGCCTCTGAAGAGCATCGGAGCCTCGTCCTTCTCGCCCTCACCGATGACGACGACGCCATCCATCGGCACGGTGTCCATCATCAATCGCATGGCGTCGACCGCCGCTTGGTCCGCTGCTTCCTTGTCGCCTCGACCCATCCAGCGAGCGCCTGCCAGAGCGGCCGCCTCGGTCACGCGAACGAGTTCCATGGCGAGGTTCCTGTCGGGGCCCTCACCGGTGGGGCCGGATGCCCGCATGCTGCCTCCTGGTCTCGGTTCGAGTTCGACTGTGAGAGTCTCCGTGTCGCTCCACAGGCGTTGTGCGATTGGGGTCGAGCGTAACGGGAAAACACTCTGCGCATGCCAAGAATCAGACGGGTGGACTGTTCCGGTCCAGGTATCAAGCGCAAACGGCACGGACGTGGGTTTGCGTACTACACCGCGTCCGGGGACCGGATCACGGACGCCGTGCTGATCGCCCGAGTGAAGGCCCTCGGAATTCCGCCAGCTTGGAAAGATGTATGGATATGTCCGGACGCCGACGGTCACCTTCAGGCCGTGGGAACGGATGCCGCCGGGCGCAGGCAGTACATCTATCACGAGGTCTGGCGACAGCGGCAGGACCAAGCCAAGTTCGATCACATGATGGATTTCGCGGCCATGCTCCCGGTCGTGCGGGCCGTCACCCTCGAACACCTCCAACTGGAGGGTCAGCCGCGTGAGAAGACCCTGGGCCTCGCCGTCCGCTTGCTCGACCGGGGGTTCTTTCGCATCGGAAGCGAGGGTTACGCCGAGGAGAACCAAAGCTACGGACTAGCGACAATCCAGAAAAGGCACGTCACGATTCGAGACAGCGAAGTCGTTTTCGACTACCGGTCAAAGAGCGGAAAGCGCCGCATTTGGTCCACGGTGGATCCAATCATGATCGAAGTCATCGCATCGCTGAAGCGCCGGCGAAGCGGCGGTCTGGATCTCCTCGTTTACAAGAACGGTCGGCTATGGAGCGACATCAGATCCTCGGACATCAACGAATACGTGCGAGAGATCTCGGGCGGCGACTTCACGGCAAAGGACTTCCGCACTTGGGGAGCAACCGTGCTGGCCGCGGTTGGTCTCGCCGTAAGCGGCAATGCGGCAGGTTCCCGCACGGCGCGCAAGCGCGCGATCGCTCGCTCGGTCAAAGAGGTTGCGCATTATCTCGGCAACACGCCCGCCGTGTGCCGAGCGTCGTACATAGATCCGCGCGTGTTCGACAGGTACCAGTCTGGATGGACCATCTCACTCGACTCGATCGGCGAGGGGGCGGAGTCGGGCGAACTAGCGACGCAGGGCCCTATCGAGGAAGCGGTCGTCGACCTCATCGAGGACCGGCGGAGATCGCCGGCCCTCGAAAAGATTGCCTGATCCAGAAGCTCAGGGGCCGAGAAGCTTCCCCGTCGGGATGGGGCACAGATAGCCGAACTTCTTCGAGGGGACGTAGCCGGGAATTCCGGTGCCGGTTGCGTACCACTGCTGAGGAATCGGAGCTCTCTGTGTCTTGCCGTCCCGGCCACCCTTGTTGATCTTCAGGACGTCGAGCCCGCGATAGGCATCAACCGCGTAGGCAATGGTTCCCGACTTGTCTTTCGGAGCCCAGTATGCAGCCCATGTCGAACCGTTGGCCGGGATGTAATAGCCGACCTGGCGGATCCGCGACGGGTTGGTCGTGTCGAGGAAGCGCGTCCCCTGTTCGTACCACCCGACGGCGGCGATTCCGGCCTGCTCGTCGAACCAGTGCGATGAACAGTTCACGGTTAGGGGAGCCTTGGAATCATCCGCGCCCCCGGTGAGGGTGCCGTTGAGCTCGGTCTCCCAGGTGTCGAGATTCGTGAGCTTGCCTCTCTTCATCTGGATCCGATAGGTCTCGAACTTGCCCTGACCGTTGCAGCTGCCCGGCTGCTCTTCGTCGGTGTCGACGTAGTCCTCTTCGGTCACGAGCAGAGTGTCCCCGCGCCTGTGGCTGTTGTGGAGAATGAAATCGTTGAGCTTCGACGGGTTGGATGCCTCGGCCCCCGTTTCCGCGACGAGCCTCGGCTTGAGTGGGTTGTTTGTCAGCCTGTAACCAGCCGCTCCCCCGCCGCCGACGGACCAGAGCACGCCCTGGGCGTCTCGCTCCGTATCATGCGTCACGTTGAAGTCGCTCTTGGACGCCTCCGAACGAAAGTCGCCGAGTGACTTCGGACTTGCGGGCATGGACATGTCCACAACCTCGACGCGAGAGCCGCCGTCCACCCACAACAGCGAGCAGTCCTTGGTTACGAAATTCGCAATGTGTCCCGCTCCGTTACCAGTGCCCTCGAGGCCAAGGTTGTACTCGGCGAGCAGGGTGGGCAGCGCCGGGTCCGAGATGTCGATCACGAACAAGGGAGCGGCTGGATTGATGGCGTCGCTGGCTATCACCAGCACGTTCCCGCACGCGTCGACGTCCTCGTTCTCGAAGTGAGGAAGGGGCAGCTCCCCGGCAACTGTTGGATTCGCGGCGTCGGACACATCGAAGACCGTCAACCCGGTGGGTCCGGTTGCGTAGCCGTAATTGCCCTTGAAATGCATTCCAAAGAGGGCACCGGGCACGTTGCCGATCAACTTGACGTTGTCCGAGATCGCCAGCGGCGGCGGTGCCGGAAGCACCTGGCCGGTCGCGGGTCCCAAGGCGGATACAAGCAAGAGCAGCGCACTAAGGGCTGCAACGAGTACTACCGAGCGTCGAGTTCTCATCTGGAGAGGGTTCGGCGTCGCTCGCCACACTCCTCCCATGAACAACGAACGACCGGGAGGATCCCCTACGCCGGATAGGCGACGATCTCGGTTGCCTTGATCGCGGCCCACGCCCTCGCTCCCTCGACCAGGCCGAGCTCGGAGGCCGCTGCCGCCGTCACAAGTGCGGTAACGGGCACCACCCCCTCGAGACGGACGCGCACTACGTCGTGATCGGGCTCCACGGACGCAACGACCCCCTGCCAGGTATTCCGGGGGCTTCCTCCGGGTTGCGCCCCATGGAGCGCCACGGCCCGAGGTGAGACGCTGACGAGCACTTCACCGGCGGGAGCCTCGGGCACGATCAGTTCGATCCCCGACTCCAGTGTCACGAGCCCCTCACGTGACCTACCCCGCCAGAGGTTGAGCCCGAAGAGCTCGGCCACGTAAGGCGAACGGGGTCGGCGTCGAAGCTCGTCGGCAGAACCGCTCTGAATCACCCGCCCATCCTCGAGAACGACCATTCGGTCTCCGAGCAGCACCGCCTCGACGGGGTCGTGGGTGACCACCATCCTGCTCCCCTCGAACCGGCTCAGATGCGCGATCAGACTCCGCCGGAGCGGTGCGCGCGCCATCGCATCGATCGCCGCGAGAGGCTCGTCCAGAAGCAGCAGCTTCGGATCGGCCGCCAAAGCGCGCGCAAGCGCCACGCGCTGCGCCTGGCCTCCGGACAGACTCGAGGGTCGCCGGTCTGCGTAGGAAGCGAGCTCCATCCGCTCGAGCCACCCGTGGGCGACGGAGCGCGCTTCCCGCTTGCTCATGTCCTTCACCGTGAGCCCGAACGCGACGTTCTCCACGATGCTCATGTGTTGAAACAGGAGGTAGTCCTGAAAGAGGAGGCCGACGCGACGCTTCTCCGTCGGGACATGCACGCCCGCCGAAGAATCGTCGAGCACCTCGTCGTCGAGCATCACTCGCCCTCGTTCGAGCTCCACGAGCCCCGCGAGCGCGAGCAGCAAGGTCGTCTTCCCTGCACCGTTGCGGCCGACGAGGGCCACGGTCTCGCCAGCGCGCGCCTCGATGGCCGCGTCGAGCTCGAGGGTTCCCCGAGTCAGTCGAAGCTCGGCCTCCAGGCTCACAACGAAGAGACGAGGCGGTCCCGCATCGCCACGATGACCGTCAAAGAGATCGCAACCAGAACGAGGCTCAGAACGATGGCGCCGTCCAGGCCTCTCTGAAGCTCAACGTAAACCGCAAGGGGAATCGTCTGCGTTCGACCGGGCAGATTGCCGGCGAAGGTGATGGTCGCTCCGAATTCACCCAGGGCGCGCGCCCACGCGAGAACCGCTCCGGCTCCCAGCGCCGGCAGAACCGCTGGGAGTGTGATCCGTCTGAATACGGTCCAGGCACTCGCACCGAGGGTCGCCGCCGCATCCTCGTAACGGATGTCGAGCGAGCGCAGGGCCGCCTCGACCGTCAGAACCAGAAATGGAAGCGCGACGAAGGTCTCGGCAACCACGACTCCGGCCGTCGTTCCAAAGAATCGCAGGCCGAAGAGATTCTCGAGGGTGCCGCCGACGAGCCCGAGCCGGCCGAGGACGAGAAGCAGGGCGACTCCTCCGACCACCGGCGGAAGCACAAGCGGGAGCAGAGCCACCCCGCGGACGAACGACCGCCCGGGGAAATCCCAGCGCGCGAGAAGCCAGGCGAGCGGGACGCCTAGCAACAGCGACAGGAAGGTCGCCACGAGCGAGACCCGCAGCGAGAGCCACAATGCCGCTCGGATCTCGGGCCGGGCGAACTCCTCTGCCAGGCGGCCCCAGGGGGCGCGGAGGACAAGGGCCACGAGTGGGAGCAGCAAGAACAACACGCATGCGAACGCCAGGGCCGCGATCGGGAGCGGGGGCTTTACGCGGCGACGACCCGCCCGGCGCACCATCTTGCTCAAGGGAGCTGGAAGCCGTACTCGCTCAGAATTCGCCGGCCGGCCTCCGAGCGGACGAAGTCGACGAACTCGGCGGCCTCTTGAGGTGCACCCTCGAGCACGGCTATCGGATAGCTCGCGACCACGTTGTCCTCGTCGGGAATCTCGACCTCCTCGACCGCGGGGTCGGCCGCGATGTCGGTGACGTAGACGAGCCCCGCGTCGGCTTCGCCGAGCCCCACTCGAGTGAGCACTCCGCGGACATCAGCTTCGAGCGAATCCGCTTCGACTCCGACCCCCGCCGTCTCGAATATCTCGATCGCATACCTCCAGGCGGGACACTCCTCGTTGCAGAGAGCGACGACCAGTTCGGGGTCCTCGAGGTCGCTCAACGACGAGATGTCATCGGGGTTGCCGGACGGCACCGCGATCGCCAGCCGGTTCAGGACGAATACGACAGGGTTACCGGCGAGACCCTCGTCGGTGATCCTGGTCATGTTCGCCTCGTCCGCCGAGGCGAAGATGTCGGCCGGTGCACCCTCGATGATCTGTGCCGCGAGATCGGAGGACGCGAGGAAGTTGAACTCGACCTCTACGTTCAGGTGGGCCTCACCGAACACA
Source organism: Actinomycetota bacterium (assembly GCA_050693895.1). GTDB lineage: Bacteria > Actinomycetota > CADDZG01 > CADDZG01 > WHSQ01 > WHSV01. Next base: position 25,280 of record JBOGWS010000044.1, on the reverse strand, counting down.
GCCGCGATCTCGTCGAATGCGTCGGTCAAGGAGGCCGCGGCGAAGACGGTAATGGTTTGTGGCTCGTTCGAGCCGGAGCCGTAATTGCTGGCCGACCCCTCCGAGCCGCACGCCGCCAGCAGAAGGAGGACTCCGACCAGCGCGGTTACTCCTCCTCGGCTACTCATGGGGCGGAAGCTCGATGATCACGGTCGTTGCCTTGACCGCCGCAACCGCCATGACACCGGGCGCAAGTCCCAGTTCCTCGGCCGCCTCGGCGGTCATCAACGAAACCAGCCTGTGGCGCCCGGACTGCAGCTCGATCTGAGCCGTGACCTCGTTGCTGATCACGCGCGTCACGATCCCCGCGAATCGGTTGCGAGCCGACTGCGCGATAGCATCCTCGGCCGCTGCCGACTCGTTGAACTCGGTGGCGAGGCGGGCCAGCGCGGCACCATCGACGACGCGGTGCCCGCCCTCGGTGCGGCCCGACGGCAACCTGTCCGAGTCCGCCCAGCGGCGGACCGTGTCGACGCTGACGCCAAGAAGGGCTGCGGCCTGGCCGATTCGATACTCGCTCACGCAAGGATTTTAGCCACATAACCTCGCATGCGCTAGATCGATGGGGTAGTCCCGTCCTCCAGGTCGACCAGGTCGAGCGAGAAGAGGGCCCCGGGGAAGCCCGGCTCGGTCGAACGTCCGACCGTGACGTCGCCGCCGAGGTCGCGGGCGAACCGGCGGGCGATGTAGAGACCGAGCCCGGTGCCGGGGACCTCCGAGATGCCCGGGTCACTCAGGCGCCTGAAGCGTTCGAAGACGGTCTCGGTGGCTCCCGTTGGTATGCCGGCTCCGCCATCGTGCACCTCGATGGTGACCTGGCGCTCGCCGCCGCACACTCGGACCAGAACCGGTGAGGCGGCGGGCGAGTACTTGGACGCGTTCTCGAGGAGGTTGCGCAGGATGTGGTGGACGCGGAAGGAATCCGTCACGATGCCGGGTTCGCCGTCGATGTCCACCACGAGCCTGTCATCGGCCCCGGAGGCCTCGGCCGCGTCGGCGATCAACTCCGCGACGTCCACGAACTGGCGCTTGCTCCTGATGTCACCCTTCTCGAGTTGCGAAACCAGCAACAGGCTTTCGACGATAGTGGCCAGACGCTTGCACTGGCGAACCGTTGCTTCCAAAAAACTCTTACGGTCCACCTCGTCCAGGTCGCCGGAACGGTTGAGCATGGTTTGCGCGTAACCGTTGATCGAGGTCAACGGCGTTCGAAGTTCGTGCGACACCGTCGCAACGAAATCGTCCTTGAGGTTGTCCAGCTCGCGCAGCCGTTCGAGGGCCGAGCGCTCCAACGCCGCTAGACGAGCGCGCTCGATCACGATGGCCATTTGGTCGGCGAGCGTCCCGAGCAGCTCGAAGTCCTCGTTGCCGAAGGCGTCCCGGCGTGGGCTCTCGGCATTCAGAACCCCAAGGACCCTCTCTTCGGAGCGGAGTGGCATGCACATCTCGCTGCGCGTCTCGCCCACGACGTCGAGATAGTCGGGATCGAGCGAGACGTCGGGGACGAGGCGCCCCACACCCGACTTCGCTACGGTGCCGACGACACCCTCTCCGGGTTTGAACGCAATCCGCGTCGAGTACTCGGGGTAGCCGTAGTAAGCGCGCGTGTGGAGAAGGCCGTCGTCGGCGTACAGGATCAGCGCCATCGACTCCCAGCCGAGCTTGTCGGCGATCTCGGTAATCATCGAGGCGAGAGAAGCATCGAGATCGTGCACCGAGGCTACTCCCGCGAGGACCACCGCCGAAACCGCCTGAAGCTCCTGGCGTGCTTTCCTCTCGGCGGACGCCCGCTCCTGTGCGGCCCTGCGGAGTCGAGAGCCCTGGACGACCGCGGTGACCTGTTCGACGATCGGAAGGATAACCTCGAGGTCGGACGCCCTGTAGCGACGGCGGGTCGATTCCACGTTGAAGGCTCCGATGACTTTCCCCTCGTAACGCATCGGTACCGCCAGTGCGCTCTTCATTCCCCGTGAGTCGGGCTTGTAGTAAGGCGACTTCGAGGTGTCGGTCGCCACCACAGGCTGGCCCGTGGCGAACGCGTGTCCGGAGAGACCCTCGCCCGGTTGGAGGATCTTGGACTCGGGATTCACGTGGCCGTACAAGCCAACACACGCGAGCCGGCCGTCACCGGCGGGCAGGGCGAGGGCAACCGCATCAGCATCGAAGAGCCGGGCAAGCCCGGATGACATCGCGGAAAATGCCTTCTCCTGGTCGCCCGAGGACAGGCCCTCGGACACGATCACGGAGGCGGCCGCGAGAGTCCTGGTCAGCCGGCTGCGGGAGCGGCGGGCCCAGAGCCACGCCGCGAGCGCACCGGCAACGATCGTGGCGAGCCAGATCGCCGCAACGAGGATCTCGATTTGCGTCTCAAAGAAGGCCATGGATTCTTCTTAGGAGTCGTTCGAGGCGTCGCTCCCGTTTGCCTCGTTATCGGCATCGCCTTGAGTGTTGTTGCCCTTCTCCCTGTTCTTGCGCTTGCGGTCGTCTTCCCCGCCACCATCATCGGTGGGAGCGGGAGTAGGAACGGGTTCGAGCGACTGCGGATCAAAGGGGGCGTCCTGCGTGTTCTCGCACGGAAGGTTCTCGGGACCCTTGCCCCTGAAGGCGTCGATGTACTCGGTGACCGTGTCCTCGTCGAACTCGTCGAGCCGAATCATCTTGTTCCACGACGTGACCGATATGGGCGTTTCGGTCCCCGGGTAAGGGGCCGCGATCGTCCGGTCGTTGTACTCGTCGACCAGGGCTTCGATATCCCGAATGGTCGCGACCTCGACCCGCTGAGGGTCGTAGAGCACGCCAACCGTGCCGTGCTCGAGTGAGTGGACGTACAACTCGTCGGCGATCTGCGTGCCGTGGATCCCACAGGGTGCCGCGGAGGGGGAATGGTCGCCCGTCACAGGCGGATTCATCAGGTAGTTGACCGGCTCGTTCGTGTGGTCCCTATCCTCGCGAAACTCCTCTACCGAATTGCCGTTTATCTCGCCCGGCGTCTGGGTGCGAAGGAAGAAGAACCAGATGGCTGAGACGACCACGGCCGCGAAGACCATTCCGCGCACCAGTCGTTCCCGAAACTCGGCGCGCTTCTGAGCTTTTGCCGCGGCCTCGCGTTGCTGCCGTTTTTCCTCTAGCCGTTGCCTTCGTTTCTCGTTTGGATCGAAGCCTGGGGGCCGCTGCCTGGGTCTTTTCTTCCGCTTGTTCTTTTTCTTCGTCATTGAGGAGGGAGGCTATCGTGATCTGCGAATGGACGAGAGCTGGCAGTTCGTCACGGTGATCGCGCTGGTCCTGAACGCGCTGTTGGGTTTCGGCTACCGGCTCTACCGCTTGCCACGCGGGGGCACTCGCGCCGACGTCAACGGGCAGGCCCTCCTCGGAGTGATTCTGATAACCATGGCAGTGGCCCTGGCCTTTGGTGCAGGATGGCCGCGCTGGCCCGCGCTCGTCTACGGATTGCTGTTCGGGATCGTGGTGATGCCGATCTGGGTGCTGGCGGTGCTCCTCCCCGGCTCGCCGGGACGACTCGATTACGTCTTCACCGCGCTCTACTGGATCGTCCTCTTCGTGATCGTCGGCGGCGCGCTGGCGCTCTGATGGAGGGACCCAGCTAAGCGGTGCGAGCGAGCATGCCCCATGAATCGAGCCTCCGAGCCAGCTCGTCGGCGGTCGTCTGATACATGAGGGCGAGAGACATGAGATCGTCCTCGCGAATCGTGAGCACCCGCCCGTTGAAGTCTCCGCGCTGCAACTGAATTGCGGTCATGAAGCGATGGATAGGCTCTCTGTCCACGGCGGGAAGTTTCTCGAGGTTGTCGAGATCGAGCACGACGCGTCGTTTCTGCTCGGTGTGCACGGGGGTTGCGTCGCCCGCCTCGGGCAGCAACTCGGATATCGGCACGTCGTAGAAGTCGGCGAGCTCGTGGAGCCGGCCCACGGTCACGTTGCGGTCCCCCCGCTCGTAGGCGCCTATGACGGCCGCCTTCCATTCGCCCCTCGACGCCCCCTGCACGTCCTGGAGGGACATGCCCTTCTGCTGGCGGATCTTGCGAAGATTCTCGCCGAGTGCCTTTGCGTACTCCCGAGCTTCCATGTCGACGGCTCCTGTGTTCGGTCGAGTCGTGCTTGCGTTGATTGTGACGGCTGCACCCCACTGTGAGCCGCATTTTCGACACGCAGAGTGGTCGTTCCTCCCTCTGCGGGACTATTCGATAACACTACGCGTTCACCACCCTAAGCGGTAGTGGCCTTCAGCGCCGACTACAATCAGAGATCGCCGGTCGCCTCCGGCGCAGCGGAAGGAACGATTACATGAGACCAATCTGGAAGGGCTCGATCACCTTCGGGCTCATCAGCATCCCCGTGAAGCTGTTCTCCGCGGTCCAGGAGAAGAGCCTCAAGTTCAACATGCTCCACGATGAAGAGGCCTGTCCCGAGGGCGGGGGCCGGATCAAGCTGAAGAGGACGTGCAGCGCCTGTGACCAGGAGGTGGCCTGGGACGACATCGTCAAGGGCTACGAGTACTCGTCCGGCCATTACGTCACGTTCACCCAGGACGAGCTCCGGGCGCTCGACGTCGACTCGATCAAGGCGATCGACGTCGTCTCCTTCGTCCCGCTCGAAGATATCGACCCGATCTACTTCAACAAGACCTACTTCGTGGCCCCCGACGCGAGCGGGATCAAGGCCTACAAGCTTCTCGCGGACGCGCTCGAGGCCGAGGGTCAGGTCGGCATCGCCAAGGTGGCGCTGCGCGAGAAGGAGCACCTCGCCACGATCCGGCTCAAAGAAGACGTTTTCGTGCTCGAGACGATGCACTGGCCGGACGAGATTCGTGAGCCGGAGTTCGAGGAGTTCGACAAGAAGGTCGACGTGCGGGACACCGAGGTCAAGATGGCTCGTCAGCTAATCCAGCAGCTCTCGGCCGACTTCGACCCAAGTCAGTTCCAGGACGAGTACCGGCTCAAGCTCGAGGAGCTCGCCGCGCAAAAGGTCGAGGGCGAGGAAGTGACGGTCGCGGCGGAACCCGAGGAGGAGCCGACCAAGGTCGTCGACCTCATGGAGGCGCTCAAGGCCTCGGTTGCGGATGCAAAGAAGAAGAAAGGGGCCTCGTCCGGGGCGTCTAAGAAGACGACCAAGAGGAGAGCCTCCGCTTCGTGAGCTCTGCTCAGCGATCGCCTCGACGATCGCGCCGGTCAGAAGAGGGAAGCAGTGCCTTGGACACAATCTCCATCAAGATCCCCGCCTCGCCCGAGTACCTTCAGGTCGTGCGCCTCGTGGCCGCAGGCCTCGCATCGCGCCTCTCGTTCACTCTCGAGGACATCGAGGATCTCAAGATTGCAGTCGACGAGTTGTCCGCGTACGTCACCGGCGCGCACGGACGCTCCGGGACGCTGGACGTCAGCTTCACCCTCCACGGTGACCGCATCCAGATCAGGGGGGTCGGCGAGTACACCGAGAGCTACGAGGTGCGAACCGACCTGACGGAGTTCTCGCGCATGATCCTGGAGACGGTCGCGGACTCGGCCGAGTTGAGCGCGTCCGACGGCATGCCGGTCTTCTCGGTGGTGAAGAGCAAGGCAACCACGTGAGTGACAGGGCCATTATGGATCGCGCCGAGGTCAGGCAACTGTTCCTCGAGTACAAGGGCTCGCCCGAGGGTGGCCGCACCCGGCTCCGAGAACAGCTCGTGGACCAGTACATCGGCCTCGTCGAGTTCCTCGCGCGCCGCTTCCGGAACAGGGGGGAGCCCCTCGAGGACTTGGTGCAGGTTGGAACCATCGGGTTGCTCAAAGCGATCGAGCGCTTCGACCTCGAGCGAGAGGTCGAGTTCTCGACCTACGCCACGCCGACCATCGTGGGCGAGCTCAAGAGACACTTCCGCGACAAGGGCTGGGCCGTGCGCGTGCCTCGCAGGTTGCAGGAGTTGCATCTCGAGCTGACCAAGGTCGTGAGCACGCTGGGCCAGGAGCTCGGGCGTTCTCCGACCGTCGCCGAGATCGCCAGGTCGGCGGGGACCACCGAGGAAAACGTGCTCGAGGGCCTCGAGATCGCCCAGGCCTACAACTTCACATCGCTGGACGCCCCGATCGACTCCGACGACGCCGGATCAACCTCTTTCGCGGACCAGCTTGGCAGCGAGGACGCCCAGCTGAAGAACCTGGAGTACCGCGCCTCCCTGGCCCCCGAGATGGCCAAGCTCCCAGAGAGAGAGCGACGGATCCTCTACCTGAGGTTCTTCAAGGGGATGACCCAGAGCGAGATCGCGGATCGGCTCGGGATCTCCCAGATGCACGTCTCCAGGCTCCTGAACCGGACCCTGATGCGACTCAGAGAGGCGCTCGAGGTCTAGGTTCCTCCCCCCGGTTTCAGGCGGCCCCTCCGCGCGCCGATTCATAACCAGCGGCAAAACTGGGAGGAGCTTGGTGCTGCGGGGATCTTTTTTCAATTCAGCCACTCGACGCCTGGCCTCGAAACGATGCGGGGCCGGCCGTGCGCGGCCCGTCGTGGCCCGGGTTCGTCGTCCCGCCTCGCTCGCGCTGGCCGCGGCCCTGTTGTTGAGCGCCTGTTCGCTCGAACCCATGGACCTCGAGGGCGAACGCCCCCTGGCATTGCGCTCCACCATCCGGGCCGCGGATGGATCCCTGTTGACCCGCGTCTACCGCGAGAACCGCGCCTACATCGCCTACGACCAGATTCCTCGGGCGATGATCGACGCCGTCATCTCGGCAGAGGACTCGCGATTCTTCTCGCACGGCGGCTTCGATCTGAAGGCAATCGGCCGGGCCCTGCTGGCGAACATGGACGAGGGCGAGACCATACAGGGCGGAAGCACGATCACTCAGCAGTACGTCAAGAACACCTACTTCAGACAGGCGCCAAAGACCCTCGAGCGAAAGGCCCGCGAGCTTCGCATAGCCATCGAGGTCGAACGCCAGTATTCGAAGAAGGAGATCCTCGAGCGCTACCTCAACACCGTCTACTTCGGGCACGGTGCCTACGGGCTGAAGACTGCGGTAGAAACCTTCTTCGGCCACGACGTCGATCGGCTCGGTGTTCACGAGGCTGCCCTCCTGGCCGCGCTGATCAAGTCGCCGTCGCTTTACGACCCGAGCGACCACGCCAAGAAGGCCAGGCAACGCCGTAACTACGTGCTCGATCGCATGGCCGAGCTCGGGCACGTCGAACTCAGGGCCGCGCGTCGCGCCAAGAGGGCACCTTTGAGTGTCACGCCGAATCCGCCTCCGCTCACTCTGCGCCAGCCCTACTTCGTCGAGGCGGTGAAGCGCGAGGTTCTCGCCGACAAACGCCTGGGGCGAACGGAGCAGGGCCGGGCGCGGGCTCTGTACAAGGGCGGGTTGTCCGTGACCACCACGCTTCGTCCCGGGATGCAGCGCATGGCGTCGGACGCAGTCGAGTCGGTGCTCAACCAGCCCGGCGACCCCGCCGCCGCGCTGATCGCGCTCGATCCGCAAACGGGCGAGATCCTGTCCATGGTGGGAGGAAGCGACTTCAGCACGTCACAGGTGAATCTCGCGCTGGGCCGGGACGGCGGAGGCTCGGGCCGCCAGCCGGGCTCGACCATGAAGCCCATCGTCGCGGCGGCGGCACTCGAGACCGGCTTGAGCTTCGACGAGACGTACGAGTCCGGTCCCCTCAGCACGGTTACTCCGGACGGCTCCACCTGGACGGTGGGCAACACGGAGGGTGGCGGGGGGGCCCCGCTGCCCATCAACGAGGCGCTCGTGGACTCGGTCAACGGTGTCTTTGCACGCCTCGCCCTGGATCTCGGCGCCGGTGCCATCGCCAACCAGGCAGAGCTCATGGGGGTCAGCGCGCCGCTGCCCACAGTGCCCTCCATAGCGCTCGGTTCGGCGGAGGTCAGCGTCCTCGACATGGCGGCGGCGTACGGAACCCTCGCCAACCGCGGGACCGCGGTCGAGCCGACGACGATCCGGTCGGTCGAGACCCCCGACGGCCGAGTCATCCGGCCCCGTCAAAGGGTCACACCTGGAGTCCTTGCTCCGGGCAACGCGTATCTCATCACCAAGGCGCTCGAACAGGTGATCGAGCGAGGCACTGGAACCGCGGCGCGCATCGGGCGGCCCGCGGCCGGCAAGACCGGCACAACGAACGACTACGGCGACGCCTGGTTCGTGGGCTACACGCCGGATCTCGTCACCGCCGTGTGGGTGGGCTACCCGCAGGGGCGCATCCCGATGACGAACGTGCACGGAATCCAAGTCGTCGGGGGCTCTCTGCCCGCGCAGATCTGGAGAAACTTCATGTCGTCGGCCCTGGCCGGCAGACCCAAACGGCAGTTCCTCCCACCCCTCAGCGACACCGTCGAGGTCCGGATCGATCCCGCAAGCGGTCTGCTGGCCGCGCCCTGGTGCCAGAGCAAGGTGAAGAGGATGCTTCGTCAGGAGGTCCCGACCGAGACGTGTCCCCAGCCACCCAGCCCGAGCCCGATTCCGACGGAGACCGCAACCCCCACGCCGACTCCCACGCCGTCTCCCACGCCCTCCGCGGCCGCACCGAAGGATAAGCCGGCGACTCCGTCCCCCTCGCCGAGCCGGTCTCCCTGACTAGGCGCGATCCTGGCTGAGACAATCGAGAGGTGTGAACAAGTGATGCACGAGATCGCGACGAACAACCATGCGCTTTGAGGGCCGGCGGCTGGCGGGTGGCCTGGCCGTGCTTTCGGTCGCGACGGCGGTCCTCGCGGCCTCGGTGATCGCCGGGGCTGTCGACGAGGAGCGAGGGACACCGGGTCTGGACCCGTCTTCAACCCTGCCGCGGCCAAGCACCGGGAAGGCGGAGTCCCTCGATCGCCACCAACAGTCGCGTGTCGACACCGAGATTCGATGGCGACGCTCGAGAGCCCTCGGCGAACCATGGGCGGGGCGGCTCGTAAGGGGTGTGATGCTTCCCTCCGAGGGGCGGCTGTTCTTCACGTGGGATCCGGTCAGGCACGTGTCACCCAATCGCGCGTACCGTCGCTACGCAACGACCTCCCTCATTCGAACCATGCTCGGAGTTCTGAGGTCTCACACGACAGAGCATCCAGACGCGCCGCGTGTGGGCATCGGGGATCTCAGCCGTCCCAAGGGTGGGGACTTCGGTAAACGTTTTGGCGGTCTCGGTCACTCGTCTCATCAGAGCGGCTTGGACGCCGATCTCTACTACCCTCGCCGCGACGGGCGCGAACGAGAACCGAGGAGGCCGGCCCAGATCGATCGCGAACTTGCGCAGGACCTGGTCGACCGTTTTGTCGCCGCAGGAGCACAGTACGTCTTCGTCGGCCCCCACACGAGACTTACTGGGCCTCCGCACATCGTGCAGCCCCTCGCGCATCACGACGACCACATGCACGTCCGAATACCCAAGCAGATGGCCGGGGCGTCGGATTGAGCTCGTTCTCTGGGTCGACGGTTCAATGTTCGCTAGGGCCGGAGCGGGATCCGGATCTCGCTGCGGGTGCCCCCGTTTGCGGACTGCGCGAAGGACCCGCCGAGCTCACCGATGAGCGAACGCACGATCTGGAGGCCGAGCCTGGTGCTCTTGGCCGAATCCTCTCTGAGGCCCACACCGTCGTCCCACACGGTCACCACGATGGCCTCCTCCTCGCGCGCCAGCTCGACACCGATCGTCCCCGAACGCGTCTCGGGGAATGCGTGCTCGATGGAGTTCTGGATGAGCTCGGTGACGCTCACGGCCAGAGGCGTTGCGAGATCGGCGCCCAGCGGGCCCGTGCGACCCGACATCTTGATCTCTATCTGGGCGTCGGGCGAGATCAGTCCATCCGACACCATCCGGCAGATGCGGCTTGCGACATCTCCAAACTCGGCGACGTCCTGCGGCTGTTCTGACAGGGTTTCGTGCACCAGTGCGATCGAGCCGATGCGCAAGACACTCTCCTGCAACACCAACTTGGCCTCCTCGGACGAGACGCGCCGACCCTGGAGTCGCAGGAGACTCGCGATGGTCTGGAGATTGTTCTTGACCCGGTGATGAATCTCGCGAATGGTCGCGTCCTTTACCGAGATCATGCGTTCTTTCTGTCTGAGCTCGCTGACGTCGCGCGCAAGCACGAGCGCGCCGGTGATCTCGCTGCGCTCGATCAGAGGCAGCACTCGCAGGCGGATGTGCGAGTCCCCGCGCACCAGTTCACCGTCGAGCATCTTCTTGGTGTGGAGAGCATCGGTCACCGGTGTGGTCCCAAGTCCGAGCTCGTCGAGATAGCGACCGAAAACGTTCTGTTTCACTCCGAGCATGTGAATCGCCGAGAGGGCATTCGGCGATGCCCACGCGATAAGACCGGCCTCGTCGAGGACGAACAGACCATCGCTGACACGCGGCCACTCGTGGCTCGCTGGGATGTCCTCGTAGGGGAAGGTCCCGTCACAGATCATCTGGCTGACGCGCTCCCCGCATTGCAGGTAGACCTGCTCGAGACGGCCCGGTCGCCGGGAGGTCGCGGGACTGCCCTCCTTCGTGACTACGGCGACGACGCCGTTGTTGAAGCGCACCGGCACCGCGTCCATGCGGATGGGGATGCCGTCGACCAGCACGGGGTCGTCCTGTCTCCAGACGCTGCCCTCACGGAACGCTCGCTCGACGATCGGCTGCTCGGGCTGCGTCACTCGGACGCCCACCATGTCCTGTGGATAGAGGGTCTGCGACGTGAACGGCCTAAGTTGCGCGGAGATCTCGAACAGCTCCTGGCCCAGGACGCGCACGTACAGCAGCAGGTCGCTGAACGACAGGTCCGCGAGAACCTGCCACGAGAAGCACAGCGTGCGCAGGTGCTCGCTCTGACGTTTGTTGAGGTCGGAGACCCTGTAAATGCGATCCGCAAGCGTTGCCATCGCTCATGATGCTACGGCCCCGCAACCCCATTTAAGGTGAGCACGGCACAGTTGCCCGAGTGGAGATCTTTCTAAGGTGGCCCGCTAGTGCGTATCGCAATCCTGTCCGACATCCATGGCAACCTGCTGGCCCTCGAGGCGGTCATGGCGGACCTGGAGGTCCAGCGTCCCGACCAGGTTTGGTGCGGAGGTGACCTGGGTTGGCTCGGTCCGTGGGCGCCAGAGTGCATCCAGCGCGTGCGCGAGGCCGGCTGGCCCACGGTCAAGGGAAACACGGATGTATGGATCACGGGCGACCCTCAGACCGTGGACTCCGAGGAAGATCGTGCGTCTTTCATCGCCCTCGCCGAGCAACACGCCATCTCGCAGGACGATGCGGACTGGTTGCTGAACCTGCCGCTTGGCCACACCGGTACCGGTTCGGTTCTACTGGTTCACGGAACCCCCGACTCGCCGTTCAGAGCTCCGATGCCCGACGACCCGGCCCCCGACTTCAGCCCGTACGAGGACCGAGCAGCGGTGGTCGTCTACGCACACGTTCATCGTGCCTTCATTCGACGACTGTCTGGAGGCACGCTCGTTGCCAACACGGGCGCGGTCGGCCTTCCAATGGATGGAGAGACCGCCAGCTACTTGCTCATAGATCGGATCGGCACCGACATCACGCTTCGCCATCGCCGCGTCTCCTTCGACCGGCGCGGGGGTTTGGCGGAAGCAAAGCGCGTCGGGGGGTTGATAGGCGAGCGCTTCGCGGAGATGCTAGGCCCCGCGTGATGGATACGAAGCGCTACAGCGCACAGGAAGCCAACGAGTTGCTCCCCTACCTCGCGCCGACCCTGACCGAGTTACGCGACCGGTTCATCAGAGCATCCGACCTGCGAGCGGAGGTCGCGCGCGAGGCAACCATCAACGGAGGCTCGTCGAAGCGCGACAAGCTGCAAAGAACTCAGGAACGAGTTGCCGAGTTGCTCGCCCGCCTCGCAGAGTGGGAGATCGAGCTGCGAGACATCGAAGCGGGTCTCATCGATTTTCCCGCGGTGGTCGACGGCGCTCCAGCCTGGCTGTGTTGGAAGCTAGGCGAACCGCGTGTGGGTTACTGGCACCCGACCACGTCGGGATTCGCGGACCGGCGTCCTCTCTAGAAGCCGAGATCGTCCAGTAACTCGTCCGGCGAATCGGCCGACTTGAGCAACATCCTGTGGGTCGGCGCGATGAATCCCTCGGTGACGGCGTGATCGAACAGCGTCAGAAGGGGCTCGTAATAACCGGCCGAGTTGACTAGACCCACCGGCTTCGAGTGGATGCCGAGCTGCGCCCAGGTCAGGATCTCGCACAGCTCCTCGAACGTACCCATGCCTCCGGGGAGAGCGACGAAGCCGGCGGAGAGTTCGGACATCAACTGCTTGCGCTGATGCATCGAGTCGACCACGCGGAGATCCGTGATGTCGAGCTTGCCTATCTCGCGCGCAAGGAGATCCTTCGGAATGACGCCCACGACCTCAGCCCCCTCGGCCAAGACCGAGTCGGCGAGAACGCCCATGAGCCCCACCGAGCCACCGCCGTAGACGAGCCCCAGACCGCGACGAGCCAGCGCTTCGCCCATGTCCTTCGCAGTCTGCGCGTAGCCTTCATTGGCTCCATGGCTCGAGCCACAGAAGACGCAGATGCGTTTGGTCTCGGTCACGCTCAGGAGCCCTCGAAATCCGGCGGGCGTTTCTCGGTCATTGCCCGGATTCCCTCGCCAAGATCACCGCTCGCGTAGGCCTCCGCTACGAGAGCATCGACCTCGAGCGCGGCTTCGGGATTGTGCTTGCGAACCGATCGCTCGTCGGTGATGGCGCGAATCGCCCGTTTGGCGCCCTGAACCGAGAGCGGTGCGAGCGCAGCGATAGCGAGCGCCATGCGCTCGGTGGTGGCATCGAGCTCGTGAAAAGCGCACACCTCCGACACCAAGCCCGCACGCAATGCGCCATCGCCCGCGAACATCGTGCCGGTCATCAGGACTTCCTTCGCCCGAGCGATGCCGACGAGCTCAACGAGCCGCTCCACGTTCTCGAGGTTCACGACCACACCGAGACGCGACGAGGGAATGCCCAGCCGGGCGTCCGACGCGGCGATGCGAAAATCGCACACCGTGGCCAGCTGCAGGCCTCCTCCCAAGGCGGCTCCTTGAATTCGAGCGATCGTTGGGAGACGGTGATCCCCCACCGCCTCGAGCGTGCGCTCGAACGAAGGGAGGAAGTCGACCCCCTCGGGACCCGAGACGGCGGCAAAGTCCGCGCCGGAACAGAACACGGGTCCCGCCCCCGCGAGAACCATGACGCGCGCCGAGTCGTTGCGACCCGCCTCGTCGAGCGCATCGACGATTGCATCGCACAACTCGATGGACAACGCGTTGCGCGCCTCGGGCCGGTTGAGCTCGATCGTGAGAACGGGCCCGGCGCTGGTGGTTGTGACCAGGCTCACTCGATGACGGCGATGACGTCGCCCTCCTGGACGACGCCTCCCTCGGAGACGTTCAACTCGGAGATGGTTCCCGAAGTGGTCGCCTCGACCGGAATCTCCATCTTCATCGACTCGAGGATGCAGATCGTTTCGCCCTCGCCGACGTCGTCGCCCCTTGTGACCACGACCTTCCAGACGTTGGCAACCATCTCGGCAAGCACCTCCTCACCCACTTGGCCTCCAGTCCGCAAGGGCGGTCCGGTCGGGCTCCGCCGGCAACGAGAGCCGAGCTCGTGCCTCTGCAGGGCTCGCGACCGATCGACCGGACAGCTGCACGAGGCGCGCGGCCGCTTCGATGAGGTCACCGTTGGACTTCGCCATCGCTCCGTCCGGGAGATAGAAGTTGTCCTCGAGGCCGACTCGCACGTTACCTCCGAGCGCCGTCGCCGCCGCGACCATGCGCCACTGCTCCCGGCCGATCGCGATGACCTCCCAGGTGCTCGACTCAGCGGGTAGCAGCTCGGCCATGTGCCCGAGCGTCCGAGCGTGGGCCGGGGCGCCTCCGAGGACACCGGTTATCAACGAGAACTGGATGGGATTCTCGATAAGACCCATGTCGATGAGCGGAGCCACATTTCCGATGTGTCCCGTGTCGAAGCACTCGCACTCGGGTTTGACGCCGGCGGAGTTCATCTTTTCGAGCAGATAGATGATGTCCGAGAACGGATTGGCGAACACGAAATCGAAGACGACCTGCTTGCGGTGGCGAGAGTACTTCGCGTAGTTCATCGAACCCATGTTCAGGGCTCCGAGCTCCGGCTCTAGTGCTGTGATGTGGTGGACTCTCTCCTCGATGGGGACGCCGACGGCCCCCGTGGAGTAGTTGATGACGATGTCCGGCACCTCGCCGAGGATCGCCTGCGTGATGACCCGGTACTCCTCGATCCTGAAGCTCGGCGCGCCGTCCGGATAGCGCGCGTGAATGTGGACGACCGACGCACCCGATTCGTAGGCTCGTTTCGCCTCGGCCGCGTAGTCCTCGGGAGTGTACGGAATCGCCGGGCACTGATCGCGGTTGGCGGCCACTCCGCTGATGGCACACGTGATGACACAACCATCGTTATTGAGTTCCCCGGTGGCGCTCATGGCGAGCAGGCTACACAACGAGATGAGGCCGGGCTACGCGCTTGCAGCGTGGGGGGTTATGCTGCCCGCCGATATGAGCGTGAACGTAGTCGACCACCCGCTGGCAACCCATCTGCTGCTGGCGCTCCGCGACCGGACAACGCCTCCTGCCCTCTTCCGCACGATCACCAAACGCCTGACCACGGTGCTGATGATCGAGGCGACGAAGGACCTGCCGACAACGACTCGCACGGTCACGACCCCGCTAGAGGAAGCGTCCGGGCAGACTCTCGCGCAGCCGATCGTGGCAGTACCGATCCTGCGGGCCGGGCTCGGAATGCTCGATGCGGTCGTAGAGCTGTTCCCCGAGGTGCGCGTCGGCTACCTCGGGCTGGAGCGCGACGAGGCAACCTTCCAGCCGTCCGAGTACTACGCGAAACTGCCTCCGCTCGAGGATGCGACGACGTTCGTGCTGGACCCGATGCTCGCCACGGGAGGTTCGGCGAGCGCGGCTCTGGAGTCGGTGAAGAAGGCGGGCGCCGCCGGCGTCCGAATGGTCTCGGTGGTGGCCGCCCCCGAGGGAGTGAAGCTTTTGCAGGACGACCATCCGGACGTCGACATCGTCACGGCGAGCCTCGACCGGGAGCTGAACTCGACCGCGTACATCCTGCCGGGCCTCGGTGACTTCGGAGACAGGCTGTTCGGCACTCAGCCCTAGCGCGCCCTAGACCGGGAGCACGCCGTGCTTGCGCCACGGGCGCTCGACGTGCTTGTCGGCTGCCTGCTCGAGCCCCCGGGCGATGATCGAGCGGGTGTCGGCCGGATCGATGAGGTCGTCGAGAAACGCCCATCCGGCAGCCACGTACGGCGAGATCTGATCGCGGATCGTCTGCACCATGTTGTTGCGAGCGTCGTTGCGCTCTTCTTCCTGAAGCGCTTCGATCTGCTTTCGGAAGATGATGTTGACTGCCCCCTCCGGGCCCATCACCGAGATCTCCGCGGTGGGCCAGCCCACGATGACGTCGGGCTCGTACGCGCGTCCGTTCATCACGTAGTAGCCCGCGCCGTAGCCCTTGCGCGTCACGATCGTGATCTTCGGCACCGTGGCCTCCGCAACCGCGAAGAGCATCTTGGACCCGTGGCGAATGATGCCCTGCTTCTCGACCGCGCTGCCGACGAGAAAGCCCGGGCAATCCATCAGGAAGAGAAGTGGCAGGTGGAACGCGTCGCACAAGCAGACGAATCGAGCCGCCTTGTCTGCCGCGTTCACGTCTATGGCGCCGCCGAGGAACTTCGGTTGGTTCGCGACGATCCCAACGGGTCGTCCGCCGAAGCGAGCGAAGCCAGTGACGATGTTGCGTGCCCAGTCGGGCTTCATCGGAAAGAAATCACCGTCGTCCACAAGCGCGCCGATCACCTTGTGAACGTCGTAGGCCTGCCGGGGATTCGCCGGCACGATGTCGTACAGCTCCTCGGTCCGGCGATCGATCGGATCGGCTGACTCGGCGATCGGCGGTTTCTCCAGATTCGAAGACGGAAAGAAACCGAGGTACGACTTGATGGAACCGATGCAGGACTCGTCATCCGGCACCTCGAGATCGGCCACGCCCGACAACTTGCAATGAACCTTGCTCCCGCCCATCTCCTCTGCGGTGACGTCCTCGCCGACGGCGGCCTTGACGAGATGGGGGCCGGCCAGAGCCATGTTCGAGTTGCCCTTCACCATCGGGACGAAATCGGCGAGGCCCGGAATGTAGGCGGTTCCCGCAGCACCCGGCCCCATCATGGCCGCGACCTGAGGCACGACGCCGCTCATGATGACCTCCTCTTTGAAGAGGTCGCCGGTGGCGGCGAACATGGATCCAGTTGCCTCCTGGATGCGAGCTCCGGCGGAATCGATGAGCCAGACGAGAGGAATACGTTCTCTGAGGGCGAGCTCGCGCATCCGACTCGCCTTGATCTCGGTGACCTGTCCCATCGATCCGGCCATGACCGTGAAGTCGTAGGCGATGACGGCCACCTTGCGTCCGTCGACCTCGCCGACTCCGGTCACCACGCCGTCTGCGGGCGTGACCTTTCCCTGCATGGAAGGCGATTGGGATTGATGGTGAGCGAGCAACCCCATCTCGACGAAGGTTCCCTTGTCGAACAGAAGGTCGACACGTTCCCTGACGGTCAACTTGTTCTGTGAATGCTGACGCTCGACCCGTTCGGCGCCCCCCATCTCGAGATGCTTCGCTCGCCTCTCGTTGAGGGATTCGACGTGGCTCCGCATGTCCGGGCCCTCGTAGGTGTAGCTCACGGCTTCGCGTTCGGCCTGCGGCCGTTCGTCCCTCATCCCTGCCCTCCCGATGGGGCCCTTCGCCGGCGGTAAGCCGAAGTCTGCCCGGGCCTCGCTCCCAAGACGATATCTGGTGTCAGCGAGCCTTCCACTCGGGTGCGCGCTTTTGCAGGAATGCGCCAACGCCCTCGACCGTGTCCTCGCTTTGCAGACACACCGTCAACATCCCCGCGAGATACTCGAGCGACTCGTCGAAGTCCATTTCCTCGGAGCGGTAGAACGAACGCTTACCGAGCGCGGTTATCAGCGGGCTCTTCGAGGCAAGTGAGTCGGCGAGCTCCGCGACCGCGCCGTCGAGTTCCACGCGTTCGACGACGCGATTTACGAAACCCCATCGCTCCCCCTCGCTTGCGGGCAGCCGCCTACCTGTCAGCATGAGTTCGAGGGCGAGCTTTCTCGGAACGTCGCGTTGAATCACGGCGGTGATCATGAACGGCCATAGCCCGAGGTCGATTTCGGGCGTGCCCATGGCCGCATCGGCGCTCGCTACCACGAGGTCGCACGCGAGCATCAGACCGAATCCGCCCGCGAGCGCGTGGCCGTTGACGCGCGCGACGATCGCCAGGCGAGATTTGCGCATCTGCTGGAAGAGCTCGCCGACCTCCGCCCTCGTGAAGTGCTGTGCGACGGCCCCCTCGGAGTTCATCGCTCCCAGGTCGGCTCCCGCGCAGAAGGCCTTGTCCCCCGCCCCCGTGAGCACCACCACCGTCACCGAGTCATCGGCTTCGGCACGCGCCAGAGACTCTGACAGGGCGCTGGTCACCTCGGGACTGATCGCGTTTCGCCGTTCCGGCCGGTTGATCGTGATGGTGGCCAACGGACCGTCGGCCCGGTACAAGACGACCTCGTCCGTCACCTCGTTGCGACTAGCTCTCGACCGGTCATTTCGCGTGAGCGCGCGATCTCAGTATCTCGAGGACCGCCTTCGAGTCGTCGTCGGACACGACCTCTCCCTTTTGCGTCGTGACCGCGCCGCCTCCCACCGCTCGGCGGAGGTTCTCTTCGCTCCGCTTCAGCGACTCCTCGGCGGCACGCAACCTGATCCTCAAGTCCTCTTCACGCGCGTTGGCTGAATCGACCTCTCGCTCGAGTTGGGCGATTCGATCCCGCAGACCCCGCGCCTCCGCGTCGAATGCCTCGACCTGGGCGGTTCGCAATCCATCGTCGCGCGATAACTCGAGCAGCCGGTCGACCATGGCGCGCCCGATCTCGTCGTATGTGAAGGATCCCCGCTTGCTCTGACGGCTGGGGAGGCTTGCCTCGGCGTCTTCGAGCTTCACCGGCTCGGTCGAGAAGATGGTGATGACGGTGTCTCTGCCCCGGCGCCCTCGTTGGACCACCTCGATCCGACCAAGCTCCTCCAGGAGCTTGACGGCCTCTGCCGTGCGCACAGAGTTAAGTCCAGCCTCCGCCGCAACGTCCCGTAGTTTGCCCTCAAAGCGATTCAGGGCGCGATCGTCGAGACGATCGCTAGTGGCACCATTGTTGGAGGCCTCGGCCAGCCCTGCGAGAAGCCTGCTCGCAAGTTGATGGAGATTGGTCCGAGCCATGTAGCGGTCCTTTGCAGCTAAAGGCGTCGCGACTAGGGATGAAGGAGGTCATTCGTCGAGTTGACCGCTGACCACCTGAAATCCTATACAGGCCCAGCTATAAGTTCAAAAAAGACTTGCGACCCATGGGCGCGCATTGACTCTAGAAGACTGTCGTTCTCCGAGCGACCTCGTCGACGGCGCTTCGAGGGAACCGGCGATGCCCGCCGAGGGTCAGAATGTGCGGGAGTCGCCCGTCCTTGGCCCATCGGGCCACGGTCTTGGGCGACACCCTGAGGATCTTCGCGGCCTCGCCCGTGGTGATGTAGGGCTCGTCCGCTGAGGAATAATCTTTCTTGGAGTTGTCCATTCCGTCTCCCCTGCCTATTTTGTTCGTCCTGGCCGCATTGTACGGGGCCAAAATTCATAGGAATAGGGAGTTGCTGGAAATGATTAGGAGATCGTTTACCGAGATTCGTCCAGCAACGAGCTGATCTTCAGCCTCAGGCTGTCGGGACAGCGCTGGCAGCCCCTGAGGCGGGCTACGATCGTGGAGACCTCGCCCTCGAGCCCCACCCGTTCGTAGCACGGGGCGCAGTCCTCGAGGTGGCGCTTGATCTCGTGGCGCTCGCTGACCGAAAGCAGCTCGCCGTCGAGGAAGAGGTAGGCCCGTTCAAGGGTCTCTCGACATCGTTCCTTCATGATTGATGCATACCTATAGCCAACATCTTCCTCAGTCCCCCGTCTTCGACTGCTAGTTGCCTGTGGTGCTCTCGTTCCTGCTGCTCTCGTTTCTCGAGCCGTCGGTGCCCTTGACGATTCCTCGGTCCCGGGCTAATTCCCACAACCTCTTCTGCAGCGCTTTTCTTCCCCGATGGAGCCGAGACATCACGGTCCCCATGGGCACGTCCATGATCTCCGCCATCTCTGCGTAGCTGAAGCCCTCGATGTCGCTCAGGACCAC
The DNA here is from genome assembly GCA_050693895.1 of Actinomycetota bacterium. Taxonomy (GTDB): domain Bacteria; phylum Actinomycetota; class CADDZG01; order CADDZG01; family WHSQ01; genus WHSV01. The sequence continues at coordinate 5,975 of JBOGWS010000044.1, read as the reverse complement.
GGCCAGCCGGAACTGCTCGGGAAGGTCATCGATCGCATCGATGATGTCCGAATCCACCAGAGAATCCAGCACGATGGACTCGGGAGTAGCTTCGAACTGCGTGTCGTGGTTCTTGAGCTCCTGATAGAGGTCGAACTCCTCGACCTCGTCCGCGCTCACTTTTTGTGGCTCACGCTGACGCTTTCTGTAGGTGTTGATATAGGCGTTGGTAAGGATCCGGAATAACCATGCCTTGAGGTTCGTGCCGGCCTCGAAACGATCGAATGCACGGTAGGCGCGCAGCATCGTCTCTTGAACGAGGTCCTCGGCATCCTGAGGGTTCCGGGTCATTCGGAGCGCGGCGCCGTAGAGCGAGTCCAGGAGCGGAAGGGCGTCGGCCTGGAATCGCCGTCTTTCGTCCTCGGTCAGCTCGACCGGAGAGGCGTCAGCCACCCGTCTTTCCTCCCTTGAGACCCGACAGCATGTTGGATTGGAAAGTAAACATCAGCTCGGACCTCGCCTTGTGGGCGGCGATTCCGATGTCGATGACCTCGTTCATGAGTTGTCGGAAGCTCACACCCGAAGCTTCCCAGAGGTAGAAGGCGAAGCTGCCGGGGACCGTGTTGATCTCCATGACCCATGTCTCCCCGGTTTCCTCGTTGACGAACGAATCGATCCGGGCCACGCCCGCTGCGTCGACCGCTTTGAACGCCGTGAGCGCGTTGTGCTGCACCTGCTTGGTCAGGTCGTCGGAAATGGGGGCCGGAATGCGTCGCTCCTGGCCGGCCATGCCCCCGCCCGGCTCGCTCTTCGCACCTGCTGCGGCCTTGCCGCCGCGCAGGTACTTGTCCGAGAAGGTCAGAAACTCCTCCCACGCGACGGGTTGCTCGCAGACGGACACGCGGGCCTCGGAGCCGGGGCCCCCGAGCACCGAGCAGTTGATCTCGATGCAGTCTTCCATCGCAACCTCGACGAGCATCCGGCTGTCGTAGCGACGCGCCACGTCGAGTGCCTCGGCCAAGCCGACCCTGTCCGAGGCCTTGCCGATGCCGACGCTCGAGCCGAGTCGCGACGGCTTCACGAAAGCCGGATAGCCGATGACCCTCTCGATCTCGTCGATGACAGCGGTCTCATCCGCGAGAAGTGCTCGAGCGTCGATCACCAGGTCGCGCACGACCGGCAGCCCGGTGGCCTTGAACACACCCTTCATTGTGATCTTGTCCATGCCCGCCGCCGAGCCGGTGACGCCGGATCCCGCGTAGGGGATCCCGGCGAGCTCGAGGAGGCCCTGCAGCGTCCCGTCCTCCCCGAAGGTGCCGTGGATCGCGGGGAGAACGACGTCGAGCGGGACGGTCTGGGGCTTGGCGAAGCGACCCGAGGAAGGCATGTAGAGACCGCCGTAACCGGTGCTCGACGGGATGAAAGCCTCGTCCCCCGCCCGCGTCCAGCTCTCGTTGCGGTAGACCTCGAGGTCGTTGAGGGCCTCGCCGGCATACCAGCGACCCTCGCGCGTTATGTAGATGGGGACGATGTCGTGATCGTCGGCGAGGACGGCCATCGCCTGATGGGCCGACACGATCGAGACGTCGTGCTCGACCGAGCGCCCGCCAAAGATCACACCAACCTTGAGTCGCTCCAACTACCCTCTCCTCCGCAGCCGGTCAGGAAGACCGCTGAAGGCCGAGTGTAAACGGGTCGGGTGACCGTTCAGTTTGGCGCTGTGGGCGCAGATTGGGAGCCTTCTGGATCGATCATCCCTCGTACTGATCGGGGAGGTCGTTCTCGAACAGGACCACCGCGCCCGGGATCATGAGGGGTCGCATGGCCTCCTGGGCGTCCGCCAGGGTGTCGACGGTGATGACCCGTGCCCGCCCGCCACCGGCCCCCGCAAGCATTGCGTCGCGGTTCACCTTGGCGACGACGATGAGCGTGTCGGCGACTCGGCCCGCGTGTGCACCGAAACGCTCATTGGCCTCGGCCTGAAGTGGGCCGAGCTCGATCATGCCCGGCGTCACGACGATCTTGGACGATGCGTCCATGGCACCGACGACCTCGAGCGCGGCCGCGGCACCGTCGGGATTCGAGTTGAATGCATCGTCGATGACCGTCACGCCTCCCGCTCCCTTGATGATCTGGAGACGGTGCTCGACGGCCGTCAGTCGGCGAATCGGACCGACGAGCTCGGACAGTGACCTGCCCGCCTCGAGGGCGACCGCCACGGCGCCGAGAAGGTTGCCGATCGAGTGGCGGCCGAGCAACGAGGTTCTCGCTTGCACCATTTGGTTCGTCCGGGTGTCCACGATCGTGAACGACGTGCCGTCCGCAGTGATGTCGATGTCGCGCGCGCTCACATGGGGTCCACCCTCGGCTTCGAGGCCGTACCGGATGACCTTCACCCTCTGGGTTTCGTCCGCGAGAGATCGCACGTCGGGGTTGTCGGTGTTCATAACCGCGACCCCATCCGGGGCCAGGCCGGCCACGATCTCGTACTTGGCTCTTCGAACGTTGTCGAGCGAAACGAAACTCTCGAGGTGCGCGGGGCCTATCGCGGTCAGCACTGCGATGTGTGGGCGCGCGAACTCGACGATCTCGGCGATGTCCCCGCGTTGTTTGGCCCCCATCTCAACGACGAAGTACCTATGTGTGTCTCTGAAGTCCTCGTTGACGGTCCGCACGACGCCCAGCGTTGTGTTGTAGGAACCAGGAGTTGCGAGCACTTCTCCCTCCGGCGCCAGCAAACCCTCGATCGCAAACTTCGTCGACGTCTTCCCGTATGAGCCCGTAACTCCGATGACAAGAGGCTTTGCCTCATCCAGCTTTGAACGAGCGCGCCGCGTGTAGCGTTCGTTGATGGCCGTCTGGACGGGGGTGAGCAGCCAGTCTGCCAGCACCAGAACCTGGCTCAAGAAGAACAGGATCAGCCCCAGCGCGACGAGATAGGCGATGACGTCCGCGGGCCAGCCGTCCAGAAGCAGATGGGCGATCGCCCACGCGCCGAACACGCCCAGAACCGACAGGAGGATCGAGAGGACGAGGGTGCGCCACGCTCGACCCGTCATCGCAAGAGACTTCTTTGCGGCTGCGTTGCTCATCCAGCGGGCTCGCTTGGGATTCGCGCGCGTCCACCGCAGGAAGTTCGCTCGTTTGTAACCCTCGAGCTGAAAGACGTGCAGAGCGCGCCGGAGACGGAAGAACTGAAGTGCTCCGAGAAGCGGTAGACCCACGTAGATGATGACGTTCAGCAGGGTCGAGTAGCCGTAAAACGGATCCGAAAGATCCATTGGACTCCCCATCTAGCCCGGCACCTTCAGGAAATGCCGGACGATGGTGCAGAAGCGACCGGGCTCGTCGAGATAGGCGAAGTGACCGGCCCCCTTGAACGTAACGAGGCCCGCGTCGGGAATGAGGTGCTCCATCCGTATGCCGTGCGCCAGAGGCGCTGCGTCGTCCTCTGTGCCCCAGACAAGCAGCGTCGGAGCGGCGACGTTCGGCAGCAGATTGCCGATGTCCTCGTTGACGACCTTGACGAGGATCGGACGCATGTCACCGGCGTCCTTGTAGTCCTGGGACGCGATCCGGTCGTACACCGCTTGTCGCAGCGCCCGCCCCGGTGGACCGAGGTGGCCGGCGTATCTCGCTCCCTTGCTTACGGCCCTCTTGGCGCGCGCTCTCACAGACGGAGCGCTGCGCAAACCGGATGCTCCCTGCGCCACCAGCTTGGTGACCAGATCCCGATGTGTCGCCGCGAGGTAGAGGGAGGTCTTGGCTCCGAAGGAGTGCGACACGAACGCCGCTCGTTCGATGTCGAGCGTCGCAAGGACATCGCGCACGAACTCCGCGTAGTCGGGTGTTCCCCAAACTCCTTTCGGCGTGGGCGATTGACCGAAGCCCGGAAGGTCGAGCGCCACCACACGCGCCGAGGATGCGAGACACGAGATCACGGGGGCCATCGACTCGATCCGCCCCCCCCATCCGTGAAGAACCACGACGGGATCGCCCTCACCTCGTTCGAGGAGGCGGACTGCCTGTGAGTTGATCTCCAACACTCTGGTTTGCTCCACGAGGCGAAGTATCCACGCGATGGACTCGGCCAGCGAACCGGTTGCTTCATCAAGGAGCCAGGAAAAGCAACGGCCCCGTAAGGGGGGTTACGGGGCCGTCGGGTCGTGGAAGATGAAGTTAGTGGCGAGCGACGTAGTTCTCACAGGCTTCGATCAGTTCGGTTACTGCTTGATGGACGGTGTCCTGGTAGCCGGTCGTAGAGCGAGCTTCGAGGATCTTGTCGAAGGCTTCCTTGTGTGCTGCCCTCAGCTCGTCCTCGCGCCTCGCCGTGGTCCGCTTGGTCGCCATGACCTGTCGTCTGCCCATCGTGCCGCTCCCTTGTGCGGTCAGTCCCGATTCCGTTACTCCATCTTCGGCACTGGGCACTTGGCACTCCATACGCAGAATCACGCATTTATGGGGACGCTTCGGGCCGCAATTTGAGGGCTCGGTGGGGGAGGAAACGGTCGTGCGCCTCAGTAGGCGCTTAGCGCCTCCGAGGAGCTCGGCGGGAGCGGCGATGGAACTTGGCCTTGGCGTTCTTGCGCCGCTTGGGAGCCGAGGGCGGGGCCGGCCTCTGGGCCTGAGCCTGCTCGATGGCCTGGACGACCTCCTTGGTCGACGAATCGTCGGTCTCGCCGGCGTTGAGCAGAAGCTGGAACAGGACGCTGCGCTCGAACTCGGGGACGGACGACGAGATCTTGTGACGGGGGCCCGTGGGTGAGTCCCACTCGGCCACGATCCGCTCGGCGTGGGACACGCCCACGCGTAAGGGCGTCTTACCTATCCTGCCCTGCCAAATCAGTTCTCCTGGTTCCACTGGAAACACCTCGAATCTCGGAAATCACGCAAAACCTCTCGTGAAGGGGGAGTCTCCAGAGTACCGCCTCGACGACCCATTCTTTTCGTGAGCGCGCCGATGGGGAGGGCGCACCCTCCCCATCACTTGAGCTTTGGAGTGCCTGTGTGGTTACGGCAGCCGGAGCGCCTCCAGGATCGCGTTCAGGATGTTCCTGATGACATTGAGCAAGCCCCCTCGATCGAGAAGCCCCGCCACCGCGCAGAGCAAGTTCCCGAGCAGATTGCCCGGACCCGGCTCGGCCGTGATGTTCAGCACGACTCGGTTGAGCTGAACCCTCAGGCCCAACAGATTCAGGTCCAGCGGACCCAGGACGAGTCTCAGAATGTCGCAGCTCGCCTGGCGAATCCTCACCGGGGCTGTGACTTTCCTGCCCTCGACCGTGCCCTTCTCGCCCCCATTGCGTCCGAAGACCGTGCCGTCTAGCCGGCCGACCGCCTTGAGGTTGCCGTTGCGCTTCACGAAGCGCCTGACGGTCATTTCCCCATCGAACTTGGGGTTGCCGTTGCGGTACTCGCCCTTGACCGGGACGACGGTGGTGTTCCTGGCTCTCGTTCGGCGTTCGGCCGAAGCCTGAGACTTCTCGGCCGACGATGATGGCAACAGCAACAACGAACCAACCATCGCCGCCGCGACGAGCATGGCTAGAGCTTTCGCTCTACTCATGGCAATACCCCCTACAGATCGCGAGACGCCCTCGGCGCCTCGGGCCGCCTGGCAAGCGACCAACCAACATGACGTACCTCCACCCGTGCCAGGCGTCTGTTCCACCCGTGCCAGGCCGAGCAGGGATACCCGCAGTCACGCGGCGTATGCGCTTGGTGACCGGAACTGTGGAGAATCCACAAGACAGAAACTGGTGTCCGCCCTAACGAAAACGAGCAAAAGAAGTCAGGATTCGTGGGTGGGACACGAGACAGAATCTGGAGGTTTCGGGATGGGCCGGGACACGGCGGCCGCGCTCTCGGATGTGAAGTCTCACCACCCGTGTCCCATTTTGGCTTCGGTAGGTATGTCTCACAACATGGCCCTCCTGGGCTTGCCCTTGGGCTGAGCCAGAGCGCCGAACTCCTTCGAACGGTCGTGACGAGCACGA
>JBOGWS010000043.1:0-3390 GCA_050693895.1 Actinomycetota bacterium | reverse complement strand
GCCGCAGCGGTCGCAGGTCTGGTTCCAACCGGCGCCCCGAGGCTTGCTGAAGGGTCTCGAAGATCTGCTTCACCGACGTCTCGACGCCGGTGGCCACGTTGAAGGTCCCCTTCGTGCCCAGCGCCTTTCGCAACGCCGCGACCACATCGCCTACGTGGATGTAGTCCCTGGTCGGCTCGCCGTGGCCGAAGAGCACGGGCGTCCGCCCCGCCCAGAGGTGATGGCTGAATATCGCGACGACGCCGGCCTCTCCATGGGGACTTTGCCGGGGACCGTAGACGTTGCCCAGCCTGCATACGCTATGTGCGATCCCGGTCGCCTCCGACCACCCGTTGACGTAGGCCTCGCCGGCCCACTTAGACGCGCCGTAGGGCGCCAGCGGCGCGGGGATCCAGTCCTCTCGGGTGGGCCGGGGGGCCGCGTTGCCGTAGAGTGCGCCGCCCGTAGACGTAAACACCACTGGGATCCCGTGACGCTTGCATGCCTCGAGGATGTTGAGAGTGCCTCCGACGTTGACCGCACAATCTCGCCGCGGGTCGTCGACGGATACGGTGACGCTTGATTGCGCCCCGAGATGGAAGATGCCCGATGGGCGGCAGTCGTCGATGATCCGATCGACTGCACGCGCGTCTGTGATGTCGACCTCCTCGAGGCAAGCGTCCGCGGGCAAGCGAGCCGCATCTCCGCTGGAGAGGTCGTCGATGACCACTACATCCAGTCCATCGAAGATCAGTGAGTCCACGAGATGGCTTCCGATAAAACCCGCTCCTCCGGTCACCACGAATGTCTCGGTCATGTCGACTCCGGTTGCTCGGGGGTAGTGAGAAAGGAACAGCGATGAACGCCATGATACTCGCGGCCGGCAGAGGAACTCGTCTAGGAGCCCTGGGTCTTACAACACCCAAAGTGCTGGTAGACGTAGGCGGCGAGCCTCTTCTCGCAAGACATCTTCGCTACCTTGCCGATCAGGGGTTCGAGCGCGTCGTGATCAATGCGCATCACTTGGCCGAGCACATCGCGGCCTTCCTCGCGCGCTACAAAGGTCCGCTGGAGACCACGCTCCTAAAAGAGAGCTCTCTGCTGGGAACGGCCGGTGGTGTCCGAAACGCCCTCCAGGAACTGGGGACTGCTCCCTTCCTAGTGCTCTATGGCGACGTGCTGATCGATGAGCCCTTGAGAGAGATGATCCACGCACATCGAACCATTGGCGCGGACGCCACGGTTGCCGTATACGCAAGCGCGGAGGTCGAGGGCAAGGGTCTCGTGGAGCTGGATGATGCCAGCCGCATACGCTCCTTCGTGGAGAAGGGGAATCGTGGCGACGACGGGGGTTCGGGGTCGAGGGGACTTCGGACGGCGGACCCCCGAGACGACGAGGGCGCGGCCTGGGTGAACGCGGGCGTTTACGTGCTGGAGCCTTCCTTCGTAAGAGACACAGTGCCCGAGGGCAAGGAGGTCGACTTCGGCAACGAGGTCTTTCCCGCTGCAGTCGGCTCGGGCCGGCGCCTCTTCGGCCACGTGCTGGCCCGAGCGGTGATCGATGTCGGCACCCCAGAGGCCCTGGGCCTGGCGCGCTGGTCTCAGGGATTCGGCCGGTCGAGGTACATGATCTGAGTGCCGCGCAGGGCGAAATTGACCGGTACCTCTTGAAGTCGTCCCAGTGCGCCACAGATCGTCGCATGTTTCTCGGGAGGGGCGATGAGAAGGAGGAAGCCGCCGCCACCGGCACCGAGCAGCTTCCCGCCCGTGGCTCCGTGGGCGCGCCCCGTTGCGTAGAGCGCGTCGATGTCGCGGCTCGATACGCCCGAGGCCAGGGAGCGCTTCTTTTCCCAGCTCCGATCCATGATGTCGCCGACCCGGTCCGGTTGCCCCGCTCCGATCGCGTCCCTCAGCTCGTATGCCATGTCCCGGATGGCCATCAGTGGCGCGATCGCTCGACCATCGAGAATCGCCTTCCGTTGGGACTTCAGGACGTCGGTGGCCGAGCGCTGCACCCCGGTATAGAAGAGCAACATGGAGCTGTGCAGTCGCTCCAAGGTTCCCGGTGGACAGACCAATGGTTCCGCCCGAACCCCGCCTCCCGGGAGGAACTCGATGAAGTTGAAGCCACCGAGGGCCGCGGCGTAGTGGTCTTGCCTGCCGATGGGCTTCCCGAGCACCTCTATCTCGATCTGAGCTGCCTCTTCGGCCAACTGCACCGGTGACTTGTAGACGCCCTGGTAACCGTACAGAGCGTTCAAAAGCCCGATCGTGACGGCGCTCGAGGACCCTAGACCGGTGCCGCGCGAGGGCACGTCTGCGAGCGTAAGGATGTCGAGCCCGCGTGGGAGCCCCGTCACTCGAAGAGCCTCTCGGACGAGCTCGTGTTGAACCTGGCTCGCGGTGTCGACGATCTCGGTCTGCGAATAGCTGACGCGAAGGTCTCCCTCGAACCGGCGCGCGACGATGACGTGTATCCACTTGTCCACCGCCGTCGAGACAACGGCCCCTCCATGGATGTCGCAGAAGCTCGGTAGGTCGGTTCCCCCGCCGACCAAGCTGATTCGAAGTGGCGTCCTGGAGATGATCATGTCGGTGACATACTTGCACGGGCGAGACTCGCTCGACCAATTCTTGTATCGAGATCCAGCGCGTCCACGAATCACATGAGGACCGGCGAGAGCCCTCTCGACGCCCTCGTTACGGACCGCGTCCTGAGAGAGCCGCCCGGGCTGCGTCGATGAGACTGGGAAGGAGAGCCCACTCGTCGACGGTCAGGCTGTGGAGCCTGCGGCCGGCGATCTTGAGCATCGATGCCGCGAGCTGAAGCCGCAGCCATGTGGCGTCGGGGCGGGCGCGGAGACTGTCGTATCCGATCAGGAACGCGTTTCGATACTCGTCCAGCAGAGCAGCATGATGAGGTTCCCGTATGGCTTTCCACTCGAGGTAGGCAAGCAGGTTGCCGACGTCGCGAGCGGGACTCGACCAGCAGAAGCCGTCGAGGTCGATCGCGATGATGCGCTCGCCGTCGGTCAGCAGCTGGTCGGTGCGAAGGGCTCCGTGGGACGCCACCCTGGCCGGCGGAACCCGGCCGCGAGCGAGCTTGGCGGCGGTGGCGACCGCGTCCCGGTAGGGGTGCTCCAGCTCTGGGATCAGGCGGGCGAACAGCGTCTCGTAAGAGCGCAGCTCCGCCACGTCGTCGTCGAAGGCCCGCGTCGGACCGGGCACCTTGGCACAACGGTGCAGCGCGGCGATGGATACACCCGCTCGATGCATCCACTCGCGGCCGTCGGCGCGCGCCGTCGTCGCGGCAAAGAGGATCGTCCGCAGCGATCGACCCTCGGCGATGGCTTCCTGAACCACCATGTTGAGGTCGTTCCAGTGTGCAACGGGGCGCGCGACGCCGGGCAT
>JBOGWS010000042.1:0-45664 GCA_050693895.1 Actinomycetota bacterium | reverse complement strand
TCCGGCGGCGCTGTGCGGCAAGTGCGTCGCGCGCCCGCGTCAGCTCCTTCTCCTTGACCAGCAGCTTCTGTCGCGCGGTCTTCCACTCCTCCGGCGACACGATCGGGGGTGTGTTCATGGCGGACCTCCCTCTTCCCTAGCCTCAAGCCGACGAGTTTTGCCGGATCTCGGCGCTCGACACGTCGAGTCCCTGCGCGAGTCCTGACTCGGAATCGCACATTATCTATGTGACTGTTGGGGGATCCGGAACTCATCGGGGGGCCGAGCAAAACCCAGCCCGCCCTGGGCAAACAGCGCTCTGAGGGGGAGAGCGGGTGAAGGGAATCGAACCCTCGTCACCAGCTTGGGAAGCTGGAGCTCTACCATTGAGCTACACCCGCACGAGCAGGATTATAGGTGGTGCGGCTCGGCAGGATCCTCGGCGAATCGCCGTTCTTGGCCTTGCGCCCCAGCCCGTCGGGGCCGCATTTAGACTCCTCCGAAACCACCCGACCAGGGAGCCCCGATGATCCTCTCGGATCGAGACATACGTGCGGCGTTGACCGCGGGTCGAATCGGTATCGACCCCTACGATGACGCCGACATCCAGCCGTCGTCGGTCGATCTGCACGTGGACCGGCTCTTTCGAACCTTTCACAACCATCGTCACGCCTACATCGACGTGCGGTCGGAGATGGAGGACCTGACCGAGCTCGTCGAGGTCAAACCGGACGAGGCGTTCATCCTGCATCCCGGCGAGTTCGTGCTCGGCTCGACATCCGAGTACGTGAAGCTCCCCAACGATCTCGTCGCGCGCCTCGAAGGTAAGAGCTCACTCGGTCGGCTTGGCCTTCTGATTCACTCAACCGCCGGATACGTCGACCCGGGTTTCGAGGGACACCTCACGCTCGAGCTCTCGAACGTCGCTAATCTGCCGATCACTCTCTACCCCGACATGAAGATCGGGCAGATCAGCTTCTTCCAGCTGACCTCGGAGGCCGAGAACCCCTACGGCTCGGCGAAGGCGGGGTCGAAGTACCAGGGGCAACGAGGACCCACTCCCTCTCGATACTTCGAGAACTTCTAGATCGCTAGGAGCAGGGCGTCGGATTGGTCTCGTGTGTCGCCCACTGAGCTTGCCAGCTAACCGCCCGCTCGATCCACGTAAACTTCGAGCCAACCCTCGACTGCGGACTTCCCAGATAGACAGCGGGCACCGGCAAGCGGGTAGCTCATTTCCGCACTGGGAGCATTGGACGCCGCGTCGACGGGATAGAAGTGGACGCGCGGTTTACCGAGGCGGACGGTCGGAACTTTCGCAAGCGACTCTCTTAGTGATGCCTCAAGCTTTCGACGCCGAGGGGCATGGGGGCTGAGGAGCTCGAGAGCCGCCGGGTCATTGCGCATCAGCGCGTCGGCGAACGTGTCCGAAGCCTCCCGCGCCGATGCGGGGGCCCCCGATCGAACTGGCGTCGTGGTCGCGTTGGGGAGCAAGGTAAGGCTGCCGAAGAACGCGGCGACCGCGACGGCACCAAGTCCGAACCTGGTAGCGAGGGGAAGGTTCGTCCGGCGCCCTCTCCATCTCTTCGTCTTCGGTGGGTCGAGTTTGGTCGAATGCAAACCCACGTCGAGGGCGACGTTGTACCCGGTGCTGGTGCGGGCTCCTAGCACCCCGAACTCGAGCCGGAGCTTCGGGGTCTCCACTGGCAGCGCGATCGGAAAGATCGCGAAACTCGTGGTGGTCACGCCCGGGGGAGCGACGTGGGGTCGCTCGGGAGTAGTCGCCATCACGCGACAGGCTTTGTGACGCAGCCGGGTGAAGACGAGCTCCAGGGGTTCGTCTGTCCGATTGAATACCTGAAAGACGATCAGCAACCCCATGTGACTGAGCTCAGCCGCGACTGGGGCAATCGTGACGCCCTGGAATTCATGACCTCCGGCCGGTTCCAGGAACACACCGGAGACTTGCGATCGGCGGTTGTCCTTGAAGTTCTCTACGCGCCAGCCTGCGGTGGTTCGAGAGAGATGAACCGTGGCCTCGCTTGCCCGGTCCCATCTCTGACCCGTCTTTTCCACCGAGAAGTGGAATGTAGCGTTCACTCGGACCGTTGCTCGGTCACCCTCGATGACGGGAGCCATCTCGTGGATCTCGACCGTCCTCTTGACGGACCCATAATCCGAATCGAACCTGCGACAGAGCGATTCCAGCTCGTGAATCGGACCGGTGGTGACCGCGGCGAACTCACTCGGAAGGCTTGCGCGCAAGAAGGCACGGGTGACGTCGAGGATGGCCTCGGAATGCATCAGGGACATTCGTCGGATATCGGCAGGCGGTGGTGTCCGCCTGAGCAATGGGAGCTCTAGGTGGGCGGCTCGGCGTCGTCGAGGGACCAGCCCACGGAAGCCCGGCCCCCGTGAAGCGCTCCCACGACCTCCAGACGGTCGGCGCTCCAGGCGTAGATCGCCGCCTGCTGGAACCGCCGAGCGATGTCCAGCGCCCGCTTCTCATCCAGATCCAGCAGAGCCAAGCCGGGCTCCTTCCAGGAGCCGTCCGTAGATGAGCCGAGCGAAGGCACCGCGGCTACGAGCTCCTTCTTCAGATATGCGTCGAGGTCCGCGAGGCGGCGCTCGTTTTCCTCGAGGGATAATTCCTGACCCCGGGGGTTGTAGGCCGTGAGGATGTAGACCGGGACCGCAAGAGGCCAGTCGCCGACCTCGCCGTCGGGTCGAGGCGAGATGTGCCACCAACCGCTCCCGTCGGGGCGGTCGATCCAGAGATGGGCCTCGAGCCACGTATTCCAGAGCTCGGCGCGGTTCGCCATGAGCTTCGTCAACCGGTGGGTGGGGAGTTCGAGTGGCCGTTGCCGTTTCCATTCGTGCTCGAGTCGGGGTGAAAGTCGATCGATTCCAAAAGGATCTGCGCGACGTCGCGTACCGCCATGTCCTTCGATGCGTGTCGCTCGTCGACACCGTCCGAGAGCATGATGTTGCAGTAGGGGCAACCCACCGCGAGCGTGTCGGATGCGGATGCGAGCGCCTCGTCGGTGCGCTCCATGTTCATCTTCTTGCCCATACGCTCCTCCATCCACATCCGGCCCCCACCAGCGCCGCAGCAGAAGGTTCCGTGACCATGGCGATGCATCTCTTTGTAAGACGCCATCGGGATGGTCTCGATGATTTCGCGCGCACCCTTCCAAACATCGTTGTGCCGCGCGTTGTAACAAGGGTCGTGGTAGGTGATCGTTCCAGCCATCTCTCTGTTCGGCTTCAGCCGGCCCTCCTTGATGAGTTCGTTCAGGTACTCGGAGTGATGCAGCACCTCGAACATGCCGCCAAACTGCGGGTACTCGTTGAACAGCGTGTTGAAGCAGTGTGGGCACGCGGTCAAGATCTTCTTCACTCCGTACTCATTGAGCACTTCGATGTTCTGCTCCGCGAGCATCTGGTAGATGTACTCGGCCCCCATTCGCCGCGCGGGATCTCCCGTACACGACTCCTCTCCACCGAGCACGGCAAAGTTCACACCGGCCATCTGGAGCAACTTCCCGAGGTCATACATCACGCGCTTGTTGCGGTCGTCGAAGGCACCTGCGCATCCGATCCACAGCAGAACATCGGCATCGGGGTTATCCGAGATGTGCGGGATCTCCAACGGTTCCTGCTTGGACGTTCCGCGCATCCACTCCTCGCGCGCCTGCGGTGGTTGACCCCATGGGTTGCCCGTTGTCTCGAGATTCTGCAGAGCGCCCTGCATCTCGCGCGGAAAACGGCTTTCGCCCATGACGAGGTTGCGCCGCATGTCAACGATCACGTCGATGTGCTCGATGTTGACCGGGCAGGCCTGTACGCACGCACCACAAGTCGTGCAATCCCAGATGACCTCGTCCTCGAGCACCTGCGGGTTCAGTGGAGGCAACGTCCCGACCGCAGCCTGAAGCTCCTCTTCGCTCGCACGCTTCGCGTCGAGGAGCCGGGGGCCCTGCTCGAACAACTGATCCCGCAGATCCATGATGACGAGCTTGGGACTGAGCGGCTTACCAGTATTCCAGGCCGGACACTGACTCTGACAGCGGCCGCACTCGGTGCACGTCATGCCGTCGAGCATCTGTTTCCACGTTAGGTCCGTGACGACGCTTGCGCCGAAGGTGTCGTCCTCGCTCATCGTCTCAATGTCGATGTTCATGGGCCTGAGCGCGCCCTTGGGCCGCTCGGAAGTGAACAGCACGTTGAAGCCGCTCGTGATGATGTGTAAGTGCTTCGAGTAGGTGAGGTACACGAGGAAGCCGAGAATGATGAGCGAGTGCCACCAGATGAAGACGGTGTCGATCGCCTCGATCGTGGCGCGGCCCATTCCACTGAAGAGCTGAGCAGCGGCATTGGAGATGGGAGTCCACGCGGTGTCGTAGGGAAAGTGTCCGAGCGCGATCTGGGCCGAGCGACTGAGCAGGATCGTGAACATGATCGCCGCGATGGCGAACAGGATGTACTCGGCCTCTTTGGTGTGGCTCCCCTTGAAGCGTCCCGGCCGTTGTACTCGCCGAATGTAGAAGGCGGTGACGATGCCGACGAGCACGGCGACGATGAAGAAGTCCTGGATCGCTCCGAGCGGCCCCCAGCGACCGATCAGAGGCAGATGGAATCCGTCCTGATAGACCGCGCCGAAGGCTTCGACGATGGTCGTGAAGAGGATGACGAAGCCCCAGAAGATGAAGAAGTGCATGATGCCGGGCACGGTCCACTGCAGGAGCTTGCGCTGCGCGAATACGACCACGAGCTGCTCTTTGAGCTTGAGTCCAACAGAGCGCGGCTTGCGATCATCCGGCTGACCGAGCTTCAGGAACCCGACCAAGTCCCGTGATCGTTTCATAAAGAGGGCGATCGAGACCAGGATCACCAGGGTCATCGCGATCTTTTCGGGCACTGCCGAGGCCTCCCTTGGCTACCTCTAACTTGACCGCACAGTCAACTTCTGACGAGCCGCAGTATAGGGGGAGCGCACCTCCCCCATGCGTAACCTACTGTTCGCACGGATTCGTGCGCGTCCAAAACGGTAGTGTCGGGGAATAGCCGGTATGGCCCGATTCGAGCCCGGAACTTGAGCTCCGAGGGACGCCAGATCGGTCGGCGGCGAAGCACCGGGCGAGGGGACTGAGGGGGATGTGACGGAGTCAAGACGCCTGCTCGAGCGCGATGAGCCGCTCGCGGTGCTTCGGGCGGCCCTCACAAAGGCGCAGCGCGGGCAGGGATCCCTCCATCTGATCGAGGGCCACGCCGGAGTGGGAAAGACCGCCCTTCTGGACTCCGTCGCGCAGGACGCGCTCGAGCGTGGATTCATGATCCTTGAAGGACGGGGCAAGGAGAGGGAGCGCGAGGTGCCCCTGGTCGTGGTCGAGGACCTGTTTCGAAGCCATGTTCTGGCTCTGGAACCCGGCGAACGCAAGTCCCTGCTCCGGGGTTCGGCCGGCTTGGCGGCGCCGCTCTTCGAGCAGCCCTTCTCCGCTCAACAGGAGACGAGCTCCGTATTCGAGGGCCTTTTTTGGCTGACGGTGAACCTCGCCGAACGAAGACCGCTCGCGATCCTCATCGACGACGGGCGGTGGGTGGACGCGTCGTCGGTCAGGTTCATCGCCTATCTGGCCGCTCGCATCGAGGATCTACCCGTGGTCGTCGTACTTGGGACGCGCACCTACGAGCCCGAGCTCCTGCCCTCGGTGATCGAGCTTCGCCAACATCCGATCTGTAAGCGGCTTCTGGTGCAGCCGCTCACCCGAACGGCCACCGATCAGATCGTTCGGGCCCAGTTCCCTGAGGCAACCGATCGATTCTGTGAGGCCTGCTTCGAGGCAACGACTGGTAACCCGTTCTACCTGCGAGAGCTCCTCGCCGGACTCGAGGGGGTGGTCACCCTGGGCGCCGATCACGAGGCGGCCGAAGTTCACGAACAGGGGCCTCACACGGTGGCTCGGTCGGTGCAGCGGAGGCTGTCACTAGTGGACGAGGGGGCCGTCCGTCTGGCCCAGAGCGTGGCGGTGCTGGACGAGAACGCGGAGCTTGCCCTTGCCGCTGGTCTCGCGGGCGTTGACGTAGACCAGGCAACCGAGTGGGCCGCATCTCTGGCCGCAGCCGGAATCCTGACTCCGAGCGAACCGCTTTCGTTTGTGCACCCGATCGTGCGGACCGCAACCTATAAGCACATCGATCCGACTGAGAGAGTAAAGGTGCACGAGGAGGCGGTGAGGGTTCTCCACTCGGCGGGGGCGCCCCCCGAGAAGCTGGCGCCGCACGTGCTCCTTGCCGGAGAGGTCGAGGGCGTGCGGACGGATGACGTCCTGCGCGCTGCAGCGGCACGTGCGCTCAGAAGGGGCGCGCCACAGATTGCAATCGACTACCTGCAGCGGGTTCTCGCCGGCGCGCTTTCGACGGACGACCGGGTCGACGCCCTCGTCGAGTTGGGAGAGGCCGAGGCCATGTCGGGCTCTTCCCGAGCGGTCCTGCGCTCTGCCGAAGCCGCCAATCTTTGCTCCGACCCCGAGCAACGAGCGAGGGCTCGCCTTCGCATCGCCAAGGCCCTGATCGGTGCCGGCCGACGCAGAGAAGCCGCGGGTGTGGTGGTGCCGGGCTTCGAGGAGCTGGACGAACGTCACGACAGTCTCCGGCGCGAGCTCGAGGCGACGTTCGTGTTCGCAGGACTCATCGAACCGAGCCTCCAAGATGCAGCCACCAAGAGCATCGAACGCGTGCTCCTTAGAACAAAGGAGCGGGTGCTGGGGGCCGAGCGTGCTGCCCTGGCCCATTCCGCCCTCTACTTGACCGCCACCGGCGAAGGACTCGAGCGCGCGGTCGAGCTGGCGAGCCTTGCCTATGGGAACGGCGAACTGTTCGATGACGAGCCGGATGACGAGTTGACGGTGACCATCGTGAGCGGGGTGCTCAACCTGGCCGACAGATTCACGGCGGCCATCGAGGTGTGCGACCGAGCTATCGCCGAAGCGAGGGCGCGCGGCTCGATCAACGGGTTCGCTAATGCCTCTGTTAACCGGACCTATCCACTTAGGCACGCTGGCCGAATTCCCGACGCCATAGCGGATGCACAGCAGGCTATCGACGCTCGCCGCTTCGGTTGGAAGTTGTTTCTTACGTCCGCTCACGCCCAGCTCGCACATGCACTGATGGACTCGGGTGACTTGACCGGCGCAGGCTCGGTCCTGATGGCGATCGACGATGACGACTACAAGTCGGCCCCCGAGTTCGGTTTGTTTCTGGAGGCGCGGGGCCGCTGGCATGTTCTTTCAGAGCGGCGCGAGGAGGCGCGCGCCGACCTCGAGCAAGCCGCGAGCAGGTTGCAGGGGAGCCGGTACCTGAACCAGCCCACCCTGAGTGCATGGCCGCAGTATCTGGCCAGGGCGTCGGTGGGCACCGAGCACGAGGACCGAGCTGCGGAGGTGGCCGTCGATTTCCTCGAGCGCGCTCGGCGATGGGGTGCTCCGCGCGGAATCTCCCTCGCTCTAAGGACCGTCGCCCTCGTCGAAAAAGGCGACCACGGCATCGAGTTGCTTCGGGAGGCGATGACGCAGGCCGAACGTTCGGAGGCAATGGTCGAGCGAGCGCTCGTCCAGGTTGCGCTGGGGCGGGCCCTGAACGACGCCGGCCGTAAGGGCGAGGCCCGTGACTGGCTGAGGCGCGGGATACACCAGGCCCGTCAGCACGGAGTGTTCCTGCTGGCGGCCCAGGCCCTCAGCCTCATCTCCGACGCCGGGGGGCGACCCCGGCGCCTGTCGTTGACCGGCGTCGAGGCCCTCACGCCGTCCGAGCGCCGGGTGGCCCAGATGGTTGCTTCGGGGCTCAGCAATCGGGAGGTGGCGGAGGGTCTGTTCGTGACCGTCAAGGCGGTCGAGGCCCATCTCGGAAAGGTCTACCGCAAGCTTGCGATCTCCAGCCGGGCGCAACTCGGCGGCGCCCTGAAGGGTGCCCTGGGCGATCCGACGCTTTCGGGGGAATAACCTAAGCTGAGTGTCGTTGAACCACTTGAGTTGACAACATCACACTCAGGTTAGACCATGTCCGTTACGTACCACTAGCGACTCCAGGAGGACCACCAATGCCCAAAGCAGTAGGAATTGACCTCGGCACGACCAACTCCGTCGTGTCCGTGTTCGAGGGCGGCGAACCCACCGTCATCCCCAACGCCGAGGGGGCCCGCACGACGCCGTCGGTCGTCGCCTTCTCAAAGAGCGGCGAGATCCTCGTCGGCGAGGTTGCCAAGCGGCAGGCGATAACCAACCCCGACCGGACCATCCGGTCGATCAAGCGAGAGATGGGGACCGACCACGCGGTCGACATCGACGGCAAGAAGTGGACACCGCAGGAGATCTCGGCCCGCATCCTGGCCAAACTCAAGACCGACGCCGAGGCGTACCTCGGCGACAAGGTCACCGAGGCCGTCATCACCGTGCCCGCGTACTTCGATGACGCGCAGCGTCAGGCCACCAAAGAGGCCGGACAGGTCGCCGGCCTCGAGGTGCTCCGGATCATCAACGAGCCGACCGCCGCCGCGCTCGCCTACGGGCTGGACAAGGACACCACCGATCAGACCATCCTGGTCTTCGATCTCGGTGGGGGGACCTTCGACGTGTCGTTGCTCGAGTTGGGCGACGGGGTGTTCGAGGTGAAGGCCACTCACGGCGATACGAACCTGGGCGGCGACGACTGGGATCAAAGGGTGATCGACTGGCTCGTCAAGAAATTCAAGGACGCAAACGGCATCGATCTGTCCAAGGACAAGATGGCGATGCAGCGACTGAAGGAGGCCGGCGAGAAGGCCAAGATGGAGCTGAGCACGACACAGAGCACCACCATCAACCTCCCGTTCATCACCGCGAGCGACCAGGGGCCACTCCATCTCGAAGAGACCCTGTCTCGCAGTGAGTTCGAGCGCATGACCGAGGACCTCCTCGACCGTTGTCGCTCGCCGTTCGAGCAGGCGGTGCGCGACGCCGGAATCTCCGTCGGAAGCGTCGACCACATCATCCTGGTGGGGGGTTCCACTCGCATGCCGATGGTGCGTGAGATGGTCACGAATCTTACCGAGGGCAAGGAGCCTCACCAGGGGGTCAATCCCGACGAGGTTGTCTCCGTTGGTGCAGCGGTTCAGGCAGGTGTGCTGAAGGGCGACGTCAAGGACGTGCTTCTGCTCGACGTAACGCCGCTGAGCCTCGGAGTCGAGACGCAGGGAAGCATCTTCACCCGACTGATCGAGCGCAACACGACCATCCCGACCAAGCGGAGCGAGACCTTCACGACCGCGGCGGACAACCAGCCTTCGGTCGAGATCCACGTCCTGCAAGGCGAGGCCGAGATGGCGTACCGCAACAAGTCCCTCGGCAAGTTCCAGCTCACCGACATCCCATCGGCACCACGCGGAATGCCGCAGATCGAGGTCACCTTCGACATCGACGCCAACGGGATCGTCAATGTGCACGCCCAGGACAAGGGCACCGGCAAAGAGCAGTCGATGACGATCACCGGCGGCACCAAGCTGGCCGATGACGAGATCGAGCGCATGATGAAGGAGGCCGAGGCTCACGCGGACGAGGACAAGGCTCGCCGCGCCGAGGCCGAGGCGCGCAACCAGGCCGACAACGTCATCTACCAGACCGAGAAATCCTTGACGGAGCACTCCGACAAGCTCGACGAGTCGACCAAGTCAAACGTGACGGCTGCTCTCGACGAGGCCAAGGAGGCCTTGAAGGGTGAGGATGTCGACCGCATCAAGCAGACGACAGAGGCTTTGATGACGGCTTCGCAGCAGATCGCGCAGGTGATTTACCAAAGCGCCCAGAACCAACCGGGTGGCGGCGAGGCAGCGGCCGCGGGGTCGTCGGATGACGATGTCGTGGACGCGGAGGTCGTGGACGAGGACGGCGACGACAAGGAGCAGAGCGCCTAACGATCGTCTCGACGATCGCGAAAGAACAGCAAGCGATCGTCTCGACGATCGCGAAAGGACAACTAGACGTGGGTATCAACGACGAACAAGAGCGTCGACGAATCCAGGTGACCGACCGCCGGGTTTCGAGTGCGCGTAGCGAAGAAGGGGAGGGCGGATCCTCCCTTTCCGAGGAAAAGGCCGGGACTCCGGAAGCGACTGCGAGTGAGATCGAAGCCCTGCGCGACAAGAACAATCAACTGCTGTACCAGCTCTCCGATCAACAGGAGAAGCTGAAGCGGATGACCAGGGAGCAAACCAGGGCGATCGCGGCCGCCAACAAGGACCTCATCGCCGGCCTGCTCCCCGTACTCGACAACTTCGACAGGGCCATTGCACATGCCGAGGACGCGTCGGGACTCGAGATCGTTCAGAAGGACCTGTTGCGCGTGTTGGACGCCGAGGGACTCGAGGAGATCCCCGCCGAGGGCCAGCCGTTCGACTACCACGTGCACGACGCGATGGCCTCGCACGAGGATCCCAATGTGACCGAAGAGACGGTGGCCGAGGTCTTGCTCAAGGGATATCGCCTCAAGGACGAGGTCCTGAGGCACGCGAAGGTCGTTGTCGCACGTCCCGCGTCGGATGATGGAACGAACGAACAACAAGCAGAGGGATAAGAGGACTACCGGATGGCGCAACGCGACTGGATGGACAAGGATTTCTACAAGATTCTTGGGGTGGACAAGGAAGCCCCCAAGGACTCCATCAAGCGCGCCTACCGGAAGCTCGCGCAGAAGTACCATCCCGACGCCAACAAAGGCGACAAGGGGGCCGAGCAGCGTTTCAAGGAGATCTCTGAGGCGCACTCGGTACTGTCGAACGACGACAAGAGACGCGAGTACGACCAGATGCGAGCCTTCGTCGATGCGGGGGGCCAGCGGTTCTACGGCTTCGACCCGCGCGGCCCCGGGGGCGGCCAGGGCAACGTCCGCATCAACGTCGAGGATCTGCAGGACCTCTTCGGCGGCGGAGATGCCGGAGGAGGGAGTGTCTTCGAAGATCTGTTCGGCTTCCGCAGCCGCGGACGTCAGCGCCAGGGTCGCGACATCGAGACCGAGGTGACGCTGGACTTCGAGGATGCGGTCAACGGGGCAACCGTGACGCTGCCGGACAACTCGACCAAGGTGCGAATCCCCGCCGGGATAGGTGACGGCGCGCGTATCCGCGTTGCAGGCAAAGGCGAAGCCGCTCCCGCTCAAGGAGTCGCTGGGGACTTGTTCGTTCGAGTTCACGTACGTCCCCACGATGTGTTCGAGCTCGGCAAGAACGGGGATCTCGTCATCCACCTGCCGTTGACCATCGCCGAGGCCGCTCTGGGGGCCAAGATCCAGGTGCCCACCCTCGATTCGCCCGTCACCGTGAAGGTTCCGGCCGGAACCAACAGCGGCAAGACCCTGCGCGTTCGCGGCCAAGGGGCCCAGCGCCAGAGCGGTGGAACGGGTGACCTGCTCGTCAAGGTGGACGTCGACGTGCCCAAGACGCTGTCCCGGCGCGAGAAGCAGTTGCTCGAGGAGTTCCAGGAGGTACACGAGGACAGTCCGCGCAAGAACCTCGAGGCGTACCTCACCAAGAGCGCGAGCAAGAGGGCGTCCTAAGGAGATCGTGATGGCCGACGGCATGCAGGATCGAGCGATCTACGTCATCTCGGTTGCCGCCGAGCTTGCCGGCGTGCACCCCCAAACGCTTCGCATTTACGAGCGCAAGGGCTTGGTTCAACCACATCGCACGGCGGGGAACACGCGCCGATACTCCGAGCGAGACATCACGTTGCTCCGACGCATCCAGGAACTGACCAATGACGGAGTCAACCTCGCCGGAGTAGTGCGCATTCTCGAACTCGAACACGAGATCGAAGCGCTTCGTGTGCGACATCACGACGCGATCGGTGAACTCGAGAGCGCTATCGAGAACCTGCAGCACATCGTCGAGCAGCACGACGCGACGGCACTCGTGCCTCTGCGTGAGGTCCGCAGAGTGCGTCGCGTTCTCAAGGCGGACATCATCGAGCAAGCCGGACGGCGCACGTTCATCGCTCCTCCCGTGAGCGACGGATAATTTCCATCATGAACCTCATTTGGAACGGCTCCGATAACGCGTCGTCCGTTTTGGTCCTTGCACACGGGGCAGGCGCGGATATGAATCATGAGTACATGGCGTACTTCGCCGACACGTTGGGCGCCGCCGACTTGGCGGTGGCGCGTTTCAACTTTCGCTACACCGACGAGGGAAGGCGCTCGCCCGATAAGCAACCCGTTCTGGAGGACACGTATCGAGAGGTTGTCCAACAGGTCACCGACGAGCGCTCCCCGCGTAGCCTTTTCGTTGGGGGCAAGTCGATGGGGGGCCGTATCGCGTCTCACATCGTCGCCGGCGGAACGCAAGCCCACGGCCTCGTGTATCTCGGGTACCCGTTACATCCGCCGGGAAGGCCCGAACGGATACGGGATGCTCATCTGGGCGACATCAAGGTGCCACAGCTTTTCGTCGAGGGAACGCGTGATCCCTTCTGCCCGCTCGAGACACTCGCCGAGGTCATTGGCAAGCGAAGGCTCAAGGCCGACGTCGTCGTCGTCGACGATGGCGATCACTCCTTGAAGGTACGGAAGTCGTCGGGTCGCTCGACGAAGCAGGCCTGGGACGAGGCCATTGGAGCGATCGCTACCTGGATCGGGAGAATCGGGTAGCCGCCTACCCTGCGGGGATGGAACGGATCGAAGACTACGCCTTCCTGGGTGACACCCACTCCGCTGCCTTGGTTTCAAAGGACGGCTCAATAGACTGGCTTTGTCTACCGCGCTTCGATTCCGGCGCGTGTTTTGCGGCGATCCTCGACCCTCTGAGAGGTGGTCACTGGCGCATCGCTCCGGCCTCAAGTGAGTTCACCGTCGAACGAACTTATCGGGATGAATCTCTGGTTTTGGAGACGGTTTTTTCGACGATTGAGGGCCGTTTCCGATTGACTGATTGTCTGCCTATCGAGCAGGGGGGTGAGACGGCGGATCCCCGTCGCGTGCATACCCATGATGTTTTCGTGCGCGTCGTGGAGGGTCTCGAGGGTCATGCCGACGTTGCCATGGAGTTTGCTCCTCGATTCGACTACGGCGGGATCACTCCGTGGATTCGGACTCATGGTAGGAGGCTGGAGGCAGTAGGGGGTCCGAGCGCACTCGACCTCCAAGCAACGGTGCCGATCCAACGACAGGACAAGGGTGCCAGTGCGGCTTTCACTATCGAGGCAGGTCATCGGGCTATGTTCCTTGCTCGGTCGCATCCCTCACATCTGAATCCCCCTGACCTCGACGTTGCTGCCGACTGTGATTGGCTGATCGAGAGAACCGATCGCTTCTGGCGCGACTGGGCCGCGCGATGCACCTATCACGGGCGATGGAGGCCCGAAGTCATCCGTAGCCTGATCGTCCTGAAGGCTCTGACCTACTCTCCGACCGGGGGCATCGTCGCAGCCCCTACCACTTCGCTGCCCGAGGAGATCGGGGGCGTGCGAAATTGGGACTACCGCTATTGCTGGCTGCGGGATGCAACCTTCACACTTGAGGTGCTGCTCGAACACGGCTACACGACTGAAGCCGAGGAGTGGCGCGACTGGTTGTTACGAGCGGTCGCGGGTGACCCTGGGGAACTGCAAATCATGTACGGCGTCCGTGGAGAACGACGTCTGACCGAGCTGGAACTTCCATGGCTCTCTGGATACGAGAACTCCAAACCGGTTCGGATTGGAAATGGAGCGGTCGAACAATTTCAGCTTGATGTCTACGGAGAGGTGATGGACTCGCTTCATTCTGCGACGCGCGCTGGAAACGAGCCCGTAGTGGAAGCGTGGGAACTGCAACGGAGCATCGTGGACTTCGTCTGTGAACACTGGACGTCTCCTGACGAAGGAATCTGGGAGGTGCGTTCGGGCCGCCAGCACTTTGTTCACTCCAAAGTGATGGCCTGGGTAGCGGTGGATCGAGGTATCTCCATGGTCGAGAACTTTGGTCGTGAAGGGGAGGTCGACTACTGGAAGACTGTGCGTTTCGAGATCCGAGAGGAAGTGATGGGGAGAGGGTTCGATGTAGGCCGCGGGCACTTCAAGCGCTCCTATACCGACCCGTCCCTAGACGCTTCTCTATTGCTCATGCCTCTGGTGGGGTTCATCGACGCCAACGACCCCCGAATGGTCGCCACCATCGAAGGCGTCCAGCGGCACCTTGTTTCAGATGGGCTCGTCTACCGATACCGGACAACCCTGGATGCGGACGGTCTCCCCGGCGGTGAGGGGGCGTTCCTCATGTGCAGTTTCTGGTTGGTCGACTGCCTGGAGTTGATTGGGCGTCATGAACAAGCTGAGCGTCTATTCGAACGACTCGTGTCCCTAAGCAACGAGCTGGGTCTCCTTGCGGAACAGTACGACCCGAGGCACGAGCGGCTCCTCGGAAATTTTCCTCAAGCCTTTTCTCATGTCGCGCTGGCGACCAGCGCGCTAGGTCTCGAACGAGGTGGGCAGTCGCCGGCGTTTAGGCGGGGCCACTTCGAGTATCCCTGAGATCAGGTCCCAGAGCGTGCTCGTGCCCTTCTGCTCGATCAGGCCCTCTGATACAGGCGAACCGTCAGCGGCGCGAAGACCAATGTCAGGGCGGCCGCCGTCGCAAGCACGATCCCGATATCTCCCGCAGCGGGCGCTCCTTCCATCAACCCGCGCGCAGCATCTATCAGAATAGAGATCGGATTGGCGTTCACGAACGCCTCGAGCCCCGCCGGCAGCGTCTCCGGGTCGACGAAGGCATTAGAGAGGAAGGTCACGGGAAAGATTGCCATGAAACCTGCGTTCATGACGGCGTTGGGCGAACGCATCACCAAGCCGATGGTCGTGAAGACCCAGGAAAGTCCGAAGGCGAAGACAACCACCAGCGCGAGCGCAGCGAGGACTCCGCCGACGCCACCGCCCGACCGGTAGCCGAGCGCGACACCCAGAACGATGATCACGCTGCCGGCGATCAGGTAGCGCACGCTGTCTCCGATCAGCGATCCAACGAGCGGCGCCGGACGCCAGATAGGTAGCGAACGGAAGCGGTCGACTACCCCCTTGGTGAGGTCCGTGTTCAGCGCCACCCCCGAGTACACGGTGGTGAACAGGACCGACATCACCAAGATCCCCGGGAGGATGTAACGGAGGTACTCGGCCGTCGATCCGGCGATCGCTCCGCCGAACAGATAGGTGAACATCAGAACGAACATGACCGGCGTGATCGTCACGTCGAGGAGCTGCTCGGGGACGTGCTTGACCTTGAGCATTCCGCGCCAGCCGAAGGAGAGGGCAGCCGACAGGGCACTTGCCTTCGGTGGGCGCGCGGTGGAGGAGATCGCCTTGCGAACGGCCTCCTCGTCGGCGCCAAGGGTTGCTGCGTTCGGTGTCGTCATGCTCATGCTGGTTGCTCCTCCTCGATCGCGTCTGCTTCCGAGGACGGCTCGGCCTCGGCCGGGTGTCCGGTCAGGGCCAAGAAGACTTCGTCGAGGCTCGGCTGTCCCACCGAGAAGTCGGCGATGCGCACGCCAGCCCGAGTCAATCCGGCGATCGCCTCTGCCCCTCGGTCCGCCTCGGCGCACTGGACCGATAGCGCGGCGGGGTCGGGCTCCAGGAACACCGATCCCAGCTCGCTGGTGAGCAACCGCTCGGCCTCCGGCCGCTGAGCGGGGTCAAGCAGGCGCACGTGCAACGCCCCCGCTCCCACCGACGCTTTTAGCTGGCTGGGCGTTCCTTCGGCGATCACCTTGCCGTGGTCGATCACTGCGATGCCGTCGGCGAGCTGGTCGGCCTCCTGGAGATATTGGGTGCACAGCAGGATCGTGGTTCCGCCCGCGACCAGCATGCGGATGATGTCCCAGACCTGGTTGCGCGAGCGCGGGTCGAGACCGGTTGTGGGCTCGTCGAGGAACATCAGCCGCGGGGTGACGACGATGCTCGCGGCGATGTCCAGCCGGCGCCGCATCCCGCCGGAGTAATTCTTGACCAGCTTCGTGGCCGCCTCGGCGAGACCGAAGGCCTCGAGCAGTTCGGTGGACCGGTTCTTTGCGTGGGCCCGCTTCAGCCCGAGCAGGCGCCCCACCAGAATCAAGTTCTCCCGGCCGGTGAGATCCTCGTCCACCGACGCGAGCTGGCCGGTGAGCGTAACGGCGCAACGCACTGCGTCCGCCTCCTCGACGATGTCGTGGCCGAGGACTCGGGCACTGCCAGCGTCCGGTCGAAGCAGGGTCGCCAGCATCCGGATCGCCGTCGTC
The DNA here is from genome assembly GCA_050693895.1 of Actinomycetota bacterium. Lineage (GTDB taxonomy): Bacteria > Actinomycetota > CADDZG01 > CADDZG01 > WHSQ01 > WHSV01. The sequence goes on along the minus strand of JBOGWS010000042.1, from coordinate 29,421 downwards.
TTGCCGGCGCCGTTGGGACCGAGCACGCCGTAGACGGACCCGCTCCGCACCGCCAGGTCAACACCGTCGACCGCGCGCGTCTCGCCGAAAACCTTGACGAGGCCGGTGGCCTCGATCGCGAGGGGGGACTCTGCTGTCATCTGGATCCTCCGCTGTAGGAGTCGCTCCGTGTTCGGGATGTCAACACTTCAGACTGATGTAAAGCCCGAAACTCATCGCGCGTCAACCACATCAGGCCTTGACTTCTTCCTGCGGATTGGCACGTAGTTGAGTCGGAGGAGCTCGATCACGTCGCGGACGTCGTCCTCGTCTTCGATCCGTCGCGAAGCCGGGCCTGGCCTATCGGGGAAGACCGGGTGGTAGTCGATCCGCCCTGGTCTACGTGCTGCCGAGAACGGCCAGGGCCCCGCTACTGGGTCGGCGACCCGCCTGCGGGCTGAGCGTTGGCCTCCACGCTCGGCAGCCATGTATTAGACTCTGTCAACGAACTAATTGACGGAGGCTGATATATCCCCATGTCGCAGGCGGAGGAAGCGGGCGCAATCCGGTCGTTCAATCGCTTCTGGACCAGCCACATGGGCGTGCTCGATGCGGGTCTGCTCGACACCCCCTACTCGCTGACAGAGGCACGTGTCCTCTTCGAGCTAGGCCAGCGCGGAGCCGGACCTCAGGAAGACGGGGTGGGCTCGGCCGGACCGCAGGAAGACGACACCATGGACCTGTTGCGGCTGCGGCAGGAGCTGGGCATCGACGCGGGCTACCTCAGCCGCATCGTGAAGCGTTTCGAGAGGGCCGGCCTCGTCGATGCCACCCCCTCTCCGGCCGACGGCCGTCGGCGCGTGCTTCGTCTAACAGAACGGGGAAGGGCTGTGTTCGAGGACCTTGACGCTCGCTCCACCAAGCAGGTCCAGGACATGCAGTCGAGATTGACGGAAGAGGAGCGACGCCGCCTCGCGTCGGCGATGGCCACGATTCGAGCCTTGGTCGACCCGGTTCCCGGGTCGCGGGCCAGCGTAATCCGTCAACCGATCTCAGGTGATCTTGGCTGGGTGGTGCATCGCCACGGGGTGATCTACGCGCAGGAGTTCGGCTGGGACGAGACCTTCGAAGCCCTCGTGGCGCGCGTCGTCGCCGAGTACATCGACGAACGGGATCCGAAGAGAGAGAACGCCTGGATCGCGGAGGTCGACGGCGACCCCGTCGGCTGCGTCTTTTGCGTGAAAGAGTCGGTTGTCATCGCAAGATTGCGCCTACTTTTGGTCGAGCCGAGCGCACGTGGAGTGGGGATAGGGGAGCGGCTCGTAACAGAGTGCATCCGCTTCGCTAGAAGGGCTGGCTACAAGCAAATCACGTTGTGGACCAATGATGTGCTGCTTTCGGCCCGGCGTATCTACGAAGCTGCGGGGTTTCGACTAATCAAGGAGGAACCTCATCACAGCTTCGGTCATGACCTGGTCGGCCAAGACTGGCTCCTCGATCTCGATGCTGGAACGGATTAGTGCTGGTTAGGCGGGCCCGCTTCGAGTATCAGTGAGATCGACGGTCGCAGGCTTCTTTGCCTCAGGTGCGTCGCTGTCCTCGACCGCGTCGCTCAATGAGTCGAGCGTTGACTGCAGAGCTTTGATTCGGTTCTTGAGCGTTGACTCTGCGTCGTTCAATTTCCGCACTTCGGCGCGAGCGTGCCGCACTCGTTCGTTCGCCTTCTCCTCCGCTTCGTCCTTGAGTAGCTCGGCGCGCTGACGCGCCTCCCTCTCGGTTCGATTCGCGTCTCGATGAGCCTCGCGCGTTACCACCGTGTAGTCGGCTCTTGCCTTGTTCTTGATTCGCTTGGCCTCTTCCTCGGCCTCTTTCCTCAAAACCCGTGCCTCGGCCTCCACTGCCGCCCGTATCTCCTCCACCTCGGTTTGGGCTCGAGCCGCCACGTTCTCGGTCTCGATCTCAACTTCACGCGCCCGAGTCTGGGCGTCGGCGTGCAGTCGGTCGGCGTCGTCCTTGATGGACTTGGCATCTCGCGTCGCCATGTCATGCAAAGCGGAGGCTTCTGTCTCGGAGCGGTCGAGGAGCTCGGCGACCTCCGTCTCTGCAGCGGCGCGTGCCGCCGCGATTTCGGCCAGCGCGTCGTTCTTCATTCGGTCTGCATGCTCGCGCGCGAGCTGCATGAGCTTGCCGGCGTCGGAGCCGAGTTTTGCATACGGTTCCTCGTCCTCGACAGCGGGTGCCGGTTGGTTCTGAAGCAACTGCTGATTCTCGATCAGTCGATCGAGCTCGGTTGCGATCGCAGACAAGAAAGCATCGACTTCCTCGCGGTCGTATCCCCGCACGCGCGTCGAGAACCGTGCGTTGTGAATGTCTTCCGGTAGAACTTGTTGGCCGGTTAGAGGCTGCTGGATCGGGCTATCGGCTTGCTCGCTATCCAGCTCTTCGCGTGGATCCTCGAACTCTTGGTTCATGGCTTGCCCCCCGTCGCGAGACGCTCGGAGTTCATGCCGACCGGCTCGGTCTCGTCCTCTTGGACCACCTCGACCCGAAGATCGTCGTCGGATTCCTCGCGCTGCGCTCGATCGAAATCCTCTCCCTCCGGCTCAAGTGACTCTTCAGCGCCCTCGGGCTCTTGCGCTTCCTCTCCGAGTTCCCCTGCAATGGTCAGCAGCCGCTTGGTCAGAGTCTCGATGCGCTGACGGGCGTCAGATTCGATGTTGAGCAACTCGGCGATACGGGCGTCCGCTTCACCCACCGTTCGTTGAGCGTCCGCCTCCGCGTCGGCGCGCAAGCGGTCTGCAGCTGCCTTTGCGCTCGATCGGAGCTTGGCAGCGCTCTTCTCCGATTCAGACCGCACCCGCGTGGCCCTCTCTTCGGAATCCGTACGAAGTTGCTCGGCTTTCGTCTCGGAATCCGTACGAAGTTGCTCGGCTTTCGTCTCGGAATCCGTACGAAGTTGCTCGGCTTTCGTCTCGGAATCCGAGCGCAGCTGCTCGGCTTGGGCCTCCGACTCAGAGCGCAATTGCGCGGCCTTGGCCTCGGCTTCCTCCACGACGCGCTTGGCCGTTGCAGCAGCTTCTTCCGTAACGCGTGCGGCTTCGGACTCCGCCTCCGATCGCGTTCTTGCCGCCCAATCGTGGGCCTGCTGAAGCAGATCACCGATCTCGTCACCGATTCGTTGGTAGACGTCGTCGGGAAGACTCTCCGACATGGCGAACCTCTCCTCCCACCCGCGTTAGTAGCCCAATGCTCATGCAGGGCCACCTCGAGCACAGTCTGGCGTCGCGCTCCAAGAGTGTCAATCGAGGAGTTACACGTTTGTTTCGTTGCTACTACGCCTGCGAAGATGGAGGGGGCGGCGCGGGGCTCGCATCCGCCCCGGAGGAGTAACCGAAAGTCATGGACTCGAGGGCCTCGATGCGTTCGTCAATGGGTGGATGCGTTGCAAACATCCGGTTGAGCCAGGCGCCTGACTTCCTCGTCTTCACGCCCGGCCCGCCTTCTTGAGCCTGGAGAGCGTTCGGCTCCTCGATCCACATGTGGGCCGTCGCCCGGCTTGCGTAGCGAACGACGGTTTGGTCGCCCTTCAGCTTCTGGAGGGCAGAAATGAGACCGGCCGGATTGCGTGTGAAGTTCACGGCGTCGGCGTCTGCAAGAAACTCCCTCCGGCGAGACACGGCGAAATGCATGAGCTGAGCGATCAAGGGCGCCACGATCATCAACACGAGACCGAGGATCGCAACGATGCCCCCGACGTTGCTGTTGCTGTCGCGACTGCGAGACATGCCACCCCACCACATCGCGCGAAGCAACCAGTCGGCTAGGAGCACGATTACCCCGACCAGCGTGACGGCGATCGTCATTACGAGGATGTCGCGGTTCTGTATGTGGCTCATCTCGTGCGCGATGATGCCTTCGAGCTCATCGCGGTCCATCTTCTGAAGCAGTCCCGTGGTCACGGCGATTGCAGCGTGTTCGGGATCTCTACCCGTCGCGAACGCATTCGGGGCCTCGTCCTCGACGACGTGGACACGCGGCTTGGGAAGTCCGGAGGCAATGGTCATGCCCTCGATGAGGTTATGCAATTGCTTGTATCGAACCGGATCGGCCTCGACCGCGTGACTAACTCTCAGTGCGATCTTGTCTGAGTTGAAATAGCTTCCCCAGCTCATCCCGACCGCGACGACCACGGCGATCATGGGCCCGACGGGTCCCGTGTCGGTCATGTACCCGAACACGAAGCCCATGGCGACGGTGATGAGAACGAAGACGATGATCAGGAGCCACGTCTTGCGAACGTTGGATTGGATGCGCTGGTACATGATCTAGAAGGGCACTCCGATTACTGAGGCGGCGGCTGTTGCCCGGGCTTTGCCTGCGGGGGAGGAGCCTGTTGCGGAGTGCCGCCCCCTTGCCCGAAGTCGACTCGCACCGGCTCGCGGCTTGCAGTGTCCTCGACCTCGAAGTACGTGGCCTCTTCGAAGTTGAACATTCCGGCGAAGATGCTGCTCGGAAATTGTTCCCGCGCGTTGTCGTATTGCAGAACCTGATCGTTGTAGAACTGCCGCGCGTAGGCGATGCGCCCCTCGGTCCCGGTCAGTTCTTCCTGTAACGCTAGAAAGTTCTGGTTCGCCTTGAGATCCGGGTAGGCCTCCGCCACGGCGAACAGCTGTCGGAGGGCGCCGGTGAGCATGTTCTCGGCCTGCGCCTGCTCCTCGACTCCGTTGGCAGACACCGCCTGCTGACGGGCGGCCACCACGGCCTCGAGCGTCTGCCGCTCGTGCGCTGCGTACCCCTTCACGGTCTCGACCAGATTCGGGATCAGGTCATAGCGGCGCTTGAGCTGGACATCGATCTGGGACCAACCCGCCTCCACACGGTTCCGGAGCTGAACCAGGCGGTTGTACAGGACGACCCCGATGATCGCCAGCAGGGCGATCACTCCGATGATTACGAGCGTCGTTGTCACGATGCCTCCTCGAGTACGCGAGTTATCCAGCCTCATGCAGGGTGGGGAGAATTACAAGCGGCTCGAGTGCTGGTGGATAGGATGCTCGCCCATGAGAGTTCGAATCGAGTTCTGCACCGCCTGAAACTACGGACCGAGGGCCGCCAGTTTGGCGGACACGATTCTCGGGGAGTTTCAGGACCACCTGAGCGCGATCGAACTCGTCCCCGGCTCCAAGGGCGCCTTCGAGGTCAGCATCGACGACGACCTCGTCTTCTCCAAGAAGGAGCAGCGCCGCTTCCCCGAGGACGAAGAGATCCTCACGCCCCTAGGAAACCGCACCTAACTCGATTCCGAGCGCGGGAGCTCCCGCCAGACGGGCGCTGAGGCACAAAGAACATCGGGTTCAAGCAAGAAGGTGGATTTCGTAGGACCCTCGCTCCTGGGTCACCAGGACTCCGGCCCCCTTGGACAGGGGGTCCACCGATTTGCCCGTGAGTCCGTAGACGGCCACTTCGTGCATCGGGGAATGTCCGACGACGAGGGCCCTTCCCGACTCTGGCAGGCGCTCGAATAATTCGGACAGAGCCTCTCCCAGCAGTTGCGACTCCCGATCGACGAGCTCCGCGTCGGCTCGTCTGAACGATTCGATGTCTCCGGCGCCGGCGGCCTGGTACGCTGCCTTCCAGCGATCCTCGACGTCGCTCCGCCAGCGCGAATCGACCACGACGCCACCCTCGACACGAGACCCGCCACCCGCCAGAAGGCAGGCGATCGTCTGTGTTGCGCGCTGCGCCCCAGAGGAAATGACGATGTCGTAAGCGGCGGCGAGCGATCGCCCGATTCGGACCGCCGCCTCGACCCCATCCGCAGTCAACACGTCGCCGTCTGCGGCGGTATGTCGTCTCAGCTCGACGCTCTTCGTCAAATGCGATCTCCTTCATCGGGCACATCCGGAAGGGAACGGTACTTGTAGGTGCGACCCAGAGCCCCGTCAGGGCTGCAGCATCTCGCTTATCTCGAACGCGAGCTCAAGGCTCTGCTGGGCGTTGAGGCGCGGGTCGCACAGCGCCCGGTAGCGGTTCCCGAGTTGGCCATCGTCTAGTTCAACCCCCTCGAGTCCACCGCCTCCGAGGCACTCGGTCACGTCCTCGTTCGTCAGCTCGAGGTGGACGCCTCCGGGGACACTGCCCTCCTGGTTGTGGACGGCGAAGAAGCCCTTGATCTCGGTGAGGATGTCGTCGAATCTGCGCGTTTTGAGGCCGGAGTCGGTTGTCACCGTGTTGCCGTGCATCGGGTCGCACACCCACGTGACCACCGAGCCCGAGTCACTCGCGGCCCGAATGAGCGGTGGCAACTTGGTTTCGACCTGAGCGGCGCCCATGCGCGTAATGAATGTGAGGCGACCGGGTTCGCCCGATGGATTTAGCCGCTCGCAGATCTCGATCACCTCGTCCTCCGTTGCGGCGGGACCGAGCTTGCAGGCGACGGGGTTGCGCACTCCCGACAAAAACTCGAGGTGAGCGCCGTTCAGTTGCCGGGTGCGCTCGCCCACCCACAGCATGTGCGCGCTGCAGCAGTACCACTCGCCCGTGAGGCTGTCCCTGCGAGTGAGCGCCTCCTCGAAGGGCAAGAGCAGCGCCTCGTGGCTCGTGTAGAAGTCCACTTCGTGCAGGACCGGATCTCTGCTGAGGTCAACACCGCACGCGGCCATGAACCGCATCGAACGATCTATCTGGCCCGCGATCTGCTCGTAACGGCGACCCTGGGACGAGTTCGCGACGAACTCCTGGTTCCATTCGTGGATCTGACGGAGATCGGCGAAGCCACCCTTGGTGAAGGCGCGCAGCAGATTCAGTGTGGCTGCACTCTGGTGGTAGGCACGAACGAGACGGCGCGCATCGGCGCGTCTCGCCTTCTCGTCGAAGATCGCATCATTTACCGCATGGCCCCGAAAGGATGGAAGGCTCTGTCCGTTCGCGCTCTCCGTCGGCGAGGAGCGAGGCTTGGCGAACTGCCCGGCGATGCGCCCGATCTTCACCACGGGCAGGCCCGAGCCATAGGTGAGCACCACCGCCATCTGAAGGATGACCTTCAGCTTGTCGCGGATGTCATCCGCCGAGAACTCTCCGAAAGCCTCGGCGCACTCGCCGGCCTGAAGAACGAAGGCCTGACCCCGACCGGCCTTGGCCAGTGAGTCGGTCAATCGGCGGGCTTCGCCGGCGAAAACAAGGGGCGGGAGTTTCCTCAGTTCTTCGAGCGCAACGTTCAATTCGGCCGCGCTCGGCCATTCCGGCTGCTGTGCGGCCGGTCGGTCAGACCACGATGCGGGCGTCCAAGTGGAGGTCATAGCTAAAGGGTGTATGTGGCCGCGCTCTTAGCGTGGCACGATGCAGTCGTGAGGACCGCAGAGCTCGTGAGTTTAGCGGACATAGAGGATGCGAGGCAGCGGCTTGCCACCGTCGCAGTGCGTACTCCGCTCGACAGGTCGCGGGCTTTGTCCGATCTCATCGGTGGTGAAGTCTTCATCAAGTGCGAGAACCTCCAGCGTACGGGCTCGTTCAAGATACGGGGGGCGTACAACCGGATCAGCCGGCTGCCCACCGAGGAGTCCAAATGCGGCGTCGTGGCGGCCTCCGCTGGGAACCACGCGCAGGGAACCGCGCTCGCAGCCTCTCTGAATGACATCAAATCCACGGTGTTCATGCCGACGGCCGCTGCGCTGCCGAAGATCGAGGCCACGAAGCGCTACGGGGCCGAGGTGGTGCTCACGGGAAAGGACTTCGGCGAGGCCTACGAGGCGGCGATGGGGTTCTCGCACGACCGGGGAGCGACCTTCGTCCATCCCTTCGACCACCCGCACATTATCGCCGGTCAGGGGACGTGCGGACTCGAGATCCTCGAACAGATGCCGGGCGTCAACACGATCGTCGTTCCGGCCGGGGGCGGGGGCCTGGTCTCCGGGATAGCGGCCGCGGCAAAGTCTCTGAGAAGTGACGTTCGAGTGGTGGCCGTTCAAGCCGAAGGCGCGGCCGCATTCCCTGCGTCCCTCGAGCGAGGGCATCCAGTCACGGTGGAGGAGATGTCGACGATCGCGGACGGCATCGCCTGCAACACACCAGGGGAGCGCACCTTCGCTCACGTTCAGGCACTCGTCGACGAAGTGGTGACAGTCACGGACGAGCAGATCGCAGAAGCCCTGGTGTTCACCGCCGAACGCATGAAGCTCGTGCTGGAGCCGGCGGGCGCCGCCGGAGTGGCCGCAGGAATGCTCGGTCTCGGCAATCTCAAGCCGCCGGTAGTCGTCGTTCTGTCGGGGGGCAACATCGACCCGCTGCTGTTGCTGCGTGTTATCCGCTTCGGCCTTTCCGCTTCCGGACGCTACTTCGCCTTCCGAACGCGTATCTCCGATCAACCGGGAGCGCTCCATCGGTTGCTCGGGTTGCTCGCCGACCTGGGCGCGAACATCGTCGGGGTGGAACATCACAGAGAGGGTGTGCTCGCCGATCTGGGCGACGTCGAGGTGGCGTTGCAGATCGAGACGAAGGGCCTCGAGCACATTCAAGAGCTGATGACGCAGCTGAACGCGACCGGCTACAGCGTCGAGAGGCTGTAGCGGAACCTCAGGGCTCGGCGAATAGGGGCGCCACGCGTATTTCCATCGAGGCCTGCTCGCCGTCGAGTTCCCTCTCGGTCCAGATTCTCGGCGATTCCGTATAGACGTCCACCGCCACCCCTGTTTCCTCGATCCAGAGCACCACCGCGTCCGCCCATCGCTCCTCGAGTAACGCATCGCGCATCTCGTTCAGTCGCGCCCCGGACTTCACGGTCGAAGCGGGAAGTTGTGCGACGAGCTGAAGGGCGAGAACCCGGTCCATCAGCGAGCTCGATTCCGCGAGCAGGATGGATGGCTCCTCGCCTCGAATCACGGCGAAGCAGCCGACAACTGGAAAATCACGGCTCATCGGTTGCCGGAAGCAGTAATTCGGCGGCACTCGATCGGTTCTCCCCGGCGGCGTAAGAGCGCAGTCGCTCCTGCCCCTCGGGCGAGAGCATCGCAATCGCGTCGTGGAAGGTGTGGTTTTGCGCCGCCCGCAGGGCGAGGCCCCCGGTGCTGCCCTTTGGTGGAAGGTCGGTTGTAAGCAGCAACAGTCGGTAGCCACCTATCCCGCTGGCTTTCAGCACCGACGCCTTGCCCAGCGCCTTCCACACCGTGTCCGTGCGGCGAAGGCCCGCCCGTGTGCTTGTAAAGGCTCCCGATACATCGAAGAACCAGCTGTGCCCGGAGCGGTCCCGAGCCACGAAGTTGACTTCGGTGCCGCCCCGGAACCGGACATCCTCGTCGATGTCGGTGAATCCGCAATCCTTCAAGACAGCCTGCGCGATCTCCTTGGCCCGCTGCCCTTCGCGCACTGCACGGGATTGGTAGGGCTCGTCTTCGGGCGCAGGTTGAGGCACGGCCGGCAGGATTGCCTTTGGGTTGGCTCGGCGTCGTGTCGTCTCCTTCTCGACCCTCGTTCTTGCTCGCTCGACGTAACCGCGATCGGTGTCGTACCCGACGAAGTGTCGGTCGGAGCGGACTGCGGCAACCGCAGTCGAACCGGAACCAATGAACGGATCCAGCACGACATCGTGTCGGTACGTGTATAGCTCGATGAGGCGCTGGGGAAGTTCGACGGGAAACGGAGCGGGGTGGCCGACCCTCGTCGCGGTCTCTGGGGGAATGTCCCAGAGATCGGTCGTCGCTTCCATGAAGTCGTCCTTGAAGATCGAAACGTCGGACGGGAGGTCGCGCCGGGCGCGTTCCCGGCGCGAGAGCGCACGATCGAAGCGACCCTTCGAGGCGATGACGATTCTCTCGGTCAGATCGCGCAGCACGGGATTCGCTGCGCTCTGAAACGATCCCCACGCACAGGATCCGCTGGCGCCCTGCCCCTTGACCCAGATGACCTCTCCGCGCAGCAGCAAGCCCAGTCGATCCTGCAGAATCGATGTCACGTCGGCCGCCAAGGACCTGAATGGTTTGCGTCCCAGGTTGGCGACGTTCACGGCCATGCGGCCGCCCGGCTCGAGCTTGCGGTGACACTCGGCGAAGACGTCGGTCAGCATCTCGAGATACTCGACGTAACTGCCAGGCACGTTTCCCTGACCAAGTGCCTCCTCGTACTCCTTGCCCGCGAAGTAAGGCGGCGACGTCACCACCAGTGCCACCGAGGAGTCGACGATCTCGGCCATGGAACGGGAGTCGCCGATGTGGATGACATCCAGCAACTCGGGAGGATTTGCAGCAACCTCGCTGGCGGACGACACCTCGGGCAACGGAAACCGGTCGTAGAACGTGGAAGCGTCGTGACTCTCGCGCCTGCCGACACCAAAGGAAGACGTCGAAGTCGGCTTTCTCTGGCGCGTCACACGGGCTCCTCGCAGGTCGGTAGATCGGGCGCTTGCTGAATACTACGCGTACGTACGCACATTACGTGGGGCACGTGACAAGTGCCCGTTGGCTATCGACCCACAACGGGGATCGGCTGCTCTGTTGCGGCGACGGCTGCCACCGATTGCACGGCAGCGCGCGAGTCTTCGATGACCTGGAGGAGGTCGTCCACCGAGAAGCGTTCAGTGACGAGAGCGGCCGCGTTGATGTTCAACAGAATCTTCCCTTTGAGAAACCCGCTGTCCCCCCGCTGTCCCCAGCGCTGGTATCGAACCCTTGGCCCAAGCGTCAGCTCCCACGGCCCGAACAGCGCCCAGCGTTTCACGGGGTGGTCACGCACGACAAGATACCCGCCGCCTCCCTGCCAGATGATTCGCCGGTAAACGGTCTCGTCAAGAATAAAGAGATTCGAGGAATCCACGGTCGGCCACAGACCATTGATGCCAAGGGAATAGGGCTGACGTTTCTCCTTGATATCGACGAAGACCCGTTCCCGGCCGAAAGTGAACGAGAAGTCCAGAAGATCAAAGGCATCGGTGTGATCTGTGAGCGCATGGACGCCCGGGTGGCCGGACAGTGCTTCGGCCAAAGCACGCTCTGATGGGCGCGCTCCCTCGAGGTCTTTACCCCAGTCGTCGGGGCGTCTCGGTCTGGTCATCTCACCCAAGGAAAGCAGAGTGGTCGGAGGTCGAGCAAGTACCGCAGGCCCGTTTAGAGTTGCTGGTGAGATGGCTGCTGCCTTCGAAACCTTCCCTCCGGACCTCCGCGAACTCGTCGGTGCTTGGCTCGCCGAGGACATTGGGCGCGGTGACGTCACCACGAATTCGGTGGTACCCGTGGACGTCGCAGGCCGGGCCCGCATCGAGGCGCGCGAGCCGTGCTTGGTCGCGGGGATGGGCGCGGCATCCCTCTGCTTCGAGCTCACTTCGCATCGGTTCGATCGAGTGCTCGAGTTCAAGGAAGTCGTCGGAGACGGGGGCCGAGTCGACTCCTCAGATGTGATCGCCCGAATCGAGGGTCCGCTGGCACCCATCCTCACCGCCGAGCGAACTGCGCTGAACCTTCTCGCGCGGCTCTGTGGAGTTGCGACCATGACTCGCACCTACGTCGATGCGGTCGACGGAACCGGGGCCCGGATTGTCGATACCCGTAAGACGACGCCTGGATTGCGGAGCCTGCAGAAGTACGCCGTCGTCGTCGGCGGCGGATCGAATCACCGTTTCGGGCTGGACGACGGCATATTGATCAAGGACAACCATTTGGCTGCGGCCGGGGGGGTGTCCAAGGCGCTGAAGCGGGCACGGGCCAACGCTCCTCACGGACTCCGGATCGAGGTCGAGGTGGCGAGCTTGGGTGAGCTCGACCAGGCACTCGAGGAGGGGGCCGAGGCCATCCTTCTGGACAACATGACTCCGGAAACGGTTGCCGAGGCCGTGCGCATTACTGGGGGACGGGCCCTGCTGGAGGTCTCGGGCGGAATCAATCTGGCGACGGTTCGTTCTTACGCGATGACGGGAGTGGACTTGATCTCGGTAGGGGCGCTGACCCATTCCGCCCCCTCAATCGATCTCGCATTGGAGTTGGAGGAGTAGGGATGGCCTTGTCGGCTGAAGCACTTCGGACTGGCGTCGACGAAACCTGGGCGTCTGAGGTTCGCCGGCTCGCCGTCGCGCAGGATGCGGTGATCGTGGCGCACAATTACCAGGTTCCCGCGATTCAAGACATAGCGGATTTCGTCGGCGACTCTCTCGAGCTGTCGCGCATCGCTGCCGAAACCGATGCCTCCACCATCGTGTTCTGTGGCGTCCACTTCATGGCGGAGACAGCAAAGATCCTCGCGCCGCACAAGCGCGTGTTGATTCCAGACCAGGAGGCGGGCTGCTCGCTCGCCGCGTCGATAACGGCAGACGAGCTACGCGCCTGGAAGACTGAGCACCCCGGGGCAACTGTTGTGATGTACGTGAACACGACCGCTGAGGTCAAGGCGGAAACCGACTACTGCGTGACTTCGGCGAATGCGGCGAAAGTCATACGGTCACTTCCGGAGGACGCCGAGATTCTCTTCGGGCCGGACATGTTTCTCGGCGCTCACGTCGAGCGCATCACAGGCAGAAAGATGCACGTTTGGATGGGCGAGTGTCACGTCCACGCCGGGATCGATCCCGGCGACATCTCACGCACACTCGACCAACACCCGGACGCCGAGCTGCACGTGCACCCCGAGTGTGGATGCTCGTCCCAGTGCATGTACCTTCTCTCAACCGGCGACCTCCCAGCGGATCGAACTTTCGTGATGGGAACCGGCGGAATGGTCGAACGGGCGCGCATCTCGAGCGCCAAAGAGTTCATCGTGGCAACCGAAACGGGCATGATGCACAGGCTCCGTAAGGAGAACCCCGCTGCCGAATACATACCCGCCAATCCAAAAGCGGAATGCGGATTCATGAAGATGCTCACCCCCGGCAAGCTGCTGCAATGTCTCGAGACTGGCCGAGACGAGGTCGTGGTCGACAAGACGACAGCAGATCGAGCCCGCCTGCCTATCGAGCGCATGATCGCCATCGCCTAATGGCGTTTCCGCCCGGTCTGGGTATCGTGGACGCGGCGTGCGTTCGTACACCGACATACCGAGAGCAACGCGACTGACGATCTTTCTTGTCGTCGCGCTGTTCGCCCTGAGCGCGATCCTGTTGCTGATCTTCCGCGTCGCGCGCTCCGGCGCACTCCCGGGCACGACGGTAATTGGAGTGGACGTCGGCGGCATGGACGGCGAGGAATTGCGGCGCGCTCTGAGGGAAGTTCAGGAAGAAAGAGGGGCCGACGAGCTGATGGTTGCGCCGAGCGATGATGACGCGCGCGGGCCGGGCTCGGCCGGATCGCAGGATGGCGTCACCACATCCGGCACAGACATGGGCTATCGGATCGATGTCGTGTCCACGGCAAGGAACGTTCTCGAACGCGGCAGACAGGGTAATCTGCTTGCCGCGTTGGCCGACCACCTGGTGTCGACCTTCGGGACAGTCACTGAGGAACCCATCGATAGCTTCGACGAGGAAGAGTTCCGGTCCTGGCTCGAACGCAATGACGGCGAGTTGTCTACGCAACCGTTTCCTGGAGGTGTCGAGTTCAAGGGTTCGAATGTGACTCCCGTGTATCCCGAGGCAGGCATCGTGCTCGATGAGGGCGAGCTCGAATCCAAAGCTCTGGGGGCGACGCGGGCTACCGGCGAGGACACGATCATCGTGGCGACAGAGGAGGCGGAGCCCCCGACCACCGATACCGACGTCGACGAAGTCGTCGAAACTGCAGAGAACCTCGTCTCGGGGCCGGTGACTCTTACGCGTCCCAACGGAAACCTGACCATCTCACCAAGGGAGATCGGTGCAGCCACGGCTGTCGAGGTCATCGAGGAGGACAACGAAACACAGCTCGACCTGCGCGTAAGGGCAATGGCGCTGCAGAGAAAAGTGGGCGACCGCGTGGCGCAACTCGAGACCGATCCGCAGGATGCGACCTTCCAGTTGTCCGGCTCGACGGTGGACGTGCTGCCCTCGGTCGAGGGGTTCGAGTTTGTGCCGAAGACAACCGCGAAACAGGTCATGAAGGTTGCCTCCAAGCGCAATCGAACCGGAGAACTCAAAGGCGAAACCGTTGAGGCTGACTTCAGCACGAAGGACGCCAAGGGTTTGAAGATCACCGAGCAGGTATCCAGTTTCACGACCTCTCATTCCTGCTGCGAACCGCGCGTCACGAATATCCACTTGATCGCGGACATGGTCGACGGTGTCGTAATCGAACCGGGCGAGAGTTTTTCGCTCAACGATTTCGTCGGCCCGCGCACAGAGGCGAACGGGTTCGTCGGAGCGCCTGCGATTAGCGACGGCGAGTTCGTCGAGGAGGTCGGTGGTGGCATCAGCCAGTTCGCCACCACGTTCTTCAACGCCATTTACTTCGGGGGCTATGACTTCCTCGAGTACCAAGCACACTCCTATTACATAAGCCGCTACCCCATGGGGCGCGAGGCGACGATCTCGACGCCGGCCCCCGACCTCGCGTTCCTCAATGATTCGGACGCGGGCATCTACGTCGACACCTCCTACACGGACACATCCATTACCGTGACCTTCTACGGCAACGTCGACGGCGAGATCGAGTCGGTGTCCGGGGCGCCCTACAACTTCACCAGACCAGAGCGCGAGTGTCGCACCAACCCGGACCTGGGCAAGGGCGAGGAGGTCGTCGTGCAGACCGGCTACGAGGGCTTCGACATCGAGGTGACGCGCATCTTTCCCTCGGGTGGGGAGGAGGATTTCTTCACCCAGTATCAGAGTGGCCCGACCATCGTGGAGCGCCGCAAGTGCTGAGCTGCGCGACCGGCTGATCCGCGCGTCCGGCCCTTCCGCTGCGCGGGACACCCCGCTCCGTCGCGCCCACTTCGCTACGCTGGGCGCGCCGCGTTCCTTTCGGCTCGCGGCGCCTTCGGCGGCGCATCGCCTCCAGAGCGCTCCTCCGGGGGCGCCCCGTCCTCGCTCCCGGGGCCTATTGGAGTGGGGGGTTTAGGTCCAGGTTCAGTTCGAAGTCCAAGGTTCCGGTTATCGGTGCACCATCGAGTGCCGGCACCACTCTTACCTCGAACCTGCCCTCCGTGGTCGAGTCCGAGCTCCGTAACTGGCCCTCGTCGAGATCGAAGGTTGCATCGGTGCTCGTCGTGGCAGAGCCGGTGAGTTCGGCTGTGCCCTGCGGGAGAGTCGTCGTGAAGCTGAGGGGACCGTCGCCGACGTATTCGATGCGCGCGTACTTTCCTCGGCCGTCGCGGTCGAGGGCCTCCAGCGTTCCCAGCGTCTCCACCTGTTGAAACACCGGCCCCACCTGGACCTCCTGGCTACTTCGCCATGTGTCCTGGAGCGTTACGGGGTCGAGCGCGAGTGGGGGCCGGTAGGTGCCGATGAACACGAGCTGATCAGGATCGAGCGACGCGGCAGGGACGTCGTCCACTGCGAGAACCTCGAGCACCTGGCCGTTCGAGCCCACGCGAAGCGTGAAGCTTCGCGGACTGTTGCCGGGCGAGGGGAGCCCTCGCTCAACCACGTCGGTCGGGGTCAAAGAGATATTGATGACCGCTTCATCGTCGTCGCTTGACTCGACGACTTCGGTGACATCGAACGTGACTCTGTACGAGCCCTCACCCCGACCTGCGATGTCCCAACTCGAGTTCGCGGTAGCGACCAACTCGTAGTTGAGCTCGCTTCCCTCTTCGTATTGGTAATCAAGACTCACGCTGTCCGAGCGACAGCCGCTCAATAGCACGACGATCGCTACGAGAAGTACTCGGGCAACCATCGGCTCAGTCTAGGTAGGGCTAGGGTTCTAACGATGACGAACGACTTTCGTGCAGTGGTCGCTTCCAATCCCGACGAGGCCGGGGTGTTTCTCGACTTCGACGGCACGGTGTCCGAGATCGTCGAGTTACCTTCGGATGCCAGACCAGTCGAGGGGGCGCGTGAAGCTCTCAGTGAGCTGGCGCGACGGGTGGCCGTCGTCTCAATCGTCTCCGGCCGCTCCGCAGGACAGCTGCTCGAATGGCTCGGATCCGAGATCGAGATCTGGGGGTTGCACGGCGCGGAGCACGTCGTTGAGGGACGAGTCGAGCTCTCCGACTTCGTTGAACCGTACGCCGAGGTCATGACCGGAGTGCGAGCCGAGCTCGAGAAACGGTGCGCCGAGCTCGGTCTCCCCGGAGTCCTGGTGGAGGACAAAGCGGCAATCGTGGGTCTGCACTATAGGAACGCGCCAGACCCCGAGAATGCTCGCGTGAAGCTCGAGGCGATGGCGGCCGAACTTGCGCGCGCTCGGGGCCTCAGGATGCTTCCCGGTCGGATGGTGATCGAAGTGAAGCCTCCGATCGAATTCTCGAAAGCGGACGTCGTCCTTCGCCTTGCGGCCGAGTACGACCTTGGAGCAGCAGCGTTCCTGGGTGACGACGTCGGTGACCTGTCTGCATTCGACGCGCTGGATGTGCTTGCATCCCGCGGTGTGGCGACCGTGAGGGTCGGTGTGCGATCCCACGAGTCACCTCCCGAGCTACTGGAGCGAGCCGACGAGATCGTCGATGGGCCGGAGCGAACCGTCGATTGGTTGCGTTCCCTGATCGGTCGCTAGAAGAAACAGTCGACGAGTGGCCGCTTCTTTGGGTTCTAGAACGATGTCTTCGGCTCGTTGCCTTCGGCGATCGCTTCGAGGTCGTCTATCTGCGAGTAGATCCAGTCCTCGGGCTTCGTCGACTCCACGACGCTGCGCGCACCTTCTAGGGCGCGACGCCGTTCCTTATCTGGCATCTCCAGGGCACGCTCGATTGCCGATGCGGTTTCCTCGATATCGAGGGCGTCATCGACCTGAACCGCGAAGTCCCCGAGCTCCTGGAACGAGCCTGCGCCCTTTGACAGCACGAGAGCCCCGGCGCCGCGGTTGACGGCGACGCCCTCCTTGGAGACGAGGTTCATGCCGTCCATGATCGGATTCACGAGCAGCACGTCGTAGATCGAGAGGGCACCGAGCGTACGCTCGTAGTCGTCTTTGAGGAACATGCGGATGGCGTCGGGATGCCTGTCGTTGACGCGGGCGATGGCGCCGTCGATCTCTTTGAGGTACTGGCGGTACTCCCCCATGCTCTGGCGGGAGGCGTAGAGGCACGCAAAGAAGGTGACGTGTCGCAGGTCCCTGCGGCGATCGAGCAGGGCACCGAACGCTTCGAAGCCGCGCACGATGTTCTTCGACGGTTCTGTTCGGTCAGCTCGGACGACTGTCGGACCGGTCGCTTCCTCGAGGAACCGGTCGCCCCACGTCCGAACCGTTTCCGAGTCCGCCAGCTCCTCCAAGGCGGCCGCGTCGATCGGGATGGGATACGCACGAACCCAGGTCGTTGCCCCGTCGTGTTCGACGCATCCGCGTTCTCGATCGACGCTGTAACCGGTCTTCTCGCAGCAATCGATGAACGCGTTGACCCACGAGGCTACGTGGAATCCGAGCAGATCCGCGCCCAGGAGTCCCTTGATCACTCCGGTGCGAACCGGCTCGGGCAGTCGGTCATATCCATCTGCGCAAAACGCGGAGTGCGTGAAGTGGAAGATCGTTTGTTCCGGACGTTGCTCTCTAACTTGGCGCGGCGCCGCTGCAAGGTGATAGTCCTGAAAAAGGATGAGATCGTCGGCGTCCGACTCGTCGAGAACGGCCGCAGCAAAGGCTTCGTTGACTGGGAGGTACGAGGACTCCCAGGCGTCCAACTCGGCCTGGCCGAAGGATCCGATTCTGAGCTCGTCCCAAAGGCAGTGATTGGCGAACCACAGCATCCGGTTTGAGACAACATCGTAGTAACGAGAATAGGTGTCTGGGTCGATATCGAGCAGACGCACGCGATAGCCGAGCTCTTCAGGCAGTCCCTCGACCTGTCCGGCGGCGATAGCCTTTCTGTCCGTATCCGATGTGGCGGCCGCGATCCAAACCGCTTCGTTCCCTAACTCGCGCGCAACGGGATCCATCGCCCCGGCCAGGCCGCCGGCCCCGCGCTTGAGCTCGTACTCTTGCGGTCTCGCCGAGCCGACCCCGCGGGCGTCATCGCTCTCGATGAACGAAACCGGCCCCCGGTTCGAAACGAGCACAACTCCTGTGTTCTTCTTCACCTCTAAGTATCGTAGTGGCGTGCACGTCGTCATCGCGCCGGACAAGTTCAAGGGGACGCTCAGCGCTTCTGAAGTCGCGGATGCTCTGGCAAGGGGTGTGCGCGCGGCAATTCCGTACGCATCTATGACCCTTCGTCCCGTCGGGGACGGGGGAGAGGGAACGGTCGACGCGCTTCTTCTCGCACACGGCGGGCGGGTTTCATTAAAGCGAGTCAGTGGTCCATTGGGGGGCCTGGTCGAGGCTCCTCTCGCCCACCTTGCAGACGGTTCCTGCGCCATGGAGATGTCTGATGCAGCCGGACTCATACTCGTCGACCCCGACAGGCGCGATCCATTGGCTTCCTCGACTCTCGGTCTTGGCGAGCTCCTAGCTGCTGCGCTCGACGAGGGCGAACGCCGCATCCTGATCGGAGTCGGTGGCAGCGCGTCGACGGACGGTGGGACGGGTGCAGCCGCGGCGGTGGGTTGGCGCTTTCTCGACGCGGACGGACGAAAACTGCCTCTGGGGGGAGGTTCGCTCGAGCAACTCGCTCGCATCGACCACTTAGGAGTGCGGCCCGAGATCGCGGCAGCCAAAATCGTCGCCGCCTGCGACGTCGACAACCCTCTGCTGGGTGACTCGGGGGCGGCCCGCGTTTTCGCTCCCCAGAAGGGCGCAAGTCCCAAGGAGGTCGAGGTTCTCGAGGAAGGGCTCGAGACTCTCGCCACGCGCATCAGGGAGGACCTGGGCGTCGACGTTACGAAGCTCCCTCATTCGGGGGCGGCCGGCGGAACGGGCGCAGGGCTTCGTGCTTTCTTCGGAGCCGAGCTTGGACCCGGTTTCGACGTCGTGGCGGAGGCCACGCACCTGCGCGACGAGATCGATCGAGCGGATCTCGTCCTAATCGGTGAGGGCAGCCTCGACGATCAGAGTCTCGGAGGCAAGGCTCCCATCGGCGTTGCGCGCATGGCTCTCGAACTGGGTGTTCCCTGCTACGCCGTTGCCGGAGACGTGCCCGCCGAAGCGCGCGTACTGAAGCGTGAGGGGATTCTCGGCAGTGCGAGTTTGATCGAGGCGGTCGGGAGCGAGCGCGCGTTCGCCGATACGGCGGGAGCGATTGTGGAAGCCACCAAGGCCCTCCTTCGTCAGCACGTGACGGAGGGCTCCGGTAGGCGGCGGCGAGCCTGGCGGATCTAGCCGGGCCTCGACCCGCTTCAGTGGGTCTCGCCGGGCTAAAACCAGCATCGAAGGCGAAACTGGTGCGCGTTTCGAGGGTGGCAACCGCCTAGCGGTACTGAGACCCGACACGTGCGGACGCCGGTTTTGCCTTTCAGAGGGCCTTCGAAGAGACGAAACGGCGCCTTACTCGGGGGCATACTTCAAGGGTGTCGACACCCGCACCTCCTCGTCTACCCGCCGGCGAGCGACTTCGCAGAGCGGGCATGGGCGCGTGGGCGCTAATCGGATTGCTGATCGTCGCCGCAGCAGCCATCTGGGCTCTCTTCAAGATCAGCATCATCTTTCCGCCGCTGGTGATCGCTCTCATCATCATCTACGCGCTTAATCCCATCGTTTCTCGCCTCGAGAACAAGGGCGTTCGGCGAGGAATCGGAGCCGTGGGTTCGTACATAGTGATCGCAGGGCTCCTTACCGCGCTCGGTTTCGCTTTGACTCCGCTGGCGTCCCGTCAGATCGAAACGTTTCAAGAGGACTGGCCCGTATTTCGCGACAGGCTCGTTACCTTCGTCGATGATTCGGTTGATGGTGTCAACGAACGTCTTGGAACCGACTTCAGCACGACGCAATTCGACTGTCTTCTCGGGTCGGAGGAGATCGGCGAAGGCGGTGGGCCGTCGATAGAGCAGTGTGACGAAGCAACACAACGCTTCCGAGAGTTCTTCGAATCGCAGACATCACGACTGACCGATATAGGGACATCGGTCATCGGGGTATTGCTGTGGTTCGTTATCGGACCCCTTATCGCGCTCTATCTCCTCATGGATCTCCCACAGCTTCAGCGTGACTTGCTGAATCTCGTCCCCAACGCTCACAAGGACGAGGTTGCAGATCTCGGAGGCAAGATCGGGCGTGCCGTCGGCGGTTTTTTCAGAGGCCAGTTGCTTGTTGCTTTTCTCGTCGGCCTGATGTCGGCGATCGGGTTCGCCATCATCGGCCTGCCCTTCTGGTTCGTGATCGGGGCTATCGCCGGGTTTTTCAACCTCATCCCACTCGTGGGACCCTTTATCGGCGGAGGCATCGGGTTCATCATCGGGACGGTCTACGGGGGAGTTGGTCTTGGTCTCCAGGCTGCGGTGGTCGAGATCATCGTTCAGCAGATCGACAATCACTTCCTCAGCCCGAACGTGATGAAACGCACCGTACAGATCCATCCCGTCACGGTCATGCTTTCGTTGCTCGCCGGAGGTGCACTGGCCGGGTTCTGGGGAATCCTGCTCGCGGTTCCGGCGGTCGCCGTCGGGAAGCTGTTTCTCGGGCATCTTTGGGCGACGCGTGTCTTGGGGGCCGAGGTTGCGCCCTATGCCGGCACCGGGCGGGAGCCCCCCTCGGTCATCGTCGAGACTCAGCCAGAGCCTGATGAGAAATCGACGGAAACCCGGTCGGAAGCGACACCCTCCCGCCCAACTCACTGAGTAGAGCAATCCACTCCGTATTGCGCGTCCGAACCTCAAGTCGTTAGAGTTAATGCAATTAATTGCAATAAGGCCCGGGCCATCGAGTGGAGAGGGCGCATGCACATTCCCGACGGATTCATCAACGCCGGAACCTCGGCCAGCGCGGCGGTCATCGCGGCGGGCGGGGTCGCAGTTGCCGTACGGAAGACCTCCGACTACATGGAGGACAAGCAGGTGCCCCTCGCCGGATTGACGGCGGCCTTTGTCTTTGCGGTTCAAATGTTGAACTTTCCCGTCGCCGCCGGAACGAGCGGCCACCTCCTGGGAGGTGCGCTGGCGGCCATTCTCGTCGGGCCTTGGGCCGGGGCTTTATGCGTGGCGGTCGTGCTCATCGTCCAGGCCTTCTTCGCCGACGGAGGGATCACGGCACTCGGTCTCAACATCCTCGATATGGGCTTCGTCACCGCTCTGGGCGGCTACGCGCTCTTCGCGGGACTGCGGAAGGTCCTTCCGAAAGAGCGGTCGTCGGTCGTTTTCGCGGCGGGGATTGCCGCGGGAGTATCGGTGGTCCTGTCGGCGCTCGCATTTCTCCTTCAGTTCGCCATCGGGGGCAACGTCGATCTTCCGCTGGGCTCGGTCTCCGCGGCCATGGTGGGCGTCCATACGCTCATCGGCGTCGGCGAGGGTGTCATCACCGCAGCAACGGTGGGGCTCGTTCTGAGTGTGCGACCCGATCTCGTCTACGGGGCCAGGGACCTTGCGACTCCTCTGGAGCTGAAGCCTCGGGTGCGAACCGCGGGGGGTCTGCCATGAAAAATGCATCGAGCACGCGCCTGTTCCTCTTCGCAGGACTGCTCCTCGCGTTCGCTCTCGTACTTTTCGTCAGTCCGTTCGCCAACCGGAATCCAGATGGGCTCAATCGCGTCGCCATCGACGAGGGCTTCGCGGAAACGGAAGCCGATCACAGTTTGAAAGACAGCCCATTGGCCGACTACGCGGTAAGCGGCGTCGAACACGAGGGGATCAGCAAGGGCCTGTCCGGTGTCATCGGCATCCTCGCGACCTTTGCTCTAGGTCTTGCCCTGTTCGCGTTCGCAAGGAAGCGTAGCGAGTCCGATCAGGCACCGGCGAGAGGCGAAGGAGC
Organism: Actinomycetota bacterium; assembly: GCA_050693895.1. Lineage (GTDB taxonomy): Bacteria > Actinomycetota > CADDZG01 > CADDZG01 > WHSQ01 > WHSV01. Next base: position 7,627 of record JBOGWS010000042.1, on the reverse strand, counting down.
CTGAGCGGCGGGCATACCCACGGTCACGGGCTGTTTGTCCACGGACACAGCCGGCTCCACACTCTCGCGCCCCAATGCAAGGTCGCTGGGGCGATTGCCTTCGTGCTCGTGGTTGTCGCGACTCCGCGCGAAGCGTTCTGGGCTTACGGCGTCTACGGAGGGCTGATCGTGGCCCTCACCCTGAACGCGCGCGTGCCACTCATTACTCTTCTCCGCCGACTTGCAATCGAGATCCCCTTTCTGACCTTTGTGGTTGCCCTGCCGTTCCTCGCGCGCGGCGAGAGAATCGACGTAGTCGGACTGAGCCTTTCCGTCGAAGGTCTTTGGGGCGCTTGGAACATCTTTGTGAAGGCGTCCCTCGGTGCGGCGACCATGATGCTGCTCGCATCGACCACTCCGACTACCTCGATACTCCATGGCCTTCAGAAGCTGAGAGTTCCCCCCGTGATTGTCGCCATAGCTGGTTTCATGATCCGGTACGCGGATGTCATTGCATCTGAGATGCGGCGAATGAAGGTCGGACGACAATCGCGCGGTTACGAGCCGAGGGTTCTGTGGCAAGCACGCGCCCTCGCCTCCTCGGCGGGGACGCTCTTCATCCGTTCGTACGAGAGAGGCGAGCGCGTCCATCTCGCGATGATGTCGCGTGGCTACTCTGGAGCCATGCCCGAAGTGGCCCTGGTCGATGCGTCGCCCACGGACTGGTTGACGTCCTTGTGTGTGCCGGCGGTGGCAGCGGTGATCTGCGTTCTCGCATGGCTGTGAACGCGCTCGAGGTAAGCGGTCTGGCGTTCGCCTATCCGGACGGACTCCAAGCGTTGTTCGGCGTCGACCTCACCATCGCTCGGGGAGAACGTGTTGCGCTTCTCGGTCCGAACGGCGCGGGGAAGACTACGTTGGTCCTCCATCTGAACGGAGTTCTCACTGCGGGAACCGGATCCGTCCACGTCGGGGGACTCGAGCTCAACAAGGCGAATCTCAAAGAGATTCGAAGGCGGGTCGCCATCGTTTTCCAGGATCCCGACGATCAGTTGTTCATGCCGACCGTCCGAGAGGACGTCGCCTTCGGTCCCGCCAATCTCGGCATCCGGGGAGCCGAGCTCGACGCTCGGATTCACGGTGCGCTCGCAGCGGTTGGGATGACCGAACATGTTCACCGCCCGCCGCATCACCTAAGCTACGGCCAACGTCGAAGGGTGGCCGTAGCCACCGTCTTGGCGATGCAACCGGAGATTCTCGTCATGGATGAACCAAGCTCGAATCTCGATCCGGCCGCTAAGCGAGAGCTCGCCGACATTCTCAGAGGCCTCGACCTCACGATGCTGATGGTGACTCACGACATGCCGTACGCACTCGAGTTGTGCGAGCGAGCAGTCGTCATGAACGAGGGGACCATCGCCGGTGATGGCCCGACGCGCGAGATCCTGGCGGACGAGCCACTGATGCGGGCCAACCGGCTGGAGTTGCCTTACGGCTTCGATCCGTCCTTTGGCCCTTGACGGTCGCAATCCTCACAGAGTCCCCAGACCGCGTAGTGCGTGAAGTCGGGAACGAATCCGGTTTCTGCGACGAAGCGATCACGAGCCGAGTCGAGGGTTCCTACCGGCAGAGATCGCTCCTCGCCACAGTTCGAGCAGACGAGATGAACATGGTTGTGTTCGCCGGCGTGGTGATACTCGGGTCCCCGTTCGACGTGGGCGTGGGTCAAGACCCCTACTTCCTCGAGCAACTCCACGGTTCGATAGACCGTTGACGCGTTGACTCCGGGTTCCTTCTGGTGTACTCGACTGGCGATGTCGGCGGGCACGATGTGACCTCGGGTGCTCATGATCTCCAGAACGATGGCCCGACGTTGCTCGGTCATCCGGTGTCCGCGCTGCCGCAGGAGATCGAGGACGCTGTCCGTCTCCGGTCGTGGATCTCGGGTCAAGTCTGTAGAAAAGTGCTTAGCCATAGCCGGTCGTTCGATTATCTCGTGATCGAAGCGTTCGGCAACTGGGCGGATCCCTCTCGCGTAGAGTCACCGATGGTCGTTTGTTCGTTGAGGGCAGGAAGGAATACGCTTACACGCAGACCCGTCTCACGCTTCAGCTCGGCGAGCAGGCCCGGATCGGGCTTGAAGGGTCCAGGGTTCGACGGCCCAAAGGTGCGGCGATCGAACCGATCCAGAATCTCGGGATGCCGAAACTCACTTCTCATCACCGTCGAGAGCATGCGGATCGGCACTTTGCACTACGTCCATGCACACGAAGTTCTGTTGATTGAAATGAGGCGGTTGCGTGAAGCACGTACGAGGACTCTTCTGCAAGGAGTGCGGCAAGGAGTATCCGGTAGCGCCACAGCACGTCTGCGAATTCTGCTTCGGACCTCTCGAGGTCGGCTACGACTACGAGGCCATCTCCTCGTCGATTTCCAGGGAGTCCATCGCCTCGGGTCCTCGTTCCATGTGGCGCTATGCGGATCTGCTACCGACCCCGGCAGAGGGTGTTATCGACATCGGAGCCGGCGGAACGATGATGCGCCCGGCCCCCAGGCTCGCCGCCGAGCTCGGGCTGAAGAAGCTGTGGATCAAATCCGACGCCGGCAATCCGACGCACTCCTTCAAGGATCGAGTGGTCTCGGTCGCGCTGAGCGTCGCTCGCTCGTTCGGTTACGAGGTTGCGGCCTGCGCCTCGACCGGAAACCTGGCCAACGCCGTCGCCGCCCATGCGGCCGCCTCGGGCATGCGGAGCATCGTCTTCATTCCGTCGAACCTCGAGGCGGGCAAGGTGGCGGGCACCGTCGTCTTCGGAGGTGATGTTGTGCCCGTCGACGGAAGTTACGACGACGTCAACCGCCTCTGTGCCGAGCTGTCGGGCAGTCGCCCCTGGGCGTTCGTCAACGTGAACGTGCGTCCATACTACGCCGAGGGTTCCAAGACGCTCGCCTTCGAGGTGGCGGAGAAGCTCGGCTGGCGTGCCCCCGACGCCATGGTCGTGCCGATCGCCTCCGGCTCGCTGTTCACCAAGATTGCCAAGGGGATGCGCGAACTGCACACCGTCGGCCTGACCCCCGAGCCCCACATGCAGGTCCATGGCGCTCAGGCAGAGGGATGCTCACCTGTGGCCAGGGCGTTTGCCGAGGGCGTGGACGATGTCCGACCCGTCAAGCCGAACACGATCGCCAAGTCCCTTGCCATCGGCAATCCCGCCGACGGCTTCTATGCACTTGGCGAGGCTCGTTCCTCTAATGGAACGATAGAGAGCGTCCCAGAGGAGTCGGTCGCCGAGAGCATGCGTTTGCTGGCCCGTACCGAGGGCATCTTCACCGAGACCGCCGGCGGAGTCACCATCGCCGCTCTTGAGCAGGCGGTTCGCAGTCGGGCCATCTCGCCGGACCAGGAGACCGTCGCCCTGATCACAGGCATTGGGCTGAAGACGCTCGAGGCCCTCGGCACGACGGAGACAGCCAGAACCATCAGGCCGCGCGTCGAGGAAGTCGATGCGGCTCTGAGCGTGAGAGGAGCAGTATGAGCGTGCAGGTGAAGGTTCCCACTCAGCTACGGACGCTTACGGATGGCGCGAGCGAAGTCTCGGGAACCGGCGTCGACGTTGGTTCGCTGATCAAGGATCTCGATGCGCGCCACCCCGGCATGGGCGAACGACTGCTTGATGATTCGGGCCAGCTTCGTCGCTTCGTGAACGTCTACGTCAACGACGAGGACGTGCGCTTCCTCGACGGGCTGGGAACCACCCTGCCCGAGGGGGCACAGGTCTCGATCATTCCGGCGGTCGCGGGGGGCTGAGTCCAGGCGTCGAGCCGACGGCGAGGCTCGTGCTCCGCCTCTCCGGCGCGGCCTCGAGGTTGTCGATGATGCGCGCTATCGTGCCCATGAAGGTGGCGAGCTCGTCGTCGCCGACGTTTCGTGTGGCCTCTGAGTTAACGGTTCGGGCGGCACCGACCAGGTCTTCTTGAAGATCTCGCGCCCGCCCGGTGAGCATCACGGCCGCGCGGCGTCCGTCGGCCGGGTCGGGAAGGCGGCGAATCAACCCGTCGCGCTCCATACGTTGAAGGGTGTTGGCCATCGTGGGTTGCTCGATCCGAACCCGCTCGCACATTTCTCGCTGAGACAAACCGTCCTGCTCGTACAGTGCGAGCAGCTGAGCGAATTGCCCAGGAACGACGCCCAAAGGCGCTATTCGCTCGCGCAGGGCCTGAGCCATGAGCCGGGCGAGGTGGTTGATCTGATAGCCGAGCGACGACTGACGGGGAAGTGTGGCGTCGTTCACGCTTTCGCTCCATGCCTTCGCAGGTATCTGCGGACTCTCGGGCCCTGCCACATGGCCACGCCCGAGGTGACCACGGTCGGGACGAGCCACCTGATCCCCATCGTGAACGCGGACTCCGGAGCGGGTGTCGCGTAGACGTAGGTGACGAGAGCGCAGCCCGTGACCAGGTGCATAAGTCGCTCGAGGACCCGCATGCGACGGGGTGTGATTCGACGTCCTGAGCGTTTGACTGCCATGTCCTCATCTCCCGTGTGGATAGCTTGCTATTGAATATCACATAGCTTGCTATTGATTGTCAAGCCCAAGGCGCCGCCAGAAGGGAAGAGACGACTCTGGAAACTCAAGGAAGGCCCGCGTTCGGCCGATTCCATAGGTGACCTGAGGGAACCGACGAGTTAATAGGGGCCTCCTTGCGTATGGCACGCATTTTGATCGCGGACGACGACGCCGATGTTCGGCAGAGTCTCGTCATCGCGCTCGTGGACCAGGGCTACGAGGTTGCCGCCGTGCTCGACGGGCACAAGGCGATTGCGGCGCTCTGCGACGTGACCCCCGACCTGATCCTGCTCGACGTGACGATGCCGGGAAAAGACGGTTTTCAGGTGCTCGATGAGCTCAACGGCTCGGGCTTCCGGGACCTGACCCGCGTGTTGATGCTGACCACGAGCGGGTCCGAGCAGGACGCCAGCAGGGCCTTCGAGCTTGGAGCGGATGCTTATGTAACGAAGCCGTTCGACCCACGTGAGGTAGTCGAACAGGTCGAGGGACTGCTCGCTCTTTCGAGCGAGGAGCTCAGAACAAGCAGAGAGAGAGAGCTGGATAGATCGCGCCTGCTGTCCCAGCTCGAGACGATATTGGGAGAAGGCTGAGGCATGGACGGCACAACGGTGGGAACCGCCCGCATCCTCGTTGCGGACGACGATCCAGATCTGAGGGGGCTCCTCTGCGGCATCCTCATCGATGAAGGACACAAAGTCGCCGCTGCGCCCGACGGGCGCAGGGCGCTCGAGTCGATCCTGAACGACCCACCCGACCTCGCCATGCTCGACGTCATGATGCCGCACATGGACGGTTTCGCAGTGCTCAAGGGCATGGCCGAGGCCGGCATCTCGGACGTCAAGGTCCTGATGGTCACCGCTCGCAGCGCCGAGACCGACTGGGCCGAGGGCTTTCGCCTCGGGGCCGACTACTACGTGACCAAGCCCTTCGATCCCGCGGAGCTGAGCGAAGCGGTCATCACCGTGCTCACCAGCACCAAGGCGGAGCTCGCCGCTCAACGCGAGCACGAGTTGGACAAGGCGGAGATGCTGAGCCAGCTCGAGACCCTCTTCGATCCTCGCTAGAACCCCATTCGGGCGCGCCGGTTCCATCCGAGGGCGCGGTATTCAGAGCCGGGGAACTTGAAAATAGGACCTTTGGAGCGATGCGCGCCCATCATTACAAGTCCAGACTTATCCGGCAGTACTGGGCCTGATACTCAAGGGGGAGGATCATTCGATGCATAGTTTCAATCGGCTTGCCTTGGTGGGTCTCGTGGTTTCACTTTTCATGGCCTCGGTGCCGCTCGCCCTGGCAGACACCCAGAGAGCGAGAAGCGCTCCGAACGGAGACATCGCGGTTATCTCCGATTCCGGAGGGCAGGTCAACAGTGATCATGACAAGGACGGGGACCGGAACACCGTGACTCACGCAGACAACGGCAGCCTCTTCTACTCGGTGTTCAACCAGGCCGACTTCGCTCAGACGGTTCACATAACCGCCGTCCTCGATGGGCCCGGTACAGCCCAGGACGTAATACTGGTGGACAAGAACGTAGACCTCGGCCCGAGTTGTCCGCAGGACGGCAGCCTCTGCACCGACGGAGCGCAGGGCCGGTTCGAGTTCAAGGTCAGGCACAAGGACTGGCCCGCCGGTGCCTACTCGCTGACCGTCACCGGTTCGGGCAGCGAGTCTGCCACTGCGGTCTCCACATTCAGCGTCGCCTACAGATAGATCTTCGGGGCTGCACGCAATCCCCAGACGCCAGACCGTCTTCTTGAAGGGGAGGCACCACGCGGTCGTATCGACGAGCGCGCCCCGGTAACCTTCCTTCTCGTGAGGCGTCATAAGAGCGGTGGGAGCGAAGCTCCCCGTGAACTCGTTCCGTTCGAACTCGTCGAACGTTGCAAAAAGGGCGACGAGGTCGCATGGGCCGAGCTCGTGGAGGCCACTCACCGAGAGGTCTACTCGCTGTGTCTGCGGATCCTGCGAGACCCCGATGACGCCGCCGAGGCGACGCAGGATGCGTATCTCAAGGCGTGGCGAGCTCTCGGCACGTTTCGTGGCGATGCGATGTTCACGACGTGGATGTATCGCGTGGCCGCGAACTCGGCCATCAGCAAGCAGCGACGTCGGAAGCGCAAGCGGGAACACGAGGTAAGCGCGGATGACGAGATGGTGTCCCAGCTACCGTCGACGGCCTCGACCGAGGCGCTGGCGGGAGCCCGGATAGAGCTGGAGGCGGTCGAGGCGGCACTGCAGTCGCTGCCCGAGCACTACCGGTCGGCGATCGTGCTCCGCGATGTTTACGGGTTGTCGATGGACGAGGTCGCGAAACAACTGAAGATCACGGAGACCGCAGCCAAGGTCCGCGTTCACCGGGGCCGTAAGAAGTTGAAGGAGCTCGTAACCAGCGAGCCCGAAGAATAGTCGGATGAGTAACGACCCCGCGAAGGGGTCGCCGAGTGTGAGTAGGAGCAACGATGAGGTGCGCTGAAGTTCGACAGATGATTCCAGCCTTCGCAGGCGAAGGCGAGCCGTCGCTGGCCGTCCGTCGTCACCTCATGAAGTGCAAGGGTTGCCGCGGCGAACTCGAGACATACCGAAGCATGCTGGCCTCGATGCGCACTCTCGAAGCTCGTCCCGTGGAGGTTCCTGCCGGACTTGCGGCAAAGCTGATCGCCATCCCCGGCGAGGCCTCGAGAATCGACCACGTGCGCTCGCACGTAAGCCGCAACCGGGCCGCTTACGCGGGCGGAACTGCAGCCGCCGTGGCTGTTGTCGGTGCCGCGGGTGCTCTGCTCTGGCGCAGTCGCCGCTCTCGTCTTGCGGCGGCCTGACGCCCACACCTCAGGGTGTAACTGCCGAGCCGGCGCGACTAAACTGCTAGACCGTTAGGGCGGTAGCTCAGTCTGGTCAGAGCGCTGGTCTCCAAAACCAGTGGCCGGGGGTTCGAATCCCTCCCGCCCTGCCCTTGTCATGTCGCGGGGCATCGTGGACAGATGTCGCGGAGCATAGTGGACACCTTCACGATCTGCCTCGGGCTTGATAGTCCTTGCTCGGGTCGAGCGTCAGCTGCCTGAGCAGCTCCCCCCCTTCGG
>JBOGWS010000041.1:0-44819 GCA_050693895.1 Actinomycetota bacterium | reverse complement strand
CCCTCGAGCTCCCGATGATCGTGGTCGACATCCAGCGCGGAGGTCCATCGACGGGCCTTCCCACCAAGACCGAGCAAAGCGACCTGTTGCACGCGATGTACGGTCGTCACGGCGAGTCGCCGCTCCCCATCGTGGCGAGTTACTCGCCGGCCTCCTGCTTCTGGGCGGCCGTCGAGGCCGCGCGCATCGCCATCAAGTACATGACACCGGTCATTCTCCTGAGCGACGGCTACATCGCCAACGGCGCGGAGCCGTGGAGGATCACGGCTCTCGGGAAGCTTCCCGACATCTCGCGCGACTTCACTACTCAACCCAACGTGGGCGACGACTTCTGGCCCTATCTGCGCGACGAGATGACGTTGTCACGCCCGTGGGCGATCCCCGGAACCCCCGGCCTCGAGCACCGCATCGGGGGCCTCGAGAAAGCCGACGGAACGGGCAACATCTCCTACGAGCCCGAGAACCACGAGCTCATGAGCGAGTTGCGCGCAGCGAAGATCAAGGCCATCGAGGAGGACATCGATCCCCTCGAGTGGCGCGGCGACGAGGACGCAAGCGTGCTCGTCCTGGGCTGGGGAGGCACCTACGGCGCAATCGGAGCCGCGTGCAGAAGCCTGCGACAGGCCGGCAAGAAGATCGCGCACGCCCACATCCGTCACCTCTCTCCGTTCCCCAGGAACACGGAAGAGGTGTTGCGGCGCTTCGACAAGGTGATCGTCCCCGAGCTCAACATGGGCCAGCTATCGAAGATAGTTCGTGCGGAGTTCCTCATCGACGCCCAGTCGATAACCAAGATGCAGGGGCAGCCGTTCAGATCGTCCGAGCTCGAACAAATGATTCTGGAGAGGATGTAGCACAGTTGAGCAATCCCATTGAAGAGGCGACCCAGGGACGGGGTGTAACCGAGGCATCCGGCGGTGTCGGAACGCTCACGCGCAAGGACTTCGAGTCCGACCAGGAGATTCGCTGGTGCCCGGGCTGCGGCGACTACGCGGTCCTGAGCGCCGTTCAGAACGTCATGCCCGAGCTCGGGATCCCGCGCGAGAAGATCGTATTCATCTCGGGCATCGGTTGCTCGAGCCGTTTTCCGTACTACATGAACACCTACGGACTGCACGGGATCCACGGCCGGGCGACGGCCATCGCCACCGGCATCGCCACCGCTCGTCCCGACCTGCAGGTGTGGGTCGTGACGGGTGACGGCGACGGTCTGTCGATCGGGGGCAACCACCTCATCCACGCGCTGCGAAGAAACGTGAACCTCAAGATCCTGCTGTTCAACAACCAGATCTACGGACTAACGAAGGGCCAGTACTCGCCGACCTCCGAGGAAGGCAAGGTCACGAAGTCGACCCCCTTCGGTTCGCTCGAGCGCCCTTTCAACCCGGTATCGATCGCCCTGGGGGCCGAGGCCACCTTCGTGGCTCGCACGATCGACGTTGAACGCAAACACCTTCCGCAGATCCTCAGACGAGCAGCGGCGCACCGCGGGAGCGCGTTCATCGAGATCTATCAGAACTGCAACATCTTCAACGACGGCGCGTTCATCGCACTGACCGGCAAAGAGAAGTCTCAGAACCGCATCTACATCGAGCACGGACAACCGATCCGCTTTGGCCCGAACAACGAGCGTGGTGTGGTGGCCACCAACACCGGACAACTCGAGATCGTCGACGTGGCCGAGGTGGGCGAGGAGAAGCTGTTGGTGCACGACGCACACCGGCCGGACCCGGGCCTTGCCTTCTCGCTGTCGCGACTGGCCGACGGACCGACCACACCCACTCCGCTCGGCATCTTCCGTCAGGTCGATGCACCCGTCTACGGCGACGGAATGGAATCGCAGCTGCGCGCTGCGGCCGAGCAGCAGGGGCCCGGCGACCTCGAGGAACTGCTGATGTCCGGCGATACGTGGACGGTCGACTAGCGATCGTCTGGACGATCGCGCAAGGAAAGGCCGGATGCCTGTGGAAAAACGTCGGGACGATGCGGTCGAGGAGCGAGCCGCCGAGTTACAGGTCGAGACCACCGACGAAGACCTCGAGGACCCCGAGGTCGCGCGCGACGCCGCGGATCAGCTTCTGAAGGAGTCGCGCGAGCGCACCGACCAGGCCGAGGACCTCGACCCCGACGACGACGAGGTCATCAGACGTTCGAGTGAAGAGACCGCCACCGAGCCCTAGTAGCGACTACGCGCCGGCGACGGAGTGATACGCACCTTCGCGAAGCTTCCCTGGTCGTCCTCGCCATGTCGAGCGCGTGCCGGAGACGTCCCATGGAGCAACCCTAGGGAGCGAGCTCCCTCGGCACATGGGCCCCGGGGACCTATGTTCGGCCGTGGGTCCGGCCCAGGTTTGTTCCTGCGGTCCGGCCGAGGCCGCCCCGCGTCACGCCGTGTATCGTGCCCAGACATGAACGGGCCACTGCAGGGTCACGGCGGATCGGCCGTAACCCATACGCTCAAGGCGCTCGGCGTGAGCAACATCTTCACCCTCACCGGTGGCCACATCTTTCCGATCTTCGACGGCGCCGAGGCCGATGACATCCGCCTCGTAGACGTTCGGCACGAGCAGAGCGCGGCTTTCGCAGCGGAAGGTTGGGCCCGGCTCACGCGCTCGCTCGGAGTTTGCGCGGTAACCGCCGGTCCCGGCGTCACCAACGCCATGAGTGCTCTCGCCCAGGCGAAGTTCAACCAGGCCCCCGTTCTCGCGCTGGCCGGGCGAGCGCCCGCCTTCAGATGGGGCAAGGGGTCGCTCCAGGAGATCGACCACGTCCCGTTCGTCGACCCACTGGCTCCGGCGCGCACGGTGACCGACTTCGACGACATCCCGTCGGCCGTCATGGAGGCCGCGCAGGATGCGCTGTGCCCGCGCCGGGGGCCGCGCTTTCTCGATTTTCCACTCGACGTCCTGTTCAGCACCGGTGAGTTCGAGGTACCGGCGCGGGGACCTCGCGGGTTCGACGGCCAGGACGAGGGCGTCGGACGCCTCATAGAGCACTCCGAGCGTCCCGTCATCATGGCCGGTTCGAACGTCTACATGGACGGCGCCGAGGCCGAGCTCAGATCCCTCGTCGAAAGGGCCGGCATTCCGACCTTCATGAACGGTCAGGGGCGCGGCTGCATCCCGGCCGATCACGAGCTCGCGTTTGCGCGCAGCCGCTCGCAGGCGTTCAAGGAAGCGGACCTCGTGATCGTTGCGGGGACGCCGTTCGACTTCCGGCTCGGATTCGGTGAGAACTTTGCGGTGGGCACGAAGGTCGTGCACCTCGACTCTTCTCCCGACCTGATCACCGAGCACGTCGACCTCGCCATGTCGATCGGGGGCCCGCTCGACCATGTCCTCGAGAGCGTCGCGGAGAACATTCAGAAACCACCCGACACGAAGGCGTGGATCGAGTCCCTGCGCGCCACCGAGGAAACAAAGCGCGAGTCAGCTCAGGCCGAGCTGCACTCGACGTCATCCCCCATTCACCCCATGCGCATCTACGGAGAACTGGTTGCACTGCTGGATCGTGACGCGATCGTCATCGGCGACGGTGGCGATTTCGTCTCCTACGCGGGGCGAGAGGTGCCCTCGTACGAACCGGGTTCGTGGCTTGACCCCGGCCCCTTCGGTTGTCTCGGCGTCGGACCCGGCTACTCGATGGCCGCCAGGCTGGCACACCCCGATCGCCAGGTGGTGCTGCTCTACGGCGACGGCGCGCTGGGATTCTCGGGAACGGAGCTCGAATCGCTCGTGCGCCTAGACCTACCGGTCGTTGCGATCGTGGGTAACAACGGTATCTGGGGTCTCGAGAAGCACCCGATGCGGGCGCTCTATGGCTACGACGCCGCGGCCGACCTTCAGCCCGAGCTGCGCTACGACCTGATGATGGAGAGCTTCGGGGGCCGGGGCGAGTTCGTCACCGACCCCGACGACATCGCCCCCGCGCTGAAACGAGCCTTCGCGTCGGGAGAACCCACACTCGTCAACATTGCCACCGACCCGTTGATCGCCTATCCGAGGTCGTCCAACCTCGCCTGATCGTCAGCGGTCGGCGACCCAGGCGAGAAGCTCATCGGCGGACATGTAGTTGAGGATTCGCTCTCTCGGAGCTCCTGCTGCGAGCGCGGTTGCGATGCCCATGTCCATGTAGTCGAGCTCGTGGATGTAGTGAGAGTCGGTTCCGATCGAGATGTAACACCCCGCATCGACTGCACGCGCTGCGAGTTCCGCGTTCAGATCCTGCCGGTTCGGGTTGCAGTCGATCTCGACCGCCTTGCCAACCTTCGCTGCCTCCGCGAACACTCTCTTCCAATTGGCGTGCAGTCCTGCTCGCGTGCCGTACATGCGCCCGCGCGGATGACCGAGCACGTGGAAGGACGGATTGCGTATCGCGGCGAGATAGCGATAGGTCTGATCCTTCTCCGTCCGGAGGCTCGAATGAAACGAGCCGAGCACGAGTTCGAGGCCCTCGAGGTCACCGGGGTCGGTGTCGCCCTCTCCCGAAGGTGCGATGTTCATCTCCAGCGCGTGGAGCACCCGGAATCCCGAGTCGGACAGCGCGTCGTTGACCTCGGCGATCTCTCGAGCTTGCACCCGCATCTCGTCCGGCGACATGCCTCCGGCGATTCTGAGCCCCTGTGAGTGATCGGTGATGGCGACGTACGAGTACCCGAGATCGCGCGCCGCGGTCGCCATCTCCTCGATGGACAGGGTTCCATCGCTGTAGGTGGTGTGCATCTGCAGGTCCGCTTTGATGTCCTCGCGCCAGTCTGGATGTCCTTCGACGATGGTCGTGCTCACCGAGCGGGTCGAGAACCCGGTGCGCGACTCCGGTGGCTCGCCGACCTCTGGTGGATCGGTCATCCAACCCTCTATCCGACGAGCGAGCTTGTCCCCGACACCGGCCAGCTCGGTGAGTGGTCTCCCCTCATCGAGGAGGTCCCGAGCCTCCTCGGACCACGCCAGAGCCGAGCGCGACGCCTTCCGGTAGGCGCGCTGGCGGTAGGACTCCGCCTCGTCGGCGGAGCGCGCGAGCAGGTCGGCTATCTGCAGGTTGGTGAGCGACATACGTGCGAGAGCCTAGTTGTCCTCGCGGTTCCCGAGTACCGAGCCAGGCGGGAACGCTTGGAGAATCGGACAAGGCCGAACAACTTGTGATTGCCGGCAGGCGTCCTTGTGTATCTTCGGTCGATGCGCCAAGTATTGACAACTGCGCTCGACGCCGCTACCGACGCGGGTGCGAGTTACGTCGATGTGCGTGTTCTAGAAGGCGTGTCCGAGTCGTTTTCGACTCGAGGGGCCACCGTCGAGGGACTGGACCGCTCCGAGTCCCTCGGTTACGGAGTGCGGGTGCTACGTAACGGGGCATGGGGGTACGCGGCCTCTCCGAAGCTCGACCTCGACGAGGTGGCTCGTATCGCCCGCGTTGCCGTCGAGGTGGCGGAAGCGAGCTCGGCCTCCCAGACGCGCCCGGTCGAGCTCGTTGACGAACCCGTTCATCGTGACACCTGGGCCACCCCTGTGGAACGCGATCCGTTTGCCGTGTCACTCGAAGAGAAGCTCGACCTGCTTCTTGAGGCATCCGAGGCAATGGAGCGAGTGAAGGGGATACGAGTGGGTCGAGGGACCATGGACCTACACCGGCAGCGCAGCTGGTTTCTGACGTCGGAGGGCACCGATCTCGATCAGACCATCGTCAATGTGGGAGCTGGAATCGAGGCAACGGCGGTCAACGACGGCGACGTCCAGCAACGCTCCTACCCCGGTTCCTTTCGCGGACACTTCGAAGCCGGAGGGTACGACATCGTCGAGCGAATGGACCTCGCGGGCAACGCCGAGCAGACTGCCGAGGAGACGCTGGCCCTGATACGCGCTCCGGAGTGTCCGGCCGGAACCACCACACTCGTGCTCGATGGCCATCAGGTCATGCTCCAGGTGCACGAGTCGGTGGGCCATCCGACCGAGTTGGACAGGGTGCTCGGGATGGAGGCAGCCTTTGCCGGTACCTCCTTCGTCGGTATCCCCGAACTCGGCTCGCTCCGCTACGGCTCGGAGCACGTAACCATCCAATCGGACGCAACGAGTCCCGGCGGTCTGGGCACCTACGGCTACGACGACGAGGGGGTCGAAGCACAACGCGTCGATCTCGTGCGCGACGGCATTCTGGTTGGCTTTCAGAGCTCGCGCGAGACCGCTGCGGCGATGGGAGCAGGCCGGAGCAACGGAACGATGCGCGCCGAAGGGTGGGAGAACTTCCCGCTGATCCGCATGCCTAACATCAATCTTCTTCCCGGATCCGGTTCGCTCGAGGACCTCATCTCCGAAGTCGACGAGGGCGTGTACATGTCGACGAACAAGTCCTGGTCGATCGACGACAAGCGCAAGAACTTTCAATTCGGATGCGAGATCGGATGGGAGATCAAGCGGGGCAAGTTGACGAGAATCGTAAAGAACCCTCGCTACACGGGCATCACTCCGGTCTTTTGGGGGTCGTGCGACGCGGTCGCCGGCCCACAGGAATGGCGCATGCACGGCACTCCCAACTGCGGGAAAGGCCAGCCGGGGCAAACCATGCGGGTGGGTCACGGCACGGCTCCGGCTCGGTTCCGGGGTGTCTCGGTGGGCGTATCTCAGTGAGCAGTGACTTTGCCGAGGTGCCAGTCGAGCACGAGGACGCGCGGCGGGCCGCGGAGTCGGTTCTCGACTTCCCCGGCGCCGACGACGTCGAGGTCACCGTAATTGGCTCGCGTACGGGAGTAACGCGCTATGCGCTGTCCCATATCATCCAGAACACCGTTCGAAACGAAGTGCGAGCTTACGTTCGGGTCGTCGCCGGGCAGCAGGTCGCCACGACGGTTACAACTCAATTGGATGCGGACCACATGGGGCGGGCGGCATCGAGCGCACTCGAGGCGGCGCGGCAGTCACGCCCGGACAAGGAGTGGCCCGGCCTGCCATCACCAGACGTGGTCGGCCGCGCCGAGGGATGTTGGCGCTACGACGACGCAACGGCCGCTGCGAAACCCGAGGAGCGCGCCCGGCAAGTGATCCGGCTACTGAGCGCAGCGGAAGCCGACAATGCCGCCGGAGTATTCGAGACGAGCGCCCACAGCTTCTCGGTCCTGTCCTCGGCTGGAATGGATTGCGCGGACGCGCACACCCGCTGCGTGACCACATGCCTCGTGGATACGGGTGAGGCGACGGGCTGGGGGGACGATTCCTCTCACAGACTTGATCGGGTGGACGCGGAGGCGGCCGCGCGCCGCGCGCTCGACAAAGCCAGAAGGGGGGCCGGAGCAACCGAAGCGCCGACGGGCCGTTACCAGGTTGTGCTCGAACCGGCTGCGGTAGCCACGATGCTCGACTACCTGTCGTACTGCGGGATGGGGGCCAAGCAGTTCATCGACGGCGAGAGCTTCCTCGTCGATCAGGTAGGCAAACAGCTGGCCGCGCCCGGGATCACCCTTGCCGACGACGTATGGCACGAGAGCTCGGTGGGAATCGGTTTCGATTTCGAGGGGGTGCCGAAGAAGCGTGTCGCGGTCATCGACCAGGGGACCGCGGACGGGCCCGTAACCGATTGGCGAACATCACGGAAGCTGAAGACCGAGCCCACGGGCCACAACTCGGGGTCCACCGAATTCGGCCCCTACGCCTCCCACCTCGTTCTCGATCGGGGTGGTGAGTCCCTCGAGTCACTCATTTCCGGGGTAGACGACGGGCTGCTGGTCACCCGGTTCCACTATGTCAACGTGCTCGATCGCCCGACGACGCTGCTGACGGGGATGACCCGCGATGGGACGTTTCGCATCGCGAATGGTGAGGTCGGGGGCGCGGTCCGAAACTTTCGCTTCGCTCACAGCGTGCTGGACGCTCTTGGCTCGACCTCGGGAATCGGTGGGGACCTGGTCGCTTTCGCCCCGGACTACGGCTCGTTCGGCTGTACCGTTGCCCCAGCGTTGCGGGTCGAGGACTTCAACTTCGCCTCCACCACCTCGCACTGAGCCAATTCACAAGTTCTCTATCGAGGTCGATGCACGAGGTCTGGCACATCACCATTCTGGCAGCCACGCTCTTCGCCGCCGCCGGGGGGGCCATCCTCCTTCTGGCTCCGCTGGTGTTCGACGTGCCGCCCCCCGGCCTCGGGCGCTACAGGCCCGCTCTGCTGACTGGGATCGGGGTGGCGATTGCTTTGATCGTCCTGGAATGGACAGTTGTGCACTGACGTTACATATACTGGAGTTGCGCCCAGAACGTGGGCCCACATTAAGGAGGATCTACCTGTGGCGATGACCGAGAACGCCCAGAAGACGGTTTCGATAACAGCCTCGGCCGCATCCAAGGTCACCGAACTCCTTCAGCGCGAGATGGCATCCTCTCCCGAAGAGCACGAGGGCAAGGAGTACGCCCTAAGGGTCGGCGTCCAGCCGGGAGGTTGCGCGGGATTGCGTTACGCCCTGTACTTCGACGACCGCCAGCTGGAGGGCGACGAGGTCGTGACCCACGAGGACGTGACCATTCGCATGGACAAGATGAGCGCGCCCTACCTGCGCGGCGCCACGGTGGACTACGTCGACGGACTCCAGCAGTCCGGATTCACCATCGACAACCCGAACGCCAAGGGCTCGTGCGCCTGCGGCGATTCGGCGCAGTTCTAAAGCCCAACCAGACACTTTTCGGCGCCGCTCCTAACCAGAGCGGCGCTTTCGCGTCGGTCAAAACCCAAAGCGGCACCTATTGGGTCACAGAAGGAACTAACCCGAATTTCGGCCTCGTGAAAGCCGAACTCGACCTACCAAGGTCACGCAAGAACCGACTTCGCTCCGTTGCTGGGTTTGGGTTTCGGGTTTAAGCGAGTTGCGTATGATGGCCCGGCTCATCGAGAGCGGAGGAGGGTCCGGCCCTGTGAATCCGCCGCAACCACAGGTTTAGCGAGATGAAAAACCTGCAGGTGCGAATCCCGGAAAGGGCGCGATCGGTTTTTGGGTCGCGTTGGAGGATGAGCGAATAGGGCGACCTTCGCCTCTTCCGGGACCGGGAGGGGTTTCTTTTATTGGCCGAGTAAGGAGAGGTTGCAGCGAATGGCGATCACTACCACGGTCATCGGCTCGTACCCAAAGCCTCCGGACGAGGGCGAGTCCTTCGTCGTCAGGCAGACACTTCACAAGCTCGAGCGCAAAGAGGCGACCGTGGAGGACCTCACAAAGGTCCAGAACGACCTCGCCCGCTCGATCATCGGTGAGCAGGAGGCCGCCGGAATCGACATCGTCAGCGACGGGCACGCTCGCTGGGATGACATCCTCACCCCCTTCGCCAGGCACATCACCGGGTTCGAGATCGGAGGCCTGCTTCGGTGGTTCGACAACAACGTCTACTACCGGAGGCCCGTGTGTGTCGGAGATCTCGAGTGGGGTGGGCCCTCTTCGGTCGACGCCTGGCGCTTCGCGAACTCCGTCGCCTCGAAGCCGGTGAAGGCGGTCGTTCCCGGACCCATAACCTTCGCTCGCCTCTCGGTTGACGAGCATTACGGCACTCACGAGGAATTCGTGCTTGCGATCGCTCGGGTGCTGGCCCAGGAGGCGTTCGAGCTCGAGGCGGCCGGGACCCGGTATCTGCAGATCGACGAGCCCGCACTGCTCGACGCACCTGAGGACCTGGCCCTCGCGAAGAAGGCACTCGCCATCGTCACGGGCGAGCTGAACCCGAACGCCACGGAGGTGACGCTCGCCTCTTACTTCGGTGAGGCCAAGAGATTGGGCGAGGAGATCTACGACCTCCCGGCGGACGTCTTCGGGTTCGACCTAGTTGCCGGTCCGGAGAACCGCGCGATCGTCGACGCACTCCCCGACGGCAAGATAGTGCAAGCTGGGCTGGTCGACGCTCGCAACACGAAGCTCGAGGATGAAGACGAACTGGCGCGCCACATAGGCGATCTGGCCGAGCGCTTCGGTGCCGACCGCCTACGGGTGGCCCCCTCGTCGGGGCTCGAGTTCCTGCCGCGCGAGAAGGCTCGCGCCAAGTTGGCCCACCTCGCACGGGCGGCGCGGCGTGCAGAGAAAAACGGAGGGTGAGGGTTTCATGACCACTAACGATTTGCAGGGACCGGGACTGTGGACGACATCGGTTGGAAGCTTTCCCAAGCCCGACTACATCAAGAAGGCTCGGAGCCAGTTTGCTCGCAAAGAGATCAGCCGGGAAGATCTCCTCGAACTTGAACGACGGGCAACGAAGGAGTGGATCGAGTTCCAAGACTCGATCGATACAGATCTCGTGGTCGACGGCGAGATGTATCGCGGCGACATGGTTGCGTTCTTCGCGGAGGAGTTGCCCGGACTCGAGATCGGAGGCCTGGTTCGTTCCTACGGGAACCGCTACTACAGGAAGCCCATCGCCACGGGGCCCGTGGGGCGGGATCATGCGGTGACGGTGGATTGGTGGCGCTATGCCCAATCTCTAACCGACAAGCCCGTAAAGGGCATGCTCACCGGCCCGTACACGATCTGCGACTGGTCGTTCAACGAGCACTACTCGACTCGTAGAGACCTCGTTCTCGACCTTGCAAAGGTGATTCGTGACGAGGCGCTGGATTTGGAACGTGCCGGCGCCAAGTTCATCCAGATCGATGAGCCCGCTGCCTCGACGCGCATGGACGAACTCGATCTCGTTATCGAGTCGATGGCGATCGTGACCGAGCCTCTCAGCGCCCACACGATCACGCACATCTGTTACGGCGACTTCCACAACGCCTACCCGAAGATGCTCGACATCCCCGTCGATCAGATCGATCTCGAGTTCGCCAACTCGGACTATTCGCTGCTCGAGGAGTTCTCGGATCATCCGTTTGAGAAATTCATCGGCTTCGGTGTCGTGGATGTTCACAGCCACCATGAGGAGACGGTCGAGGAGATCGCCGAGGGCATTCGCAGGGGACTGAAGCACATTCCGCCCGACCGCATCTTCGTCGACCCGGATTGTGGCCTCAAGACACGCACCGTCGAAGAGGCGAAGACCAAATTGACTAACATCAAGAGAGCGGTCGACGTTGTGCGTGCGGAGCTGTAGGTCGTAGACTCAACCCGTTAGTCCAGACCCGGGGGAGCTCCACAGGGAGCTGAGAGGCCACAAGGCGACCCCATGAACCTGATCCGGTTAGTACCGGCGAAGGGAGTGGAGTGCCATGACAAGCGTCGCGGAACCCCTTACCTCGTCCGAGGAATGGGGCGTCGAACCCGTGCCACCGGGACGGCGGGCGCTCTCCGGCTTCGATCTCGCGATCCTGTGGGGAGATCTGGGCGTCGGTCTCCTCGTGCTGGTGACCGGGGGACTGCTCGTGCCTGCCCTCTCGTTCACCGCCGCCCTGGCGGCCATCGTCGTCGGCTCGGTCATCGGATCCGCCGCTCTGGGCGTGACGGCGGCGATTGGAGCTCGGGAGGGTGTGCCTACGATGGCTCTCTTCCGCCCCCTACTGGGCGTGCGCGGGTCGTGGCTTCCGAGCGTGTTGAACTTCGCCCAGCTCGTCGGTTGGACGGCGGTCGAGCTCTGGGCAATGTCACTGGTTGCGGACATCGTGTCCCGTGAGGTTCTCGGATGGTCCGTCCGCTACCTGTGGTTGGGGATCTTCGCCGTGCTCTGTACGACGCTCGCTTTGTGGGGCCCGGTGGGGGTGACACGCGCATATCTGAAGTCGTTCGGAGCCTGGGTCGTCGTGGCGATCTGCGTTGCCCTGACTTTCTTTCTCCTGACCGACGACGGCATTCGAGCTACGTTGTCAGCTCCGGGCACCGGTGGGTGGCCAACCTTCGGACTGGCCGTCGATCTCGTTATCGCAATGCCCATCTCGTGGCTGCCGTTGGTCGCGGACTATTCGCGTTTCGGGCTGCGTGCGCGGTCGTCGGGGTGGGGGACCGGCTTGGGATATCTCGTGGCGAACATCTGGCTCTACACACTCGGGGCGATGATCGTTCTGGGAGCGGGGGGTACCGCCGAGCCGGCCGGAATTGCGCTCGGTGTCCTCGCGATTAGCGGTGGAACGGTCGCGGGCATTCTGTTTCTCGTGGGTCTTCTGGTCGGCGAGACCGATGAGGCCTTCGCGGATATCTACTCGGGGGCGGTCTCGTTGCAGAACATCTGGCCTCGGATGTCCCGCGTGGTTCTCACCGTCATCATCGCGGCGATTGCCACCGGACTGGCCGCCACTCTCACAATGCAGCTCTACGAGAACTTCCTGTTCCTCATCGGGTCCGTGTTCATCCCATTGTTCGGCGTGCTCGTGGCGTCACATCTGAGCCGCGAGGCGCGCTCGAGCGGATCGCAAAACGGCGAGGCGCGCTCGAGAACGCGCTGGGTCGCCGTCTTCTCGTGGCTGATGGGTTTCCTGGCCTATCACTGGATCGCTCCGACGGGGCCGGAGTGGTGGTTGGACCTCTCGGCCTCTCTGTTTGGAACGCCTCTGTCCGAGCGATGGGGATGGCTGGGAGCTTCGGTGCCGTCCTTCCTAACCGCGGCAACGCTGGCCTGGCTGCTGGCTCGACTATCATCGCGTCGAACAGACCAGCAGAAAGGCGAAGATGAAGGTTCAGGCTACGTGCGACACCTGCGGTAGAAACTTCCTGTTGTCGCAGATCGGTCCTCAATCGGATGCCCCCGGCCGCTGCCCGTTTTGTGGAGCTCGATTTGCGCGCCATTACAACTCGGTCTTGGTGGATGCCGTGGCGGGCGTCGAGAACGAGACTCAGCGCTTCATCAACCTCCTGGCGAAGCTCCAAGCGATGGAAACGGGCTTCGATATCGACATCAAGGCGTTGTTGTCCCAGCTCGAACGAGAAGTGCTGGGACATGAGAGATCACCCGCCTAGATGACCGGGCCACTAACGGTCTTGGTGGTCAGCGACGATCACTCCATGTCCTCTGAGGTCGCCTTCGCATTTCCCGATGACGTTACCGTTCTGTTTGCGAAGGATGCACGCGAGGCGTTGCAGCTCATGAGAGAAACCATTCCGTCGGTAGTCATCATGGACATACGCACGGGAAGCGCCGGTGGTTACGGGCTCTCGCGCGATATGGCGGCAAATGATCGCCTCCGTAACGTTCCTCGTTTCATTTTGCTGGAGCGCCGACAGGACTCCTGGCTGGCGAAGCAGGCCGGCGCGACCCTCTGTCGTGTCATGCCTATTCCCAAGGACGAACTCGTCGAAGAGGCCCTAACGCTGGCCTCCGAAGTGACCATTTCCCACTAGCCGTTTTCGCCTCGCTCCCGTAGCTATGGGCTTTCTAGGTCGTTGACATTTGCAAAGTCCCAGGTCAGACCCGTTGCAGGTGACTAATCCCATCCGTAGAATTACAACATTGTTATTTACGGACCAGCCTCCGAGGGGGAGCAGTAATCGGGGGGCGAGGGAGAGGAAGGCCGGGGAATGCAGCGGATCACAACGAGACTTCTGCAGCCAGTTGATTGGCAGGGCGCCGCCCGATGCGCGGAGGTCGACCCAGAGATCTTTTTTCCAGAGCGCGGTGGTTCATCGAAGGCCGCGCGCGCGGTGTGCTCCGGTTGCCTCGTACGCGCGCAGTGTCTCGAATACGCACTCAACAACAAAGAGCAGTTTGGGATTTGGGGCGGAACTTCAGAGCGTGAACGACGGCGACTTCGCAAAGAACGCACTCTTCGACGACTACGCGCTGTCTCGTAGTTTCAAGAAACACCTGTCGGTCAACGCATACTCGTAAACGTGAACGACGCCGCACAAACCCTTACACGTAGCATGCAACGCGTTCAGTAGACACTTAAACCCGCGCAGAGCGCGTGTATCCGTTGAAAGCAAAAGTCAAGTACACACACGCAAAAGCTTGATTACTCGACGTAAATGTTGCCTAATTGTTGATTGAATGCGCGCTTGTGCGCGTTTTTGGGTAAAGAAAGCTTCGTCGTTCGCATACAGCGCGCGACCGAAGAGGACGAGACGAGGTTGTAGAAACTTCGTCGAGGCATGATTGGAGGTGCCGGGGTTGGCAGCTAAGAAGACCACGGGCAGGAGGAAGAGTACGCGTCGCAAGACGACTCGGAAACCTACGGCTCGTAAGTCGTCTGCGCGTAAGTCGACAGCGCGTAGGTCGACGGGCCGAAAGAAGGCAACAGGTCGCAAGAAGACGACGGGTCGCAAGAAGGCCACCGGCCGTAAGAAGGCCACAGGCCGCAGGAAGAAGTCGACCCGTAAGAGCACCGCACGAAAGTCGACCGGGCGCAAGAAGGCCACGGGCCGCAAGAAGGCCACGGGCCGTAAGAAGGCCACGGGCCGTAAGAAGTCGACACGCCGGAAGGTAGCGGGTCGCAAGGCCGCCGCAAGCCGCAAGAAGACCACTGCTCGCAGACGAGCCGCTGGTCGCAAGGCCGCCGCGACCCGCAAGTCAACGGCGAGGAAGTCAACCGGCCGCAAGAAGTCGACCAGAAGGTAATCGTTTACAACCCTGCCTCGCGCAGGGCAGCTTCCAGCGAGCGACCCGGTTCTCTCAGGAGCCGGGTCGCTTTCGCGTCCGGGGGTGGCCAGTAGCGACGGGGAGGAAGCCCAACGATCTCGGTCGCAACAACGGCCGCCCCCAATGCACCAGCGTTGGCCTCGACCGCTTCGAATGCGGTCTCGATCCCCGTTGCGTCGGGTGCCGTGAGGTTCATCGACACCTGACACATGTCGGGAGGCTTGATCTCGAGGCCCAGCGAACGGACACCCGGTAGGCCACCGGCCGACTCGCGAACTCGACCTGCAATCGCTCGGGCGACGGCGAGATCGCCCTTGATCCACACGTTGAATGCGATCAACACCGCGCGCGCTCCGACGCAAACCACGCCCAAGCGTGCGTCTATTCGACCGCCGAAATCGGGCTTCAGCCCACGCTGCGCTCTGGACCTCAGGCCCTCGAGACCCCCACGCCGTAGGTCGGGAAGATTGCGGGTATCCGGTCGACGCGCGGCCTCACCGTAGAGATAGACCGGTATTCCGGTGCGTTTCGAGATCAGCGCTCCCACCGTGTGCGCAGTTGAGATCGCGTCGGTCATCTTCGTGTCGCCGTGCGGCACGAAAGGGCAGACATCGAGGACGCCCATGCGAGGATGCAGACCTCGCTGCGCGGTCAGGTCCAACACCCGGGCTCCCTCTGACAGAGCGACCATTGCACCGGTCAACGCATCTGCGCCGGCCGTGACGGTGAAGACGCTGCGATCGTGAATCGCGTCCGAGTGGATGTCGAGCACAACAGCTCCAGAGGCGCGGATCGCCTCGACAAGCGCTCCGATGGTTCTCTCGTCGCTTCCGGTGGAAACGTTTGGAACTGCGATCAAGGGCACGCGCTTCGCACCTCTCCCGATAGGTGTTTCAAAGGCGGTACCGTATGAGAGATGACCGATTACGGCTACAGCGTCGAAGTGGCCGAGGGCTACGAAGAGGCCATCCTCCGAACCAGGCTCGCCCTCAAGAGTGAGGGCTTTTCCATTCTCACCGAAACGCACGTGGGAGGTCTGCTCGGGCCCGAGGCGGGAACCGATCGTCAATACCTGATCATGGGCGCCTGGTCGCCGGCGACAACTCAGTCGGAGCTGGGGGCCGGGATGCAGGTGGCGGTGCATCTCCCATGCAACGTCGTCGTGCAGGAAACGGGCGGAACGGCGCTCGTTGCCGCGCTCGATCCCACCGAGGATCTCGAGCCATCGAACTCGATCACTCCCGAGCTCGCGGATGGGGCGCGCGCCGCCCTCGGTCGCGTGCTACAGAGGACCACGGTGACCTTGGAATGAAGGAGTCTGCAGAAACCCGTGAGATCGTGGAGCGATTCCTCGAGCGTCTCGACGAGGTCGTTGAGAGCTCGAGTCTTGCCATTTGGGAAGACGTTGGCTCCTACAGCAGGCTTGGAGACGATTTCAAGGACGATGTCCGAAGCGCGGTGCGCGAGAACGTCGCGATACTGGCCCACGTGCTCGGTGTCGGTAAGGACGTCGTCAGAGCCGATCTCGAACCGATCGAACGCGTGGGTGCTCGCCGAGCCGAAGCGGGGATCCCCCTAGAGGACGTTCTCCACGCCTACCGGATCGTGTCGCGCGTCTGCTGGAGCGTTCTGTCAGAGGAGTGTCGAGCTTTCAAGGGGGATGCTCTCGAGGCAACGATCGACATAGCGGAGGCGGTTCTCCGCTACACCGATCACATCAATACGAGCGTGGCCGACGCCTACGCCCGTGCTCAGAGAGCAATCGTCCGCGAGCAAGAGGGAGCGCGGCGTGAGTTCCTCTCCGATCTGCTCTACGGAACCGATGCGTCGCCCGAAGACGTCCTCAGACGTGCTCACGCCTTCGGATACGACCTCTCGCTCAGCTATGTCGCGATGGTCGGCACCTGCTCCCAGTCCAACGAAACAGAGACGGAGGTCGCCGCGGCCGCGACCAGGGCGGCCGAGCTTGCGAGCACCGATCCGATCGTGCTCCAAAAGGCGGATCACACGATCGCTTTGATTCCCACTGGGCCGGGGGTCGATCTGGCTACCATGCCGGAAAAGCTTGTCTCCGACCTCGAGGGTGCGTGGGATTTCGGACTCGGCGGGCCCGAACCCGGGCTGGAGGGCATCCGCAAGGCCTACCTCGAGGCGCGCGAGGCATTGGAGATCGGCCTCGGCTTGAGTCTCGACGGGCCGGTCTATCGTTTCGACGATCTGCTCCTCTATCACTTCCTGAGGATCGAACCCGCGCTCGTTGACCGCTTCGTCGACCAGATGCTCGGCGAGGTCATCGCCTACGACGAGCGTCGAAAGGGTGAGCTGATCAAGACGATGGACGCCTATTTCGGAGCCGACGGGAGCGTCAAGCTCGCCGGCGAGAGCCTTTTCGCTCATCCCCACACGGTCACCTACCGACTGAAACAGATCGAGAAGCTAACGGGATGGTCGCTCAGGGACTCCGAAGACAAGATTCGGCTCCAGCTCGCGCTGCGTGCCTACAAGCTCGCTCAGGCGCGCAGCGACAAAGCATCGCTCGATCTTCCTTAGGGCCTGCTGGCCTTCCTGGTCGGGAAGGGCTCGGCCATTTGCTAACCTGCCGTGCGTGCCACAGCGTGTAGCGATAATCGGATGGGATGGAGTCGACTGGAAGGTCCTCCAACCGATGCTCGATCGGGGCGAGTTGCCTAATCTCGCGGCGCTCATCGAGCGCGGTGCCTACGGTGATTGTCTATCGACCGTTCCCTCCCACTCCTGGGCCGCATGGCCGACGTTCATGACCGGCCTCAATCCGGCAGGCCATGCCGTGTTCGACATCCTCGAGCACAAGCCCGGCGTCTCCAAGCGCCTTCCGATCACGTCCAGATCGGTGAAGGCGCGCTCCATCTTTCACGACATGTCCGATGCCGACAAGACGACCATCGCGGCGAACATTCCCCTGACCTTCCCCACGTGGGACATCAAGGGAAAGATGGTCGCCGGCGGCGTGCTCCCGGCAGCGCGCTCGTACACGCACCCTCCCGAGCTCCAGGAGGAACTGGATCGCAACGCGCCGTTCCCCGTCAATGGGATGAGCTGGACGACCTACCGCAACCGTCCGGAAGCGTTTCTCGACGAGTGTGCGGAAATCACGGCCAAACGCCAAAAGAGCTTCGAGTACCTAATGGACACCACGGAGTGGGACTTCGCCGTTCTCGTTTACGTGTCGACCGATCGCATCCAGCATTGCCTCATGGAATACATTGCGCCGGAGCACCCGAAGTACGACGAGGTCAAGGACACTCCGGTCGCCGAGAAGACGAGGGCTGTCTACCAGCAACTAGATGCGGGCCTTGCCGAGCTCCTCAAGCGCACGAACTCCGACGATCTCGTGATTTTCATGAGCGATCATGGACACCAGCCCTGCACTCGTACCTGCACGATGGATCGCATTCTCGCCAATCTCGGCTTTCTCGAGTTCGGGAGAGGGAGCCTCACCTTCAACCTGATCCGCTGGGGGCCGGGCCGGCGCATCGCCCGGAGGCTCTACGACATATTCAAGCTTCACGGAAAAGTTGCGATCCCCGCCTCTCCCATCGACTGGGACAAAACGCGCGCGTACACGAGCGTCGTGTCCACCGGAGAGGGGGTCTCGTTGAACCTCAAGGGTCGCGAGCCCCAGGGCATCATCGATCCCAAGGACTACGAGAGGGTGCGAGACGAGCTCTATGAGGCTCTTGATGGTTTCCGTGACCCCGTGACCGGCAAGAACCCGATTGGCAAGATCTATCGCAAGGAAGAGGTCATGCAGGGAGCCTTTTTCGACACGGCCCCCGATCTTCTGCTGGTGCCGGCACCGTTTTACTCGCTGACGCACGCAAAGGGCATGGTCGAGGAATCCGACTGGTTGTCCGGGGATCACCGGCTGGAGGGAGTCGTGGTTGCGACGGGACCGGAGGTTACACCGGGGCCGATGAAAGAGACCGCGTATCTGCAGGACCTGGGACCGACATCCTTGGCGGCGCTTGGAGTTCCCAGCAAAATCGCGCGCGATGGAGCGGTTCTGAAGTCGTTGGTGGGTGAGGGGGTAGAGCTCGAGGTGGTCGAGTCGGCTCAGAGCGCGCAACACGAGCGCGACGAGAGCGGACTAACCTCAGACGAAGAAGGAGAGATCGAGGACCAGTTGCGCGGCCTCGGTTACGTCGAATAACCCCGCAGTGCACCTTGCCAAGAGGAGGACGAAGTGCCGGAATCACGTGCTCGCAGATCCTGTCTGTCTGTGCCCGGTAGCTCCCCGAAGATGCTGTCCAAGTCGCCCACGCTGCCCGCGGACGAGATCTTCATGGATCTCGAGGACTCTGTAGCCCCACTCGCGAAAGAGGAGGCTCGTTACAACGTCATCGACGCCCTGAAGAACAACGACTGGGGCGACAAGACCGTTGTCGTGCGCGTCAACTCCATCGATACCCAGTGGGCCGCAGATGACCTGAAGACGGTCGTCGAGGGAGCCGGCCGATTCATTGACTGCATCATGATCCCAAAGGTCCAACACGCGCACGAGGTACTGTTCGTCGACCACATGCTGCGAATGATCGAAACGAACTTGGGGCTTGACAAGCGCATCGGCCTCGAGATTCAGATCGAGACCGCAACCGGGCTGAAGAACATCTACGAGATAGCTCACGCATCGGGCCGGGCGGAGACGCTCATCTTCGGACCCGCCGACATGAGCGCGTCGCTGGGCCTTCCCACCGTGACGGCGGGTCTGCCGATGCCGGGGTATCCGGGAGATCACTGGCACTGGGTCCTCGAGACCATTCTGGTCGCGGCCCGCGAAGCGAACCTCCAGGTCATCGACGGTCCCTACCTTCTCATCAAGGACCTGGACGGCTTTCGAGACATGGCACTGCGCGCGAGGGCACTCGGCTACGACGGGAAGTGGGCGTTGCACCCGGGACAGGTGGACGTTCTAAACGAGGTCTTCACTCCGACTCAGGAGGAGTACGACAAGGCAGAGGCCCTGCTGGAGGCCTACAAGGAGGCGACCGAGGTCGAGGCGCGCGGTGCTGTCATGTTCGGCACCGAGATGATCGATGAGGCCTCTCGCAAGATGGCGGTCCAGTTCGCCGAGCGGGGGCGAGCTGCCGGCCTGAAGCCGGCCAAGACCTACGCTGACTTCGCAAAGGGATGGGAGGCGTAGTCATGTTGCAGCTCAACGACACCCAGAAGGCGATCGTCGAGACGGTCAGGGAATTCGTAAACAAAGAGGTCGTCCCCGTCGCCGACGAAATGGAGCACAGGGACGAGTTCCCGGACGCCATCGTCGAGCAGATGAAGGAACTGGGACTG
The DNA here is from genome assembly GCA_050693895.1 of Actinomycetota bacterium. GTDB lineage: Bacteria > Actinomycetota > CADDZG01 > CADDZG01 > WHSQ01 > WHSV01. The sequence goes on along the minus strand of JBOGWS010000041.1, from coordinate 25,038 downwards.
TTCGGACTCACGGTTCCCGAGGAATACGGCGGCGTCGGCGAGTCACTGACCACGTACGCACTTGCCGTCGTGGAACTGGCGCGCGGCTGGATGAGCCTCTCGGGTGTTCTAAACACGCATTTCATGGGCTGCTATCTCATCAACAAGTTCGGCACGGATGAACAGCGCAGCAAGTTCCTTCCCAAGATGGCGACGGGCGAGTGGCGCGCGGCACTGGCGATGAGCGAGCCCGAGGCGGGCTCGGACGTCCAGGCGATACGCACGAAGGCCACAAAGGACGGCAACGACTACGTGGTCAACGGCTCGAAGATGTGGCTTACCAATGGCCTTCGCTCGAGCCTCGTGATGACGCTCGTCAAGACAGACCTCGAGGCGGACCCGCCTCATAAGGGCATCAGCATGCTCATCGTCGAGAAGGAGGGCGGTGTCGCCAAACCCTCATCCGGGCTCGATGTCGGCAAGAACATCGAGAAGATGGGGTACAAGGGCGTCGAGACCACCGAGATGACTTTCAACGACTTCCGCATCCCAAAGTCGTCTCTGCTCGGTACCGAGGAGGGCCAGGGCTTCCGTCAGGTGCTCGATGCAATCGAGGTAGGCCGTGTCAACGTAGCCGCCCGAGCCGTGGGCGTATCGACGCGCGCGTTCGAAGAGGCGATCCGATACAGCCAGGAGCGTAAGGCGTTCGGGAAGGCCATCAGTGATCATCAGGCGATACAGATACACCTCGCCGAGATGGCGACGACGCTCGAGGCAGCAAAGTTGATGCTCTACTCGGCGGCGACCAAGAAGTCATCCGGCGAGCGCAGTGACCTCGATGCGGCGATGGCAAAGCTGTTCGCATCGGAGGCCTGTCACGAGATCTGCACCAAAGCATTGAGGGTGCACGGAGGCTACGGCTACTCCAAGGAGTTCACGATCGAGCGGTTGTACAGAGATGCGCCTTTTCTGCTGATTGGAGAGGGCACGAGCGAGATCCAGAAGACGGTAATAGCCCGGCGACTGCTCGAGCAGCACAAGATCTGAGAGAACTCTCATCAAAAGGGCCTCATTGTGAGAGCCCTATCATGCGCTCCTCATAGTCCCTTAATCCCCGAAGCCCATCCTCTAATCAACGCCGGAGAAACTCCCGGAACGCAGCGGAAAGGGGCACCGGCGCCAGTCCGAGATTCGGGCGCAGAGAGATGAGGAGGCACCCCAGTGGCACAGTCTGGCTTTTTCACGGCCACGAAGCCCGCTTTCCGGGCGATGGTCGTGGACGGCGACTCGAACAGTGGTCGCAGGCGTCGGAGGCGTCGCCGGCGTCGCCGCCGCCGTCGTCGTCGTCGTCGCAACCGCAGTCGCAGCAACTCGTAGGGGGCACGGCTACAAGCAGGCCCTAACATCGACAGTTGCGGAGTGGCTCGCCGACAAGAGGTGGGCCACTCCCATGTCGACTGTTTCTTCCGTTTATCAGGCAGCGACCAAAGGATCTGAAGGTGCACAGAACGTCCGCCACGACGAGGCTCCTCTCACGCCTCGTTCCCAGCGCGTCCGCCGACGGGGACGGGATCGACCTCGCCCCGGCCCGGTCGATGCGCGAGATCTTCCGGCGCTTCTGGCCCGACGCGCGTCCCCACAGGGGATTTTTTCTCCTTACCCTGGTGTTCGTCGCGCTGGGACCCGCGCTGCAGGCCGTGGAGATATACCTCTACAAGATCCTCGTGGACGAGGTGCTGGTCCCGCGCGACTTCGAACCTTTCATCTGGCTGGCGGGCGCCTACATCGGTCTGAACGTACTGGGCGGGGTTCTCGGCTTTTTCGACGACTACATGTCGACGTGGGTGACCGAGAACTTCCTTCTGAAGCTTCGGACACGCGTCTTCGGGCATTTACTCCGGCAGAGTCCAGACTCCCTCGACAAACGCAGACTGGGGGATGTGCTCGCTCGACTTGGTGGCGACGTCAATGCCATCGAAACCTTCGTCTTCTCCGGCATACAGGACGGATTGTCCCAGAGTCTCAAGTTGATTTTTTTCATCGGGGCACTGTTCTTCATCGATCCTCTGCTTGCTGCGCTTTCCCTCGTAGCCGCGCCGCTCTTCTGGTTCGTCGCTCGCCGGTTCTCGCGTGTGATCAAGCAGATCTCACGCGAGGAACGACGTCGCTCCGGCTCGCTCAACTCCGTCGCCGAACAATCCCTGGCCAACCTGGCCCTCGTTCAGACCTCGAACCGGAGTGCGGACGAGATGAAGAGATACGAGGGGGAGGGCAAAGCCATCGTCGACGCATCGCTGGCGTCAACGAAACTGAATGCGTTGTTCTCGCCGCTTGTCAATCTCATCGAGTTGATCGGCGCCATGGTCGTGGTCGGTGCCGGTGTGTGGGCGCTGAGCTCCGGCCGGCTCACTCTGGGAAGCCTGCTGGTCTTCCTGACGTATCTCACGCAGCTCTATGGGCCGGTTCGCTCCCTGAGCGAGCTGATAAACGATCTCTTCTCCGCCTCTGCTGGAGCGGAACGAATAATCGAGCTGCTCGATGACGAGCCTGCGGTGGCCGACCGTCCGGGCGCCGCGCCGCTGCCGGAAGTGAAGGGCAGAATCGTCTTCGAGTCCGTTTCCTACACCTACGACGGAGCTCCCCATCCCGCGGTCGAGGACGTCAGTTTGGACCTAGAGGCGGGTAAGACTCTCGCATTGGTGGGGCCGAGCGGTGCGGGAAAGACCTCTCTCGTGAAACTGCTGCTGCGCTTCGCCGATCCGCAATCCGGAGCGGTACGCATCGACGGGACCGACGTGAGAGATACAACGCTCGAGTCCTTGCGGGAGTCGGTCGGAGTGCTGTTGCAGGAGACACTGATACTCGACGGCTCGGTGCGAGAAAACATCGCGTACGGGCGGCCGGATGCCGACCAGACTGCCATCGAGGCCGCCGCGCTGGCGGCGGACGCTCACGATTTCGTCGCCAGGTTGCCCCAGGGCTACGACACCGTACTGGGGAGCCGGGGGAGGTCCCTGTCCGGGGGCCAGCGCCAGCGCATAGCGCTCGCGCGGCTGCTCCTGCACGACGCTCCCATCCTCGTGCTCGATGAACCGGCGGTTGGATTGGACGCCGCTTCCGCCGAAAGGACACTCAGACCATTTAGGCGGGCGATGGCCGGCCGCACGACCATCGTCGTGTCGCACAATCTCCAAACTGTTACCGATGCGGACGCCATCTTGGTTCTCGAGGAGGGACGGGTGATCGAGATGGGAACCCACGATGAACTTCTTGCGCTCGACGGTGCCTACGCGCATCTCTTCGCCCTTCATTCAAAGCCGGGACGCGGTGGCCTCAAAGAGGTACTCGCGTGATCGACAAGAGTAGGCAGAGAATCGAGCGGGGTCCGGTCCTGCAACCGGGAGAGATGGTCGCTCCGGGCTACCAGGTGGTCGAACATATGCGCCGCGGCAAACGGCTTGACGTTTACGACGTCTGGAGCGTCGAGCGGACCTGCCGATGCATTGCCAAGACGATCGCCCCCGACCGACTGGACGAGGAGAAAGCTCGTTCCAAGCTCATTGGCGAGGCCGAGCTCCTAATGAGCCTTACGCATCCGAACATCGTGCGGGCCTACGAGCTCGTCGAGAACGCCGCCGGTACGCCGGTTCTCATTCTCGAGACCTTGACCGGCCGAACCGTAAGCCACCTCATCGACGAGTTCTCCGACGGCATGGATCTGGGAGATGTGATGTGGCTCGGCGTCCATCTGTGCTCGGCGGTGGCCTACCTCCATAATCATGGATGGCTTCACCTCGACGTGAAACCCGACAACGTCATCAGCGATGGAGGCCGGGCCAGGTTGATCGACCTCTCGATCTCCGGGAGGGAAGGACCCTCGGCCGCGGGAGCGGGAACCTACGACTACCTGGCCCCCGAGCAGGCGCGCGGGGAAAACGTCAGCGCGGCCACCGACGTGTGGGGGATCGGCATCACCCTGTACGAGGCCCTCACCGGGACGGTGCCGTTCGAACCGGACGACGACGAGGAAAGCAACGACGACGCTGCCTCGAGCTCGATGGACTACAGCGATTCATCGGAGTACACCCACGCATCCAACGACTACGATCCGAACGTCTATCCCCAGGCGACGGAGCGAGCGCCTTCCGTCGCGACGCGGCGCGATGATCTGCCGAACGCGGTCGTCGAGATCATCGACGCATGCCTCGAGCCCGCTCAGGTGGATCGGCCGAGCGTGGAGGAGCTTGCCGACAGACTCGCGCACGCATCGGGCGTGAATCCCAGCAAGACCCCCTTCGAGCGTCCTTAGTCGAGGTCGCCGTGCTCGATCAACTCGAGCCTGCGGTCGCGCACGAGTTTGTGGCCGGTGAGTGTCTGGAGGGTTTCGGGCTCGTCCATTCCCTCGGCGACCACCGTCAACAGGTCACGCAGAGAGATGACCCCGACCACCTTGCCTTCGGGCGACACGACCGGCAGGTGGCGGAACCATTTCTGGAACATGACCTCGGCCGCATCTCTCAGGTGTGTGTCGGGACCGATGGTGACGGGATCCGGGGACATGACCTCGGACACGGCGGTCGACTTGGCGTCGATTCCCTCGGCGGTACAACGAAGAAGGTCGCGCTCGGTCAGAATCCCCGCGAGCCTCTCGCCCTCCATCACCAGCAGAGAGCCGGTCTGTTGTTGCCACATTCTGGTTGCAGCCTCGGCGACCGTGTCGGCCGGAGCCTCCGTGACCGCCGCCGCCGTCATTACATCTGAAACCTTCACGCCGGAGAGTCTAGTCTTCTCGCGGGTTCGGCGTCGTCGCCGGCCGAGGGGCGAGGCACCCCCGCCCTTTTGGCCCCTAGACTGGAACCCATGCGTTTCGGACTCGCTCTGCCTCACTACGACACATCTCTCGCGGGCCGGCCGTTTGAATGGGATTCGCTCAAGCGCGTTGCACGGCTTGCCGAGGCGTCCGGGTTCGACTCCGTGTGGGTCTCGGACCACCTCTTTCTCGATTGGAGCAAGTACGGCGGGCCCGACGAGCCGCAGGGGACTCCCGAGTGCCTGATGACGATGAGCGCGCTGGCGGGTGTCACCGAAAGAGTCAGGATCGGATCACTCGCTCTATGCAACGACTTCCGCAACCCCGCTCTGCTTGCCAAGATGATCTCGACCATCGACCGGCTGAGCGACGGGCGCCTCGAGGTCGGTATGGGGGCCGGATGGTACGAACCCGAATACGCCGCGGCCGGCATCGAGTTTCTGCCGCCGGGAGACCGCATCAGAAGACTGGGCGAATCGCTCCAGATAATGTCCCGTCTGCTCCAGGGTGATGTCGTCGACTTCGACGGGGAGCACTACCACCTGAAGGGAGCGCTCTGCCGGCCGCGCCCCACACAGCAACCGCGACCGACTCTGTGGGTGGGAGGCAAGGGCGATTTCTTGCTCAAGACCGCCGTCCGCCACGCCGACGGCTGGAACTTCTCCTGGATCGGTGATCTCGACACTTACCGAGAGCGGGCCGGAAAGGCGAACGAAATCTGTGAGTCCGAGGGGCGGGATCCGGCGACGCTGAGACGCAGCGTCGGGATCTTCCTGCTGGCGGGCGACGACCAATCCGACATGAAGCGCCGGTTCGAACGCCTGGCGAAGAGAACCCCTCCCGGCATTCTGCAGGCTTCCAACTCAGAGACCGGAGTAAGCTGGGATGAGTTCCGTCAGGGGAACCTCGTGGGAACTCCCGACGAGATTGCCCAGAAGCTCGGAGAGCTGGCTGAGCTCGGAGTGGAGGAGGTTATCTGCGCTCTCGGCAGCATCCCGTTCCAACTGGGGGACGAGGAAGACGTTGCATACGTGGGTGAGAGGATCATCTAGGCCCTAATCGGTCACTGAAGAGGACCGGTCAAGGGCATTCGAGGAAGTGGAGGTAGCAACGAGATGAGTTTTCCCGGTGGCCCAGAGCTGTTCGTGGTGCTTCTCATCATTCTCGTGCTTTTCGGTGCGTCGAGGTTGCCCAAGCTAGCGAGGTCGATGGGGCAGGCCGGCAAGGAGTTCAAGACGGGCCTGAAGGAGGGCTACGTCGAACAGCCGGTCGAGGGACCCTGCCCCTTCTGCCAGACGCAGGTGCCGGGCGATTCCAAGTTCTGCCCAGGTTGCGGTAAGAGCTCCGACGACATCGTGGCGGAGAAGACACGTATCGCCGCGGAGGGCAAGAAGAGCGCCTAGTTCGTCCCCTTCGCTCATGGCAACGGAGACCCGTCACCACCACGAACACCATGCCGACATGGATCCCGCCCTTCGCGCGTCCGAGGTGCGATCCGCTCTCAAGCTCGAGTACGTCTCGCTTGCTTGGAACTTTCTCGAGACCTTCGTGGGCCTTGCGGCAGGGCTCGCGGCCGGATCCGTCGCACTGATTGGCTTCGCTCTCGATTCGGTCGTCGAATCGTCGTCGGCCGCGGCATTGATATGGCGGCTACGACGAGAGCAGAGGGGCGGCGCGTCGACCGAGGACATCGAACGACGGGCGGTTCGTATCGTCGGGGCGGCGTTCTTCGCGCTCGCCGCCTATGTGGGTGGTCAGGCTGTTTACGATCTCGTGACTCGATCCGAGCCCGAGCCAAGCACGTTGGGCATCATCCTCGCCGCCGTGTCGCTCGTCGTGATGCCTCTGCTGGCGGTACGCAAGCGCCGAATGTCGCAAACGATCGACAGCCGGTCTCTGGAAGCGGATTCCGCGCAGACATGGTTGTGCACCTACATCTCGGCGTTTCTCTTGATCGGATTGGGAGCAAACGCCGCGCTCGGATGGTGGTGGGCCGACCCCGCTGCCGCGCTGGTCATCGCCGGGCTGGCGCTCCGAGAGGGACGCGAACTGTGGACCACGCAGAGGTTCTGCACCTGCTGAGACGCGTGACCCCGGCCCTATGGAGTAAGGACCACTTTCATGGCCTCCTGCGAGGCGAAGAGCTCGTAGCCCTCTTCGGCATCGTCCAGGCTCATGCGATGCGTTATGAGCGCGGTGGGATCGATCTCACCCGCGCCCACCGCGTCCAACGCCTCCGCCCAGTGACCCTGAACGTTCGCCATCCCGGCGAACCGGAGGTCGAGCCCGCTCACCCAGGCGCGCCCCATCGCGAGGTCCATGCGCTCGGCGCCGTAGACGCCGAGGACGACCACTCGTCCGCCCTCCCGTACGCAGCGCATCGCCGTCTTTAGCGCGGGAATCGCTCCGACCGCATCGATCGCGACGTCTGCCTTTGAGCCACCCGTCAGGTTCGTGATCGCCTCTTCGGGGTGCTCGGCACCGGCCACGACCTCGAGACCGAGATTGGCCGCGGCCCAGTTCGCCCGCTTGGCGTTCGTGTCGACGACGACCGTGCGCGCTCCTCGACGCGCCACCGCGAGTGCAGAGAGCAGGCCCACGGGCCCGGCTCCCACAATCACCGCGATATCACGATCCCCTGCCTCGGTCAGGTCTGCCCCGTGGAAGCCGGTGGCGAGAATGTCGCCGCAGAAGAGCGCGCGCTCGTCGCTCAGCGAGTCGACTATCCGCCTGAGATTGACGTCGGCGACCGGTACGCGCACGTACTCCGCCTGCGCTCCATCTAGGTCTCCCGTCAGCTCGCCCGTTCCCAGGGCGCGGCGATCCGAGCAGAAGTTGAAGCGCCCGGCGGCGCAGGGATCGCATGAGCCGCAGGCGATTAGAAAGGAGCCCACAACTCTGTCTCCCGCGTCCACGTTCGCTCCCTCGGCGACCTCGGTCACCCGGCCCACGAATTCGTGTCCGATCACGGAGCCGGGCCTCAGCCCCGGCGTCTTGCCGGTCAGGAGGTGCAGGTCGCTTCCACAGATCGAGCTGATATCCACACGGACGAGGGCGTCGCCCGGCTCGACGAGCTTCGGCTCGGCTACGTCATCGACGCGGACGCGGCCATCACCCGCGAAGACGACCGCTCTCACACCTCCGCTCCCGTATGGCGGCTTATGGATACCTCTACGTGGTTTTGGGAATGGGAGGGGGGTAGATTCGGAAGATAAGGAGATGGTCTCACGGCGACAACCTATCGCCGCGCCGTGTGCGCTTCGGTGTATGGGCTCACAAGACGAAGGGATAGCTCGGATGACGCAGTCGGTCACCATGTTCACGACCGTGTGGTGCGGCTACTGCAGGCGCCTGGAGCGCCAGATGACGGAGGCCGGGATAGCCTTTCGCAAGGTCGACATCGATGCCCATCAAGACTGCGGCGATCGCATCGAGGCTGCCACGGGTGGCCACAGGACCGTCCCGACGATAGAGATCGAGGGCGAGTTGCTGGTGAACCCCTCGATCGCCCAGGTGACGGCGGCCGTCCGAGGCGCGGCCACGGGGAATTAACACCCTTTTCTACTGTTGTAAAGTGTGAAAGCGGCCGTCGCGACGGGCGCGGGCCGTATCCGGTAGACCAGCCCGGTAGACCAGAATGAGGCAATGGCTAACTTCCGTGACCTGCTGAAGAAGGTCAAATCCGAGATCAAGGAAGTCACGCCGGAGGACGTCGACGAGCGCCTCAGGCGGGGCGACGAATTCCTCGTCCTCGACGTGCGCGAGGACGAAGAGGTCGAGCACGGCATCGTGCCCGGAGCGCGCCACGTCACCAGGGGTCACCTCGAGAGCCGAGTCGAGGACGTGCTGACCGACAAAGACACCGAGGTAGTCGTCTACTGCGCCGGCGGCGTCAGGAGCGCGTTTGCGACCAAGACGCTCGAGGAACTGGGGTACTCGAACGTCTCGTCCATGTCCGGCGGCTTCACGCGCTGGAAAGACCTCGGTCTCGAATACGCCATGCCAAAGGTGCTCGACGCGTCGCAGCGCGACCGTTACTCGCGTCACCTGATACTCCCCGAGGTCGGCGAGCAGGGGCAGATCAAGATGCTCGAGTCCCGGGTGCTCTCGATCGGGGCCGGAGGTCTCGGTTCGCCGGCGCTTTTGTATCTCGCCGCCGCCGGAGTGGGCACGATCGGCATCGTCGACGCCGACGTCGTCGAGGCGAGCAACCTCCAGCGACAGATCGTTCACTCGACCGACACAATCGGCATGAGCAAAGCGGAGTCGGCGCGCGAGACGTTGACCAAGCTGAATCACGACGTCAAGGTCGAGGTTCATCCCTTCCGCATAGACGAGTCCAACGCCAAAGAGCTCATCGGCCAGTACGACGTGGTCGTCGACGGATGCGACAACTTCGAAACGCGCTACGTGGTCAACGATGCCGCGGTCGAGTTGCGCAAGCCGGTCGTCCACGGCTCGATCTTCCGGTTCGAGGGAATGGCCTCTACGTTCATCCCCTACGAAGGTCCCTGCTACCGCTGCCTGTTCCCCGAGGCTCCGCCTCCGGAACTGGCCCCCACCTGAAGCGAGGCAGGCGTCCTGGGCGTGCTCCCGGGCATCGTAGGCAGCCTTCAGGCGAACGAGGCACTGAAGCTCATAGCCGGCTACGGCGAACCCCTCGTGGGGCGCCTCCTGACCTTCGACGCGTCGACCACGACGTTCCAGGAGGTCAAGGTGCGGCGCGACCCGCATTGCCCCGTCTGCGGCGACGGTTCGTAAACTCTCTGCGTGAAGATCGCTGTAATCGCCGACACGCATACGCGCGGAATGAGTCGCACGGTTCCAATGGGGGCCTGGCCCTACCTCGAGTCGGTCGACCACATCCTGCATGCCGGCGACGTGGTCGATCCTGCGGTGCTCGACGAGATGAAGGCAGTGGCCCCCGTGACCGTCGTTATGGGCAACTGTGACGCGTCTGACATCCGAGACTGGGGTGCAACCGAGACGGCGCTGGTCGATCTCGGCGGCATAAGCATCGGCATGCTTCACGACTCCGGGCTGACCCCGGGGCGTCGCGGCCGCATGCGCAAGCTCTTTCCCGATGCGCGCGTCGTGGTGTTCGGCCACTCGCACATGCCCTGCAACGAGGACGAAGATGGTCTGCTGCTCTTCAACCCCGGCAGCCCGACATGGAAGCGCAAGGCGCCGTTTACCTCGATGGGCCTGCTATGGATCACCGACGGCGACGTGGAGGGCGAGATCTTCCCCGTATGAACCTCGTGACTAGGCTTCGGACTCGAGGACGCGTTCCATCCACTGGAACGGGTCCCTTATCTCGTCCGGCGACGGCAGGTTGTCGGGCGCGTCCCACACCTTGTTGAGCTCGGCCAGCCCTTTCATCCTCACGACGGCCGCGCAAAACGTCTCGCCTTTGTTCTCCAAAGCCCGGTCGAAGGAGATTCCGAGGATGCTCGACAACGCGGCCTGGCCCTCGCTGGGAGACGATCGGTGGCGAGCCATACCCTCGTCGATGCGAGCAGCGCCCTCGACGATCTGAGGCAAGACGGCTTCGGCCGCATGCGCGCCGTAGCCCTCGATCAAAGCAGTGAATGCTCGAACGCGATCGAGCGCGCGGCTGTGCTGCTCACTCTGGATTACCGGCAGAGCATCGGAGGGCGAGTTCTCGCTCAGCGCCTCCATGCCCTTGGTCTGAAGGTCCATCATTCGACGTTCGAGATCACCGATATCGAGTTCGATCGAGTCGACGAGATCGGTGAACAGGCTGCGCGCGTAGCGCTGAAGCCAGGGAACCGAGGACATGACGAGATGACGCGACGCCTCGTGGGTCGCGAGCCACCTTCGAAACGCAAGTTCGTCGAATCCGTAGTCGCGAGCGACCACGTCAATGTTTCCGAGTACGAAGAAAAGCTGCCCCGCGTCGTCGCGCGGGATTGGGAAGTAGTAGCGCGACAGAGTGTCGGTCGAAAGCCCTCCGAGAAGTTGTCCCGCCTGCAGGCCGAGCAACAGTGGGCCAACCTGACCCATCGCCGCGGCCATTGGATTCCCCGCGCCTGCGTCACCCACGCCGGTGGGATCGTCGTTGGTCGAGCCCGGCATCCCGCCGAGTTCGCCGCCCATCTTTCCTAACTCTCCAGTGAATCGCTCGGCGAGTCGGTCGAGGAGCCACTTCCAAGCATCGAGCGTCGAGTTGATCCACCAGGAACGGTTGACCACTTCGACTCGCATCGGCTCGTCGAGTGCCAGACGGCTGTAGCCGGACAGCAGAACCTCGGCGTTGCGTACGGCATCTCCGAAGGACTGCGAGATCCCCTGGGTAACCGGAGGTTCCGTCCCCGCCTGGGACGCGACCGCCCCGCCGACCTGTCGTGCGATCTCGGTGTTGATGGGGCCCTCGCCGGACGACAGGAGCTTCTGTAGTTCCCTGAAGAGCGGGATGTCCCCGAAGGGCTGCTGTGACATACCCTCCATGGTCGCGCAGTACGCTCCCAACAGAAGCGAGAAAAGGACTTCGATGAGCAATCCTCCAGTAACCGTGGCGGTGACGGGCGCGGCCGGTTATGTGGGTTCCCGGCTGATCCGCACTCTGTGCGCCGACGAGCGCGTCGAAAGGGTGCTGGGCTTCGACCTCAGGGTCCCCGATTTCCGCTCGGACAAGTTCGTCTTCGACACCCTCGACGTGCGCGATGAGCGCCTAGCGGGCCGGCTTACCGGCGTCGATGTCGTCGTGCATCTCGCGTTCGTGATGGACCCGATCGAAGACGAAGCGGCGATGCGAGACGTGAACGTCAACGGGAGTCAGAACGTCTTTAACTGCGCGGCCGAGTCGGGCGTTGACGGGATCATCTACACGTCCTCGGCCACCGTGTATGGAGCGCACCCCGACAACGACGTTCCTCTGAACGAGGAGTCGCCGCTTCGAGCCAACCTCGACTTCTCGTACGCCGCACACAAGCTGGAGGTCGAATACATCGCCAGGGAGTTCCGCTCGGACAACCCCGACGTTTGCCTTACGGTCTTTCGGCCGGCCATCGTGTTCGGATCCGGAGTGGACAACGCGTGGTCCCGGTTCATGGAGGCTCCCATCCTGTTAGCGGTGAAGGACCACGCTCCGCCGTTTCAGTTCGTACATGAAGATGAGGTCGTTGCTGCACTGGCCTTCGCCGTCTTCAGGGATCTCGACGGAGTCTTCAATCTCGCTCCTCGTGGATGGTTGGCCAACGACGAGATGGCGGGTCTGATCGGACGAGGTCGGGTGGAGTTGTCCGAGGGGGCCGCGTTCTCACTCATGGACCGGCTCTGGATGAGAGGCCTCGCCGATGCACCGGCGGGGATGCTCCACTACGTGATGCATCCTTGGGTGATCTCTCCCGCCAAGCTCGCCGAGGTGGGGTTCGTGTGCGAACGCTCGAACGCGGACACTTTGAAAGAGGTCCTCTCGAATCTCGAGCCCTTCGTCCGAATCGGCCGTTCCCGACTCCGCAGATCGACGCTGCGCCGCGGGGCGGCAGCAGCAAGCGTCGCCATCGCGGCGGGTGTGCTGGGAGCCGCATGGCGGCGCGGTTCCCCGAGCTAACCGCGAAATCTCGCGCCTTTGAGGGATGATCCGGAGGCTTAGATCCGGCTGGAGTGGGGGAACACTCTGGTAAGGTTTCGGGGTTCTGAGCGCCGTTCGCGGGAGAAATCCAATCGGCGCAACGTCGGTGCAGCGCGGGCCACCCCCTTTGATGTTCGGGTGAGCGCACGCCGGCGAGCCAAGACGTAAGGAGAAGCACATGATTTACCTGGTCATCCTGGTGATCGCGGCCTCTGTATCTATCGGCAGATTGTGGATGCTTCAGCACCGCCAAAAGTCCCACCTCCAGACGGTCGACGGGTTTCGCGCCGGTTGGCAGGCTCTTTCCGAACCGGCGAATCCGGCGCCCGTCGTCGAGCGGCGCCCGACCCGGCGCGCCCCTCAGCGCATCGAGGTGTCCCGGCGCAAAGCAACCCCTCGGGCCGCCCACCGCAGGCCCGAGAGACTCGATCCTGCCCGGCGCGCGGCCGCAAAGAGGCGCATAGCGGCTCGTAGAGCCGCTCGTCAGTTCTAATTCATCCAAACCGCCCGCTCTACGAAGCTGGGCACTAGACTCTTGTTACGAACTTCACTACAGAAATGAGCACAGGTGGCGCGCGATTTAGCAATCGACCTCGGAACCGCTAACACGCTCGTCTACCAACGTGGCAAGGGCATCCTCTTTGCCGAACCGACCGTCATCGCGCTCAACAAGGAAACAGGCGATGTTCTCGCGATGGGCGACGAGGCCTGGCAGATGATCGGCCGGACGCCCGGTTACATAGTTGCGGTTCGGCCACTGCGCTCGGGAGCGATCTCGGACTTCGATGTCACCGAGAAGCTCATTCGCCTCATCCTTCAACGGTCCGGAGTCAACCGCTTGTCGCGCCCCCGCGTTCTGGTTTGCGTTCCGTCTGCCTTGACGGAGGTGGAGCGGCGTGCGGTCGAAGAGGCAACGTTGTCCGCGGGGGCTCGATCGTGTTATCTCATCGAGGAGCCCATGGCTGTGGCCATCGGCGCGGGTCTTCCCATCCACGAACCGATGGGGAACCTCGTTGTCGACGTCGGCGGCGGCACGACCGAAGTAGCGCTGATATCGCTCGGCGGGATCGTCACCAACACGGCGGTGCGCCTCGGCGGCTTCGATCTCGACGGGTCGATTCAGAATTACATCCGCAAGGAGTACCGGCTTGCCATCGGCGAGCGCACGGCAGAACGCATAAAGATAGCGATCGCGTCCGCCTTCCCGTTGGCCGAGGAGAAAAAGGCAGAGCTGCGCGGCCGCGACCTCGCGACGGGGCTGCCGAAGAACATCGTCATGTCGTCCGAGGAGATGCGCAGCGCGATCGACGAGCAGGTTCGCGGCATCGTCGATGCAACCATCGACTGCATCAGCCAGAGTCCTCCCGACCTGGTCCAGGACGTGCTGATGAACGGCATCACCCTTACCGGCGGAGGCGGGATGCTTCAGGGACTCGACATGTTGTTGAGTCAGGCGGCCGAGGTCCCGGTCCACATCACGGACCAGCCGCTCGAGTCGGTCGTACTCGGAGCGGGTAAGTGTCTCGAGGCCTTCGAGAGCGCAAAGTCCGTTCTCCTCCACGCTTAGGACTGGGCGAGGGTCGGGCGGGCTTTACCTCGGTTAAATCTCGCGACATCTAGCATTTGAGGTCCATGCAGAGCCAGACGGAGATCCAGAATCAACCACCACAGGGGCCGCCCCCTAGGGACGCGCGCCGGAACTGGCGCCCTCTCATCACGGTCCTCTTGCTCGTCCTCCTGTTCCTCGCCGCGACCAGAGTTCCCATCCCGATCTTCTATGCGCTCGAGCCCGGCCCGGCACGCGACGTCGAGGATCTCGTCGAGGTGTCGGGCGAGCGGACCTACTCGTCGGAAGGGAGCCTTTTCCTCACCACGGTGAGAGTGGACACGCAGGTGACCGCGGCCGACTGGTTCAGGGCCGCGATCGACCCCGCCAAGAGAATCGTGTCGCGCGACGAGGTCACCGGCGGCATGTCGTTCGAGCAGCAGGAAGAGATACAACTCGAAGAGATGGAGGCCTCAAAGGAACAGGCTCGAGTCGTGGCGTTGAGCGCGCTCGGCTATCCCTCCCCGGAGGGCGACGGGGCAGAGATCGTGCGCGTGGACCAGGGGGCTCCTGCCGGGAGCGCGTTGCGGAAGGAAGACGTGATCGTCGAGGTCAACGGAGAGCCGGTTGAGACGACATGCGACGCGTCGGAAGGGATCGGCGATGTTGACCCCGGAGATCAAGTCGAGCTGATCGTGTTGCGCGAAGGCGAGCGTGAAAGTTTCACCCTGAACACGGCTCCCAACCCCCAGGAACCCGGCAAGGCCTACGTTGGCGTTTACATGACTAACAAGGGCTTCGAGTACGACCCCGGCGTTGAAGTCGAGTTCGACACCGAGAACATCGGAGGACCCTCGGCCGGGCTCATGTTCACGCTTGCGCTCTTCGACCAGTTGACGCCCGATGACCTCACGGCGGGCCGTGAGATCGCGGGAACGGGCACCATCGGGTGCGGCGGCGAAGTGGGTGCAATCGGCGGCATCGAGCAGAAGGTCGCGGGAGCCCAGGCCCGGGGCGCAGAGGTGTTCCTGGCTCCGTCGGGGAACATCGATCAGGCGCGGGCCATCGCCGACGACATTCGGGTTGTCGAGATAACCAATTTCAGCGACGCTCTCGACTATCTCGAGGGTCGCGACTAGCAGTCCGTCCGTAGGTTCAAAACTCCGATCGGCGGCTTCAGGTGGGAGACTTGGTGCCAATGTTCGAGAGCTTTCTGGCGGTTCCTCTCCACTTCACGGTCGAGTTCTTGGGCTTCCTGGTTTTCGCGGGAAGCGCCGTACTCATACTGGCGCGCCCCGACACGTTGGACATCGGGCAGATCGGGCGATCCATGACGGCCGCGGGCTTCACCGTGCTTGCGGGCGCGAACGTCGTCCACGGAGCAAGCTTCGAGTTCGCTCTCTACGACGGCGACGAGGTCCTGGCCGTTACGAGAGCGGTGGGATTTCTCCTCGCTGCCGGCGGGCTGTCCGTTCCGTCGAAACAGGGTGCGAGCTTGTCGGCGGCGGGCTCGTTCCAGATCCGCGAGCCGTTGCTCTTCTTGCCCGCCGCGACCGCTCTGCTCGCCGGCTTCTCCGCGTGGAAGCGGGCTCGCAGGACGCCGGGAAACAATCTCGAGGCCGTTGCCGCGGGCGCGGTGCTGCTCGCGATCGCCGAGGTTCTAACATCCGTCGCGGCGCGCGCGGACATCTCGTCGGGCACGGTTGGTACCTACGCGTACGTCGCTCATGGCGCCAAGCTCCTGGGGTATGTATCCCTTGGGGTGTGGCTGGGGAAGAGCGCTCGAAACTCGATTCGAACACGCTTCGTCGTATCGTTCGCCGCTCTGTTGGTCGTCGTGGTTCTCGTGCTGTCGACCGCGCTCACGGGCGTCATCTCCAACAACGTGGGTGAAGAGCAACTCCGGACAGTGGAGACACAGGTCGACTCGGCGGTCCAGAACATAGAGTCTGATCGCCGTGACCTGCTGGAGGAGACCGGCCAGATCGCCTCTCTGCCCGAGATCCGACGGAGCGTCGCCAACGGACAGAACGTGGCCGCGCTGGTCGAAGGGGTGCGAACGAGGCTCGAGTTCTTCGAGGTTGATTTCGTCGCCGTCCTCGATCCGAGGGGGATGCAGCTCGCGTTCTCGCGCGAAGGACCTCGTCTCCTCAATACTCAGGGGCAAGTGGAGACGAGGCGATTGGACGAGGTGGATGTGTTGACGCTGTTGGGCTCTCCCGTAGTGACCGAGCTGCGCCAGGGGCGAACGGGTTCGTCGAGTATCGACGTTATTCCGGAGGCGGACATCGTGGCCGAGCTGGCGGGCGTCGAGATCGAATCACCGGGCGGCGACGGGAGGGCGGGCTACTTGATCACGGCAAGATGGATCGATCAGTTGACGGTCGAAGCCATCGCCGACTCGTTCGCGCCGAGTTACGCCACGTTGATCGTCGGTGAACGTGCACTGGCGTCGACGTTTCAGTTCCGGGTACCCGCCGACGCGCTCGTTCCCGAGGATGTCAAACGGGAGCTGGTGCTCGGCGACCGGGAGTCGTTGCAACAGTCGGTTAGTGGCGACAGCTACTTCGGCTCCGTCGCTCGTCTGCCAAACGCCCTCGGCAACCCAACGGCCGCAACCATCTCGCTGTCGGCCCCTTCATCAATCGTTGCGGACACGCGCGAAGACGTTATTCGAGTGCTTTTCTTGGCCGCGCTCGGAGTAACGATCATCGTGCTCGTTCTCGCATGGTTGTCGGGTCGCAGGCTCACCCAGCCGATTCGCCAGCTCACGCTCACCGCCGCGGCCGTGCGTGAGGGAGATCTCGATGCGACCGCGCCGGTGTCTGGGGACGATGAGGTCGGCCGGCTGGGCGATACCTTCAATCAGATGACCTCGGCCATCAGGCGAATGACCGGCGACCTTCGAACGGCCGCGCACGAAGAGCACGACCTTCGGGAGCGGATAGAGAAGATCATTCAGTCGATGGCGGACGCCCTGGTTGCCGTCGATGCGGACGCAAATGTCGTCGCCTTCAACGCCGAGGCTGAGGTGATGGCAGGGCGCGATGTGGCGGACGTGATAGGTCGTCCCATCGCGGAGGTGATGCAAGTCATCGACGCGCAGGGGGAAGCCGTGCACCTTCCCATCTACGACCTCGGTGAGGGATCCGTTGGAAGCGTGTTTCTCGAGAGAAGCCAGCGTTCGCCCATCCCGGTCGCCGTGACCAGCGCGGTGCTTCGAGACGAGAACGGAAGGGTTGCGGGTGGCGTCGCCGTGCTTCGCGACATGACCCAGGAACGCGAGGTCGAAAGAATGAAGTCAGAGTTTCTTTCGAACATCTCGCACGAGTTGCGGACGCCTCTGACGCCGATCAAGGGGTATGCCGAAATGCTGGCCCACAAGGACGTAGCTCTCGAAAAGCAGCGCATCTTCGCCTCCGGCATCCTCGAGTCCACCGTTCGTCTCGAGCGAATCGTGGGGCTTCTGGTCGACTTCACTGCGCTAGAGGCCGGTCGCCTTGCTCCGAAGGCCCGCCTGGTCGACATGGAAACTCTGCTCGAGAGGTTGAGCGCCGACTGGTCCGAGCGGGCGTCGCGGCACGACGTCGTTGCGGAGATCGAGCCGGGACTCCAAAAGGTCGTGGGGGACGAGCGACTGCTGCGTCGCTCGATCGAGGAAGTGATCGACAACGCGGTCAAGTTCTCCCCGGATGGCGGAGAGATACGTCTCGTTGCCCGAAACCAGCAGGCCAATGGTGCCGCCCGGCCCAACAGGATCGAGGTTTCGATCACCGATCAGGGCATCGGTATCGATCCCGACGATGTTGCCCACGTCTTCAGCGACTTCCACCAAATCGATGCCTCGACGACGCGCACCTACGGCGGACTGGGGCTCGGTCTTGCCTTCGTGCGTCGCATCGTGGAAGCCCACGATGGAACCGTCGAGGTCGACGGCTCCCATACGGCGGGGACGCGTCTAATCATGAGGATCCCATCGGTCGATTCGTGAATTTGTGCTTCTGCCCCATGAGGAGGAAGATAGGCCCTGCGAGCGCAGTTCAGCGCTCTCCTAGACGACGGTCTAAACGGCGGATGATTGCTTCATGAGAAAAACTGCACTCGCCCTGTCTCTCCTGCTTATCGCCGTAACGGCCTACGCTTTCGTCGGCCGCGACGAGGGGCTTAGTGAGATGACGCTTCAGCGCCTCCGGGGGAGCGTCACGGTGTTGCGCGACGGTCGATCCATCGAGGTTGCGAGCGAATCGGGTATCGAGGTGGGCGACCTCGTCAGAACCGGGCCCGGGGGCCGAGCCGAGCTTCGGCTCGAGGGGCAGAGAAGGATCGAGCTTGCGCCTTCCTCGGGCGTTGATGTGGTCGGCGCGACCTCTGTCAACGGGGTCGGTGGGTCCCTTCTCGGCTCGGCCGAAGACGGAGACGACCTCAGCATTGAGTTTGGCGGAGTTTCGACGCACTCCAACGAGGGCCGCTTCAGGGTCGATTTGGGAACCGGATCGTCCCGGGTCGGTGTGTACGAGGGCTCGGCCTCGATTGCAACACCCGGAGAGACCGCCCAGCGCGTCGACCGCTTCTTCGAGGCCGAGGTTGCGGGCAACGACCGGGCGCTCCAGGCTCGTCCGCTGGCCATCGACGAGAGTGACGCATGGGACCAACTTCATCTCGAAGCCGTGTTGTTGCTTGACGAGCGCATCACGAAGCTCGGAAATGGGCTTGCCACTCAGCTCGGCGACGTTCGCCCCGGACTCGATTATTTCTCGGGTCTCGCGGGGGGACGCGTCGATTTCATCGGGGGCTATCTCAAGCGGGAGCGGGTGCCCGATCTCCTCATCGGGTTCACGATCGCTCGCACCACGGACGCTCCTCTGGCGGCGGCCTTCGAGGAGTCGTTCGGCTACCGCGACCAAGGTGGCAGGTGGGGCCTGATCGCCCACATCATGAGCGCCAAGGAGAACAGGCTCGTCGCCCAGCTGAGCCGCACGATCCTCGACACGGGCATACTGGCGGCGGACGCTTCCGATGAGCCCGGGTTCGGATCGGAATCTTCTCTCGCCGCAGAAGCTTCATCGGGGGCCGGAACCCCGGACGGCTCCACCGCCCCGCCGACGAGCGAGGGCCAACCCGGTGGAGGTGGAGGGGGCGAGACCCCGCCCGGAGGTGGCGGAGGCGACGATCCGGATCCTCCTCCCTCGCCGCCCCCGGACGAGGAAGGCTGCAGCGTGCAGAATCCCATCGCCTGTTTGGAGGACCCCCTCGACGACGTGGTCGGCGAGGACGGTCTCCTCAAGCCATGACCGACAAGCCGCTGGTGCTGATCGCCGAGGACGACGCGGGTGTGCGAATGACTCTCGAGTTCGTGCTGGCCGATGAGGGCTTCGAGGTCCTTTCCGCCGAGGACGGAGAACAGGCCCTGAACCTCGCCCTCGAGCGGTCGCCCGACGCGATCCTCCTCGACGGGATGATGCCGAAGATGACCGGGAAGCAGGTGCTCACTGCGCTGCGCGCACTCAAGGCCACCGCGGAGACTCCGGTGTTCGTGCTGACGGGGATGGATCCGGCATTCGAGAATGAGGGTGGTGCAGACGCGGAATGGCCCGGAGCTCACTTCATCGGCAAGCCGTTCGATCCCGACGAATTGGTCGAGGGTATCCGCCGCGTTCTCGACGCGCAGCGGTAACGTCCTAGTCCGGCTACTCTGCCGTTCATGGCTACTCCACTGAGAAGACCGTCGTCGGGCCGCCTTCCTCTTATCTTGGCGGGCATCGTCGTTCTGGCGCTCCTTTTGTTCGCATCCACGGGCTTTTACACGGACGTGTTGTGGTTCCGCGAGGTCGGTATCGCCTCGGTGCTTTGGACGTCCATCTCCGCTCAACTTGCCACGGGGGCCGTGGTGGGTCTCTTCGTCGGCATCGTGGTCTACGTCAATCTCCTCATCGCGGGGCGCATGGCTTCGGCCTACAACTTCTTTCGGATCGAGGACGCGGAGCGTCGCGACCCTCTGGATCGCTACCGCATGCTTCTCAACCCCTACGTCAAGTGGCTGAGGCTGGCGGCCGGCATCGCCATCGGCCTGCTCGCAGGTCTGGGGGCGAGCTCGAGCTGGCAGACGTTCGCCCTGTACTTGAACCGCGTGCCCTTCGGCGAGGAGGACCCGCAATTCGGCCGCGACATCGGCTTCTACGTCTTCGAGCTGCCGTTCTTCAATCTGATCTTGGACTGGGCCTGGTTCGCGATCGTCGCCGCTCTCGTCGTGTCGGTCATCGCGCACTATTTCCACGGTTCGATTCAGCCGGAGGCGGGCCTGTCGGGGATCTCGTCGGGCGTGATGGCCCACGTCTCGGTGCTCCTTGGACTTCTCGCGCTCGTAAAGGCCGTGCAGTACTACCTCGGAACGTTCGGGCTTAACTTCTCCGACCGGGGAGTCGTCACGGGGGCCAGCTATACGGACGTGAACGCGCAACTGCCGGCTCTGAGGTTGCTTGCGATCATCTCGATTATCTCGGCGATCCTCTTTATCGCGAACACTCGCTTCAGGCGTATCTCGCTTCCTCTGGCCGCGGTCGGCATCTGGGTGCTCACGGCCGTCCTGGCCGGAGCGATCTGGCCCGCGTTCGTCCAGCGTTTCTCGGTTGAGCCACAAGAGGCCAGTCGCGAGCGGCCATACATCGAACGCAACATAGAGGCGACGCGCACGGGGTACGGGCTGGACGTCGAATCGCGTCCCTTTGCCGGCACCGACGATCTCGACGCTCAAGCCATCGAAGACAACGAGAGGCTGCTCAGCAATGTGAGAGTGTGGGACCCGGACGTATTGCAGCGTGTCTACAACCAGTTACAGGCGATCACACCCTTCTACACGTTTCCCGATGTCGACATCGATCGCTACGAAGTCGACGGCGAAACTCGTCAGATTCTGTTGTCGGGGCGAGAGCTGTCGGTTGAAGACCTCACGGAAGGTGCGTCCTGGCAGAACCAACACCTCATTTACACGCACGGATACGGGTTGGCGGCGAGCTTGGCGAACGAATCGACCACGGCGGGACAGCCATCTCTTCTTGTAAGTGATCTTCCGGGCACCGTCTCGCGCGACGCTCCTTCATTCGACCTCGACCAACCCGGCATCTACTACGGCGAGAACTACGAGGACTCGGAGTACTCCATCGTCAAGACGGACCAGGACGAGATCGATTACCAGGGCGAAGGCGAAGAGGCCACGGTGCGAAGCAGTTACGAGGGTGAGGGCGGAATCGAGATGGGTGGTTTCTTCCGCAAGCTAGCTTTCGCGGTGCGGGAACGGGACTTCAATATCATTCTGTCCGACGAGATTCGCGACGACAGCCGAATCATGCTCTACAAGAACGTACGCGATCGCGTACGCCGCGCTGCACCGTTCCTCGCGCTGGACGACGACCCCTACATCGTGGCGGCTGACGGTGGATTGAAGTGGATCCTCGATGGCTATACGACGAGCAACTTCTATCCGTACTCACAACGCTCGGAGCTCTCGGAAATAGTTCAAAGTGCCGAGCCCGGCTCTCTCGACGGTCAGATCAACTACCTTCGCAACTCGGTGAAGATCGTCGTGGACGCATACGACGGAACCATGGACTTCCACATCGTGGACGAGGAAGATCCGATGATCGAAGCCTGGCGCAAGACCTTCCCCGACCTCTTCACCACCGAGGAGCCCTCGGAGGAGATTCGCGAGCACTTCCGTTATCCCGAAGACCTCTTGCTGGCGCAGTCCGAGATCTATCTTCGTTATCACGTCAGCGACCCACTCACGTTCTACTCGGGTAACGACGAGTGGGCGATTGCCAGGACCTCGAGCACATCGGAGACTCCGGTCGTGCCGACCTACCTGCTCATTTCGCTGCCCGGCGAAAGTGATGAGGAGTTCGTCTTGACTCGTCCGTTTACGCCGAGGGGACGCAACAACATGAACGCCATCCTGGTGGCTCGCTCGGATCCCGAGAACTACGGAGAGCTGCTGACGCTGGATTTCCCAAGCAACAGCACGATCGAGGGACCGGCTCAGATCAACAACCTGATCAACCAGAACGAGGAGATATCGCAGCAGATCACACTCCTCAGCGATCGCGGGTCGGAAATCATCTTCGGGTCGCTCGTGAACCTGCCCATCAACGACTCGATCCTCTACGTGCAGCCTCTCTTCATTGAAGCGGCGGCGTCGGCCACCGACACGGGAACCACGACGGGAGGCGGCGGCATCCCGGAACTGCAGAGCGTGATCCTTGTCTACGGGGAGCAGGTGGTGCAGGGCGACAGCTTCGACGAGGCTCTGGGCGAGCTGTTCGAAATCGATGCGCCCCAGGAGATCCCTCCGCCCGAGGAGCCGGAGGACGGACAGCAGCCGACCGATCCGGAACCGCCGTCCGAAGATCTCCAGGGCATCGTCGACGAGGCGGGCCGGGTTTACGCCGAGGCGCAGCAGGCGCTCAGCGACGGCGACTTCGAGGCTTACGGGCGCCTGATCGAGGAGCTCGGGGCGTTGCTGGAGCAGGCCGAGCAGTTGTCCGGGGGCCAGGGGGCCGGAGGCGGTTCCGGAGGCGGCGGGGACTAGCTCGGGGCGTCCCGGCGATCAGCGAGAGGACATCGTGCGTTCCGTTCCGCATACCGGAACAATTCGCACGATCTTCCCCGTGGTCGCTTGCCCGCGCCGTCTGTTATCTTCGAGGGGCAGGGTGGAGCAGTCTGGTAGCTCGCCGGGCTCATAACCCGGAGGTCGTAGGTTCAAATCCTACCCCTGCAACCACAAAGCCCCTGGTGACAGGAGCTTTCTCTTTTGGCATTTTCCACCGTCGTTGAATCGTGCTGTACAGGCCTTGCTGACTCTTGCCACCTTTACGTATAGAGCACAAAGCCTCCACTTGTGACGATAGGGACACCAAGTTCCGGCTGCGGTGGGGGGATCCAATGAATGATCAGGTGTCGTACTCGCGGGATAATCGGGCCGCGAAGCGCTTGAGGGAATTGATGCTCGTAGGCTTCGCGGTTGTGCTTGTGGCGGCCGGCACAGTGCCGGGTGTTGCCAGCGCCGCCGGGGTGATGATCCAAAGCCCCGTTCAGGACGAGGAGTACGCGGCACCCTACGAGGGTCCCCTTACAGTTGACTTCACCGGCGCAACACCGGACACCTATACCTTGACCGTCTCCGGCGCGGACAACATTGTCTTGAACGAGCAGCACGTCTACGACGGCACGAATCACACCTTCTCGCAGGAACTCTTGCCCATCACGGAACCGGGTAGCTACGAAGCTCTAGTTGTGAACCCGAGTGGGACCGAGATGGCTAAGGCCACCTTCAGTGTACGAATCGATGATGCAACAATCGTGTCACCGGATAACGGAAAGACGTTCTTCGCGCCCTTCTCCCGCAATATCTCAGTCAAATGGTCCTCGATCGCTCATCCTGACGGCATCTACCAAGTCAAAATCGAGAGGAACGGATTCCCCTTAAAGACGCTCGGGTGTCACTACCCGGGAGCGGATCTGGAGGGGACCACCACGCAGTGTCCGCTCTCATTACAGCGCGTGGGGAAATACGACGCCCGGGTGTCAGATCCCTCAAATGGTCAGCTTGACCATGTCGCGTTCCAAGTAGTTCCCCGCCTTCGGTTGAGTGATGTCAGAGTTGGCCCTGCGACCTTCTTTCCCTTGGTCCGCGACGGGTTCCGTGACACCACCACGATTCGCTTTCGGACGAACAAGCGCTCCCATAATCGGATCAAGGTCATGAGGGCCGGCCGAACCATAAAGCGCGTAGACCTCGGCAACCAATCCGGAAGCTCCCATCAGTGGAAGTGGAACGGAAGGAATGGCGCGGGGCGGAAGGTAAAGCCCGGCTACTACAAGCTCCAGGTCATCGCGAGCGCCTTGGGAGAAACCAAGAAAGTGAGCCGCAGGGTCAAGGCTCACACTCGCGTGCTGCGAAAGAACTTCTCCAAGAGCAAGAGGGGCACCGACTACCGCTCTCGGGGGAAACGAGGTAACTGCAACTTCCTTCGCTCTGACGGAGAGGCATTACTGACTTGCCTTTTCGGAGTGGCGTGGGTTGACTACGCCTTCCAGATGTCTCCCGGATCCTTGCGACACATCGTGCGAGGACCGGTGGTAGATGGTGCCGGCTTTAGTTACCGCCATGGAATCGTCCGGTGCCACGCCGCCAGCGCCGCTGCGCGGCGAGGCAATACGCTAATTACCCGCTTCATCAGCAATGGCAGCAACGGATGGAGTCAGTGCCGGGTCGTTCGCGCGAGGGTCAGGTACCACTACTTCTACCGGCAATGACGAGTGACCACGGCCCTGGCGGCTTTGTCGGTAGAGGCTCGTTGTCGAAATCAGACCGAACCCCATGGACTGCTTGAATCGCTTCTGACACGCTGCTCTCACTCGTCAGCCGAGTCGAGAGGATTCCATAATGGTCCGAAAGCACCTGACCTACGCGAATGTGGCCGCAACACTGGCGCTCCTGCTCGTCATCAGCGGAGTAGCCTACGCGGCTTCACTCCCTCGTAACAGCGTCGGGACGCGAGCGCTCAAGGACCAAGCCGTCACGACACGCAAGCTCCACGATGCAGCGGTCGGGACCAAGAAGACGAAGAACTTCGGGCTGAGGCTGCGCGACCTAGGCGGCGAGTCCCAAAACAACCTCACTCAGGACGTTCTCACGGACATCACCCTGGCGCCCGGCGAGTGCCGGGGCCAACTAACGGGCAACTTTGGTGAGTCGATTCTGGGAAGCATGGTTATCGGCACGATCACCGACGCCAATGGCGATGCGGTCCTGCCCAACGCCGCTGCCGTCATGCCCACAATGGTCAGCAAACATCACAAGGAGGCGCCGTTCCCGTCCTGATGGTGTGCCACCAGGGTCAGGGGGGCAACATCACGATTCCCACAGGTTCGGTGTTCCACTACCGCCTCATCGCTAAATAAAGCGCTCGGATTGCGAAAAGGGAGTCCTCAGGCCTGCGGCTGGCCTATGTCGACCATCCAGCCGATGCCGAACTGGTCTACACACATGCCGAACTCATCGCCCCACATCTGCTTCTCGAGGGGAACCGACACCGTGCCGGCTTTGGACAG